>JBAUID010000026.1:0-21459 GCA_049680625.1 Burkholderiaceae bacterium | reverse complement strand
GTGCCATGGTGGTTTACTCACGGGCTCTCGGAGGCTGCGGCTAATCTGAGTCTGGACGTGGTTGATCCCGCCGGTTCGGTGTCGGCAGTCATGCCGGCTGAGCAAGTCATCGGATGTGTTGTTCACCTGGCTGCATCAGTACGCGAGCCCGGGGTAATCCAACTGAACATGGGCAATCGGTTGATATTTGGCGAGCCGAAGCATCGGTCTTCCGAGCGATTGACTCTGTTGTGCAATTTGTTTCGTGCGGCGGGATTTGATGTTGAGCAAAGCGATCAGATTCATCATGATGTCTGGTACAAGTTGTGGGGGAATATGACAATGAATCCGATCTCAGCTGTCACCGGGGCCCTGACCACCGATGTGCTTAACGATCCGCAGCTGCGTGAGTTTTTGTCCGCGGCCATGCGTGAAGCCAATTTGGTTGGGCAACGCCTGGGGCTAGATATATCAGAGCAACCCGAGCAACGTCATCAGGTGACCCTGAAGCTCGGCGGGTTTAAAACATCAATGCTGCAAGATGCGCAAGCGGGAAAACCGCTCGAGCTGGATGCGCTGGTCACTGTCGTGCACGACATGGCCAGACAGCTTGAGATACCCGCGCCAAATATTGGTTCGGTGCTTGGGCTGGCCCGGGTGTTTGCCCGCGCCCACGGCCTGACCGGGTAGTGCCCGGGTGATCCGCTAACCATGGATTCACTGACGCAGATTGTCCTGGGCTCCGCCGTTGGGGTGCTAGTGATGGGCAGGAGCCAGTCGGTAGCGAAGTCGGCGTTTTGGGGCGGGGTATGCGGCACTTTGCCAGACCTGGACGCATTCATCGATCACGGCGACCCGATTCTGAACATGGTTCGCCATCGGGCTGAAACCCACGCGCTGGCATTTCAGAGTATGGCTGCGCCAATTGTCGCCACCGGGATTACTTTGCTGGATCGCAACCTGTCGCAATGGCCACGATGGTTGCTCATGGTCTGGTTGGTTTTGATTACCCATGCCGGGCTCGATGCGATGACGGTGTACGGCACCCGGCTGTTATTGCCACATTCTGATTTTCCATTCGGTGTTGGCAGTATTTTTATTATCGATCCGCTATACACCCTGCCGTTGCTATTTGGCCTTGTGCTGACTCTGGGGTCTGGAGGAAATCGCATCTATTCAACCCGGCGACGTACACCGGGCGGTGCCTGGGTGACAAATCGTCTTGGCTTTAACCTCGCTGGCATTGTGTTGTCCAGTGTCTATCTGGCATGGTCGTGGTTTGCCCAGGGTGAGGTAAAAAAGATTGCGCTGGCATCGCCACAGGCACAATCTGTTTCGGCCGATCGCATACTGGTAACGCCAACCGCGTTTAATACCTTGTTGTGGCGGGTGGTCATCATGCACGACGAACATTTTGATGAAGGGTTTTTCCCGGTCATCAACCGTTGGCTCAAGTCTGAATCGACAATTGATTTTGACTCATTCGCGCGCGATAAACCCCTGGATGACGCTACGGTCGATTTCGAATCGGCCAATGAAATCCGAAAATTCTCGCGCGGTTTTTATCGGGTGAGCAGCAAAAAAGACAGTATTCGAATTACCGATCTGCGCATGGGCCAGGAACCGTATTACGTGTTCAGCTTTGAGTTTGCCCGTCAATCAGTTGGGGGCATCACCCCTTTAGAGCCGACTGCCGTTGGTAACCGGGATGATGTTCAAATACTGCCCTATCTGAAATGGGTATGGTCAGGAATGTGGGGTGAAGTTAAGAAACCGACGCGGCCCTGAATAGCAGGTGCAATCAATCAACACACAGGAGGCAGTGAATGCCGCATATCATTATTGAATATTCCGCCAATATTCGTCAGACAATGGATTTGCCGGGCCTGATCAATACCGCCCACCAAACTGCCATTAACACGGGTGTTTTTCCTGCCGGCGGTACGCGTACCCGTGGTGAGGAGCGCACTGATTACAAAATTGCCGACGGCCATCCGGATAACGGATTTGTTCACGTGATGATCCGTCTTGGGCACGGGCGCGACGAACAAACCCTGAAACATGCTGGTCAGGCGATATTTGATGCGATCGGCCAGCATTTACAACCGTTGTTTAACAAGTCGCCACTGGCAATTTCGATGGAAATGCAGGAAATTCATCCAGTGCTGACCTTCAAACACAACAACGTCCACGACTACGTGAAGTCACGTGGTCAGTCAAAAAGATCAGGGTGAACATGAATCAGCAGTCGAATCAATCACATGACCTGAGCGATCGGATCGATCAGTCCAGGCGATACCTCGCACGGTTCTTAAACGAACCGCTAGGTCACTTTATTGCCGGGCACGCGGTCGCGGGCGCTGGCGAAATGTTCACCAATGTTTCCCCGGTAGACGGATCCGCCCTGGGCACCGTGCGGTCGGCAACCACGGCTGAAGTAAATGCCGCATGCATGGCTGCCGACGATGCCTTTTCCGACTGGAAGCGTGCTTCCGGCAAAGCGCGCCGCGCGATACTGATAAAGATTGCTGATCTCATCGAAGCCCGGGCTGATGAAATTGCCATGGTCGAGTGTATGGATACGGGTCAGGCCTGGCGCTTTATGAGCAAGGCAGCCGTTCGCGGTGCAGAGAACTACCGGTTTTTTGCGGACCGGGCTCCCGATGCTGCCAACGGTTTGTCATTACCGACTGCTGACCACCTGAACTATACGGTGCGTCAGCCGATTGGCCCGGTTGGGATTATTACTCCGTGGAACACGCCATTTATGTTGTCCACTTGGAAAATGGCGCCGGCACTCGCTGCGGGTTGCACCGTCGTTCACAAGCCTGCTGAGTGGAGCCCGCTGACGGCCCGCCTCCTAATGGAAATCATGCATGAAGCCGGGTTGCCTCCCGGGGTAGCCAACCTGGTCAATGGTATTGGCGAAACCACCGGCAAAGACCTGACCGAACATCCCGCGATTAAAGCGGTGGCATTTATTGGGGAGTCGGCAACTGGTAGTCTGATCATGAGCCAGGGGGCCCCAACGCTGAAGCGAGTGCACCTCGAATTGGGGGGCAAGAACCCAGTTATCGTCTTTGATGATGCTCACCTGGATCAGGCGCTTGATGCGGTTATCTTCATGATTTACAGCTTGAACGGTGAGCGCTGCACTTCGTCGAGCCGTTTGCTTATTCAGCGCGGCATCCATGACCAGTTCGTTGACCGGCTGGCGCAACGGGTCAAGGCCTTGTGCGTAGGGCATCCGCTGGCCCCGTCAACCGAAGTGGGCCCTTTGATTCATCCGCGTCATATGGAAAAAGTGCTGAGTTATGCGCAGGTCGCCGTTGCAGACGGTGCGACGGTTGCAGTTGGGGGGCAGCGCTGCCAGGATGTCGTCGGCGTTAAGAACGCCGGCAATGGCTATTACGTCCAGCCAACCTTGTATACCGGTGCGACCGAATCAATGCGTATCGCCCAGGAAGAAATTTTTGGGCCGGTGCTTACAGTCCTGCCTTTTGATGATGAAAGTGAGGCCGTAGCCCTGGCCAATAACGTGCGATATGGTCTGGCCGGCTACTTGTGGACGTCGGATCTTGGCCGGGCCAATCGGGTGTCGCTGGCGCTGGATGCCGGCATGATCTGGGTGAACTCAGAAAACGTTCGCCATTTACCCACGCCGTTTGGCGGAATGAAATCCAGCGGCATTGGCCGCGATGGTGGCGACTACAGCTTCGATTTCTACATGGAAACCAAAAACGTTGCTCTGGCGCTTGGAACCCACAAGACGCCTAAGATGGGGGTGTCATGAAACTACAGGCAGAAAATCGCTTTAACAAAGGTTTGGAACCTAATGCGGCTAACTTTGCCGCACTGACGCCCCTGGCGTTTTTGCAATGGGCAGCAGACGTCTATCCCGATCATCCCGCGGTGATTCATGGTGATCTTGTTCTCAACTGGCAGCAGGTGCGCCATCGCTCACAACAACTGGCCAGCCAGTTAGCCGTCCGCGGAATCGGGGCGGGTGACTCGGTATCCGTGGTGCTGCCTAATACGCCGCCGATGATCGAAGCACATCACGGGGTGCCAATGACCGGTGCGGTGCTTAATGCCATAAACACCCGTCTGGATGCTGCGACGATCGCATTTATTTTGTCGCACAGCGAGTCGCGGCTGCTGATTACCGATACTGAGTTTTCGTCCGCGGTTGGTGAGGCGCTGGAGATAATGCGGGCCAATGGTGAGACACCACCTGAAGTCATTGATGTCGATGATCCGGTTTATACCGGTGACGCAGACCGACTGGGCAACATCGAATACGAAACCTGGTTGCGCCAGGGCGATCCGGCCTGGGTGGGCAATGCGCCGTCCGATGAGTGGGACGCGATCGGGCTGAATTACACCTCTGGCACAACCGGAAACCCAAAAGGGGTTGTCGTGCACCACCGCGGTGCTTACCTGAATGCCATGGGCAATATCGCCGCCTGGAATCTGCCGCGTCACCCTGTGTATTTGTGGACCCTGCCCATGTTTCATTGCAACGGCTGGTGCTTCCCCTGGACCGTACCGGCAGTTGCCGGCACCAACGTGTGCCTGCGAAAAGTAGATGCGGCGCTGATTTTCTCTCTGATCCGTGAGCACCGGGTTACCCATTATTGTGGTGCGCCCATTGTTCATTCGATGCTCATTGACGCCCCCCCGGCCTTGAGAGAGGGGATCAACTGGTCGGTGAAAGCCATGGTGGCTGGCGCATCACCGCCGTCGTCAATGATCGAGGGAATGGACACCCTGGGTTTTGACGTCACCCATGTGTACGGCTTAACCGAGGTTTATGGGCCCGCGGCAGCTTGCGCCAAACATGTTGACTGGGATAGTTTGAGCCTGGCTGAGCGCGCGGAGCGCAATAGCCGGCAAGGTGCTCGCTACCAGGTTCAACAGGCACTTACTGTAATCGACCCGGATACTCTGGCCGAGACGCCGGCTGACGGCGAAACCATGGGTGAAGTTGTTTTTCGCGGCAATGTCACGATGAAAGGATATCTGAAGAATCCGCAGGCGACCGCTGAGGTATTTCGTGACGGCTGGTTTCACACCGGTGATCTTGGTGTCCGTTATGCGGACGGTTATGTCAAACTCAAAGATCGTGCCAAAGACATCATTATTTCGGGCGGGGAGAACATCTCATCAATAGAGATTGAAGACGCGCTTTATAAACATCCGGCGGTCAGTGCCTGTGCGGTTGTGGCGATGCCCGACAAAAAATGGGGAGAAACCCCACTGGCGTTTGTCGAATTGCATGCTGAGGCGACGGTCTCAGAAGACGAGTTGATTGCGCATTGTCGCGAACATCTCGCCCGGTTTAAGTGTCCACGGGCGGTACGTTTCAGTCAGTTACCTAAGACGTCGACCGGAAAAATTCAGAAACACTTGCTGCGTGCCCAGATTGGTTCTGCGCAGGCAATCTGAACGAGGTTTTTACGATTCGGGCGGGCGGCTGTTAGTCGAGAAGCGCCCAACCGTTTGGTGACTGAAATTCCGCCACCAGCATCGGGCTGCGATGGGCGGACAGTTTTAATCGACTGTCGCCTGTTTGGTTGTCGGCAGAGCGGCCGTCGTTGGTGAGTTTGCCAAGGCTTTTGGCGTCACCCGGTTGCGCGCTGACATGCAGGGTTTGCAGCACAGCGCCACTGGCGGGAAGACTCATTCCGGGTGACTCGTGTTTACCCCAGTCGATCAGAGAGGGCAAGGGCTGTACCCCGCCGGTAAGACCAACAAAATCGCTCAGCGCCAGCTCCCAGGCGAGCTTTCCCCTGGTCATCGGGATTGGTGTGTTTAACGGATAGTCCAGCGCCTTGATGCTTTGCGTAATGGACGAACAACGCATGACGTAGTGAACCAGGCGTGGGCGAACGGCGATACGTTCGCGTTGGCCGTCAGCATCGATACCAAACGCTCTGGGTTGCCGGGGCGCCGGTTGGTTTGGGTCTGGGGCAATGATTTCGAGATACGCTGTCCCGCCAATGGCGAGCAACAAGTTATGTGTGCCAAACCCCGGGTGTTGTCCACCCGACTGCGGAATAACGCCGAGTTTGTGCTCGATGTAACGGGCACCGGCTTCCAGCGATTGAGCGGCAAGGACAATGTGATCTAGGGCAAAGCTTTCTGCAGGCATCGGTTGCGGCATTTTGGAGTCGTTTGTTTTTTGTTGATTTTTTTCGTTGAGGTACAGGGGCCGTGCTGCCAAGTACAATGATTGCATGTTACTAGAAGACCAGCAAAACATCGCGCAACAAATCCTTCGGGCTGTTCAATCCATGAGCGCAGACCCGACATTTGTTGCGCCGGAAATTACTCTTGAGCGTCCGCGTCAGCCTGAGCACGGTGATCTCGCATGCAACATTGCGATGCAGTTAGCAAAACCCCTGCGTTCAAAGCCGCGACAAATTGCCGAGCGACTTGTCGAGTTACTTTCCGCTGATCAGGGCAACGCACTGATCGAAAGCCTTGAAATTGCAGGCCCCGGCTTCATCAATATTCGCCTGTACGCCAGCGCGAAACAACGTGTCATTCCCGTTGTATTGCAAGCGGGCCAGGCTTACGGCACCAACAACAGTGGTGACGGTCGGCGGGTTCTTGTTGAATTTGTATCAGCCAATCCAACCGGGCCGCTTCATGTTGGCCACGGCCGGCAGGCGGCGCTCGGTGATTGTTTGTCAACGTTGTTATCAGCCAACGGCTGGCAGGTGCACCGCGAGTTTTATTACAACGACAGCGGGGCGCAAATCAATAATCTGGCCTTATCGGTGCAGGCCCGTGCCAGGGGCTTGACCCCAGACGCCGCTGATTTTCCGGCAGATGGCTATCGGGGTGACTACATTGCGGATATTGCCACTGACTTCATGCAAAAAAAGTCAGTGTCGGCAGCTGACCGTGAGCCAATAGTCGGCAGCGGTGATGCCGGCGATCTATCCGCCATCCGAGAATTTGCGGTTGCCTATTTGCGCCGCGAGCAAGATCTGGATCTGCGTAGTTTTGGTGTTGCCTTCGATCACTACTATCTTGAATCGTCTCTTTACGATGAGGGGCGGGTGCAGGCCACTGTTCAGGGGCTGACCGACAAAAATCACACCTACGAGGCAGATGGCGCATTGTGGTTAAAAACCACCGATTACGGTGACGACAAAGACCGGGTAATGCGAAAGTCAGACGGTCAGTTCACCTACTTTGTGCCGGATGTGGCTTATCACGTCACCAAATGGGAGCGGGGATTCTCGCGGGTAATCAACATTCAGGGCTCGGATCATCACGGCACTATTGCCCGCGTTCGCGCCGGCTTGCAGGCGTTGGAATCTGGCATTGAGCCCGGCTATCCCGATTATGTGTTGCACAAGATGGTCACCGTCATGCGCGGCGGTCAGGAGGTGAAAATCTCCAAGCGGGCGGGTGCCTATGTCACGCTGCGCGACCTTATCGATTGGTGCGGCGGAGAAACCGGTTCGCGGGGGCGCGATGCCGTTCGCTTTTTCCTGATCTCGCGCAAAGCCGATACCGAATTTGTATTTGATGTTGATCTGGCGGTCTCACAAAGTGATGAGAATCCGGTGTATTACGTGCAATACGCTCACGCGCGCATTTGCTCGGTGGTGGCCGCCAATGAAGCGCAAAACCCAGGGTTTGAACAAGCGACGATGAACAATGTTGCCGGTGTCGACTATGGCCGGCTCACCAGTGATCGAGAGTACGCATTGATGGCACGTCTGGCCGAGTGGCCCGAATTGGTTCGCACCGCGGCTCAAGAGCTGGCACCACATAGTGTGGCGTTTTATCTCAAGGACTTAGCGGCCGAGGTACATAGTTACTATAATGCAGAGCGTTTCCTGGTTGATGATATCAATCTGAGGGGGGCGCGGCTGGCCCTGTTGCTGGCGGCTCGGCAGGTATTGCGTAATGGCCTGGAGTTAATCGGTGTTTCGGCGCCTCCACGAATGTAAACAATGCAACGAATTTTTAAGCAAGGCGCCGGACCACGATTGCGGTGCTTTCGAGCAGGCTTACCATTGCCGAGAACCCAAACCGGCGGTACGGCGGTCGGCTTTCTTGTGGGCACCATTGTTGGTCTGGCAATTGCAACCGGGGCTGCAATAGTTGTCACCCGGGCACCAATGCCGTTTGTGAACAAAACAGATACCGTGAATGCCAAGGTAATCGCGCCCGAAAACGGTCGTCTGCCTGATCCAAATATCGGGCTGCGCCAGCAACCTGCTGAGTCGGCTGAGTCGGTGGGTGCTGCCGCTGATCCGGCGGAGCAAGCCAGTGCTCCGGCTGTAGGCAAACGTTACCTCTTGCAAGCCGGAGCTTACCGCAGTGAAGTCGATGCCCAATCGATGCGTGCTCGCCTGGCCCTGATTGGTTACGAGGCAGAAATCCGCGCTGCACAAGTGAACAATGAAACCTTGTACCGGGTGCGTCTGGGCCCGTTTGCAGCTCTGGACCAAATCAATACTGCGCGTGCTGAACTGGCGAATAACGGTATTGAAGCGTCAGTTGTGCGCCAATAAGTCGACAAATTACGCGATTGGGCTACTAGACTGTCGTTTCGAGCGGCTATTTTGCCTGCCTGAGTGGTTCCAGCGGGCCCCGGCGTTATCTTCCGGGGCAGTTTTGACCCGAATCCGTGGGTCAACCAATCCCGCGGGTCGCGCATTAATCATTAAGATAAAACCCGATATTTCACCGAGTGAAAGAATGAGCAAACGAGATTTTCTGGCGACGACGATCGCACTGGCAGCTGCTGCTGCCGCTACGCCTGCGCTATCGCTGGCGCAGACCAAGCTAACCGAAGGTAAAGACTACCGCATGGTTACCCCGAGGCAACGCACCAGTGCACCGGACGGCAAGATTGAAGTCATCGAATTTTTCTGGATCGCTTGTCCGCACTGCCGCTCACTTGAACCGGTGATTCTCGACTGGCAGAAAAAGTTACCCGCCGACGTTTATTTCCGCAAAGTCCACGTGAATTTCCGGGTACCCGCACATCAGCAGCTGTACTACACCCTGGTTGCGCTGAAGCAAGACGAAAAACTGATTCACAAAGTCTTCGAAGAAATTCACGACAAAAAGAGCCGGATGAACAAGCCCGATGAGATTTTTGCCTGGGCTGCCGAGCAAGGCCTGGATGCTAAACAGTTTGAGCAAACCTACGGATCATTCGGTGTTCGTACCGCCATGAGACGGGCATCACAGGAAGTCAAGGCTTACGGTGTAGATGGCGTGCCCGCTCTGGCAATTAACGGAAAGTACTACACCGCACCATCCATGACCGGATCAAACGGGTCGGTAATGCAGGCAGTGGATGCCCTGATTGAGCGGGAACGCAAAGGGGGATAGCCGGTCTATATGCTCTAACAGGGCCTTCAGTTGATCGTTTTTATTACCGGCGCCTCCAGTGGCCTGGGCGTGGCCCTGGCCCGCGAATATGTCAGACGCTATCCGGGTTGCACCCTCGGTCTGACGGCCCGTCGCGAGGAGCAGTTGCGTTTACTGGCCAACTCACTTTGTCAGCCTGCGGCCGGCCGTGCAACCACTGGTCGTGAAACCGGCACGATTGCAACCTGTCATATTTATCCGCTCGACATTACCGATTTTGACGGGCTGGCCACGGCGGCTGACGATTTTCTCGCCCGGGTCGGTCCGCCAGACGTTGTTATTGCCAATGCGGGCGTGAGTGCCGGCACCCGCGCTGGTGACGGCCAGGTGTTTCGTCATATTTTGCAGGTGAATGTGGCGGGCCTGCAGGCCACGCTGGACGCCTTTGTTCCGCGCATGTTGGCTGCGGGTAAAGGGACTCTGGTAGGCATTGGCAGTGTTGCCGGTGTTCGTGGCCTGCCGGGAAGTAGTGCCTACAGTGCGTCCAAAGCGGCCGTGCGCACTTACCTCGAAAGCCTGCGGGTTGAACTGCACGATACCCCGCTTAACGTGGTGACAATTGCCCCCGGTTTCATACGCACGCCCATGACACAGGCCAACAATTACACAATGCCTTTTCTGATGGATGCGAATCGCTTCGCCACTCAGGCTGTTGATGCAATCAGCAGTGGGCGACGCTACGTTGTTATTCCATGGCAAATGGGATGGGTTGCGCGGGCTCTTGGCTGCCTGCCACGCTTCGTTTACGACCGCTTGTTTGCGAATGCGCCGCGAAAATCGCGGCTTGCTGAACAGCAATCTCCGGGTTCAGGGTCACCGGATAGCGGGCCTGGCCAGCCGCCTGCGCCATGACGGCGCGTATCGTCAGCCTGGTTCCGAGTCTGACCGAGTTGCTGATAGAGCTGGGTCTGGGTGAGCAAATCGTCGGGCGCACCGGGTTTTGTATTCATCCCCGGCAGGCGGTTCAGGCGATTCCCAAAGTGGGCGGTACAAAAACAATTGACATTGAAAAAATCCTGTCTCTCAAGCCTACTCATTTGGTTGTCAATCGCGAAGAAAACCCGCTCGCGCCGGTTATTGAATTGAGTGAGCGGGTGCCAAACGTGGTTAAAACCCATGTTGTGACCATTGAGGACAATCGTCAGCTTTATCGGCAATTTGGTGACGAATTTGGCACGCAGACGGCAGCCACCAGGATGCTTGATGCCTTCGATGTCGCCCACGAGCGACTCCTGGCACGGCAATTCTCTGCACTGCGAGTCTTGTACCTGATCTGGCGAGACCCCTGGATGACCGTGACATCGGATACTTTTATCAGTCACATGCTGGCCCAGGCTGGCATGATTAGCCAGCCCGATACGCGGGGTACCGCGCCGCCGGAGAGTGATGCGCAGCGCTACCCTGTTTTGGCGGCGGCCGAAATGGCCAAGTTAACTCCGGAGTGGATCCTGCTATCAACCGAACCGTATCGGTTCAGGCAAAGTCACATTGCCCCGATTCAGGCAATTGATGGCTTGAATGCAACGCCGGGCAGGCTTATCGATGGAGAAATGACATCCTGGTACGGACCTCGTGCTATCAAAGGACTGGACTACCTTAGCAACTTTCGCGACCAGCTCGCACTTGCCACTACGGAACCAGGCAATGAATAGCGAAACCCAGACATTCTTTAGTCGAGCCAGACAATTGACAGCCGCGTTGGGCGTGCTTGTCCTTATGGCGGCTTGCGCCAGTACCGGTGGTGTTGACAACGCGCCGGGCTCGCGTGACGCCTCTGAATTTGTTGATGCCCCAGATGCAACACCTCGCGATGAGCCCATTGTTGCTGTATCTACCCGGCCATATACGGTATTTGGGAAGCGCTACTTCCCGCTCAAACAGCGCCAGCCGATGCAGCAAACCGGTGATGCCTCGTGGTATGGACAGCAGTTTCACGGTCGGCCCACGTCAATCGGCGAAACCTACGATATGTACGCAATGACTGCGGCCCATCCGACCCTGCCATTGCCCAGTTTTGTGCGGGTAACGAATCTAAACAATCAACGCAGTGTGGTGGTTCGGGTTAACGACCGTGGCCCTTTCCTGAACAATCGGATCATCGATTTGTCATTTGCCGCGGCGGCCAAGATTGGCTTTACCGATCAGGGTTCAGCGCCGGTCGTCATGGAAGTTGTCGATCCCGTTGTTGTGACCTTGCAGCGGTTGCGTAAGCGAATTGGCTTATCCCCGAATGCCTCACCAGCACAATTGAAAGCAGCCACACGTCGTGACGAGGTTGCGCTGCCGCTTACGGCAGCTGCGCGGTTGCCGGTAGAACCGGCGGCCGCGACAGAAGCATCAGGCCCGGCGCCGGTAGCCAACGCAGGCGAGTCGACTCAGGCTGTGCCAATCCCGGTTAATTCAGTTGAAGCGGCTGCCGCAGCTACCGGTTCGGCCGCTGGATCAGCCCCTGGATCAGCCGTTGGTTCAGTATTACCGCGGGTGTTGTTACCCAATCCTGGCAGTTCGGTTCAGGACGAGCCGGCATTAACCGCTGAGCGCCGCACCAGGGGTGGCAGCGGTGAGATTACCGAGGCGAAACCCCAAATTGTGCAGTCACTGACGTTGTCACAGCGCCAGAGCCGGCGGGTCGCTGATGTTTTCATTCCACCGGATAGCGGTAGCCGCCGATCTGCGCCGCGGCCGGCGGGCCCGCCACCGGTAATTGTCGTTGAGTCACTCGAGGGCAACGGTTTGCGGCGCGCGGTGCCTGAAAAAGTTGAGTCAAGTGCCAGGCTGGCTGACAACGCAGCTAAACTTGCGGCGGCGCGGCAACAGAACGCACCCGTCTTTGTGGTGCCATTCAAAGACCGGTTGCCCGATGCCTCACCAGGGCCCGAAGCGCCAGCCCGTGTGTATCTTCAACTGGGTGCTTATGACACCGAAAAATCAGCCAAGGTTGCGTTGATTGAGTCGGGTATCACCCTGCGTTGGTTGAGCCAACCCGTCGGGATTATCGAAGATCGCGGCCTGCACAAACTGCAGGCCGGGCCATTCGCCTCTGCAAAACAAGCGCAACAAGCGGCTCGCCGAATCCGCGCTGCCTCAACGTTCAGCCCGTTTTACGTGTTTCGATAAAGTCTGAATCGTCGCTTCGGTGCCGGTGTAAGTAACCGCGGGTCAGTCCGGCAACTTACGGATTGTTTTTACCCTGATCGCTATGCGCAACCGCCAGGGTGTAAAACCCGTCTTTTGGTAACCCGGTGAGGCGCGCGGCCAGTCGGGCGGCTCGCGCCGGTGCCAGTGCGTCACCCAGGATGGACATCAATTCACTGGCGTTCATATCGACTGTTATCGGGGTTCGGGCGTCGACACCGTCACCAGACGGTACTTCGTTTGATCGCAGTGGCGGTGCAATGGCCAGTACAAATTCGCCGCGCAGGCGATTGCTGTCCTGACTGGTCCATTGCAGCAGGTCTTGTACCGGCAGACTGACAATCTGTTCAAAGCGTTTGCTCAGCTCACGCCCGAGGACAACAATGCGTTCCTCACCAAAAATCTGCTCAATTGCCTGCAACAGAGCCACTATTCTTCGTGGGGATTCAAGCAACACGACCGTGGCCGAAATTTTGTGCAGGTCGCGTAGTTCGTCCAGGCGCGCATGGGTGCGGGTTGATAAAAATCCGCCGAATACGAATCGCTCTGCCGCAGGCCCGAAGCGATCGGCGTCAATGCCGGCGGCTGAAAGTAGCGTAATGGCGGCGCTCGCACCTGGCACTGGAATGATCCGGTAGCCTGCTTGTCGTACCGCATATACCAGCCGCGCACCGGGATCGCTAATGGCCGGTGTACCCGCATCGCTGACCAGCGCACAGGACTTTCCGTCGGCAAGCGCTTGAATCACTGTTTCGGCACTGGCACGTTCATTGTGGGTATGGGCTGAAATCAGGCGGGCGCGGGCCCCGATATGGGCAAGCAGGACGCGGGTATGACGGGTATCCTCTGCCGCAATCAGGTCAACCATTGTCAATACTTGTGCTGCCCTGTTGCTTAGGTCGTGCAGATTACCGATTGGGGTCGCCACTACATATAATGCTAATTCCTCGAATTTTTCAGTTGATGCGGTCATGAGTCGTCGGAGCCTGTTGCAATCTTTTGGTCGGTCTGTTTCGGTACTGACCGCTTCCGCGGCTGGAATACTGCCTGCGCGCCTGTGGGCTGCTGATCCGAAGCCAAAAGACGGGGAAGATGAAGAGGAAGAAAAGAAAAAATCAACATTGGTTTCTGATGTTGAGCGATTCGGGCGTGGGGCCATCCGAATTGCCTTGTTACTGCCCGACATTGAAGGCCCGTTTCGATTCGCCGCTGACGCGGTTCTACGCGGCTTTCAGGCCGCGCATCAGCTCGATGGTGAGGGCATAGCGGTCAGCGTTGTTCGCATTGAAAAAGACGATTTTCGTAATGCGGCCTCAGTGTACCGCCGTTTAGAACGCCAGGGTTTTAACATGGTCGTGGGCCCGTTAACCCGGTCCAGCGTCGGTGCGCTCAGTCGTCTCGGTGAATTGCCAATACCAACACTGGCGCTCAATTTGCCTGGAAAGGATCAGCAAATCCCTGGCAATTGCATCCTTTTTAGTATGGCGATCGAATTTGAGGGCCGTAGCGCCGCGCGCTTTGCCTTTTCTGAGGCAAGCCACAATACCGGTGGCTTACGCCAGCCACGGGCCTTGGTGGTCAGTGACAAAGCGTCTTTATCCACGCGCAGCGCTAATGCGTTCATGGATGCCTGGCAGACTTTTGGTGGTGAGTTAGAACAACCAATTTTCCGCAACGTAACCCGGGCTTCTGAAATGGGTAGTTTGCTGGCCGGTGTGCGTGCTGATGTCGTTTTTGTTGCGTTACAACCGACGGTGCTTAAGGCGATTCGCCAGGCGTTTTCGCCAAGCCTGCCAATCTACGGTACGTCGCAGCTCAATATTGGTGCTTTGCTGGTCCAGGAAAATTCGGCCTTGCTGGCAACCCCCGAACTCGATGGGGTGCGGGTCGTGGAGATGCCGTGGCAGGTCATGCCAGGTCACCCGGCAGTCGCCGCGTACGAGCGGTCGCGCCGCCTGCCTCACTTAGAAATGCAGCGACTGTACGCATTTGGCATCGATTCGTACCGTATCTCACGGGCTTTGCTGAATCGCGAAGAACGTTTCGAAATCGACGGCGTTACCGGCCGGCTGGTACTTGATGCCGTAGTCGATCCGCGGGTTGTCCGCGAGCCGGTACTGGCGCTATACCGTGACGGTATCCTGATACCGGCGTTTGATACGGCTTACGCACTGCCCCCCGAACCCGTAGACGACGGAAAGAAAAAGCCGCGCGGCTGAATACACCAAGGTCATTGGCGGGTGATCGAAAGACTGAGATGGTAGGTCCGCGATAATGAGTCAGAAATGGTGAGTCAGTAATGGTCAGCCCGACCCGCGCAATTGGTGATATCGCTGAAGACCAGGCGCTGGCCGTGTTGCGAGCGGCTGGATTGACTCTGATCGATCGCAACATTGCCAGCCCGCTTGGCGAAATCGACCTGCTCATGCGTGACGGGGTGGAATGGGTCTTTATCGAAGTTCGCAGCCGCGCCAGCAACCAATTCGGCGGTGCAGCAGCCAGTGTTACCCGAAGCAAACAGAACAAACTTCGAAAGCAGTCCCAGGCAGTACTGAAAGCGCGCTTTGGCGACGGCGCCTGGCCGCCATGCCGGTTTGATGTCTGCGCTTTTGAGGGCGGCCGGATCAACTGGATAAAGGCAGCTTTCTAAAGCCTATGGGGTGACCATAGGGTCAGAAAAACGCTTTGGGTCAGAATCCGTATAATTCGCACACAACAAGAACAGGCTCCCCGCCAGGAGAGATTGATGCAAAAGAATCGCGTTTCGCGGCTGCCGGTAACATCCGGGCGCCTGCTGACTATCAGTGCCATGATTGCGGCCACCCTTGGGGCTGCCGCTTGCGTACCCCTTGCAGCCACGGGCATTGCCCTCGGTGCGATTGCCGTTATCGATCGGAGAACCATTGGTGCGCAAACCGAAGATCAGGGCATTGAGTTAAAAGCAGTTGCCGAGCTTCGCCGAATCATTACCGACCCCAGCGGTATTGCGGTGACCAGTTTTAACCGACGGGTACTATTAACCGGGCAGGTCTTATCCGGAATCGACAAACAAAATGCCGGCGCAGCTGTTGCTGGTCTGACCAATGTGCGCGGTGTGTACAACGAATTGGAGATTGCCGGGAAATCGTCGATTGGTTCTGATGCTTCCGATACGGCGCTGACCACCAAAGTCAAGACTGTGTTGCTACGTGACCGGAACGTGCCCGGTAATTCGGTAAAGGTCAAAACCGAACAAGGCGTTGTTTATCTGATGGGGCTGGTGACTCACGTCGAAGCGCAGCGGGCCGCAGAACTCGCCAGTCAGGTGTCGGGCGTGAATCGGGTAATTACAGTGTTCGAAATCCTGTCACCTGAAGAAGCCGAGCGCCTGAGCAGTTCGCTCACCTCAAAGCGCCCGGCTACTGGTCCCGCGGCAGCTCCGGCAGCCCCCGCGGCCCCGGCAATGCAACCGGGCGTACCGATGGCACCACCGGCTGGCGCGACGATGCCTGGAGCCAGTATGCCAGTGCCGCCGGTCCCCTCGGTTCAGCCTGCCCAGCAAGGTGTCCTGCAACATACCCAACCTGGGTTGGCTGCCCCGGCCCCTGGCACCGGAACCACTTCGCCGGCAATGACAGCGCCTGCAGTGACGCCCTCTGGAACCACGGCCCCGGTACTGCCGAGTCAGCCGCCACTGGTCACGCCGCCAAAAAGCCAGTAACCGCATTATTGGTCAGTCCCGCTGGCAGGATTGTGAGTATCACAGGGTGTGGTCTGACCAGTGCCTGACCAGTGCTGACCGGCGGTGCCAACGCTGGTAGCCGCCGCGGTTGAATCCCCGGACAATTGTCTCGACGTTAAAAAATATTCGAGGCGAATCAATGGGTACTTTCATCGCAATTGGTATTTCGGCGCTAGCGTTGGTCTGGGCCGTTGTGACATACAACCGGTTCATTGCGTCACGCAACCAGTTCCAAAATGCCTTCGCCCAAATCGATGTGCAACTAAAGCGGCGTTACGATCTGATCCCCAACCTGGTGAGCGCGACCAAGGGATACCTGAAGCACGAACGCGAAACCCTTGAGGCAGTTATTGCCGCGCGCAGCCTGGCAATCGACGCAGAAAAAACGGCCAGTAACGACCCGGCAGATGCCGGGGCGATGTCACTGCTCGATTCGGCTGAAGAAGTCCTGACTAAAAGCCTGGGTAAGTTGTTAGCCGTCTCGGAAGCTTATCCGGAATTAAAAGCAGATCAGTCGGTTGCCCGCCTGACTGAAGAGTTGACTTCCACTGAGAATCGCATCACTTTTGCCCGTCAGGCTTTCAACGACCAGGTAATGGTTTACAACACTGAGGTCGAGAGCTTCCCGGCATCGCTGATCGCCTCCGTGGGCGGGTTTGGCCGCGCAACCCAACTGCGTGCCATCCAAAACGAAGCCGAGCGTGAGCCGGTTGCCGTCAGTCTGTAAGTTGCAGACCCCGGCTTAACTCGACTCAGTGGACTATTTCAGACATCAGTCTGAGGCCCAGACCCGCTCGCGCCAACTGATTGCCTTGTTCGGCCTGGCCGTCGCACTGGTAGCCCTGGCGGTTAATGCCATTGGGGCCGGCCTTTGGTTTGCGCTGACTTCGGCGTCTGCGCTGCCAGACTACTTTTTGGCGACGAATACTTTCATTGTCTTGTTGTTTGTTCTCGGTGGCTCCTGGCTTGAATGGGCGAACCTGGAAAAGGGCGGGGCCGCGATAGCACATCAACTCAGGGCCAGAACGCCAAGCCGTTACGATATTCGCCATAAACGATTGACAAATATTGCTGAAGAGATGGCGCTTGCGGCCGGCATTCCAGTGCCCCAGGTTTTTGTCCTGGACCATGAGTCAATCAATGCGCTGGCTGCTGGTCACGATGCAGCGCATGCTGCTATTGTGGTTACCGAGGGAGCCTTGCAAAAGCTTACCCGTGATGAATTACAAGGTGTTGTAGCCCACGAAATTTCGCACATTATTCATGGTGATGCGGCAATGAATACTCGTCTCACGGGCGCACTGTACGGTTTGTATTCGCTGCATATACTAGGGCGTAACATGCTTGACGCTGCCTGGCATGTGGGTTCGAGGTCGTCGGCATTGTCGCGGCGTTCTGTATCCGGTGATCAATCCTGGGTTGCCGGACTTGTGCCGGTACCACTCCTTATTCTTGCGGGCTTAACGCTGTGCGCAGTTGGCTGGCTCGGAAAACTCTGCGGTCATTTGGTACAAGCGGGCGTCAGTCGTCAACGAGAGTATCTTGCTGACGCCCGGGCCGTGCAACTAACCCGCTCGCGCGACGGGATTGGTGGCGCGCTGCGAAAAATTTCAGGGCAACACAGCACCAGTGCGATGGGCTCAGCGTATTCGGAGGTGGTTTCTCATTTCTGGCTAAGTGCAGATTCGCAAAAAACCCGCTGGTTCGATACTCATCCACCGCTGATCAACCGGGTTCGTCGAATTTTTGGCCGTCCACTGCCGCCGGTTCGCCCGGATATCATTGACATTGCCGGAGATCATTATGCGGGCAACATGCCCGCTTACGAACCGCTGCCATTTGAATTTGCTGCAAGCGGTGGCTTGGCTCTGGCCGGTCACGGCGGGCCAAAAAGCACCGATGAAGGGTTTGGCGAAAAGACCAATTTCCCTGCGCGGCGCGGGCAGGGTAAACCCGCCGCGCAAGCCGACAACCGTAGCGAGCGGGGTCGTGAGTCACTGAACAGTGGTGAGTTGCGCAATTGTGCCCGGCATGAAAAAACGTCCGGTCAGCCTGCCGGTCTGACGCCGGCGCAACGCCTGCTGGCAATTGCCAGGGATCCAGGCGCAAGCCTATCGCGCGCTGCGCATATTCTGAACGCGATAGTTGTCGGACCGGGGGCCGCGGCTGATGACGACGGCGCATCCGACCCTGGCCTGCATGATGCGCTTTTATGGTTGGAACAGCCGCAAGGGCAGTGGTTGCGTGTCCCGTTGATCGAGTTGCTGTCAGCACAATTGCGTGACTGGCCAACCGAGTCACGCCAGACCCTGGTCCGTTATTGTCACGATGCTGTGCTGGCTGATGGTCGGGTAGAGAAAACAGAGTGGGTATATTTCACCCTGGTTCGCCATCGTTTATTGCCTGAGCACAACACGCGTGCGCGTACGGTTACTGCGCTGGATAAGCGCAAAGCCCTGGCTGATATTTTTTCGATGGCAGCTTCACTGTCGTCAAGCTCAGCGCGTCAGGTCCGTGAAGTGCTGGTGAATACGGCGACAACCATGGGCGTCTCTCAGCCAGCAACAACACCGGAAAATCTTCAGTTTCGTTCGCTGTCCAGGGCCCTGGACGTGCTGACTTGTCTGCCTCCGCTAAAAAAGCCAGCCCTGCTACGAGCGCTTGAAAGCCTGGAAAACGATAACCCGGATGCTATTTATCGGGCTTTCCTGGCTGCTGTTGCAGCCGCTATCGATTGCCCCCCATTACGACTTTCGCCGCCGGATCAGAATGCGGCCGGCCAGCCCAGTGAGTCGCATATCGCCTGATAGCGGCGTTGACAATCCACCCAGTTGAGCCCGTGCAGATTAATGACGCCAAAGCGGTTGGAGTTCAACCATTTGAATTCCCGTTGTCGTCCGGATGCCGATTTGTCGAAATACACGATGATACTGTCAGGATAATCTGCTTTGACCTGTTGGCGTTTTCTACGGCCGATTTTGTTCGGCATTGAGCCATCGAAGGTGCGTAATGCGCAGCTGGCGGCAACCCCACCCAATGGCGACTTGCGCGGAACGTTTGCCGGGTCCTGGCCAAATGCCAGCGCAACCGTCATTGCGTGTACATCCAGGCCGTCGACCCGTTCGTATAAATCGGCTAGCTGGGCCGCGAGGCGTGGATTAAATTCGACAATCTGCAATTTCTCCGTAGTTGGGTCGTAGAAAAACTCCATGTTGAAGAAACCGTGATCAAAACCGGCCTCGGCCAGGACCCGGCTCGCGACACTAAACGCGCGCTGCTGAATCGATTCTGGTAATTTTGACGGATACTCAAAGCGCAGGAAGGCCTGGGTGTCCGGGTACATGATTTCGTCGACAACTCCAAGCAGGTGGGGCGTGCCGTTCAGCACGTAACCATCCAGGTTGAACTGGTCTGCTTGTACGTGTTCTTCGATAAGCATCCGGCGCGCATCCGTGACCTGGCCGAGTCGCTGCTGGCATACTTCGTCGAACGGTGTGACCAGACGGTCGATGATGTGACGCTCAAAACGGCCGAAGCTGATGTGCTCGCGCAGTTCGTCAAAACTACTGAGCTGACGAGCGAGGACCGAAAAGCTGGCTTTAATCGGCTTGATGAAGGCCGGAAAATCAATGGTAGTTGAGGTTGGAATATCGCCAAGCCGGCAATCCATGACTTCGTATCGGGTATTGCTTTCGGGTGCTACGCGGTCAATGATCTGACGGCAGATTTCTTTATGCTGAAGTTTTAAAATGGCGTCTGGATTGGTTCCCGGAAGCCCGAGACGTTCTGCCACCAGCGCCGCAGCCAGTGCCCCAAACTGCTCTTCATGCGAGATTACCGCCTGCAGCTTGCCCTGATAGCGGCGGGCCATTCTGTCGACGAAGCGGTTCATGTTGAACCACAGGATTGCCGCGTTGCTCGGAAATTCGAACAAGTTGAAGCCCGCGGAATGAATCGAGTGGGTTTTGGCGAATCGCTTCTCTGCCAGGGCCGCCCAATCCTGGCCAAATAGCCACAACACCTCGGACCGCTCGTGACTTGATTTTGGCGTCGCAGCGGCATTGACGGCAGCCGAACGCGGCAACCGTGGCAACATAGCCGTCTCTTCTGACCGCGACTGGCGGGCGATTTCAAGATTTGAAGCGGATGCGGTTTGAACTGGCTGCGATGTCATGTATTTGATTGTATTTAGTCGGGCCAGCTTAAAGGTTTGGGGATAGTATGTGAATAGTGCCCACGTTGTCGGTCAGTGAGTCGTTGGCGCGATAGTTTCCTTTCAATTCATGAGCTTAGCAGGATTCAGCGGTAGAGCTGTATGACGACCCCCCGATTCGTTGCATTGACCGTTCTGGTCGTCGCAATTGTTGCCACTGCGGTTGCCACTGCGGTTGCCACCGACGGTAGCAACCCGGCCTGGTTTGGCCGGGCATCAGATGCTTCAGCGCTGGATGGTGCGAGCGAGCAGACGGTGATGCCAGCGGTCGAGTTCAAACTGATTGATGGTCGTCGAATTCACTCGGCGCAATTGAAAGGCCAGGTGGTCCTGGTTGATTTCTGGGCAACGAGTTGTGCCATTTGCATTGCCGAAATGCCGGATTTGCAGCGCACATACCAGGTGCTTAAAGACGAAGGCCTCGCGGTAATTGCGGTAGCCATGCCGTATGACCGACCCGACCACGTTCTGAATTTTGTTGAAACGCGGCAAATTGAACTACCCGTTGCACTGGATATCGACGGCACACTGCTCAACGCTCTTGGGCCAGTTCCCGGCACGCCAACCCGCGTACTCGTATCGCGGTCGGGGAAAATTGTCGCCCGCTGGATCGGCCCGATTGCAGCGGATGACTTGCACCAGGCCTTGCAGCAGGAACTGGCCAGAAAACAATCTGGCGCTTTAACCAGCTGAATTTGCAGCAGTTGAATTAGCCGCGCCCAACAAACGGCATTTTTGTTGCCATGATCGTCATGAACTGAATATTGGATTCCAACGGCAGATTCGCCATGTCGCGAACCGCTTGTCCGACATGATTCACATCCATCAGCGGCTCAACCGCGATTTCGCCGTTGGCTTGCGGAACACCCTGCGCCATGCGCTCGGCCATTTCTGTCGCGGCATTGCCAATGTCAATCTGGCCAACGGCAATATTGTATTTGCGACCATCAAGAGAAGCCGTTTTCGTCAGGCCCAGCACCCCGTGTTTGGTGGCCGTATAAGG
>JBAUID010000025.1:0-30298 GCA_049680625.1 Burkholderiaceae bacterium | reverse complement strand
ATGTGATAATGAGTCTTCGTGACCTTTATCCTAGTCTGCCGGTATTACTGTTTTGTGGCGAAACGACTCCAGCCGCATTGAAAGCCGCTGACGAATTAGGGCTGACGTTTTTAGTAAAACCCGTTAGTAAAGACCGGTTGTGCGCTGAGATGGCGGTGGCTTTTACGGGTACTTAATTCGACTCTTGTCCGGCGGCCTCTAGTCGATTGGCTTCGCCCCCGCAAAAACCGACCGCTCCTCCAGCTCCCCGATATACCCGTCCATCATCGTCGTCTCGCGTTCGAGAAAGTCCTGAACCGCATCCGCAAAAGCGGGTTCGGCCAGCCAGTGCGCAGAGCACGTCGCTACCGGCAAAAAGCCACGCGCCATTTTGTGTTCGCCCTGGGCACCGCCTTCAATCACCTGAATTCCCAAAGCGATCGCTGCTTCGATGGTTTGGTAGTACGCGACTTCAAAATGCATATGACTAACCCACTCGAGTGCCCCCCAGTAGCGCCCGAATATCCGGTCGCCGTCGCGCACTAACAGGCTGGCACCGATTGGCTTACCGTCTTGTTCGGCCCGGATCATGATGAAGGCCTCGGGTTTTAGTTTGGCAACGGTCTGAAAAAACTTCAGGTTCAGGTAAGGCGTGGAATGGTGTTCGCGGTAAGTCTGGTTGTAGCAGCGGATAAAAAATTGCCAGTCCGCCTCAGTGATTTCGTCAGCAACGAGGCGGGTGCAGGTGACGCCGGCTTCGGCTACCTTGCGTCGCTCGGCGCGAATCTTCTTGCGCTTTTTCTGCGACAGCGCGGCCAGGAATTCGTCGAAGTCTTTGAAGCCCTGGTTGCGCCAGTGAAACTGCACCCCGGTCCGGATCATGTAGCCGGCATCACTCAGTGCTTTTTTCCCATCGTCGTCGGGAAACAAAATATGCAGGGACGACACCTTGGCGCGTTGGGCCTGAATTCGCAGCCCCTCAGCCAGCGCGGCGCGCGCGGTGTTATCCCGGGCCATTAACCGGTTACCGGCTATTGGGGTAAAGGGCACGGCGGACAACAGCTTCGGATAATAGTCCAGGCCGTTGCGGCGGTAGGCATCGGCCCAGGCCCAGTCGAATACGTATTCACCATAGGAATGGTATTTGGCGTACATGGGGACGGCACCGACGAGGTTTTTGTCCATGTCTTCAAGGAGCAGGTGCAGGGGTTGCCAGCCGGTGTCGGCACCAACTGAGCCCGAGGTTTCGAGGGCGCTGAGCCATTCGTGCCGTACAAAAACGGCACCGGGTCCGTCGCCGGCCAGCGTGTTCCAGTCGGCGGCTGGAACGAGGCTAAGACTGTCCACCAGCCGCATGCGATAATCCGTCGGATCTTCAATTTGGGATGTCAATGCGGGTTGCTCTTGCTCAGTTAAATCAGACGGTCGGTGATTTCGATGGAAATGCCGGGCGGATTATTGATGCCGCACAAGCGGCGGTTGCCGACGGGGCCCGGGTACTACTGACCCCGGAGCTGTCGGTGACGGGTTATCCCCCGGAGGATTTGCTCCTTCGACCGGGATTTTATGTCAGATGTGACGACGCGTTAGAGGCAATCTGCGCCGGCACCCGGGAATTAGACCTTTATATCGTGGTTGGCCTGCCTGTTGTCCGCGGTGGCTACCGCTATAACGCTGCCCAGGTGTTGTATCGGGGTGAGCTGATCGGCGAGTACTACAAACATGAATTGCCCAATTACGCCGTTTTTGATGAAAAACGATATTTCGAGCCGGGAACCGAGCCGCTGGTGTTTGAGGTGGATGGCCTGAGGTTTGGGGTGATCATTTGTGAGGATTTCTGGTTTTCTCGGGCCCCCGAAGCTGCCCATGGGGCCGGTGCGCAAGTGTTGCTGGCTCTGAACGCCTCGCCATACCACATGGACAAGCAGCAGTTGCGTCTGGATGTGGCCCGTGAAAACGTCTCCTGTTTTGGTTTGCCAATTCTGACGGCAAACCTGGTTGGTGGTCAGGATGAGCTTGTTTTCGACGGCAAGTCTTTTGCGCTGGACGGCTCTGGAAAAATTGTTGCCCAGGCCAAGGTTTATGAGCCTGACTTGTTGTTAGTCGAAATGTCAGTTGTTGATGGTAAACCCGCACTGGACGTCGGCCGGATAGAAGCAAACCTGCCCCTGGAGGCGCAGGTGTACGGTGCCCTTGTTTTAGGGGTGCGCGACTACCTTGGCAAAACAGGTTTCCCCGGTGCTGTCCTGGGTTTGTCCGGCGGGATCGATTCCGCCTTAACCCTGGCGGTTGCGGTTGATGCCATTGGAGCTGAGAATGTGCGCGCGGTGATGATGCCGTCTCGATATACGTCTGATATGTCGCTTGAAGATGCCAAAGACATGGCAGATCGCCTCGGCGTGCGTTACGACATTATTCCTATCCGCGACATGTTTGAGGCATTTAAAGGTGCATTGGCAGCAGACTTTGAAGGGTTGCCTGAAGACTCAACCGAAGAAAACATCCAGGCCAGGATTCGCGGCGTCTTGTTGATGTCGATTTCGAACAAACACGGCTCAATTGTTCTCACTACGGGTAACAAGAGTGAGCTGGCGGTTGGCTATTGCACGCTGTATGGCGATATGGCCGGGGGTTTTGCCGTCATTAAAGATGTGGCTAAAACGCTGGTCTATCGTCTGTCCAGGTGGCGTAATACCCAGGGGCAGGAAGTCATTCCCGACCGGATCATCACGCGGCCCCCCAGTGCTGAGCTCAAGGATGACCAGACGGACCAGGACTCGCTGCCAGAGTACGATGTTCTGGACGGCATCATGAACATGTATATGGAAGAAAACGCCACGGTGCCCGAAATACTGAAGGCGGGCTACCCAGCTGAGGCGGTAACCCGTGTGGTGCATCTGATACGAATAAACGAATACAAGCGTCGACAATCCCCGGTAGGGGTGCGAATTACGGAAAGAGCGTTTGGGAGAGACTGGCGTTACCCGATAACATCTAAGTATTCTGAAAAGAAGTGAAAACAACTGACCTATCTCAAAATAAGCGGAGTTCCGATGAAATTGATCAGCGCAATTATTAAGCCTTTTAAACTCGATGAAGTGCGCGAGGCGCTGGCCGAAGTTGGGGTGGCCGGTCTGACCGTCACCGAGGTCAAGGGTTTTGGGCGGCAAAAAGGCCATACCGAGTTGTATCGGGGTGCTGAATACGTTGTCGATTTTCTGCCGAAGGTAAAAATAGAAATTGTGGTCGCGGACAGCCTGCTGGATCAGGCTGTCGAGGCAATTTCCAAAGCAGCAAAAACCGGTCGCATTGGTGACGGGAAAATTTTTGTTGCAGAAATTGAGCAGACCATTCGAATCCGTACCGGAGAGTCTGGCGAAGCCGCCGTTTAATAGCCTCCTGGCAACATTGCGCAGCTGACCTCATGCTAAATATTGTCCTGGTTCACGGTGCTTTCCACGGGGGTTGGTGCTGGTCCGAAACTGCTGCCGAACTGACCCGGCGCGGCGCACGTGTGTTCACCCCGTCACTGACTGGCATGGGGGATCGCAAACACTTGTTTTCGCCATCAATCACCCTAGCGACACACGTCCAGGATATTGTGAACCTGATCGAATACGAACGCCTCGATGGCTGTGTTCTGGCGGGCCACAGTTATGCCGGCAACGTGATTACCGGGGTTGGTGACCAGTTGCGCGACAAAGTTGGTCACTATATTTATGTTGATGCGTCGGTGCCGCCCGATGGCACCACTACGTGGGGCTGGGCAAGCGCCAACCCGTCGCAGCGTGGCGCGCGCATGGCGATGATTGACGGTGATGGTCAGGGCATGATGTTGCTTCCGTTCCCGGCGGCGACATTTGCGGTGACTGATCCGCAGCAGGTTGCGGATCTTGAGGCCAGGCTGACGCCTATGCCGCGCGGGTGTTATACCGAGCCGATTCAGCTCGTTAATGGCGGTACCGAAGGTCTGAAACGCAGCTATATCGCCGCCGCAAACCCGTCGTATTCCAATATGGCGAGCTCGGTGCAATGGGTCTCTAAAGACCCGTCCTGGTCGTTCCAGGAAATTGATACCGGCCACGACATGATGGTTACCAAGCCGCTTGAGCTGGCGGCAATGCTTTATGAGCTGGCGGCTAACTAGTTGCGTCGTTGCCAGTTCTGACGAGCTGCAAAGCCTGGTCAAACTCAATTTCAGGAAGTCTTAGGCATACCGACAACCAAAACCGGCACCGGACGGCGATGAGCGCAGTACTGAATCTGCACGCCGGCGGCGAAGGCGTCACTGGAAATCACCGATGAACACGGTGATGCGTCACCGGTAGATGACGCCTGGTGGGCCAGGTATGTACCGCCAGCCCAGGCTGAGTAAATATTGATGTCAGTTGGCCGGTCTTGTTGCCAAGTGGTTGATGTTGCGACTCGATCGGCCCGCGATCTTGCGGACGATATCAGCGGACGTGCGGCGTTTCTGATCGGTGGCGCTTTCCGTTGATCCGGCCACCCGACCCGTGTGCTGTGCTGTTCTTGATTAGCGCGCCGGTCACGGCGATACTGGTTTGTCTAAATGGCTAACCCGCTTGTGTCCGGACGTTCAAACATCATGCCCAACCCCGATCAGTCGGTTCTTATCGAACTACAAGAAACCAGGGATCAGTTGCAACTGGTTCTTGAAACCATGTCCGATGGATTAGTGACGTTTAACGAGGCCCAGGAAGTGGTGTCAATGAACCACGCAGCGGCTACCATTTTTGGACTCAAGACCGCTGGGGTCGCCGGCCTTGTTGCTGCTGATATTTTGGGCGATGTGCTGACTCTGCGCGACCAGTATCTGGACCCCACTGAAACCCGGGTTTTGCGCGCGGACGGCACGCCGGTCCCGGTTGAGCTGTCGGTTCGAGTACTTATGACGGTAAGTGGCCGACTGTTTGTGGTGACAATTCGCGACATTACCGAGCGCAAATACGCTGAACAAATTCAGGCAGACTTCATCTCGATGGTCAGCCATGACTTAAGAAGCCCGTTGACGGTAATTATGGGGGCCTTTGAGGCATTGGCGATGAATCCGGAGCAACGCTCACCGGAGGTTATCGATATGATGGTCGAGATGGGGTATCGCAACTGCGGGCGTCTGCAGCGACTCATTGAAGACTTGCTCGATATAAACCAGCTCGAGGGTGACACAATTTCCCTGGACACGCGGACACTTTGTTTGTCGGAGGTACTCGAGCAATCGATCACTGATGTCGGTGAAGTGTCCCGGCGTCTTGGTGTTCGGGTTGAGATTCAGTCCTGCCCGGCTGATGCTGTAGTCACTGCGGACCCATTACGGGTGAATCAAGTCATGAATAATCTGCTCACTAACGCGGTGAAATTTTCTGACGAGGGCAGTTGCGTGCAAGTCAGCGCTATCGTTTCAGGGGAGTCGGTCGTTGTGTCGGTGACTGACCACGGTCGCGGCATACCCGCTGACTTCAGGCCGATGATATTTCGGCAGTTCTCGCGCGATCCCGGGGTTGCTGCGGATGGCACGGACGGTTTCGGGCTGGGTTTGAGTATTTGTAAGCGGCTGTTGGAACGGATGCACGGTGCAATCGACTATGAATCCGAACTGGGGGTGGGCAGCCGATTCTTCTTCAGTCTGCCGGGTGCTGCGACCGGGGTTGAGCTAGCATCCGCTGGCGGTGAGGCCGCTGTTCTGGCCGGGAAGGAGTAGGCGTAATTTCTGGTGCTGGTACTGGTGCCGCGTCGAACTTAGCCGGCTGAATCAAGCGCTGGCAGGTTCCCCACCAGATAGTTGCTTAGTTCGGAAATTGCCCGCATTACCCCGTCTCCTGTTAGAGCGCTGCATACTTGCAAGTGTTCGCACTGTGATCGCAAGTCATTCATCCGTTCATCGCTGAGCGTCGTCAGGTCAGATTTGTTCAGAACAAACTGAACGGGCGCCAGCGCAAATACCTGTTGAAACTGGTTGCCGAGTCTGAGCATTGATTCGATGCTTTCGGTATTAGTGATGTCGGCGACGATAATCGCCGCATCAGCGCCTTTGAGGAAAACGCGCTCGAATAACTTGTCGCCGAAGCGGCCATCAGTATCCCACAGAACAATTTTTGTCGCCGGGTCGTTGCTGATTGCATCAAGAGAATACAGTTCGACCCCAATTGTCGATTTGTGCTGCGTGTCGAAGGCATTGAATTTTAGCCGGCGCGATATCGACGTTTTACCAACGCCTGAGTCGCCCAGCATCATGACCTTGTAGCTCATTGAATACTCCTGGGGCTTTGGTTATTGTTCATTATTGTGCCTTCTGGCCGGCTATCACGATCGGATACAGACCGAAGTTCAGCGTACGACCGCTTGCCGCGCTCAACTCTTGATACAGCTGCCTGACGTCGGTGCCATTTGGAATGAGTCCAGTGATCTCGATGCGGCCAGACTCGTATCTCGGCGCCGCAGAAACGGGGAAGTACATTAACTGTGGATGCTGCCTGATCAGGCTTTGTACGTTGGCGACATCCCGGTCGAGTCGATAGTCTTGTAGCATCGACCACAGCGGCCATGCCAGCACGCAGCACAGTGCGACAGCCAGGCTAGTGATCAGCCTGGTCTGGTGCGAACGAGCTAACCGACGACTTTTCTGAGTATCTGATTTGACTGCTTTGCCTGCCTGAGAACGGACTCCGTCCAATACCGCACCGACCAGTTGTTCTAACGCTATGGATGCCCGCGCGTAGCGGGTATCACCGCATTTGCTATCTCTGGCGTTAAGGGTTTCGATGGCTTGGACAAAAGCGGCATCGAGTTGTTGTTCTTGTCGATGGTGTAGTTCACCGGCCACTTCCAGTACGACCATATGTTTGCCTGAGCGCCGAATCGCAATGTTTTTGCCGTCCAATTCCAGAGAGCGCAGGCCACCGGTGTTTGATTCAAATGTTTCTTCGGCCATATTGTTTAATGCGGCCATCAGTGCGCTGACCAGCTCGGGGTTGTTGTAGTTCCCCGTCTGCTCGTGCACTGAGTGCCAGGAAGCCAGTATTTCCCCCGACGCTTTGTCGAAAATCATTGCCCGCACTACATCCGGTTTGTTGCTGTCGGCGATCAGTATGTCGCTGACTGCCTGCCCGGCGATTCGGGCACGGAGCCCTGACAAGATAACGCGTGGGGCAAAGCGTGACTCGATCTGTGCATTGATTTTGTCAGACAATGTTTTGATTGCGTTTTTTACCGACGACGCAACCATTCTTCCGGTCAGCGGATACATCACTTCAACGATGTCATCGGTTGAATCTTTCATGCCCTGGACAACCAGGGGTGACACTACTGCGCCAAGCACGGAAGGGTCGCGCTGATGCGTGTCGGCCAGTGCGTCTGCGAGTACCTGGGCAACAGATGCACGGAAGGCGACATTGTCACCGACCCGCTGATTCAGGCGCCGGACTTGCTCGGTCAATTGCTCAAGCGCGGCGATTTCGCCGGCGATAAGTAAGCGACGCAACTTTTGAAATTCGTGTGCCGGGACTTGCAAGCCGTTTTCATCGCTATTCATGTTGATTCTCAGGCTTTGGCCATGTCTTTGATTGACCGACCAAGGCCCTCGATCGCCGCACCAATGGATGAAATCGTTACGTCCTGGCGTTGTGCGAGTTGTTTTTCGATTCGGCTCAGGTCAGCTTGTAACTGAGCCACCTGTACACTGAGGCTCTTGTCGAGCGCGACGAGTTGGTGCTGTACAGCGGCTACGCCGGCCTCGTTTTCGCGCTGCGCGTGGCCAAACAAAATTTCTCGAACCTGATCAATGGGTGAATCGGTTGTGCTTCGAGTCTGTTCATTTGTGGTGTCGGTAGCGGTAGTCATTGCTTGCCTTTTCAGCTGATGAAGCCGTTATCTTGGGCTAGCAGTAGGTGGCTAATCAGCAGCTTTTCCGACAGACGGATGCGCGGTCGCGTAATTGGAGCACAGCGCAACAACTTGTGTCGCAATGTTATTTTTTTATCTCTTTAATTTTGTGCGTTCCAGCTACTGGTGTTCCCAATGGTGCACGACCGGCCGGTCGACGCTAACGTAAATTTTGCTTAGCTGAGGAGTCCGAACCGCTCGCGAACCCGTTTCATCAATCCGGTATTGCGCCGCGATTCCCGCAACCGTTTCCAGCCCCTGATCACCAGGCGAAGCAGGAAAAACAGGCAAATAAGAAAGACAAGCAACAGCACCAGGAAAACGGCCGGATGGGTTACTGCCAATATAGTGCCGCCGACCACGGCAACGTCTTCAGTGATCGACAAAACGGCGTTCGACAGTGGTTCGGGGGAGGTATTGGCTGCGGCGCGAGTGCCGGACTTTCCAAGATGGGTTGCGGCGGTGACCGAACCGCCCAGCAATGCAGCCGCCAGTGTGATGGCTGCGCCGGAATCGCCAAAGACCGCGCCCGCCAGGGCTGCCCCCGCCGGGATACGAATAACCGTGTGGGCTGCATCCCAGACCGTGTCGAGAAAAGGCAGCTTATCGCCGAAGAACTCGACAATACTCATCAGGCCGGCGGCACCAATCACGAGTGGGTGCTGCAAGATGTCCAGGTGCCCGGGCAGATCCCACCAACCCATGGCGCCGGCCAGCCCGAACATAAAAACCACAAGGTACAGGCGCAACCCGGCGCCCCAGGCGAGGGCCCCGGCAACGGCGAGTTCCGGCAAATGGTTCTGCAATAATTCGTTCAGTACTTCTGGATTCATGAATGCCTAACGCGAGTAAAATTTTTTCGATGACAACAGACCGGGCCCGTTGAGTGCAACCACTGAATGACTGATCCCAGCCTGATTCCGTTTCCGGTAGACAGACATTTTCGCATGCGTCCTGGTTTGCAGCGATATGATGGCCCGCTCACCAGTCGTGATGCGGCATTTAGCGCAGTTCAGGATTGCGTCACGCGGGCGCAGACAGAAGCGTGGTTGCCACTGGGTGAATGGGGGTATCCGGGATTGTCCGAGGCCCTGGCCGAAACGGTGGCTGTGCTGGGCACCTCACCAATGCGCACTGCGGACAATATTGACCGTACGCGGGCAGGCGTGGTTACCTGGCCTGTTAACAGGCCAGTTAACCCGCCAGTTAACGCACCAGATAGTGGGGCGGACAGTTTGTTGAATCTGCGTCGCCAGGTACAGGAAGATATTGTTCTGTTGGCACCCGGTGAAGTTGGCCGCGTAGTTGCCCTGGCTGTTGCCATGCCTTCGGGATGGGATCCGGCTGAAAAACTGGGTCTGGACTTCCGGCAGATTCACTCGGTCATCCCGCAGGCCGACAACATACTTGCTTCGGCCGTGCCGCTGATCCAGATGATGACAACCGGTGGGCCCTATCGTCGCCACGTATGGACACTGGCTGCTGATGACAGTTTCTCGCAGCATCCGCAGCGGCGCTCGGCGGCCATTGCGGATGGTCCCGTTTGGTTTCGTGTTGAACAGCAGACCACGGTCGCGTTACCCGCGAGCGGTTTTTGCCTGTTCCTGATTCGCGTATTTCAAGCGCCGCTTGAGGACGTACTGGCGGTTCAAGCTGGACGGGCGGAACAACTGGTTGCATCGTTGCGCTCAATGACTGAGCCCGTGATTCAGTACAAGTCGCTAACCGTGCTGAGTAGAACTGTCTTGCGTCGCTATGCGCACTGACGAAACACCTACTTTAATCGCCGGGTGTACAGTGAATGCAGACGTTCCCAATGCCGTTCGGCGGCTGGCTGGTCATAACACCAGCGATCCGGAAAGGCAAAGCCATGGTGAACAGTTGGATAGTCTTCGATTTCGCCGGGCGACCCGGCCACTTCAAAACACTGTTTGAGCTCCACAACCATATCGGGTGGGGCCAGCTCGTCATGTTCGGCGCACGCGATATACGCCTCACCCTGTATCTGCTTGAAGGTCGTGTGTGGGCTTTGTTCTGCGTCACTGACTAGCCAGGTGCCGTAAATCGAAGCGGCCGCTGCTACCCGGTCCGGGAAGGCGGCGGCGGCAGCCAGTGAATAAGGCCCGCTCATGCAATAGCCGTGGGTACCAACCGGGGCGCCCGCAACCGTCACATCCAGGCCGTCAGCAAACCGCATCAGTTCGGCAAAATCGCGCATCACGGGTGGGATGGTCATACGGGTGCGAATCGAGCGCATCCGTTTGTGCTCGTCACTACCTGCGGTTAACACGGTTGCCGGATCAAACACGGGATTGTTTCCGGCCCGGTAGTACAAGTTGGGCAGCAACACGCAATAGCCGGCGCTTGCAAGCCGGCGTGTCATATCGCGCAGTTCCTCGCGGATGCCTGGTGCATCCATTAACAAAAAAATAGCAGGGTAGGGGCCGTGGCGTTCGGGATGGCAGATAAAAGTTGGGATATCGCCTTCGCGGGTGGGAATAGCAATTTGCTGTTCAATCATGATTGTCACCGTTGGTTTGCGCTATCGTATGCCCGAAATATGTTTGCCCAAAATATGAATGGAGAAAACGATGGTCCGACTGTCTGATCTGCCACCCGATGAGGCGCAGCATATGCGCGAGCAAGAATGTGAGCCGTTTGCTACAAGCCCTTTTGTCTCGGGCCCACCGCTAACAGAGCGACGGGTTGCGCTGATTACCACGGCCGGTCTGCATCTGCGCGATCAACCTGCCTGGCAGCTGGGTGACGCTGGCTATCGGGTATTTCCTGGCGATATTGATGCGAATCAACTGGTGATGGGTCACGTCTCAGTTAATTTTGACCGCACCGGCTTTCAGCAAGATGTCAACGTTGTGTTTCCAATTGAACGACTGCGTGCAATGCAGGCCAACGGTGAAGTCGGTTCGGTTGCCAATTTTCACTATTCATTAATGGGTGCGACGGCAACTCCGCAAGCCCTGGAACCAACGGCTGCCGAACTGGCGGGGATGCTGCATGCTGATGCGGTTAACGCAGTTGTTCTGTTGCCGGTTTGACCCAATTGCACCCGCGCCGTGAGCGTGGTTGGGCACTTTTTGGAAAGCCACGGGATTCCGACTGTTTCGGTTAGCCTGATTCGATTGCATACCGAAACCATAAGACCACCCAGAGCCATTTGGGTAACGTTTGAGATGGGCAGACCGCTTGGTGCCCCGCATGAGCAGGCGCAACAAACCCGGGTCCTGCGCAGTGCGCTGAATTTGCTCGAACGAACTGATGGACCGGTTATCCTGGACGACTTCCCCGAGGAGGCGCCGCGCGCCACGGCACAAGAAATGGACGGTATGTTCTGTCCGCTGCCAGCGGCCAGACCCGCTGCTGCTGCTGAGGGCGATCTAATGGCAGCAGTAACTGCCGAAGTCGGGTCACTCCGACCGTGGCACGTATTGGCCCAGCAGCGGCAACAGGGCCGTACCACCGTTGGCAGCAGCGGATTATCACTGGATGATGCATTGGGCTTTCTCGGGCAGGTCTTGCAAGGGCAGGACCCGTCGTTGCCGAACCCCGCCCTAGATGCTGGTCAGACGCTTCGCCTCAGCGCGCTGGACTTGAGAACCTGGTACCTGGAGGCCGCCGTGGCCCGGCCCGGCGCAAACCCGAGCAGCGTTGTGATGTCTGAATGGTTTTGGGGTGAGACCGCTGCCGGACAGTTACTGCTGGCTATTTACGATGCGGCAACAGATCATCCCAACAGAAAGGTCAGGCGTGAAGCGAAACTCACGTTGATTCCGCGCAGGGAGTGGCACCGTTTGAATACCGTGCCCTAAGCGCATGCTCAGCTCGTTCACTGCGGCTTCAGCGACCGGCGAGCAAAACCAGTAGGGCGCCGCTGCCACCGTCAGTCGGGGCCGTCTGGCAAAACGCGATGACGTCTTTGCGTTGCACCAGCCATTTGCGTACTTTGTCTTTAAGTACCGGCTCACGGTTGACCGAGCCCAGGCCTTTACCATGGATGACGCGCACGCAGCGCTTCGTGGTTGCCCGGCAATCGTCCAGGAATTGAACCAGGGCTTCCCGCGCCTCATCGCGGCGCAAACCGTGCAAGTCAATCTGAGCTGTAACGCTCCAGGCGCCACCGCGCAGCCGGCCCGCCACATCAGGGCCAACCCCAGGCGCGGTATAAGACAGCGCGTCGTCAGATTCGAGATATTGGGCCAGGTCGATCTCATCAGACAATGTTGACTCAAGTGCTTTTTGTTCATCAAGGTTACGCTGGCGTGGCACGGGCGGTGCCGGCGGTGTTTGGCGCAGGACGCGGTTATTCTCGGGCAGGGGCGTAATATCGCTGAATTCTGCGGCGAACAGATTGGCCTCGCGCTCGCGTTCACGGGCCGCGCGATTGGCCAGAGCTTGTTCGTACATCACCCGCTCTTGTTGCTCGCGTTGCCTGTGCAACTGCTCGGCGAAAACTTGTTTTAAGTCCTCAATCTGGCCGAGGACCTGGCCTGATGCGGGCCTGTGGCGCCTGTTTTTTGCGGACTTACCCATGGATGCAACGGATTACCTGACTATCCCGCCAGGGATTCGAGGTATTTTTGTGCATCAAGTGCTGCCTGGCAACCTGTTGCTGCACTCGTGATGGCCTGTCGATAGATGTGATCCTGAACGTCGCCGGCGGCGAAAACCCCCGGTACGCTGGTACTGGTAGCGCCACCGGCCTGACCGGATTTGGTTGTGATGTAACCACCTGCCATTTCAAGTTGTCCCTCAAATAAGCCGGTATTGGGTGAGTGGCCAATAGCAATAAAGCAGCCGTGTAGTTCCATTTCTTTTGTTGTGTTGGCCTGATTGTTCCGAATCCTTACGCCGGTCACGCCCATTTTGTCACCTAAGACTTCATCAAGCTCATGAAACCAGTGCGGCTCAATTTTGCCTTCTGCGACCTTTGCCATGAGCTTGTCGATCATGATGGCCTCTGCACGCAACTGATCACGGCGATGGACCAGGTGGACCTTGCTGGCGATATTGCTCAGGTACAAGGCTTCTTCGACCGCCGTATTGCCGCCACCAATGACACAGACATCTTTGTTTTTATAGAAAAAGCCGTCACAGGTTGCGCAGGCTGACACGCCTTTTCCCATGAATGCTTCTTCAGACGGCAGGCCAAGGTAACGTGCGGAGGCGCCGGTGGCCACGATCAGCGCGTCGGGCGCATATTCACCGTTGTCACCCGTCAGGCGCAGTCTGCCCGGGGTCAGGTCAACCCGGTTGATATGGTCATTGATGATCTCGGTGCCAAAGCGGGTGCTGTGAGCCAGGAATCGTTGCATGAGCTCGGGGCCTTGCACGCCTTGATCGTCTGCCGGCCAGTTGTCGACATCCGTGGTTGTCATCAGCTGCCCCCCTTGCTCAACCCCGGTGACCAGGACCGGGCTCAGGTTGGCGCGGGCCGCGTAAACGGCTGCGGTATAGCCAGCGGGGCCTGATCCAAGGATCAGGACACGGCATTGCTTGCTTTCGGGCATAGGGGCCTCGTTGCAAAAAACTCAAAAAAATATCGGCTTACGCCCGAAAGCGCACGTTTGAACACGATTTGCCGTAGGCTTGCAGTTAATTATACGGTCGGTTACCGGGGAGTCCCTCGGGCCGCATAAAAAAACTGGTTGCAACCGTGTCGGCGGGGCGGACCGGGTTCCAAATCCCTGACGATTGGATGACTGATGGCGCATGACGAAAACAAAGCTTTCCTGCGGCGGGTGCCGCTTTTTGCCAGCCTGAGTGAGGCTCAGGTTGATATGCTCGCGGCCGGATCGGTTCGACGCAGCTACCCAAAGGGGCGGACAATCGTCTCCGAAGGGGAGCCCTCGTCGTCTCTCTATATCCTGTTGTCCGGGCGCGCGAAAGTCCAGCGATCTGACTCAGACGGAAAAGAGGTGATCCTCGCCGTGCTCAGATCTGGCGAGTTCTTTGGCGAGATGAGCCTGATTGATGACGCGCCGCGCTCAGCGAGTGTTATCACCATTGAAGCATGTGATTTCATGGCGGTGAACAAAGAAGGGTTCAAGGCGATGATTGCCCAGAACAACGAAATGACAATGGCGGTGATGCGCGGTCTGGTGCGCCGACTACGCGAAGCGGATAAGAAAATCGAAACCCTTGCCTTGCTTGATGTTTATGGCCGGGTGGCGCGCGTGTTGCTCGATTTTTCAGAAACCCAGGGAGGTCAGTTGGTGATTCGCAGTAAATTGCCCCGACAGGAAATCGCCAAAATGATCGGTGCCTCGCGGGAAATGGTATCGCGGGTTATGAAAGGTCTGGAAGTTGACGGCTACATCGTGCCGATGCCAGAGGGTAAACTGGTGCTTCGTGAGAAAATCAGCGCTTATCTGAACTGAATAAATAACCAATGGCAAGAAGCACTACTGCGGGGTCTGTCCGCAAGCCGGTATTGGAAGAGGCGAGTACTCCATTTGGCCTGCCCGAATCCGTATTGCGCCTGCTCCGGGAAATCCGCTGGATTTCGTTGGCCTTTCTGGCGTTTTTTCTTTTTCTGATTCTCGCGACCTACGATCCCCAGGACCCAGGCTGGAGCCATGTGATTCAGACCTCGACCATTCATAACTTTGGTGGTCGCGTTGGTGCCTGGTTCTCTGACTTGTTCCTGTATTTATTTGGCCTGACCAGTTATTTGTTGATCCTGATGCTCGGTGTCGGCGTCGTTCGCGGCATTCGAGCCAAGGCGCCACTTGCGGCTACTGAGATCGTCACTGAAGACGACGACGCCGGGCGGTTCGCATGGGAACGCTATGTTGGTTTTGCAGTGTTCTTCGCAAGCGCGATGGCACTCGAGGCGTCGCGCTTGCATTCGATTGATGCCAGTTTGCCGCTCGCACCGGGCGGGCTGATTGGCAACTCGTTGGCGGGCATATCAATTGGCGCGCTGGGTGCCGTTGGTGGCACCTTGCTGATTCTTCTCGGCCTGGCCGCCGGGTTTAGTTTATGGTCGGGCCAGTCCTGGCTAAACATTGCCGAGCGTATCGGTTTTGGTGTCGAGTGGTTGGTGACGCGCGTGATCGCTTTTGTATCAGCTATCCGCGACCGCCGGGCTGGTGAAATCGCTGCCACTGAGCGTGAAGAGCAGGTTGAGGAACTGCGTCGATATTTTGATGAAGCGCCCCAGCCAATAAAAATCACCCCGCCGGTGACCCGGGTTGAGCCAAGCGAACGTGCCGTGCTTGAGCGTCAGACCATACTGTTTTCGGATCTTCCGTCCGACTCCGATATGCCGGCGGTATCACTGCTGGATTTGCCAACCGAATCCGGGCCGATGGTCTCGGAAGAGACCTTGCAATACACGTCGCGGTTGATCGAGAAGAAGCTGGCCGACTTTAACGTCGCTGCCCGGGTTGAAGGTGCGCTGCCCGGACCGGTCATTACCCGATACGAAATTGAGCCCGCTACGGGCGTCAAGGGTAGCCAGATTGTCAACTTGTCGAAAGACCTGGCGCGCGCGTTGTCGCTGGTGTCAATTCGCGTGGTTGAAACGATTCCGGGCAAAAACCTGATGGGTCTTGAACTGCCCAACCCGCAGCGCCAGACGGTCCGCTTATCCGAGATTCTCGGATCCAAAGTGTATGCCGATGCACCATCCAAGCTGGTACTGGCTATGGGCAAAGACATCGCAGGTAACCCGGTGGTTGCTGATCTGGCCAAGATGCCACATTTACTGGTTGCCGGTACGACGGGCTCTGGAAAGTCGGTGGGTATCAACGCGATGTTGCTGTCGATTTTGTACAAGGCAGACCCCTCCGAAGTCCGCATGATCCTGATCGATCCGAAGATGCTCGAGTTGAGCGTTTATGAAGGGATTCCGCACTTGTTGGCTCCCGTCGTTACTGATATGAAGCAGGCAGGAAATGCACTTAACTGGTGTGTCGCTGAAATGGAGCGTCGTTACCGCCTGATGAGCAAGCTTGGCGTGCGAAATCTGTCAGGCTATAACGTCAAAGTCAGTGAAGCTGAAAAGAACGGTGAACCTATTTCTAATCCGTTCAGCATCACGCCGGATGAGCCTGAAGACCTCGGTCGATTACCGCAGATAGTCGTCGTTATTGATGAGCTTGCCGACCTGATGATGGTTGTCGGCAAGAAGGTCGAGGAGCTGATTGCGCGCCTCGCGCAAAAGGCACGGGCCGCGGGTATTCACCTGATCCTGGCAACCCAGCGTCCATCAGTTGATGTGATTACCGGTCTGATAAAAGCAAACGTGCCGAGCCGGGTCGCCTTCCAGGTGTCATCTAAAATCGATTCCAGAACCATCCTCGACCAGTCCGGTGCGGAGTCGTTGCTTGGTATGGGTGACATGTTGTACATGTTGTCCGGCTCCGGTGTGCCAATCCGTGTTCACGGCGCTTTTGTTGCTGACGAAGAAGTTCATAAAGTGGCAGAACACTGGAAGCTCAGTGGCGAGCCCGACTATGTTGAAGGGATTCTCGAAGGTGGTTTGCCGGAGAACATTGACGGCGGTAGCGCGGTTGGTTTTGGTGGTCTGAGCGAGGCAACTGATGCCGAAGGTGACCCAATGTACGACCAGGCCGTTGCAGTTGTGCTCAAGAACCGGCGGGCGTCAATCTCACTTGTTCAGCGCCATTTGCGCATTGGGTACAACCGGGCGGCGCGGCTGCTGGAACAAATGGAGAACGCCGGCATGGTGTCAACCATGTCTGGCAATGGCAACCGCGAAATACTGGTGCCGGTTGGCACTGGCGCGGGCGACGAATAAGCGCCCGGGCCGGCTAGCCCTGACCGATTTGTCAGCCAGATGTCTGGCTGTGCGTTAAAGAAGCTATGAATCCTGTTTACTTAATGATTTGGGCACTGACTGTGTCAATAGGTCTGATTGCGACGGTTTGTGCCGATGCCCAGGCCCAGAGCGCCGCTCCGGCAACGACCAAACCCGAATCGGCAGCACAGCCTGGAGGGCCGGCGACCGCGGTCTCTCAGTTGCGAAAATTTGTCCTGGTGACGAAGGCGGCCACAGGGCGTTTCTCACAGCAAATGGACGGTGGCAAGCCTGCTGATGCCAGCCAGGGTCGCTTTGCGTTTGCCCGACCCGGAAGGTTTCGCTGGGAGGTGACCGATCCGTATCCGCAACTGCTGGTCGCGGACGGCCAGGACGTCTATTTTCACGACCCCGATTTAAACCAGGTTACCGTGCGTCCAATGGCCGGCGCGCTGGGCGCAACCCCGGCAGCAATTTTGTTTGGTACGGGTGAGCTTGATGACAGTTTCGAGTTAACCGATCTTGGCCTCGTGGACGGAGCCAACTGGTTGCAGGCAACACCAAAGGTTCGGGAGGCCGGATTTGAGCAGATTCGCATTGGCTTTCAGGACAACATCCCGGTCGCTATGGAGGTGCTTGATGCCTTTAATCGGACAACACGATTTGTGTTCTCCGACATGGTGCGCAATCCGATTTTGGCGGCATCTGAATTCGAATTTTCGATACCAGAGGGTGCGGACGTCGTCAGGCCGTGACCAGCTGGGCATCGGGGATTAATATAAGCGACTTCCCCGCCTGAATTGCCGACCCCCGCCCGGACCCGCAAACATTGAATTCCACTACCGCCGCCGCCAGCGCGGATGATACCGCCAGTCCGTCTGACCCGAGGCTGAGCCCGCATTACCGCGATAAGACGGTCATTGCGGTGATCGGGGTAGTCCACTCGATTTCCCATTTTTTTCATCTGTTGCTGGTGCCGTTGTTTCCGTATCTGCGTGCCGAGTTTGGGTACAGCTATACCGAGCTCGGTCTGTTGATGACGGCGTTTTTTGTGATCTCCGGCCTGGGCCAGTCCGCGGCGGGTTTCCTGGTAGACAAAGTTGGTGCCATTCCGGTGCTCATGGTGTCGCTGGCAATGTTTGCCGTGGGCGCGCTGGTGCTTGCCAGTAGCACAACTTACTGGATGTTGGCCGTTGGAATGGGTATTGCGGGTTTCGGAAACGCGCCGTTCCACCCAATCGATTTTTCCATTATGAATGCGCGGGTGCGCCCGGCCATATTGGGCCGCGCTTATGCTGTCCACGGTATCAGCGGGACGCTTGGTTGGGCATTTGCACCGCTATATATGGCGACCCTGGCCAGTTGGTTTGGCTGGCGCGGTGCCTTGATTGGCGCTGCCTTACTGGCTCTGGGCGGTTTACTACTCACGCTGTCTCAGCGCCGGATACTGCTCGGCCCGCAGCTGGCCAGTGAACTGAGCGCAAAAACGGCTCAGGCGGGTGCGGCGAGTCAGGATGGCGTGTTTGATTTCCTGCGGATTCGGGCGGTTTGGCTTAGTTTCCTGTTCTTTGCCTTGTTCGCATTTTCGCTTGGCGGGGTGCAGAGTTTTGCGCCGGCGGCTGCGGGCCTGCTGCATGGCCTGGACCCTGAATTAGTTGCCTTATGCCTGACCGTTTACATGGTTTGTTCCGCGACCGGCTCCATCCCCGGTGGTTACGTTGCCGCCTCAGACCGGGTCGAGAAAATGATCGCCCTGGGTTTTGGTGGCGCGGCATTGGTGTCCCTGGGTATGGTCGTTTTGCCGGTATTGCCCTGGATGGTGCCGGTGATGTTCGGCATGATGGGGTTTTCTGCCGGGTTTGCGAACCCGTCGCGCGACTTGCTGGTGCGTCGAGCGGCACCGGCCGGAGCGACCGGGCGGGTATACGGGGTGGTGTATTCCGGCCTGGATGTTGGCATGGCAAGCGCCCCGGCTTTATATGGGATGTTGCTGGACAGTGGCCATCCCGCCATTTTGTGGATGGTCATCGCCAGTCTGCAATTTGTCATGATTGGTTTTGCCTTTGTTGCAGGCTACTCGAGTCGTCCGGTCCAAACGAAAACAGTTGCCGGAACGGGCGGATGAACGAACCGGACTTGTTTGGGGGCAATCCGGGGGGACGCACCGACGCCGCTGAGAACTCGACGGCGACTGAATCCACAACTCGTCCACTTAGCCAGCCGCTGGCAGAGCGGCTGCGGCCCACAAGCGTTGACCAGGTCGTTGGTCAGGCCCATTTGTTGGCTGTGGGTAAACCATTACGGGTAGCCCTGGACGCTGGTGAGCCACATTCGATGTTGCTATGGGGGCCGCCTGGGGTTGGTAAGACGACCCTGGCCCGATTGCTGGCGAATCATTACGATGCGCACTTTATTGCTATATCGGCAGTGCTCGGTGGGGTGAAAGAAATCCGCGAGGCGGTTGCCCAGGCTGAACTGGCGCAGATAGCCGGGCGAGGCACAATCTTGTTTGTGGATGAAGTGCACCGCTTCAACAAGGCTCAGCAGGATGCTTTTTTGCCCCATGTTGAAAGCGGCTTAATCACTTTTATTGGCGCCACCACGGAAAACCCGTCATTTGAAGTTAACAATGCCTTGTTATCCCGGGCGCGGGTTTACGTTTTGCAGCCTCTGTCGATTGATGAATTACGGGTATTGCTTGACCGCGCGGCTCTCGAACTCGAGGTGTCGGTTGCTGACCAAGCGGCCGCCAAACTGCTTGCGTATGCCGATGGTGATGCCCGGCGTTTGTTAAACGCCATTGAGGTCATTGCGCTTGCGGCGGTTAGCCAGGGGCAGGGGGGCGTAATTGATACGACCTTGCTCGATAGCGCCCTGGCCGAAGATCTGCGTCGATTTGATAAAGGCGGTGACGTCTTTTACGACCAGATCAGTGCCTTACATAAATCGGTTCGTGGTTCTGACCCGGACGCCGCCTTGTACTGGTTTTGCCGGATGATCGACGGCGGTGCAGATGCGCGCTACCTGGCGCGGCGGATTGTCCGAATGGCCAGTGAAGATATTGGTCTGGCCGACATCAGAGCCCTGCGCATGGCCCTTGACGCCGCTGAGACCTACGAGCGCCTCGGCTCGCCTGAAGGTGAGCTGGCCCTGGCCCAGGCGGTTGTCTTTCTCGCTTGTTCCGCCAAGTCCAACCGTGTCTATACCGCCTACAAGGCGGCTATGTCGTATGTTCGCGAAACAGGTTCAGCCCCTGTCCCGATGCACTTGCGCAATGCGCCGACCCGGCTGATGAAAGACCTGGGCCATGGCAAAGACTATCGATACGCCCATGACGAATCGGATGCCTTTGCCGCCGGCGAGCAGTATTTCCCTGATGGGCTTGATGCTCAGTTCTACCTGCCAAGTGAGCGTGGTCTGGAAAGTGCCATTGGTGAAAAACTTCGTCAGTTGCGCGAACGCAGCCGCGAGTCGGCGGATGCTGGTTCGGCCGGAGAAGAACCTCCCAAAGCACAGGGCAATGCGGGCAAATAAGTCCACGAACAAGCCGCACGAATTGACCCACGAATTCACTGACAAACCGGCCCACGCATAAGCAAGCAGTCGCTGTGCCGTTGGGTTACCCGAATCGTCGGGTTTTTGTCGGATTCCAGTCTTTGACTCGCTAGTCGGCAAGCCGCTGGCTACAATAGGGCATGATCGATCCGAACCTGTTACGTAAAGACTTAGCCGCTGTTGCCCGGCGGTTGGCTACCCGCTCTTATACCCTTGATACCGCTGCCTGGGAGGCGCTGGAAACCGAACGAAAGTCCGTCCAGTCCGAAACCGAAGCCATGCAGGCCCGGCGCAATGCCTTGTCCAAAGAAATTGGCCAGCTCAAAGGCAAAGGGCAGGATGCCAGTGAACCCATGGCGCAGGTAGGCCAAATGAGCGCGGCGCTCAAAACCGCGGCCGAACGTAACGAGCAGATTCAGCAAGAACTGGCTCGCCGGATGCAGGAAATTCCCAATCTGCCTCATGAGTCAGTACCTGTTGGCAAAGACGAAAACGACAATGTTGAGGTTCGACGTTGGGCCCCAACAGGCCGCGAAGACCTGGCCCTGGGCTTTGAAGCAAAAGACCATGTTGATGTGGGTGCCGCATTTGGTCTGGACTTCGATACCGGCTCGCGGTTGTCTGGCTCACGCTTTACGCTGATGCGTGGTTCGATAGCCCGTCTGCATCGGGCGCTGGCGCAATTGATGCTGGATACCCAAACGCAGGAGCATGGTTATACCGAGTGTTATACGCCGTATATTGTCAATGCAGAAACCTTACGCGGTACCGGGCAGTTACCCAAGTTTGAGCAAGACTTGTTTGCGGTCACCAAAGGTGGTCAGTCGGCCCGTGATGGTGACGCTGCTGCCCCTGATGATGTGGCTGAATCGTTGTACCTGATTCCAACATCGGAAGTGACCCTCACAAATATTGTCAGGGACCAAATCCTGACGCCGCAAGAGCTGCCGCTGAAGTTTACGGCCCATACACCTTGCTTTCGTTCAGAGGCTGGCAGTTACGGTAAAGATACGCGCGGCATGATTCGACAGCATCAGTTCGACAAAGTCGAGATGGTACAAATCACCCATCCGGAAAAATCGTATGAGGCGCTTGAGTCAATGCTTGGCCACGCAGAGGCGATATTGCGCAAGCTGGAGTTGCCGTACCGGGTTGTCAAGCTGTGTACCGGCGATATGGGTTTTGGTGCGGCGATGACTTATGATCTCGAAGTGTGGTTGCCAGCCCAAAACACCTACCGCGAAATTTCGTCGATCTCCAACTGTGAAGATTTTCAGGCGCGCCGGCTGAAGGCCCGGTTTCGAAATGAAAAGAAGAAAACCGAACTGGTACACACCTTAAACGGGTCCGGGCTAGCCGTTGGCCGTACCTTGGTTGCGGTGCTGGAGAACTATCAGCAAGCGGATGGTTCGGTGAAAGTGCCGGCGGCTCTGCAGTCGTACATGGCCGGCGCTCAGACGCTGTAAAGTCGGCTAGTTGTAATCCCCGAGAAAAACGGCAAAGAAACCAAGACAGCGAAGACTATAAATACAAACAATCCAAACCCTCTGGGAGATTTCATGACTGCGACCCAACACTTGATACTCAATCCGAACGTGCGTCGAGCGGTTGTCCTGGCGGCCAGTATTTCTGTAGCGACCCTTCTTGGCAGCTGTGGGGATGCGGCGCAAAATGAAATAGGAAGTGATCCAACGCCAACCGAACCCTTTGATGTTAGCGCCGGATTGCGTAATGCATTGAGCTCCGCAGCGAGTCACCAGGTGACGGCGACTGACCAAAGCGGAACGACAACGGTTCGCCTGACGATTTCGCCAAAAGGGGAAGTCACTCTCACGGACGGGTCTGTGGTGAATTCAACCGAATCAGTCAATCAGACAACCTCGCCCAGTGGTGCGGTGACTGAATCCAAAACGATTACCCACTGGGTTAAGGATACTGCCAACAATGACCGAATTCGCATAGTTTCGGTAGCAACCCCGGCAGCAAACGTTTTTCTAGACGTGACCAGTCATACCGATTTGCCCGGACCGGTTCTGGTGAACACGAACGGGTCTTACTACGACGGGCCGGTGACTCAAAACACGACCCGTCTTGGATCCGCGTCAGTCAACTGGGCCTTGCAGGCCAATGATGCGCAAACCGCCTGGGCTTGTACGGTGGCCACAACAACATACTCTGCCGGTATTTTTAGTGATTGTTATTTGATCAACATGGCCGGTGAGTTACAAGGCCGGTATAAGTCGATTATTTCTGAAGGTAGCCAGGGCGTTATTTTTCAGTAGTGGCGCATGAACAGTCTTCTGCTTCAGATTGAGCAGGCGATACGCCGAATCAGCCTGGCATCCGCCATGATCTTATTGCCGGCGCTGATTGTCGTGCGCCTGGTCGAGGTATACACCCGAGCCTGGTTGAACCAGCCCGGGTCTTATTACAACGCGCTTGAGCGCGAACTATTTCTGTTACTGATTCTGCTGACTATTGGCGGTGCCTACGTCAGCAATGCCCATGTTCGTGTCGACGTCTTACGCGAGCGGTTTTCTGCGAAGGCTCGGTCGCTGATAGAACTGCTTGGTGGGCTTTTGTTTGTTCTGCCATTCGGTGCCGTTGTGATCTGGTACGGAACCGACCTGGCGGTATCGACGATGCGCGCCGGTGAGCGCGCTGCGATCACTTTGGGTGCGCCGCTTCGCTGGATGCTGGTCGCCGCCGTGCCTCTGGGAATCGAACTATTTGTGCTGGCCGTTGTTACCCGAATGCTGCGCCACTTGTTTTTTCTAACCGGTGATTTGCCTGACCCTAATGCCCAGGTGACAAAACCGCCTACCCGGGACTCTCTAGCGACTGATTACAGCCGTGATTGACGCACTGCCGTTTGTAATGCTGGGCACCCTGGCTCTGCTGTTGTTCAGTGGTTTACCGGTAGCCATTATTTTGTGCGGGCTTGGGGTTGGGTTTTGTATCGTAGGGATCGCGCTGGGCGAAATGCCATGGGTTGCGATGTACGGCATTCCACCGAAACTGGCGTATGCAGTTAGCGGCCCTTTTTACCCGGCCGTAGCGATGTTGTTGTTCATGGGAGTGGCACTTGAGAAAAGTGGCATTGCTGCCGACATGTTGTCCTGCCTGCGTGTGCTGCTGCGGTGGATGCCGGGTGGTATGGCCATTGCGGTCCTGCTAATTGGCGTTATCCTGGCGCCGGCTGCTGGCATTGTTGGCGCTTCGGTGGTGACTTTATCCCTTATTGCACTACCCGCCATGCTTCAAAACGGCTACCGCCCTGAAGTGGCAACAGGCGCGGTTGCCGCGGCCGGCACAGTTGGTATTATTCTTCCCCCGGCGGTGATGTTGTTTTTTCTGGCAGGCAAGTTTCAGGTTCCGATGGGCAGTATGTTTATGGCCACCATCGTGCCGGGCGGCATCCTGATTGTCTTGTACTTGCTGTATTACCTTGTCACCAGTTGGCTGCGTCCGCCCAGTGCCCCGCTTAACGAAGCGGCAAACCTGTTGCCAGGTAACCGTTGGTCATGGGCGTTGTTAATCCTGCGTGGCCTGGTCGCACCACTGGCGTTGATATGCCTGGTGCTTGGTTCAATTATCGCTGGTTGGGTGACGCCGTCGCAGTCGGGCGCCATTGGGGCGGCGGGTGGTTTACTGCTGGTATTTATTAATGGTCGCATGAGTTGGCCATTATTTCGCGACATGATTGCCGGCACCGCCAACCTGACTGCGATGGTGTTTTTTATCATCATGGCAGCGGCTGTTTTTTCGTATCCGTTTCGCTACTTTGGCGGAGATACGGCAATTTCAGACGCGCTGACGGCGCTTGACATAGGGCCGTGGCCAATGTTGTTGCTCATTGTCAGCATCATATTTGTGCTTGGATTTTTTATCGACTGGATCGAAATTACCGTCATCACCTTGCCTTTGTTTGTGCCGGTTTTACAAGGCCTTGCCTTGTACGGCCTGGAGCCCGGCTCGCCAGCAACGATGTTATGGATTGCCGGCCTGGTTGCCCTGGTATTGCAGACGTCGTTTCTGACCCCGCCGTTTGGTTTTGCGTTGTTCTTTCTGAAAGGGTCTGCGCCGCCGGGGGTCACCCTAGCCGATATTTACCGAGGGATCGCACCGATACTGGTAATACAACTGGTTGTCATAGGGCTGGTGTTGGCCATGCCGGCATTGATTACCTGGCTGCCCGCGCTGGTTTACGCGCGTTAACATGATTCCCGGTGATTATCTGCGAGACCTCTAGGGCGCCCATTGAATTTCAGCACTTTCGGGTTTTTCAACTGCCTGCTAACCAAACGGGCGCACGCCGATCAACGGGCCATGCAGAGCAAAGGTAATCAGAGCCCACATACCAATACCAGCACCGATAGTGATCACATCCTCTGTCACTCCCTTAATGGCGGGTGCTGGCAAATTGTTGATGCGGTCGCGTTCTCTTGCGGCGCGGTAGGTAAGAATTGCCCAGACCATGAACGCTCCAAATAAGACCACGTCGCCAAGGCGACCGTTGGCGAGCAGATGAGCAAACGCCCATAGTTTTACCCCGATGCTCATCGGGTGCTTAACAAGGGCTTTGATTCGATTGCCTGGAACGGACGATGCAGCAATAAGAATGAATGCGATCAGGGTCAGTAAAGTGGCGACATGTCGCGTTGCGGCAGGCGGGTGCCAAAGGTAAACAGCATCAATTCGGGTCTGCGGATAACCCCAGATGATCAGACCCAGGCCAACAAACGAGATCAGGGTGTATAGGCCTTTATAGGTATTGGGCCCCATTTTTTCGCGCATCGAGGTACGCAAAGGTTCGGCAAAAACGCGAATTGAGTGGACGCCCAAAAAGAGGATCAGTCCAAGTATTAGTATGGTCATTTGCGGCCCCTGTTTTGACAGGCCCCGATCATAACCTTTTGTTGTTAACGGATTGTAAATCGGGATGGCAAACTCGAACGGCAATCCCGGTTGGAAACCCTGGCGTTGCCCCCGGCGCCCGGCCAAAAAAATCGCGCGCCGCTCGAATCAGGGCACGCGATAAGGGGATTCGCAAGCGCTGGGCTTTAGTCGAGCACCTGACAGTTATCGCCAATTCCACCCGATATCAAGCTGTCGCTGTCAATGCTGGTAATACTGGCCGGTTCATTGGAGCCCGGAGCATCGCAGGCAATACCGACCCCGCTGTTATTGGCCATAACGCTGTTTCTTAGTGCAATAGCCGCGTTGTCCAGGTGAATCGTTGCAGCAACCCCGTTTACGTCGGCCCCGGCGTTGAGAATGTCGGTGTAACGCAGGCTGTTCTCGCGCCATGGACTATTTGTCAGCATCAGCCCGCGCCAATATCCAGCTTCATTGCGCACTCCACGCAGGGTAACCAGACTGTTCGTTGTGCCTGCCGCTTCGAGCGCGCCATTGTCTTGGATTTCCAGGTAGCCATCGCGACTGAATTCGACTTGCACACCGGGTTCGAGAAGTAAGGTGCCGTCCGAAACCCGGTAATTGCTGTCAATGCGATACGGTACGCCCAGCTTCTTCCAGCGCCGGGTCAGGTTGGCTGTTTGCTCTCCGGTGGTTACCAGGATGAAGGCATCAGTGTTAGGTTGACTGCCCCCACGATAATTGCTTGCCGTGTCCAGCTCATGCACAGCGTGGCCGGGCAGGACAACCGGGGCCCCCTGGTTGCCGATGAACTGGTTGCCGAAAAATCTATCGATACGGCCATTGCCTTGTAAGACAAAACCATTGTTGGTGCTGCCGACAATGGTCGAGTTTGTAAACGACACTGAAGCAGTATCAACGATCAGGGCGCCGCGCACACAATCGTTAGCAGAGCATGTGCTGGCGACGTTGCGGATGTCAACATAATCAAACTGACTGCGCAGGCCGTTTTCGATGCGCAGACCGCCCCAGATTTGGTCGGCCCCGGGCATGCTGGTGAAAGTAATTGGTTGGTTTGCGGTACCGCGCGCATCGATCTGGCCGCCATCGATAATCAATATTGCATCCGGCTCTGCCCGTACCGTCACCCCGGGACTGACAATCAAGTCGCTTTGTACCCGCACAGTTCCAATCAATTGATAGTCACAAGCGGCGTTGGTGTTTTCCAGGCGCGATGGATTGCTGATGGTGCCCGTCAGTTGATAGACGCAGGCCTGGTTGTTTCTACCCGGTAGGGTCTCCCCGCCATTGTTGGTTCGGTCGGAACCGGTACGGCCGTTTTCGCGTGAATTATGATGCGGATCGCCGCAGGCGACGAGAAGGGCACCCATCGCGGCCACGCATAGCCATCGGCTTAAACGGGCTGATCGCGCTTGCGTCTGGTCGTTGGTTTGGGTGCTGGCTTGCCATGATGTCTGCATTAAAGGCTCCGGACTAATTGGTATTTGTGCCTGCGGCCCGTGGATCCGGTGCCGGCGGCTTGTGTCCAGTAATGCGGATGACAGCGGCTGGGTTGACTGGTTGTTCAGTCTTTGCGATTCTTTACGTTCAAAATGAGCTCAAATTTCGCGAATTGCCGGCGCAGCCCGGTATTCACGGTTTATTGCGCCTACTTATTGAATACTACGATCAAGTTGTTGGCAGGCATCGACTGCGTTTGCGGCTTGCTGAAGCCATTGGCGGTAGCAACCGCTGCCACGTCGTCGAGATCGCGAATTCCCCAGGCGGGATTGCGGGCGCGCAGGCTGGAATCGAATGACAGGTTTCCGCGTGCCGTGGGGACCTCTTTTTGCAGGTAAGGGCCGTACATAATCAATTTACCGCCGGCAGGCAATATTGCGGCGGCTCCATTGATTAAGCCCAGCGTTGAATTCCAGGGTGAAATGTGGATCATGTTGGCGCAGAACACGACGTTGGCTGCACTGATTGGCCAGGGGTGTTGGGTAACGTCGAGGATTAGCGGCGGGCGGACATTGGTGAGGTCAGCCGCTTCAGAGCGTGCGGTGACTGAATCAAAGCTGGGTTGGTCCGGGTCGCTGGGTTGAAACTGCCATTGCGGCAGAGCCCGGGCGAAGTGTTCGGTATGCTGCCCCGTGCCGCTGGCGATCTCAAGAAGCAAACCAGGTTGCAGGGCTTTCAGCTCCTGGGTTAGAACCGACAGAATGACGTCTTTATTACGGTCGGCAGACGGACTGTTAAGAATTCGGGGGTCGGGTGTTGACATGGGCTTCCTGCGCGTTGTGGGGCACAGTTTTTTGCCGCTTATACGGTAACTGACTGTGCGTCGATGGCTGAAGCAGCCTATCAATTTGTTGATGCCGGTGCAACAAGCGAAACTGGGCCAGAGCCGTGACCTAGTTTGCCGCAATAGCTGCTCTTGAACTAACCCTGAACTAAACCTGAGCTAAATCTGAATCCAATACCGGCGAGTCAACGCTCGATGTATTTCTTGCGCGCGCCCAGATGATTAGTTCACTAATATTCAGCGGACTGCATATCAGATAACCCTGGGCCTCATCGCAGGCATTGTCGTGCAGAAAATCGAACTGATCCTGGGTTTCGATGCCTTCTGCGATAACGCGCAGATGCAAATTATGAGCCAGGTTAATAACCGACTTCACGATGGCAGCGTCGGCAGGGCTGTCATTGACTTCCTGAACAAAACACCGATCCACTTTCAGGGCATCTATCGGGAACTGCTTCAGGTAGCGCAGAGAAGAGTAACCGGTACCAAAGTCATCGATTGAAAGCCTAACCCCCAGGGTCTTAAGTTTGTGTAGCATCTCGATCTGCGTTTGCGCGTCATTTAGTATGTTGCTCTCGGTTAGTTCGAGCTCCAGGAGGTGCGGAGCGAGTTGTGCTTTATGCAGTGCCGACTCAACCATTGAGATAATATTTCCATGACCAAACTGCATTGCGGAAATGTTAACCGCCATGCTGATGTCATCCCCGGGTAAGACGCTGTTAATGATTCGTGCCTGCTTACAAGCCATCTCCAGGACCCACTGGCCAAGTGGAACGATCAGGCCGGATTCCTCGGCCAGCGGAATGAACTCATCTGGGTAGACTAGTCCGCGCTCCGGATGTTGCCAGCGGGCCAAGGCTTCCACCCCGGTTACATTGCCGCAAGCCACATCAATCTTCGGTTGATAATGAAGAATGAATTGTCCGGCATCGATTGCCTTCCTAAGGCGCGATTCCGATTCAAGTTGTTCGAAGGCGCGGTCCTGAATGTTCTTGGTAAAGAATCGATAACAATTCCTGCCAGATCGCTTTGCTTCGTACATCGCGGCGTCCGCTTGCTTCAACAGGTTCTCAGCGTCGCCCGCGTCATTCGGAAAAATACTGATACCGACACTGCTACCAATATATACTTCGGCTTCCTGGGTTTGAAAAGCCTGGCTCATCACCGAATTGATTCTTCGAGCGATTATGGCGGCGTCATTGGTCGACTTAAGATTCGAAGCAACGATAACAAACTCGTCACCACCCACCCGGGCAACACAACCTTCGGCAAGCATCGTATTCTCTACGCTCAGCGAGCGGCCTTGTGTACTGTCATCTTTTCGTAAGCAACTTTTTAGTCGATCGGCAGCAATTCGCAATACTTCGTCGCCGGTTGAGTGTCCCCAGGTGTCGTTGATTCGCTTAAAGTGATCCAGGTCAACGAACAGTACTGCCATGCAGGTGTCGGTCGAGTCGAATCTTTCGATAGATCTCGATAAGAACTTGTTCGATAGCAACCGGTTAGCCAGTCCCGTGACTGAATCGTAATATGCGAGCGTATGGATTCGTGTTTCTGTACGGCGTTGTTCGGTATTGTCCAGAACGACACCGACAATTCGATTGCCACGCTGATCAACAACGTTGCTGATATCAGCGCTCATTGACAGGTGTTTAAGCGATCCGTCAGCTGTAGAGCAACTAAAGTTTACTGGTCTGACATCTGCACGCTTAGTCAGATCGATAAAGAACTGGGCGACGCGGTCTTGGTCATCGAAATCGATTCTCGCCAGAAAGTTATCCCGACTAAGCAGGGAGGCGTCTAGCGAAAGCATATTTTTAAGATTGTCGCAGCAGTGAATCTGGTCGCGTTTGATGTCAATCTGCCAGTTGCCGAGTCCGGCGAGTTGTTGCGCTCGCTCAAGGCTACGCTCTCGCTTACGAAGTACATCGGCGGTGGATTTTGCACGCAATACGAACTGAATCCGATGTAACAGCAAATCTAAGTTTAACGGTTTTGAGCAAAAATCTGTTGCCCCGGACTGAAAAGCTTGTTCGACCGCATTGGGGCTGTCATCACCGGTAACCATGACGATGGGAACATGTTCACCTTGAGGTAATTTTCGAATCGCCTCGCAGGTTTGGAAACCGTTAATTCCAGGCATTTTGACATCAAGCAAAATGACATTGGGTTGCGATTCGATGAATGATTGAATCCCTGCCTTTCCATCCTTGGCGAGCAGAACCTCATATCCGTATGGTTCCAGGATGCCGAGAATCAAGGCATGGATGAGCGGATCATCGTCGATAGCCAAGACGCGTATTCTGTCGTTTGCGTAGGCGGCTTGCATCGAACTTAATTGACGTCCTGCGGTTGAGTAATAGTTTTGGGTTTGGGCGCTCATGGATGGCAAACCTGTATTTGACAAATTATCACTGTCTAAACACTGATTCCTTAGCCGCGGGCTGACCAATGGTGACTTTGCCCTTAGCGCCGGTCGGCAAGGTGGTTCGCGATGACCCTGACGGGTTGGGCAAGGTCAATGGCTCTGGGCAAAATTCAGTACCAGTTGCAAGTTGCGCGTAGTCTTGAAATCAGTCCAAAACTGCAGGGTCGCTGGATCCAGGATGCCGCTGACAATGACGGCGGGCGTTCTGTTGTAATTCGAAGATGACCCAGAATCAGGAGGAATTCTGTGATCTCCAGGCTTAGGCTAGCCGTCAGGATTAACCACCTGGAAACGGCAAACGTTCTTCTTGAGGGGTGGCAACAGGCGGTTCTGGGTATTTGGGCTTGGCGGAGAGGGTGGGATTCGAACCCACGTTGCCGCATACACGACAAACCGGATTTCGAATCCGGCGCATTCGACCACTCTGCCACCTCTCCGGTATGCGCTGGGTCAGGGCGCGAGTATAGCAATT
>JBAUID010000024.1:0-40058 GCA_049680625.1 Burkholderiaceae bacterium | reverse complement strand
CCATATGAGCCAGCCAGATTAGCGAACCAAATTAACCAATGATCTGCCGCATACGACAGGCGACCAACAGCGACCACTGGCAAAGAAACCCCGACAAACGGCCGGCATGCCGCCAACCGTTGGTCGGTTGAACAACCGTTAATAAACGTCAATAACGGAAATACCCGGCTTACTCGATAAAGTTGTTGCTTAGCAGCCCTACTATATTGAGCAGATGCTGAACGATCGACAATTTGCGAAACACCCAGCCCGGTCAGCCGTTGTGGAAGATATCGAACCGCGCATTCTGTATTCCGCAGATGCGGCGGCACTTGGCATTGATTTTACGTTGGTCAATGGGTCTGGCAGTGATGTTTTAACAGAAACATCTGTGTTGTCGGTTGCCCGGGAACAAACAAGCCAGGTGTCGCAACAACAAACCGAGGCGGTTCACCAACTGGTTGTTCTGGACGCCAGCCTGGGGCAGCTCGACACCCTGGTTGCTGATTTGCAAGATCAACAAAACAACGGCGCTCCGGTCGACTGGCTTGTAATTGGGCGCGATGAAGACGGCATTTCAGTGGTACGAAGCCACCTGGAACAGGCCGCAACGCCATACGGCGCGATTCACCTGATTACCCACGGCAGTGATGGCCGGTTTGAACTCGGCAATGAAACTGTTGACACGTCGACTCTGAAAGGTCGCGCTGGCGACTTTGCCGCCTGGTCAACCGGGTTAAGCGATGATGCTGATTTGCAAATCTATGGTTGTGATCTTGCCGCATCCGACGCCGGCCAGGGGCTGGTGAATGCGATATCGATTTTGACCGGTGCTGATGTGTCCGCCAGTGACGATGTGACCGGTCATGTCTCATTGGGTGGCGACTGGATTCTTGAATATCATGTTGGCCATATCGAGGCGACCGTACCCTTCAGTGCACCGGCTACCGACCAATGGGTCAGCCAACTCGACATTAGCCTCACCGGCAGTGAGCAAGTGGTCAATGAGATCACAGCCGGGCGTCAGGAGTTTCAGTTCGAACACGGTGGCCGGCAAATCGCCACCAACGGCACCGATACCGTGATCGTCTGGCAGCATCAGACAGACAGAGAGGTGTATTTCCGCCTTTACAACGCGGATGGCACAGCCAAGCCAGGTGGCGAACAATTGGTCGAGAACACGAGCGGAATCGATCGCGAAGAACCCGCCGTTGCGATCGCCAGCAATGGCGATTTCATAATTGTCTGGACCAGTAAAAACCAGGACGGTGACAATGACGGCGTTTACGCCCAGCGCTTTAATGCAGACGGCAGCCCGCAGGCACGGCCGTCCGATGCTTATTCCGCCGCCAGTTCCAATTACGCGAATGGCTTTGAGTTTCGGGTCAACTCAACCACGGATAACGAACAACGCCGCGCGGCCGTTGGTATGCGCGATGACGGTAGTTTCGTGATTGGCTGGGAGAACCGTTACATGGTTAGCGTCTTTGATACCTACCGGGCAATGTACCGGGCATTTAACGCAGACGGCACAGCTGTTAACGGCACGGATAAAATTGCATTCTTCAATTTGACCAATAACGATCAACGCCACGTTTCGGTCGCAGCCGGGCCAAATGGTCAGGCCGCGTTGCTGTCGTTTGTACACGAAGACAGTGCTGATTTTGATATCCACATCCTGCAGATACTAATCAATGGCAACGCAGGTAACGAAACAATCATTGAGCAAACCGGCGAAGCCCTGGAACACGCACAAATTGCGATGAATGCCTCTGGCGATTATGCGGTGATATTCGAAAACACGGCTAACGGTGGCACCATTGAAGTCGTGCGTTTTTCCGACGATGGCACACCTGTGGATGGTGGCGCCAGTATTGTTGTCTCGCAAACCACGGCTGGCAACCAGCAGAACCCAAGCCTGGCCCTGGGTGACGATGGCCGTATTCTTGCCGTCTGGCAAGGTGAAGAATCTTCGGGCGGCAAGGACGACATCCTGGCCCGGGAAATAACAGCCAACGGCGCTTTACCGGGGCCGGAAATTGTTGTCCCGTTCACCACTGCAAACCACCAGCTTCGACCCGATGCAGTTCTGGCTGGCAATACCGCCATCGTTGTGTGGGACGATCACGGACCGATTACTAACGACGACGTTATGCTGCGTGCGCTGACGATGATCAGCCCGAACATCGTTGTTTCGGCTAGCGGAACATCCACCGACGAAAATGGCAGCTTCGTTGACATTGACTTTTCGCTAACGACGGCACCAGCCGACGACGTTGTGATCACCATTGTTTCGTCTGATATAACCGAGGGGGTTCCGGACAAGCCCAGTCTGACGTTTAACACTGGCAACTGGGCGACGTTACAAACCGTTCGGGTCACGGGGCAACCCGATGCCTTCATTGACGGTGATGTGTCCTATCAGATCTCTTATACAGTTGCCAGTGCGGGCGACTCGAACTACAACACATTGCCGGGCGCCAGCATCAGCCTGACTAACCAGGACACCACACCGCCGAATCTATTCAGCGTTGGCGCGATTACCGATAGCAATACCGCAACAAACGAGGTCGCCGAAAATTCAGGCTTGAATACCACGGTTGGTATTACGGCTAGTGCTGTTGATAATGACGGTGACCCGGTCACTTATTCGCTAATCAGCAATCCGGGTAATCATTTCCAGATCGACCCTAATAGTGGCGAAATCACGGTGAATACCGCTGCCAATCTGGACCGAGAAAACCTGGCAAGCCACACGATTACGGTTCGCGCCACATCCAGCGACACCAGCATTTCGGAACAAGAATTCACGATCACGGTTTTGGATATCAATGACAACGCGCCAATGGTAGCCGCGACCGGGTTCTCCGTAGCGGAAGGCGAGGTAGCCAATACCGCGCTGGGTACCGCAACAGCAACTGACGAAGACATCATCGGCAGCTTCCAGAACTGGCAAATTGTTGGTGGCACCGGGCAATCGGCATTTGCAATTAACCCAACTTCAGGTGTGTTGACTCTGACCAACCCGTCACTGCTGGATCATGAGTCCACACCGGTGCTAACCCTTGATCTGAGCGTAAGCGACGGCAGCAATACCTCCGCACCCCGTACTGTTTCCGTCAGCATTAGTGACAGCCCAGAGTCACCAACCGGCGGCAATGCAAGCATCACCGTGACGGAAGACACCGCTTACCCTATTGGCTTGTCTGACTTGTCTTTCTCGGACGAAGATGTCGGTGATCAACTCACGTCGATTATCGTCAATACACTTCCCTTAAGCGGCAGTCTGCAGCTCGGTGGGGCCACCGTTACGCTGTCCCAGGTAGTCAACCGCGCCGATATCGTCGCTGGAAACCTGATGTACGTCCCCGCCGCGAACGCTGCCGGTGCAGCTGTCGCCACTTTTGAGGTCAGCGTGGTTGACAGCAGCGGTCTGTCCGCCACAACCCCGAGCCAGATCACGGTGAATATTACTGCAGTCAATGACCGACCAGTAATTACCAGTTACGGCGGTCAGGCAACTGCCGCCATTGATGTGCCGGAGAACTCCATCACTGCGGCAATAATCGATGCAACCGATATCGACTTACCAGCCCAGAGCCTGAGTTACGCAATCATCGGCGGCGCTGACGCTGGTCACTTCTCGATCATTTCAGGGACTGGTGCCTTGTCCTTTGCAAGCCAACCAGATTTCGAAGCGCCGGGCGACGCCGACAGCAACGGTGTTTACGAGGTGACTGTCCAGGTGTCCGATGGCACCGGCGTCAATGGAACGGCCACCCAAACGCTGCAGATCACCGTCACTAACACATCCGAAGCGCTTAGCCTGACCACGCCTGCGGCAGTGACCACGCCTGAAGACCAGGCCACTCAATTCACCGGTACCAGCGCCGTCTCGGTAATCGACCCCGATCAGGCGGCCACCCTGACGGTCTCTATTGCTGTCACCGACGGGGAATTGAACCTCGCGACAGCTGGCGGATTGACATTCACCATTGGTGATGGCGCCAACGACAACATAATGGCCTTCAATGGCTCGGTGACTGATATCAATGCAGCGCTGGCTGGCCTGAGCTATCAACCCAGCCTGAATGACAACGGCCTCGAGACCCTGTCGGTCGCCGTGAGCGACACCATCGCAAACCCCGGCCCCGGCCTGCGCAGCCTGAGCCAGGACATCACGATTAACATCAGTGCGGTTAACGACGCACCGGTGGTAACTGGCAACTTGATCCAGACTGCGGCACCAGACACCACTGTAGTTATCGGGCCGTCAACCCTGACGACAACGGATATCGAAGACACTGCGCCGGCCCTCGTTTACGCCGTCACCCAGGCCCCGGCAGACGGCCAGTTGTTGCTTAACGGAGCAGCACTGAGCCCCGGCGACAGTTTCACCCAACAGGATATTAATGACGGACGCATCAGCTACCGCGCCGGCAGCGGCATTCCAGCCCAGAATGATCAAATTTTGCTGACGGTTACCGACTCGGACGGCGCCAGCGTTGGTGCTATTAGCGTTGAGATGCGATTTGACGCGCCCATTTTTAGCGAGGCGCCTTCCGATTCGAATGATGGCGCTAACAATGCGGCCCGCTCTGGCAGCACGGACGGCGACAGCAGCAACTCAGCAGCTGATGATACAGGCGACGCTGATGATGGAGATGAATCAAACCAGTCCAACTGGTTTCACGTTGGCTCTTCCGGTGGCGCCGACGCTGCTGACGGCGCATCGCACGCAGCGCAGGCATCAACCCTAAACGCCGACAATAGCTCTGCCAGCGAGGCGCAGGGCACTAGCCGCGCAGGACACGACACGAACGGACGGTTGTTTCTTGCCTCTTCCACATACGAGGATACCAAGCTACCAGACCGGCTGGTCACGTCTGGGTTCAGCCTGCGGTCAACGCCAGCCCAACCGGACACTCAATATCAGCGCGCGGATACAATGCTGCGCGAAGACTTCACCCGAACCCTCAGTGCGCTGCAGGACCAGCGCTCTGAGCAAGTGAGCATTGACCGGCGCTTTGTCGCCACCAGCGCCACGGTGAGTGCGGGCCTGTCCGTCGGCTACGCGCTGTGGTTGCTGCGTAGCGGTGCCATGCTCAGTAGTATTTTGGCCAGCCTGCCGGCATGGCGTTCAATTGACCCGTTGCCAGTGTTAAATTCACTGGGCAGCAGGAGCAACGCCAAGGATGATCACTCATTGGAAGAAATGCTGGCCAAACCCGCACCCGAACCCAAGCCGGTGCTGGCTGACAACGAGCAGCCCGACATCCGGGCCCAAACCTGATGGGTAACGACGTAAACACCCACCGGACAACACCAAGCGGTTCACCAGTCCTCGGCTACTGCTTGATCAACCAACTCACATTGACTGTCACAGAGTAGGTATTTTCGCCAGCCTGCACCGGCACGCTCTCGTCACTTTTCATCGCCGCCATAACCGCACCTCGTGCCATTGGCATAGGCCGGGGGGCGCTGGAATGTTCAGAAATTTCCATGATGTTACCGAGAGAAACGCCAGCGGCTTTTACCAGCGTCGTTGCCTTGGCAATGGCTGAAGCCATCGCCTGGCTTCGCGCTGATGCGATAAGACTCTCGGGCTTGTCATTAGTAAATTGAATCTGCCCACCTTGATTGACACCGAGGGTTACCGATTTATCCAGCACGGTGCCCAGCGAAGCGAGGTTACGGATACGTGCCGTTACCGTGTTCAGAACTATGTATCCAACTAACTGGGGGGTTCGGTTTCCAGCAGAGCTTTTGGGGTAGGTAATTTTCGGGTTGATAGAAAACCCCGACGTTTGCAAGTCGCGGGCGGCAATGCCCTGGGATTTCATTACCTTGAGCACATCGCCCATTGCCAGATTATTCTGGTCGAGTGCCTCACGGGCGGTCTTGGCTTCGCGGCGCACCGTCATTGTAATGATGGCCATATCGGGCGCCGCATCGACACTACCGGTTCCGGATACGGAAATGGCAGGTATACGCCCGGGAGTGTCATGGGCGCTGACCGCAGGGAGCCAACCGATGATGCTGATCCCGAGCACCAGTCGGCAAAAATACTTACCAAACCTAGCTGGACGACTTGAACTCTGTGCCTGGTTGTTGATACCGGGCAGCCCTGCGGTTTTTAGCTTTCCTTCGCCGACCGTGTTAACCATTGTTTGTGTCATTGCTCTGTCCTCTTGTGTCGAGTGTTGATTCAACTACCAACGCGGAAGGTGCCGGCAAAACCCCGCAAACAGGCGATAGCACTAAGAGCGGTAATTTTCCCGGTGGCCGGGTTCGATTCGGTTGGCACGTTTTCAATTTCCATCGTAAAGCGCGCGCTATCCGCCTCAATTTCGATGCGATGCTTGTTACGGTCGACCCCTGGGTCAGCCCAGATCTGCAGTTCAGTTCTGTCCGGTCCGATGCCGGCAAGACTCAGTGCCGCTGACACATTCACATTGGCCGGGAAACCGGCTACTCCATCACGAGCACTGCCTTCAAAGACTTTCAGCGGCTCGGTTAACGCGCTGACATCGATTCCGTGTTTCTCCAGGTAGGGTGCACCGGCAAGGCCGCGTGGCGGCTTGCGCGTCACAATGCGGGCGGAATGAATGGTTCCTTCCGCTGCCGCGCGCACGGCATCCAGGCCCAACAGCGCACCGGTTGGCACAACAATCCGCGCACCGGACTGCTTCGCACGCTCGGCGAGATCGGGGTGGCGTAACAGTCCACCGACGCTGAGCGGCATAAACACGCATCCGTTATCGATGCAGGCATTGGCTATCTCGCCAAAAACAGCGGCGGGTGCGCACTCCATCACAACATCGCAGATAGCGGCCATACCCGCCGCATCGGTGACAGTCACATCAGTTGTCAGCCCGGCACAGAACTGAGCAGCACGCTCAGAATTACCGGCGGCAACGGCAGTCAGGCGCAAACCATCGATGCCGGCATCCAGGGCCAATGCCACTTCGCGGCCGATCGTGCCAAGCCCAAAAATACCAACAGTAAGCAAGGGTCTGTTATTTTTTGTCACGCTGTACAGTATCCTGAAAAAATGTCTGGGTTGATCATTGGGGCACACATCGGGTCACACATCGGGTAAAACGACGGGTCGGTCATCAAGTCGTACCCCGGATACGTTGTTGCTCGCGGGCCCGCTGTCTGGGCGCATTATGCCCGGAAACACAAGGCGGCCCACGAGGATAACCGGCGTGCTGTTTTCCGTTACAGCTGCAAAATCAGGGCTTCAGGCTAAACCAGCCGCATGCTAAAAAGTTACCGGCTATTTGACGGTGAAGTGTGCTTTGGATGTGACATCCTGACCCTCAGTAGTGGGGACCGGGTAAATGGTGCTTTTTGCGGCTAAAGACAATGTAAAGAGACACTTCAGCGCACCAAAGGCGCCAACCGCCTGCTATGCCGGCTTCCGGGACAGTACCGGAAACCAGAAACTGTCTCAGCGCGGGCGAGTCAGTTCGCGCGGCAGCGGGAAGGTCATTTTTTCCTGCACACCGTCCAGAGGGCGCACCGACTTCACCCCAAGTTCACGCAATAGCTCGACAAGCTCTTTAACCAGCAGCTCGGGCGCTGACGCACCAGCGGTAACACCGATGCGCTTTCGCCCCTGCAACCATGCCGGGTCAAGCTCAGCCGCAGAGCCGATCATGCGCGCATCACAGCCAAACTTTTCTGCCACTTCACGCAGCCGGGTGGAGTTTGAACTGGTTGGAGAGCCAATAACCAGCACCAGGTCACATTGCGGCGCCATGAATTTAACCGCGTCCTGGCGGTTCTGGGTGGCGTAGCAGATATCCTGCTTTTTCGGTTCCGCAATATCTGGAAACCGGGCCTTAAGCGCGCGAATGATCTCCCGGCAATCATCAACTGACAACGTGGTCTGGGTAACGTAGGCCAGTTTGTCCGGGGTCGCAATTTCCAGGCTGGCAACATCAGCCGCCTCTTCAACCAGGTAAATGCCAGAATCGGCCTGACCCATGGTGCCTTCAACCTCGGGGTGGCCAGCATGACCAATCATCACAATCTCGTGCCCTTCGCGCCGCATCTTAGCCACCTCGACATGCACTTTTGTGACCAGGGGGCAGGTCGCATCGAATACCCGAACATCACGGGCGTCAGCTTCCGCGCGCACCGCCTGTGAAACACCGTGGGCAGAAAACACAACCGTGGCCCCGTCAGGCACCTGCGCAATTTCATCAACAAAAATTGCGCCTTTGCCACGTAAGTTGTTGACCACGTATTCGTTGTGAACAATCTCGTGGCGGACATAGATTGGCGAACCGAAACGTTCAATAGCGGTTTCAACAATTTCTATCGCGCGGTCTACGCCGGCACAAAAACCGCGTGGCTGGGCTAGTAATGCTTCCATCAGTAATACCTTTATGTTCCGACATCGGGCGACTTACAACACGCCAAGAATATCAACTTCAAACACGATTGCGCGTCCGGCGAGTGGATGATTAAAGTCTACGACCACGACATCAGCGTTAATCGACTTGACCACGCCGGCAACCCGCTCACCACCGGGGCCGGTAATCTGCACCGGATCACCCGCTTCAAAATCTCCGTCAGCCGCGGTATCCACGTTGGCATCGAATAACCGTCTGGCAATTGTCTGTACGAGGTCGGCATGGCGCTGGCCATATGCCTCACCGGCAGCCAGGTCAAAACATCGCTGGCTCCCCTCCGGCAGACCAATCAATACTGCTTCCAACGCCTGCGCCAATTGGCCCTGGCCCATTTGCAAAGTCGCCGGGCGTGCGTCAAAGGTGTTGATCACGGCAGCGTCGGTCTCCGGCAAGCTGACCCGGTAATGAAGGGTCAGGTGGGAATCGTGGCCAACAACCGGTGGCTTGTCTGTGGTCTGTGTTGTCGGCGTCTGCATATCTGGGTGCTCACTCATGGGCAGGGATTCTACCCGCTACGGTCGGGCGTATCGGCTATCCCCCCTGCACGCCCGGGCCGCGCCAGGCCTTATTTGGCTGGGTTCAGTCCGGCGATCCGCATTTGCCGGTCGCGCTGAACCACCAAAGCCGGCCGTCCGAAACCACCAAAAGAACTAGTCAGTTGGCGGTGCCGGATACAAAACAAAGCCGCCAAATCCGTGTCCAATGAACTCATGCGGATAAACGAATGGCCAGGGCAACAGCGCCCGAGAGAACGTCTGATCAACGAAGGTGTCAACGCGCTATCAGATGCCGAGGTGCTCGCCATTGTGCTGGGCTCCGGCACCCGCGGCCTGAGCGCGGTTGATCTCGCATCCCAGCTGATCACCCGTTTTGGCAGCTTGCACGGCCTGGTCCGCGCCAGCCGCCACGCAGCCTGCCAGATCCCGGGCCTGGGGGATGCCAAGTGGGCTGGCCTGCAGGCCGCAGCCGACCTTGCCCGCCGGACGCTGCACAGCGAGATCAGCCGCGGCGAATTGCTCAATTCACCCGACGCCGTTCGCCAATACCTGACACTCTGGCTGCGCGACCGGCCGTCCGAGTCGTTTGTCGGACTGTTCCTGGATAACCAAAACCGCCTGCTGTCGGCCGAAGAACTCTTTAGAGGCACCTTGTCTCAGACGGCAGTCTACCCGCGGGAAATTGTTCGCCGAGCCATTGAGCTCAATGCCGGGGCAGTTATTTTTGCGCACAACCACCCGTCTGGGCTGGCGGAGCCCAGTCATGCCGACCGCCTGCTGACCGATGCCCTCAAATCTTCCCTGGCCCACCTGGAAATAAGAGTCCTGGACCACTTAATCGTGGCGGATAATCGCACCATGTCGTTTGCCGAGCGCGGACTACTGTAATTTTGGCCTGGCGGGTGCAACCGGGGAACAACACTCATCGGCTGATATAAAAATCCATGATCCGAAATGACAAACCGGCCATACAACGGCTATAATCGACGGTTTTCCCGGCCCGGTGCCGGAACCCAGGCGGCAATTAGCTTTACAAGCTGCAGTTTTCCAACGTGCAGCTGTACAAACATGGTACATACTCCCAGCAGAGTCGCCATGAAGTGTTATGGCCAGTTCTGGGTTTTATCAAACCGGGTACGGCACAATCTGGAACCAACGGAGAATTTCATCATGTCACGCGTTTGCGAAGTGACCGGCAAAGGGCCAATGTCTGGCAACAATGTGTCGCACGCCAATAACAAAACCAAGCGTCGCTTCCTGCCTAACCTGCATAGCCGTCGGTTCTGGGTAGAAAGCGAAAGCCGCTGGGTGCGCCTGCGGATTTCCAATGCCGCCCTGCGCCTGATCGACAAAAAAGGGATTGATTCAGTTCTCGCAACAATGCGGGCTGAAGGCAAGCGAGTTTAAGGAGAAACAACCATGCGCGAAAAGATCAAACTGGAATCAACCGCTGGCACCGGTCACTTCTACACAACTGACAAGAACAAACGCAACATGCCAGAGAAAATGGCGATCAAGAAATATGATCCGGTTGCCCGCAAGCATGTGATCTACAAAGAAGGCAAGATCAAGTAAGCCTTGCCTGTGCCAAAAAAAAGGGTCGCTTCAGCGACCCTTTTTTTTGGGTTGCGGCAGTGCCGCAACCTGCTCACAACACAGCGGCCGCCTACACTGCGCTGTAACTACGCATCCGTACTGACAACTCCTGCAGCGCATTCACGCCACTGGCTTCGGCACGTTCGCACCATTTTTGCAATTTCTCAACCAGTTGCTCGCGAGACTCATTGGCACTTTCCCATAAGCTGGCCAGCTCTTCGCGCATATGAACCAGGAATTCAACCCGCGAACTCGCTTCGCAAATAGTGGCCAGATGCTCACGCTGCTCACCTGTCCATTTACCAGCATCGAGATGTAACCAGTGACGGGCTGATTTGAGTAAAGCAAATTCGGGATGTTTTATTGCTTTGAGGCGTGCAGCCTCTTCCGCGCAGGCATTCTTGATTGTGCTGCCGTATTCAGCCATCAGCTCATAGCGCAGCGCAATCACGGTTTGCAGGGTTTGTGCATCGGCCGGTTTGGGTGTGGCATTGGAATCCAGACGCGGTCGTGGTGCCGTCTTGCGAACGCTTGCCAGGCCCATCATTTCCATCAGGCGGATGTACATCCAGCCGATATCAAACTCATACCATTTAGACGACAGGCGTGCAGAGGTTGGATAGGCATGGTGATTGTTATGCAGCTCTTCACCGCCAATGATGATGCCCCACGGCAGCAGGTTGGTGCTGGCATCAACAATATCAAAATTGCGATAGCCCTTGGCATGACCCAAGCCGTTAATAATGCCGGCAGCAGTAACCGGAATCCAGATCATCTGAAGACCCCAAACAGCTATACCGGCGACACCGAATAACAAAATATTAATGATCATCATCAGCACAACACCAGAAACCGAGTGGCCGGTGTAGACGTTGCGCTCAAGCCAGTCGTCTGGTGTGCCGCGCCCGTATTTGTCCAGGGTCTCCTGGATCTTGGACTCGGTGCGGTATAACTCAGAGCCTTCAAGCAGAACGGTTTTCAAACCAAACAGCTTCGGGCTGTGCGGATCACCTTCAGCCTCACACTTCGCATGATGCTTGCGGTGCACCGCGGTCCATTCTTTGGTGACCATGCCGGTAGTCAGCCATAACCAAAAACGCATGAAGTGTGACGGAATCGCGTGCAGATCAAGTGCACGGTGCGCCATACAGCGATGCAGAAAAATTGTGACCGAGGCAATAGTCAGATGGGTAAAAACGAGGGCGACGACAATGATTTGCCACCAGGCCAGATTCAGCAGGCCTTCGTCCAGAAATTGCAGAAACCCCGCGATAAAAGCATCCATAGGGGAATTGTTACTCCGTTAAGAATCAGTCACAAATAGATGAGACCTAAGTTTAACCTGCAAACGCTTACAAATCAGGTAGTCGTCGTGATCAGCCGACGTATTTCAGGACATCGACAGACCGATGGCCAAAGCAACAAAATGACCTGACATCTTGGTCAATAGCCACCCAGCCGCCCGAATCGGCCGTGGAGCCGACCTGAAAACCAAGTGTGGGGCCCCAGCGCTCTGGTCCTGGCATCCAATGACGCAGGCACCAAGGCGTTTAATCGAGTGGCGCTGTCCAAGCCGCAATAAAGTAGCCATCACAACAATCAAGATGGGGCCAAATCCGTAAATATCCAGTGGTTCCAGAAAACGGGGCCGGACGTTCCGCATGCTGGAATTTTGCCCTCTTGGTGAGGTCGTCGCGAATAAAAGTCGGGTTTGCCGCTTCGAAATTGAGGCCAACCGCTTCGTTTTCTTCGGTTAACAGGCTGCACGTGGCGTAAACGAGGCGCCCACCCGGGCGCACCAGGCGCGACGCCGCATCCAGAATTGCCCGCTGGCTGGCCACCAGGGCCGGCAGGTCATCGGGTTTTACCCGCCACTTCAGATCGGGGTTGCGGCGCAGCGTCCCCAGACCACTGCAAGGCGCATCCACAAAAACCAGATCGGCGCGGCCAAGCAGTCGTGCCAGACGAGGATCGTTCTCAGAATCAATTGCCAGCGGTCGAACGCTCCGCAAACCAGCTCGCAACACACGCGGGTTCAGGCGACCAAGGCGGCGCGCCGATGCATCGCAGGCATACAAGTTACCAGTATCCCGGGTCACATCCGCCATCGCCAGGGTCTTGCCACCAGCGCCGGCACAAAAATCCACGATAGTCTGGTTACGTTTCGGGCCGGCCAAACGGGTCAGCATCTGGCTGCCGGCATCCTGAATTTCAAAAAACCCGTCCCGAAACGCCTGCGTCTTTTCGACCGCCGCCGGGTCGGGCACTCGCAATAAGGTGTCCGTACTCAAGCCGGCACCCGCACCATCACCCGTCTCACCCGGCACGATGGTTTCGATACCCGCACGCTGCAGGGCTTCGCGAACCTCCTCGCGGGAGCGCCGGGCCAGATTGACCCGCAGATCCAGGCTGCCAGTTTGCAATAATGCCTGGGCGGCCGACTCAAAATGTTCAGCCCCCAACTGGGATTGCAGGGAAGCTACCAGCCAGTCCGGCAGATCAAAACGCAGGCCGGGCGAACCATTGGCTGCATCAAAATTCAGTGCTTTTTCCAGCCAGGCAACCGGCGCGTCAGGCGCCGGCAACAACGGGTTACCAAAACGCGCGTCGGCGAGAATCAGCAAATTGTTCACATCGGCAGCATCCGCGCCGGCTTGCTCCAGAGCTGTCATCAGTGAGCGCCGGTAGCGCAAGATGGCAAAACACCGATCAGCAATTCGGCGCCGGTCGCGAGAACCAATCTGTCGATGCGCCGCAAGCACTTCGCGCAAAGCAAGGTCTGCCGGCTGATCCCCCGCCAGGGCCGCCGTTGCCGCGCGGGCCAGCCAATGACGCATGCTGCCACCAGTGCCCTTACCTGGCCCCGGCCCAGAATCTGACCGTTTGCCACCGGGCTTAGCCCGACCCCTGGCACCGCCCCGCCTGGGGCCATTAGTGCGCCCAGCCGGGGCCTTAGGCGATTTAGACAATACGGGTCTCGGGGAACATCATCCCCGGCAAGGCATTGGGTTCTGCAGCATCAGCGTCAAAGCGGGTGCGATCACCGTCAACGCTGACCCGGTCAGAAACCAACCAGCGAATGGCCGTCGGATACAACAAGTGTTCTGCTGCCTGGACCCTGTGCATCAGGGACTCGGGTGTATCAAGGCCGGTCACAGGCACTGCCGCCTGGGCAATAATGGGTCCGGCATCCAGCTCAGGAATCACAAAATGCACGGTTGCGCCGTGCAGCTTCACACCAGCCTCAAGTGCCCGACGATGAGTATCCAGGCCGGGAAAAGAGGGCAACAAAGACGGATGTACGTTAACCAGCCGGTTTCGAAAGCGCCCAACAAATGCCTCACCAAGAATGCGCATAAAACCTGCGAGAACCACCAGGTCGGCGTGAAGCGCCTCGATCTGGATGGCCAGTTCGGCATCAAAAGCAGCGCGGGAAGCAAAGCCCTTGTGGTCAACAACCCGGGTAGGAATACCCAACTCGCTGGCACTGACCAGGCCGGGCGCATCGGGACGATTGCTGATCACGCAGGCGATCTGGGCTGGCCACGATTCCTGCTGACAACACTGGGCAATTCGAATCATGTTCGAACCACGTCCGGAGATCAAAATAACGATGCGCTTCATCGGGGCGAAGTGTATCAGTCAGCGTTTGATGTTCGCAGCTTGGTTTGCTGGTCACCAATCAGTGTCAGCTGATGTTACGGATGAACAACCCGACGACAATATGGCCCAAATTCAAGTGTTTACCGGGCAGTTACCCGTATACTTGATGGTTTTCGTCCATCCACTGGTTAGTCTGTTTCATGGAGGTTTTCCACGCCCTGCCCGCCCCGGCTGCTGCCCAAAGTGCCGCTGTTGCCGACAACGCCAACACTGCCGGATGCGGACTGGGCGGATGCGGACTGGCTATTGGCAATTTTGACGGCGTCCACCGGGGACACCAGGCCATTATTGCGCAGCTGAAAGAGGCAGCCGGTCCGTTGCCCGTCACGGTAATGACTTTTGAGCCACACCCGCGCGAGTTTTTTGCCAGTCGCCATGCGGCCGCCACCGGCCAGCCAATCGAGGCACCGGCCCGCATCAGTACCGAGACCGACCGTCTTAATGCCTTGCGCGACTGCGGCGTCGACACCGTTTGTATCGTTCCTTTTAACGAAGCCTTTGCGAATATGCCAGCCGCTGACTTCATCGAGCGCGTCATCTGTGGGTCAATGCAGGCCCGGCACCTGATGGTTGGTGACGATTTTCGATTTGGCGCCCAGCGCCAGGGCGACTACAAGCTGCTCTGTGAACATGCCGCCTGCGGAAGGTTTGAACTGCACCGGATGCCAACGCTCACGCACGACAATGAACGGGTGTCTAGCTCGCTGGTACGCCGTGCGCTGGCGCAGGCCGACTTCGCCACGGTTAGCCTGTTACTGGGGCGACCGTACACCATTAGCGGGCCGGTGATTCGGGGCAAGCAGTTGGGCAGAACCCTGGGGTATCCAACATTGAACGTTGGCCTGCCATTTGTTCAACCCGCGGTGACCGGCGTGTTTGTGGTGCAGACCCATGGCCTGGGGCAAGACCCCCTGCCTGGTGTAGCCAGCCTTGGAGTGCGCCCCGCAGTTGAGTCGGCCGGCAAATTCCTGCTTGAGGTCCACTTGTTTGATTTTGATCGCACGGTTTACGGTGAACAAGTCCAGGTGGAGTTTTTGCACAAACTTCGCGACGAAGAAAACTACGACTCTCTTGAATTGCTCACCAAGCAAATTGCTATCGATGCGCGCCAGGCGCGCGACTATTTCGCATCCACAGGAAACTGATGCCCAAGCCAGACAACAGCAGTAAACCCGGCAACCCAGGTAAGCCAGACAAACCAGACAAAGCCACTGACAAGGGAAAATCTTATCGGGCGACGCTTAATTTGCCTGACACGGCTTTTCCAATGCGTGGCGATCTCGCCAAGCGCGAACCCGGCTGGGTGGGCCAATGGGAACAAGATGCCGTCTACAAAAAAATCCGGAGCGCATCCAAAGGGCGTCCGGTATGGGTCTTGCACGACGGTCCGCCTTATGCAAACGGGGCGATTCATGCCGGCCATGCGGTTAACAAGATATTGAAAGACATGATTGTCAAAAGCCGCAACATGGCCGGCTTTGATGCACGTTACGTACCGGGGTGGGACTGCCACGGTATGCCGATTGAAATTCAGATCGAGAAAAAGTACGGCCGCGGTCTACCCGCTGCCGAGGTACAGGCGAAGTCGCGCGCCTATGCAACCGAACAAATAGAAAACCAGAAGAAAGACTTTATCCGACTCGGGGTGCTCGGCGAATGGGACAACCCGTATCTGACAATGAACTTCCAGAACGAAGCCGACGAGCTGCGCGCTCTGGGCCAACTGATTGACAAGGGTTTTGTCTACCGCGGGCTCAAACCCGTGAACTGGTGTTTTGATTGTGGCTCCGCTCTTGCTGAAGCCGAGGTCGAATACGCGGACAAACACGATACCGCCATCGACGTCGGTTTCGGATTTGTACCCGACCAGCTTGCGGCCCTGGACAAAGCCTTTGGCTTGCCCGAAATGCCGGTCAAGCGCGGTTACTGCATGATCTGGACAACCACTCCGTGGACCATTCCGTCGAACCAGGCATTGAACGTTCATCCTGAAATCCAGTACGCCCTGGTGCAGACAGACAACTGGGAAGGTGAGGCCGCGTTGTTAATCCTGGCAGTGGATCGGGTCGAGCAATGCCTGGAGTCCTACGGAATCACGGGCAAAACAATCGCCACCTGCCAGGGTGCCGCACTGGAAAACATTCGCTTCAAACACCCGCTGTATAACCGAGAATCGCCGGTTTACCTTGGCGACTTTGTTACCACTGAAACCGGCACCGGGATTGTGCATTCCTCCCCGGCCTACGGTGTTGATGACTTTCAATCCTGTAAACAGCACGGCATGAGCGATGCCGACATCCTTCAGCCTGTTCTGGGCAACGGCCAGTATTCAGAATCGCTGGAGTTTTTCGGCGGAGAACATATCTGGAAAGCCAACCCAAAGATTGTCGACAAGCTGCGCGAATGTGGTGGCTTGTTTTCAGCCGTAAAGTACACCCATAGCTACATGCACTGCTGGCGCCACAAAACCCCAATCATCTACCGGGCATCGTCACAATGGTTTGCCGGCATGGATCTCACCCCCAGCGACGGTGGCAAAACTTTGCGCGAGGTTGCGCTCAAGGCGGTTGAGGACACCGAATTTTTCCCCGCCTGGGGTCAGGCCCGCCTGCATGCCATGATTGCCAACCGGCCGGACTGGACGTTGTCCCGACAACGCCAGTGGGGTGTGCCCATGGCTTTTGTTGTAAACCGTGAGAATGGCGAGTTACATCCGCGAAACGGTGAAATGCTGGAAGTGGTTGCGCAACACATCGAAAGAAATGGCATCGAAGCGTGGCAGACACTGGAGCTGGACACCTTGTTCCTGGCCATCGGCGAAACCAACGACGGCAGCTGGCAGAAAAACCTCGACACCCTGGACGTGTGGTTTGATTCGGGCACAACCCATGCGACCGTGTTGCGCGGCTCCCATGCGGAACAGTCGACCTTCCCCGCTGACATGTACCTGGAAGGCAGTGATCAGCACCGGGGCTGGTTTCACTCTTCCCTGCTGACCTCATCCATGCTGAACGGATGTGCCCCGTACAAAGCGTTACTGACCCACGGCTTTGTAGTCGATGGCCAGGGCAGAAAAATGTCAAAGTCGCTGAATAACGGGATCGACCCACAGGACATTTACAACAAGTTGGGTGCTGAAATTTTGCGCTTGTGGGTCGCCAGCTCTGACTACTCTGGTGAATTACGCCTGTCCGACGAAATTCTCAAACGTGTGGTGGAGTCGTACCGCCGCATTCGAAATACCTTGCGCTTTTTACTGGCCAATGTCTCTGACTTTGATCCGCAAAAACACGCAGTACCGGTTGATCGAATGCTCGATATTGACCAGTTTGCCATGGTAATGTCGGCGAACTGGCAAGCCGGCATTCTGAAAGACATGGATGCGTATGAGTTTCATCCCGTAGTGGCCAAGTTACAGATTTTTTGCTCAGAAGACCTCGGTTCGTTCTACCTGGATATTCTGAAAGACCGCTTGTACACAATGGCCCCCGACAGCCTGGGTCGACGTTCAGCGCAAACCGCTCTGTTTCACATTGCCAACGGCTTGCTGCGGATAATGGCGCCAATGCTCTCGTTTACCGCAGAAGAGGCGTGGCCAATACTGGCACCCGAACAGGCAAAAATGACTGGCACTATCTTTACGGAAACTTTTTACGATTTTCCGACCGTACCGGATGCGTCAGCGACCGCTGCCCGCTGGGAAAAAATTCGGGCAGTACGGGCTGATGCATTCAAAGAGATTGAATCACTGCGCGAAGATGGCAAACTCGGGTCGTCATTACAGGCCGAGATTGATTTGCATCTCAGCCCGGCCCGCGCACAAGCCCTGGCCAGCCTCGGTGACGATTTGCGGTTTGTTATGCTGACCTCGCGAGCCAGCCTGCACCCAGTGGCCAGCGAAGCCGACGAGAAAATTGTGGTGAACGCCAGCGTTGCTCAGAAGTGTCAGCGATGCTGGCACTACCACCCGCAGGTTGCCACCTCGGGAGACAATGAAGGCTTGTGCCCACGCTGCAACAGCAACCTGCACGGCAACGGAGAGACCCGTACCCATGCCTGAGCAGAACGACCCGACCAAATCAACACGTGCAGCACCGAACCTCGAGCCGCGCGCAGAACCTGGCCCGGGTGAAAAGTCACCCCCAGGTGAGCGGCCATCGATTACGCGCTGGCTGATACTCGCAGCGATCGTGATCGCGCTTGACCAGTGGTCTAAGTTTGCCGTGCTGGCCCGCTTCAGAGAGACCGAACGTCTGCCAGTAATCGATGGCTTGTTCGATCTGACTCTGTACTACAACACCGGGGCAGCGTTTAGCTTCCTGGCCGGTGCCGGGGGTTGGCAACGATGGTTCTTCACTATATTTGGGCTGGCAGCGGCTGGGTTCATTTTTTATCTGATTCGCGAGTCGCGACAACTCAAGTTGTTCTCTTTTGGCCTGGCCATGATTCTGGGCGGCGCCCTTGGCAATGTTATCGACCGGATAATCCACGGCAAGGTAGTAGATTTTTTACTCTTTTTTCAGCACCCGTATTACTTTCCGGCGTTCAATCTGGCCGACAGTGCGATCACCCTGGGCGCCATCTGTCTGATAACTGACGAGATACTGCGCTGGCGTGCATCACGTAAGCACCCCGCAACGCCGTAGCGCCATTTTGTAACGCATACTCCGCATAATCTATACCGGACCCGACCAGCCTCAATTTTGTGCGGCATTACCAAGGGGTAAGACAACATGGAACTGAACAAGCGACGCATCCTGCTTGGCGTAACCGGTGGTGTTGCCGCCTACAAAGCGGCCGAGCTGTTACGCGAGTTGCAACGGCGCGGTGCCGATGTTCAGGTTGTGATGACGGCATCAGCCACCCGCTTCGTTGGCCCGGTCACCTTTCAGGCTTTGTCAGGTAACCCCGTGTTCACCGATGCCTGGGATAACCGCATCGACAACAACATGGCCCATATCGAATTGTCCCGCGATGCCGACTTAATACTGATTGCACCGGCATCAGCCGACTTCATGGCCAAGATGGCCAACGGATTGTGTGACGACTTGTTATCTACGCTTGTCGTTGCACGCAACAAGCCAATTGCGATTGCACCGGCAATGAATGTCGAAATGTGGACAAATCCGGCGACCCAACGAAATGCACAAACCCTGCGCGATGACGGGGTCGCCCTCATCGGGCCCGCTGCCGGCGATCAAGCCTGCGGCGAAACCGGGTTGGGTCGCATGGTCGAACCAGTCGATATCGCAGAAGCCGTGTGTGCCCACTTTGTACCGAACAGCCTGGTTGGAAAACAAGTACTGATAACCGCCGGCCCGACTTATGAAGCGATAGATCCGGTACGCGGTATCACCAACCGCTCCAGTGGCAAGATGGGGTTTGCAATTGCCCGTGCCTGCCAGCAGGCCGGCGCAACGGTTCGGCTGGTAGCTGGCCCGGTTGCGCTGAGCACACCCGTCGGTGTCGAACGCCATGACGTGCGCAGCGCCCGGCAAATGTATGACGCCGTGATAGCCGCCTGCCAAAGCCCAACTGATGTTTTTATCGCCGTTGCCGCGGTGGCCGACTGGGCTGTTGCCAACCCGTCGGATCAGAAGATCAAGAAAACCAGTAAGACCAAAACGCCAAGCCTGGCATTTACCGAGAACCCGGACATTCTGGCGAGTGTGGCCAAACTGTCATCCCCACCCTACTGCGTTGGCTTTGCCGCTGAGAGCGAAGACTTGCTCAAGAACGGACAAGCAAAACGCAAGCGTAAAGGTGTACCAATGCTGGTTGCCAATATCGGCCCGGACACCTTTGGCCAGGATGACAATGAACTACTGATTATCGACGAGAGTGGGCACCAGAAAATTCCACGCGCCAGCAAAGAATCCCTGGCCCGGCACCTTGTCACCGAAATTGCGGGGCGACTCAGCACCGCTCGGACGACTACAACCACCAGTAAACCGGCCACTAAAAAAACGCCACTCAAATCAGGAGAGAAGTAATGGGCATCCATATGGACCTGGATTACCACGAACCACCAAATGGTGACTTTGTTGTCCTGATTGAGCGCATGGTCGGCATGCCACCGTCGGATCCGGAAACTGCCGGGCGGGAACTGTCTGCCCAACTGCGTGATCGTGCAAAAGCGCGTGATGCCGCCAATGCGCTTGAACTCGGTGACCGCGGACACCTTGAGGAAAAGACCTACGCCGGTGATACGTATAACAATCCACTCGGCGGCCCGCCAGATATTTCGGATGCGTTGGCATCGATGTCAAAGTCCGGATTACGCTTATTGCTGAGCGGCGTCTCAAAGCTGTTGATATTTGGCGGCATCGGGATATTGCTCGCGACCGGTTTTGCCGGTATTCCCCTGCCATTCGTCGGCCCCGAACACGGCATTGGCGCGCTGATTGCAGGCGTCATTTTGAACAACGCGACGTCATAGCAGTAAACGGGGCAATCGTAACCAATGCTCTCGCCACCCATGCTGTCGCAACCAACACAACCGCCACCAACATGCAAATAGAACTGAAGATCCTCGATGAGCGCATGCGCGACCAGCTACCGGCTTACGCCACCCCTGGCAGTGCCGGGCTGGACTTGCGCGCCTGTATCGACACGAGCCTGCAGCTGGCACCGGGGCAAACTGAATTAATCCCAACCGGTCTGGCGATTCATGTCGCAGACCCAGGTTATGCGGCAGTCATTCTGCCCCGCTCCGGCCTCGGACATAAACACGGTGTCGTGCTCGGCAACCTGGTCGGTTTGATCGACTCGGACTACCAGGGGCAGCTGATGGTGTCGTGCTGGAACCGGGGGGATAAGACCTTTGAGATGACGCCGTTTGAACGGATCGCCCAGTTAGTCATTGTACCGGTGATGCAGGCCCAGTTTACGCTAGTAGATGAGTTTGAGCTGAGTGAGCGCGGGGCCGGAGGGTTTGGGAGTACGGGGGCAAATTAACCCGCTGTGCCCGACAACCGCCAGGTTTTCCCACTACGGTACCCGCCCAACCGCTTGCACCATCGTTACCGAACTGACAACAACATCGGGATCACGCAAATGGGCTAACAACTCGGTTACCGTGGTGCGTATCGTATCGGCATCCGCTAAACCGAGTTTGATAATTGCGTTTTGCAAAGTGTCCAGAGTTAGCGGAATATGGTTGATCATTGGCTCGCCGGCCCGGAGCAGGTAGCGGCATGGTCGCAGATGGGTCACTGAGACATCTGCGGCATTCAATAGACTATTGAGCTTGCGACCCAGCACAATGTCGCTTCCAATTTTCTCGAAGCACTCGAGAATTAAACTCACGGCGCGGCCCCAGGCCGGATGTTCCGGATAACACGCCAGGCTGCCGGCATCTGCCTCTTCAAGGAATATTACGCCGCCGGGTTTGACCAAACTAAGGGCGTGATCCAGCATTTTTACCCCGCCCGGGATAATGCCCAGCGCAAAACGCAGGTGGACCAGATCAAAACTGGCGGGCACTAATCCGCTGTCGAAACCATCACCACATAAAAAGCTCACTTGCCGATAGCCATTGATCGTCACCCACTGCTGCGCAACAGCCACTTTTTCGTGATCCAGTTCGAAGCCGATAACCTCCCCGGTTGCGCCCACATGGTGATTTAAGACATCGGTAATGCCACCAATACCGCTACACATATCCAGGCAGCGCCAACCCGGCTGCACGCCAATCATTGACAACATCTGATGCGCATCGCTGCGATACAGATCGGACTGTATGCGCAGCCGGGCGATTTCGTCTAGCGTCGTATCAATTGGATAGGCGTTGGTCATTAGGGCAGTTTTGTCACTTGTGCGTTAGTCTTCAGCTGATTGTGCGCTGAATTAGTCGGCAATGGACCAGCAACGACCAACAAAATACCAACGGCGGTCGGTACTGCGAATTTGGTAACTAGCCCCCGGATGCCGAATGTCTCCATCGATACTACTGGGGCGGCAATACGGCCCTTGCCCTTGGCGATAATGCTCACATTTGGCTAGCGCCTGACTCACCGATCACCCGGCGGCCACGACCCAATCTAAAAACTCGTCAACAATCGGCACGACACCACCCGATTTCAACAGCGCTTCGCTATGCCCTAAACCTTCCAGGGCGTGCAATCGACTGCCCGGTAATTCACGATGACCTTTCTGGATAATTGGCCACAGTGGATCGGCGGTTCCTCCGAACAATTGGATTGGCCGGTTGGCGGCCATGACTTCGTTAACAACAACCGGCCAGTCAGCACCTTGCGACGTCATCGCATGCACGGCAGTCGCGTCCATCGCCAGGCGTTCGCTGCGGTCAGGTTCGGGCGTTTTGCGCGCCAGCATCGCTTCCATTTCCAACAAGTATCCCGCCATGCCGTTTTGCAGGGATGCAGCCAGCGCAAGCTCGCGCTCGCGGCTGACCGTCGGCCCGTAGGGCGCAGCACCACCGGCAATCAATGACGAAAAGCGTTCCGCAAAGTAAGCAAGGCCCATAAACCCAATGCGCCCCCCCATGGAGTATCCAAACAAGTCGGCTTTCTCGATACCGAGGTCATCCAGCACCGCAATCATGTCGGACGCCATGACTTTGGCTGTGTATTGCGCCGGGTCGTGCGGTTTGTCGCTGCGGCCATGGCCACGGGCATCCAGGGCGATGAGCTGGCGGCCTGGCTGCAGCGCCTCAATATACGTGGCGCGATGCCAAACCCTGGCGCTGTTCAAACGGCCGTGATGCAACATTAGCGGCCTACCCTGGCCATGGCACTCGTAGTAAATTTGCACGCCATTGTTGTTTGCGTAAGCCATGATTAAATTTCCCCTGGTGTATACCGTAGCAAGCAGTCGCCAAGCACATGACGAACCACTATTGAGTACCCGCAACGCCCCAAAGTAGCGTCTTCGCACTCGGGTAGTCAACTGTCGATTCTTCGTGCGACTATAGCTAAGGTCAGGCTCAGCGACAGGCGTTGCTGTTGGCCTTTAAATTAGTCGTTGACACTGGAGAAAATCATGAAAATTACTGGCCGATGCTATTGCGGACAAATCAAATACGAATTCGACGGTGAACCGCTGGTGGCTATGCAGTGCCATTGCCGTGAGTGCCAGTACATCAGCGGTGGTTTTCCGAACTCAGCCATGGTGCTGCCCAATGACGGCTTTCGCTTTGTTCAAGGCGAGCCGAAGACTTTCACCAGAACCGATATTGAATCACCGCGCACCCGCCTGTTCTGCGCCAATTGTGGCACCTCGCTGGCCACCAAAAGCCCGAAGTTTCCAACCGGCATCGTGGTTAAGGTGGGCACTTTTGACGACCCGTCAGTATTCAAGCCCGAATTTGCCCAGTATATGAAAGACGCGCCGCACTTTCACCATGTACCGGACGAACTACAGGCCTACCGTGAGACCAAAGCTAGCGGATAACACGGCGCCCACCCGGGCGCAAGCCAGCTGTGAACATGAACAGCCGTTGATGCCACCCCAGGCAAACCCCGGCGACGTCGGGGTTACGGCTGGCCCAGGGCGCTGGACCCTCGGTCGTTGTCGTTACCTACCAGGGGTATTTCGCAACGAATCGACGTCCCGTGCCCCTTTTTACTTGAAATTATCAGGCGACCACCAACACCAAGAAGAATGTCGTTAACGATCGACAAACCCAGGCCGGTACCTGACTCGCTTTTTGTCGTGTAGAAGGTACGGGTCGCCTGCTGGATTTCGTCGTCGCTCATCCCGATACCGTCGTCGCAAACGCAGATCGAAACACAATCGTTTTTCTCCACACAACGAACCTCAATATTGCCCGCCCCAAGGATGGCATCGCGGGCGTTGGTCAGCAGGTTAAGTACAACTTCACTAAGTTTGGTCTCGTCAATTGCCACCGTTGATTCTCCGGAGTAACTGCTGCGCAATGTCACATTACCGGACAGAGTCGACGACAGGACAGCCACACACTTTCTTACCACGCGATGAGAAGAACACTCAGCCGGAGGCGACGCATCGACATCAACCACCCGCTGAGCTACCGAGGTCGCCAACGCCACCGAATCTGCAATCGTTTCCAGAGCAGTTCGATTCTCAGGTACGACTTCCAGTGATTCCGCCGCAAGCTGTATGGCCTGCAGAATTTCGCGCAGATCATGGACAATTTTCTGGGCGTGCAAGCTATCAATGAGTTGATTGTGATCGGGCACAATCGTCGCAAAGCCGCAACCCACGGCGCCGGGATGGTTAGTTTTCCACGCAGTCATAGTGCCACGCATCATTGACCCGTCTTTACGAATCCAGCGCTTTCTTATCGTAAAGCTTGAGATTTCTCCCTCAAAAAGCGATCGGGACAGCTCACTATCGGTCTCCCGGTCGGCTGGGTAAGTGACCTGAACAAATGACATTTGTAGCAACTCATCACGGGTATAACCCAGCATGTCAGCCCATGCGGTATTCACCTCTCTGTAATGCAGGTCGGGGCTTACCAGGCAAGCACCAATCGGCATGGCACTGACCGCTTCCCGGTAGGCTGGTGAGCTCATAATTTCGTTGATTACATTCATTGAAACCGCCTGGGAGACCTTGAAATTCCTTCGTGCGCTATGGTGCGATGCTAAAAACTGTGAGGTGCGCCGAATCCGTTCCGCCCCGGAAAATCCACCGCCAGACGACGTGCATTCGGCATTTTCAACCACAAGCGCAGCATCTTTCGATGCAATTGCGGTTCGACCGAATCTTCAAACGCGGTTCGCGAATGCAGTACGGCGTAGTTGTTCGCGAATTGTAAATCCCCCGGCTCAAGCATCATGTCGAGCCGAACCTGCGGGTCATGGGTGATTGAATCGAACAAATCCAGGGCCTCGATTTCTACTCTGGATAGCGGCAGGCCGCGAACTTCGTGCCCCAGCTCAATATACTGGCGCAAATAGCGGCAACTGAGTTTGCCTTCGTTATAGCTGAACAAGGGTGACAGGCTGGGTAAGTCTTCACCCAGGTGGGCGTAGTAGAACGGCCGGTAAAACAGGGCAAGGTATTCCGGATGTTTTTCCAGGATTTCGTTGTACACCGAGGCGGCACTGACCAGACTGCTGACGCCACCCACATGCGCCTGACGCAGACACAGCAAGCCAACAACATCCGAGGGGTCGCTGTGATATGGCAGATAGGCGTTGGTCTCATAGACCCGGGTGTGTTTGTCGTTCAAATCGCCAACGTTCATCACCAGGCCAAGCAAGTCCCCTTGCGGGTTTTGCCGAACCGGCTGGCCCAGGTTCAGACCAATACCGTAATAAATGATGTTGATCTCTTGTTCGCTGTAACGCTCAACCGGCAATCCGCGTAACAACAGGAACCCCCTGCCCGTTTCCAGTTCGCTGGCGAAGCCGTCGAGCAGGGTTTTCAACCCCGGTAAGGGAAAATCTTCCGCATGTAGTGCGGGAAATACACGTCCGCGCGCTTTGGTGAATGCCAGGGCCTGATCAATCCCGTTGATATCCGATTCGCTCAGATGATGTATCCATGAGAAATCACCCGCCAGTTCGCTACCGCGCCATGCGGCCGGACCAACAATTTTTTCTTTCAGTATCAAGCTCATCAGGTGTTTTCTTCCTTCAGCCTGAAGCGCTGAATTTTGCCCGTCTGGGTTTTTGGCAACCCGTCACAAAACACTACGGAGCGCGGATACTTATACGGCGCGATACTGGCTTTCACGTGATCTTGCAGGGCTTTTACCGTGTTGTCGTCCCGGCTGGCGGACTCAATCAGCACAACATGGGCTTGCACGATATGACCACGCTCAGCATCGGGTGCGCCAACCACCGCACACTCGACCACCAGGTGGTGTGACAACAATGCGGCCTCTACTTCGGGGCCGGCAATGTTGTAGCCAGACGATATGATCATGTCGTCGTTACGCGCCGCAAAGGTCAGATACCCCTGCTCGTCCATCGAAAAACTGTCACCGGTGATGTTCCAACCATCCTTCACATAGGCTTGCTGGCGGTCGTCAGCCAGGTAACGACAACCCGTCGGACCACGTACGGCAAGACGGCCCACTTCACCAAATGGCAGCGCCGCGCCGTTGTCGTCAATCACTTTGGCTTCATATCCGGTAACCACTTTGCCAGTGCAGGCGGGGCGGTGATCATCAAAACGATTGGTTATGAAGATATGCAGCATCTCGGTCGCCCCAATGCCGTCGAGCATGGGTTTGCCGGTTTTTGCCATCCACTCGTCGTACACCGGGGCCGGCAGAGTTTCACCCGCTGACACGGCTGCGCGCAGGCTGGATAAATCGGCACCCTCATCCATTGCCCGCAACATCGCGCGGTACGCCGTCGGTGCGGTAAAACACACGGTGGCCCGATACTTTTCGATTATCTCGATCAGATTCGGTGGGGCCGCGTTTTCCAGCAAAGTAGCGGCAGCCCCAAAGCGCAATGGAAAAACAGCCAGCCCACCCAGGCCAAAGGTAAACGCCAGCGGCGGCGAACCGACAAAGATATCATCTTCGGTTACCCCAAGCACTTCTTTAGCATAACCGTCCGCAATGATCAGCAAGTCGCGGTGAAAGTGCATCGTGGCTTTTGGTGAGCCGGTTGTGCCCGAAGTAAAACCCAGCAAAGCGACATCATCACTGCTGGTTTGTATGGCATCAAAAGCCACTGGTTTTTCCAGTGCCAGGCGATCCAGTTCAGCGTCGTGATTAGACGTCCCGTCAAAGCTGACAACAGACCTTAAAAATTCACTGTCTTTTGCGCAGGCAACGATTTCTTCCATTAAGCGGGTGTCACACAAGGCATGAGATATTTGCGCCTTATCCACAATGGCGGTTAACTCCCCCGCCCGCAGCATTGGCATGGTGTTCACAACCACGGCACCGGCTTTGGTCGCCGCCAGCCAACAGGCCACCATGGCCGGGTTGTTGGCCGAGCGAATCAGTACCCGGTTGCCGGGTTTGATGCCCAGGTTGTCGACCATCACATGAGCCAGGCGGTTGGTCCAGTCGCTCAGCTCTTTGTACGTGCGCCGCCGACCGTTGCCAATCAGCGCGATGCGGTCGCCAAAGCCCTTGCTGACCATCGCATCAGTCAATTCGACCCCGGCGTTTAATTGGTCGGGATAGTCAAAACCCTCCAGCAGCAGATCCGGCCATTGGTTTGGCGGTGGCAGATTGTCGCGAGCGAATGTATCGGTGTGAGCGGACTTTCCGGGCATGGGTCACTCCTTTAGGTCGTGGGCTGAGCCTTAAGTCGTCGCTTTTTGGATAAGTCCATCGAGCACTACGGCATCACTGACAAACGCACGAATCCCTTCGGATAGTTTGTCAGTAGCCATCGCGTCTTCATTCAGCCCAAAACGAAAACTGGCTTCATCAAGACTGATTTTTTGCAGCTCAGCTTTTTTTGCAGTGGCTTCGTCCAGCTTAACCGGCACGGGCACATCAGACGCGCTTAGCTGCCCAAGTAAGTCAGGGCTGATAGTCAGCAAATCACAACCGGCCAGCGCAAGAATCTGCCCGGTGTTGCGAAAACTCGCCCCCATGACTTCAGTCTTATAACCGAAACGCTTGTAGTACTCGTAGATACGACGCACTGAATGCACTCCAGGATCTTCTTCGCCGGTGTAGTCGCGGTTTTCTTTCTTCTTGTACCAGTCGTAGATCCGCCCTACAAAGGGGGAAATTAACGTCACCCCGGCTTCGGCGCAAGCAACCGCTTGCTCAAAGGCAAACATCAGGGTCAGATTACAGTTAACGCCTTTCTTCTGTAAGGCCTCAGCCGCTTTTATACCTTCCCAGGTGGAGGCCACTTTAATCAGGATACGTTCACGGTCGATCCCTTCTTTTTCGTACAACCCAATGATGCGTTCCGCCCGCGCAATACTGCCGGCGGTATCAAAAGACAAACGGGCATCGACTTCAGTCGATACGCGGCCGGGAATAATTTTAAGGATCTCAGTGCCAAACCTCACCAGCAACGCATCGGTAATACCTGCCAGGTCGGCGCCTTTATTTGCCGCAACCGTTTGCGCTAATAGAGGCTGGTACTCGGGCTTTTGCAGCGCTTTGACAATCAGGGTCGGGTTGGTTGTTGCATCGCGCGGCGTATATTCGCGCATGCTGTTGAAGTCGCCCGTGTCTGCCACCACAACGGTGGACTGTTTCAGAGAATCCAGTGCATTCATTTCATTGACCCCTTGGCAAAAGTGACAATCAGCATCACCAGGGTGAATCCGACAAAAAGTATCGCGCTCCACAGGGCAAACGGCACGCCCAGAAACGGGACGTTAGCTTCGTCACACATCGCCCGCGCCTGGAACATCCACGGCATCAGCTGGTCCAGGTATGTGGCACTGATAATTTTGTCGGCCAGCGTCATGGCACATGAATTACTTGCAGCGGCCACCAGGTGCTGCCACATCGCGGCGGCCACGCCGGCAATGCCGGTGATCACGGCCAGGGCCGCAAGAGCCCGTGCCGGGCCAGGATTGTTCGCAGTTAACCAGACACCAACCGATAAAACACCCATCACAATAAACAAAAGGCGCTGCAAAGTGCACCAGGCGCAAGGTTCCATTTCAGAAACATGTTGCAGAATCAGCGCAACCCCGACCGCTGCAAACGTAGCCAACCCTACTCCCAGGGCGTAACGCGCATAAGGACGCTTTACGTTAGCCCAGTCTTCGTCAAATTCACCACTACCACTCATGAGTCTTCTCAGTCTGAATCAATTATTAGAATGTAAAACGCGGGCCGCATCTTGTTAGGACGCAGCCCGCGTGGTGTTGCATTGAGTTAACGTAACGGCGTCACGGCGTAACGGTCAGTTGTCAGACAGACTCAGTTTTTGTCTCTTCGGCATCTTCACCGCCCGAGGGCGGGGAGCTGGCCTCTTCGTAGGTCAGCTTGATTTCGTCTTTCTTAAAGTCGACAGTCACCTTACCGCCGTTGGTTAGCTTACCAAACAACAATTCATCAGCCAGCGCCTTGCGAATCGTGTCCTGGATAAGCCGTTGCATTGGACGAGCACCCATCAATGGATCGAAACCACTTGAGGCCAGATGCTTGCGCAGCTTATCGGTAAAGATTGCCTCAACCTTCTTTTCAAGCAACTGCTCTTCCAGCTGCATCAGGAACTTATCAACGACGCGCAGAATGACTTTCTCATCCAGAGCAGCGAAACTGATGGTTGCGTCCAGACGATTTCGGAACTCAGGCGTGAACATCCGCTTGATTTCTTCCATTTCGTCGCCGGCTTCTTTGTTGTTCGAAAAGCCAATCGAGTTTTTCTGCAAATTGGCGGCGCCCGCATTGGTGGTCATAATAATGATCACGTTACGGAAATCAGCCTTGCGTCCGTTGTTATCGGTCAGTGAACCGTGGTCCATCACCTGCAACAAAATATTGAAGATTTCCGGATGGGCTTTCTCGATTTCGTCCAACAACAGCACAGAATGCGGTTTTTTGGTAACAGCCTCGGTGAGCAAACCACCCTGATCGAAACCAACATAACCCGGGGGGGCGCCAATGAGCCGCGAAACCGCATGACGCTCCATGTACTCGGACATATCGAAGCGAATCAGCTCGATACCCATGGTGAACGCCAACTGCCGGGCCACTTCGGTTTTACCGACACCGGTTGGGCCCGAGAACAGGAATGAACCTATCGGCTTATCGGGTTTACCCAGGCCGGAGCGGGACATCTTGATGGCAGCAGCCAGTGCTTCGATGGCTGGGTCCTGACCAAAGACCGTATTTTTCAGATCGCGATCGAGATGTTGCAGCTTGCTTCGATCGTCTGACGAAACCGACGCCGGAGGAATGCGCGCAATTTTCGACACGATGGTTTCAATGTCGGTTTTGCTGATAACTTTTTTCTGCTTATTCTTGGGAAGAACCCGCTGAGCCGCACCCGCTTCGTCAATCACGTCAATTGCCTTATCAGGCAGGAAACGATCGTTGATGTATTTGTCAGCCAACTCAGCCGCCGTCGTTAAGGCAGACGCAGAGTATTTGATCTTGTGGTGCTCTTCAAAGCGAGACTTCAGGCCACGCAGAATCTGAACCGTCTGGTCAACACTGGGCTCAACAACGTCAATTTTTTGGAACCGGCGTGACAGCGCGTGATCTTTTTCGAAGATTCCGCGGTATTCGGTAAACGTAGTTGCGCCAATACATTTGAGCTGCCCGGACGACAAAGCCGGCTTGAGCAGGTTCGACGCGTCCAGGGTACCGCCCGAAGCCGAACCAGCACCAATAATGGTGTGGATTTCGTCAATGAATAAAATACCGTTTTCAGTTTGCTTAAGCGCTTTGAGCACAGCCTTCAGGCGTTGCTCAAAATCGCCCCGGTATTTAGTGCCGGCCAGCAATGCGCCCATATCAAGCGAATAAACCTGTGCTTCTTCGAGAACTTCGGGCACATCACCTTCGGTAATGCGGCGCGCAAGACCTTCGGCAATAGCCGTTTTGCCAACACCGGCTTCACCAACCAGTAAGGGATTGTTCTTACGCCGACGGCACAGAATTTGTACAACGCGTTCGACTTCTTCTTCCCGACCAATAAGGGGGTCGATTTTGCCGTCACGGGCCTGGACATTAAGGTTTTGTGTGTATTGCTCCAGTGCACTTTGCTGGCTACCGCCGCCGCCCTCACCTTCTTGCTCAGCGGCCTCTTCTTTGGGCTGATCTTTTGGCTGAGGTGTTTTGGTAATGCCATGCGAAATGTAGTTCACGACGTCCAGGCGGGTAATACCCTGCTGATGGAGGTAGTAAACCGCGTGAGAATCCTTTTCGCCAAAGATGGCCACCAGGACATTGGCACCGGTGACTTCTTTTTTGCCATTGCTGGTTGACTGAACGTGCATGATCGCCCGCTGAATCACCCGCTGGAAACCCAGTGTTGGCTGGGTATCAATTTCTTCACTGCCGGGTACAACCGGCGTGTTCTCTTTGATGAAACCCGTCAGACTCTTGCGCAACTCGTCTGAGTTGGCTGCGCAGGCGCGCAGCACCTCGGCCGCTGAGGGGTTGTCGAGCAATGCGAGAAGCAGGTGCTCCACGGTAATGAACTCGTGACGTTGCTGACGGGCCTCGACAAAGGCCATGTGCAAACTCACTTCTAGTTCCTGGGCAATCATGCTTCCTCCATCACACACTGCAACGGGTGTTGATGCTGCTGTGCAAAGCTACTCACTAAATCGACTTTCGTTTCGGCTACGTCTTGCGGATAGACACCACAAACACCGCGCCCTTCTCTATGTACCTTTAACATTATTTGTGTCGCTGCCTCTCGACTTTTTCCAAAAAATTTCTGCAGAACTGTGACTACAAATTCCATTGGGGTGTAGTCGTCGTTAAGCAGCAACACCTGAAACATAGGTGGCGGCTTGACTTGCGATTCCTGTCGCTCGATTACGGGGGAGGAGTCGGGTCGAGATGCCATACCAACCATTCTATAGAGTCAGGGAAACGGTGCAACAACCACCCAGCGGTGCGATACACCGTTTAATAAGTAAATCCAAAAGGGTGGACAATTCCAAAAGCCGGCACCTTGACTTGACGTACAGGCTGATTTGGGCGAAGAATCACGTCGGGTCTGGTTGCTAGTGAGCCAGAGGCGACGTGAGACATCAATAGTTCTTTTACACCGTTATCAACGAGCGGTCGAAATAACCGGATGGTCGAGTGGTGCTATAAGACCCGTACAGTGGACTTGGGGGCAACAAACAATATTTCAATTCCCCCGGAGACAAAGAAATTGCAGCAGGGAGAAGTAAATGGCTTCTGGAACAGTTAAGTGGTTCAACGATGCAAAGGGTTTCGGCTTCATCACTCCAGATGGTGGCGGAGAAGACTTATTCGCGCATTTTTCATCAATTGAAATGGGCGGCTTTAAGTCGCTAAAAGAAGGCCAGCGGGTCACGTTCGACGTGGTCGATGGTCCGAAAGGCAAGCAGGCGTCTAAAATCCAGGCCGAATAGTTTGTGGCGGGCTCGCCCGCCACAAACTATTCGAACCCTTTGGTCGTAGCTTAACCAACCGGTGGCATGCTATTGCATTGCCACCGTTTGGCGTTGCCTCGCTCCCTTGTTGCGCCCGCAGCAGGGGCTAATGGCTCAATGGCTCACCCAACACCGGTTTTTACATTATGGAAACCCGCCCGAACCCCGGCAATCTTCAGTATTGCGCAGGCCAGTCCGGCCCCGCTCAGCCGGAGCCCTCCACCGCACACCGACTCGTGCGCTGAATTATTGATTAATCGGCGCAAAATTGATCTCTAGTCGTTAATACCGCTAAGATCGAAACGCCGCCGGACTCGCTCCGGGCGAATACGGTCGGGCGAAGGTTCCCGGAGCACTTTTATGACCCGTTTGTTTATATCTATCATTGCCGCCGGCCTGCTGGCTGTTGGCCCTGGTTTTGCCAAGGAAGCCCCGAAAACCAATGCGGATCTCGAAAAGGAAATGGCTGCCGACCTGCACGAGCGTACAAAAGATCCTGAATCGCCCGAAGCCAAACGGCTTGAGCAAATTCGACGCGCCGGCCTGCAGAAAGAATAAGCAAACGACGCGCGCACTCTTTCAGGCCCTGATTGCAGGTGCCAGCCTTGGCTGGTCTGCGCCAGCCGTCACCCAGGACTCAGCACAGCCACAACTACCCGAAGTGGTTTTGCAAACGGGCATGCATTTGATCCGTGCCGAACTGGCCAACACTCACGAGTCACGAATGCGCGGCCTGATGTTTCGCGAAAGCCTCGCATTAAATACCGGCATGCTGTTTGTGTTTGATCAGCCGCAACGGCAATGCTTCTGGATGAAAAACACACCGCTACCCCTGTCAATTGCCTTCATAGCCAACGACGGGCGAATCGTAAATATTGAAGACATGGCCCCAAAAACGGAAGACAGTCATTGCTCCGCTGAACCGGTCGCCTTTGCGCTGGAAATGGAGCAAGGCTGGTTTAAAGCCAAAGGTGTGCGGGCTGGATCGCAGTTGCGATCCAAGGAGTTTTTTGCCCAATAGGTTCCGATCCAGCCAAAGGCGTAAAAAAAAAGCCGGCAAATCAATGATCTGCCGGCTTTTTGGTACCTGCCCTGATTTAAGGCGCTGACTTGCCTTTGCTAACCATGCCGTAAATAACCAGCACAATCAATGCACCGACTACAGAGCCGACCAGGCCGGCGCCTTGCCCCGCTGTGTACAGTCCAAGAAACTGGCCTGCGTATGACGCCAGAAGCGAGCCAACGACACCAAGCAACATGGTCACGATGATGCCGCCACCTTGCTTACCCGGCATGATGAATTTTGCGATAGCCCCGGCAATCAGGCCAATTATCAACGTTGAGATGATACCCATTAGTCACATCCTCCCAGAAAGAAATCGAGTTATCTCAGGCCGCCATGTTGGCATTGGCAAAATCCCAGTTAACCAACTTCCAGAATGCTCCGAGGTAGTTGGGACGGCTGTTGCGGTAATCGATGTAATAAGCGTGCTCCCATACATCACAGGTCAGCAACGGGGTGTTTGCTGAGCCCAGCGGGGTGGCTGCGTTACTGGTGTTTACGATGTCGACTGACCCGTCTTTGGTTTTGACCAGCCATGTCCAACCCGAGCCAAAATTGCCGGCCGCTGAAGCGTTGAAGGCTTCCATGAACTTATCAGCCGAGCCCCATTTTTTGTTGATGGCATCCGCCACGACACCACTGGGTGCGCCGCCGCCATTGGGCGACAGGGAGTTCCAGTAAAACGTGTGATTCCAGATCTGGGCGGCATTATTAAATACGCCACCGTCTGCACTGGCAACAATCTCTTCGAGGCTCATCGACTCAAACTTGGTGCCTTTGATCAAATTGTTCAGGTTGGTCACATAGGTCTGATGATGCTTGCCATAGTGAAACTCAAGCGTTTCTTTAGAGATATTCGGGGCCAGTGCGTCCATTGCATATGGTAGTTCAGGCAATTTATGTTCCATGCGTATCCTCTGATTGGTTGTATTGTGCCGGCGGTTGCAGTGAACATTTGCCCCGCTCAGTCCGGGCGTTATCGTATACCGACTGAGTCAGCCGCCGCTATCAAGACCTGTTAACAATCGGTTTATTCATCTGAATATTCGTTTCAATTGCAGCACCTACCGGACAAACCGAGCAAAAGGCTTGACATAAAGCTGCCCGCATTGGCATTTTCTGTCTCCGCCCCCGACGAATCAGGTTGACGATTTTGGTGGGTGTACTTGCCTGACCACCGCGTCAACCGCGCCATCAGCCATCAGGATGTCCAGGGTATTGCCCGGCGCAACCCGACCCGCGCGACTCACCACCTGGCCAGTCTCATCGCGCACGATTGAGTAACCACGCTCTAGCACCGCCTGCGGGCTGACCAGCCGCAACTGGGCAGCCGCCGTGTGCAGTTGCTGGGTGCGTGCTTCGAGCAGTCGCTTCAAAGCGCGGGTAAGACGCTGCTCTTGAAAAACTATACGACTGGCCGGCACGCCAATATCCGGCACTCTCAGCCGGCCTCTCGCCAGCTGCATACGCTGCTCCCGGCGTTGCTGCAAGTAGGCAAACTGACGTACGAGATTTCGTGCCGCGTCGTGGATACGCGCCTGGCGGGCCAGCAACTGCCCGGCCGGAGACGGCAACAGCCGCCACGCGGTGTCAATCCGCTGCTCCAGTTCGCGGTGGCGGCGTTGCCAGGCCTGCGCCAGCAGGCGACCAAGCCCGCTTATCTGGCGCCGCAATTCTTCACTATCGGGTGCAACAATGGTGGCAGCACCGGTGGGTGTGGGCGCCCTCATGTCGGCGGCAAAATCGGCAATAGTGACGTCAGATTCATGGCCGACACCAACAATAACCGGCAGATTGCTTGCTCGAATCGCGCGGGCAACACTTTCTGCATTAAACGCCCACAAATCTTCGATTGAGCCGCCGCCTCTGACCAGCAGCAGCACATCACATTCCGCCCGTAATGACGCTTTGGCCAGTGCCCGCACGATGCTGGCAGGGGCATCGTCGCCTTGCACCGGGGTTGGATAAACGACAACCTGCAGATGTGGCGCACGCCGACGCAGGGTAATCAGCACATCGCGCAGCGCCGCTGCCTGCAACGACGTTACAACCCCGATGCTGCGGGGCATCGATGGCAGGACACGTTTACGGTCGACGTCGAACAAGCCTTCAGCCTGCAGGCGGTTCTTCAATTCAACAAACTGCTGATGCAAGTCTCCGGTACCGGCCAGGCGAACATTTTCAACGGTAATCTGGAAGTCACCCCGTGGCTCGTACAAGCTAACAGCGGCAAGTACTTCTATCTGCAAACCATTGCGCAGCGACACCGGTGCAGCCTGGGCCCGCGAACGAAACAAAACGGCTCGCACCTGCGCGTTCTTGTCTTTGAGAGAAAAGTAACAATGGCCACTGGCGGCGCGCGTAAAGTTCGATACTTCGCCGCTCACCCAGAGCATTGGAAAGCTGCTGCCGAGCAACTGCGAAACGGCGCGATTCAGCGCGCTGACCGGAATCGCCCGACCATCGTTTGAACGGGATTCTGAATGTTCGCCGTAACGCATAATTTCCCTTGTTTTTAAGGCTTTTAGTGGCACTGATATCCACAGGCAGACCCAACCAGCGGGTAGCACCGAAAAGACCCCTTTAATTCCAGGGGATAATTCTCTAAGGCATTGATTTTAAAGCAGTGATTATATTACCGAGATTTTCGATAAAACCCCGGGTCTGGATTGGCCAGCTCAGCAACCTATCGGTTGGCAAAGTTTTGCACAGGGTTATCCACAGGCAGCCACAGCCAGCCACAGCCAGCCACAGCCAGCCACAGCCAACCTTCCCGGTTGCACAATTGAGCGCAACTCATTTGCCCAAGACGGCGTAAATCAGGACAATAGAGTGTGTGTCGATTCGCGTGTTCAGGCTGCACTGATAAAGTAGCCGGGTTGCGTTCGGTTGGCACGGAAAATTCTTCCACCCGATTGTTTTTCTGCCCCTTTCTGACCGATTGCATGCTTCCGGAGGCATCCGTTGTTCTCATTGATCCAGGCCGCTGGCTGGCCCGTATGGTTCCTGATTCTTTCGTCGATCGTTTGCGTCGCCCTGATTATCGAACGCTTCTTATCGCTGCGCCGGGCCCAGATTTTGCCGCCTGGCCTGCTCGACGAGGTACTCACCCTACTGCGTAACCGCCAGATCACCCCAGACCTTGTCGGCAAACTCGCACGCACGTCGCCACTGGGCAAGGTGCTGGCCAGCGGACTGCGTCGGGCCGGCGCACAGCGCGCCTCGATCAAAGAAACGATGGAAGAAACCGGTCGCGGTGTGGCCCATGATCTTGGCAAGTTTTTGCCGGCGCTGGGTACGATTGCCACGATTGCTCCGCTGCTTGGCTTGTTCGGCACCGTGGTTGGCATGATCGAAATTTTTGGCTCACAAACCACCGACGGGGTTGATCCGCAGCGAATGGCCTACGGTATTTCGGTTGCGCTCTACAACACGGCCTTGGGGATCCTGGTGGCGATTCCGGCATTGATTTGTTATCGCCACTTTCGCACCCGCGTTGAGAACTACATGGCCGATATGGAGCAACAGGCATTACGCCTGACCGATGAACTGATGGCTGCCAGCGTCAGTAAAGATAAAACCTGAGGCGAGTCGATAACTGCATGAATTTTCGCCGCCAGTCGCAACACGACGAACCTGAAATCAATTTCATTCCGCTAATTGACTTATTGCTAGTTGTGCTTATTTTTCTGATGGTCAGCACAACATTTAGTCGTTTTACGCAACTCAAAGTTGATCTGCCCAGTGCTTCAAAAGAACAGACGGCCGAAACGCCGGATGAAATTGTTGTGGCCGTCACGGCCGACGGTCAATACAAGTTGGCCAGTGAAAAACCAGAGTCCTTATCCGTTACCGCGTTAACCTCAGCGATGAGGCGACTGGCAGCGAAACGCCAGTCACCAATGGTGGTTATTTATGCTGACGGCGGTGCCAGCCATCAGTCCGTGATTTCAGTACTCGACGCGGCGCGAATGGCTGGTCTGGAAAAAGTAACTTTCGCCGCAGAGGGTGGTTCGGCGTCCAAGTGAAACTGGCTGCCCGCATCGAACGGGTGATTACGAATCACTGGTTTGCGATGCAGCCCAACATCATCCGCCGTTTTATTAACGCCCTCCTGAGCCCGCTATGCCGGCTGACAGCAAGAAGGTCTGCTCACAATCGCGCGCTCATTGTTAAGCGGAAAACAAGTGCAAAAAACTCGCCACGCCACCCGGTAATTGTTGTTGTTGGCAACCTGGTAGCCGGCGGCGCCGGCAAGACACCGATCACCATTGCCATCAGCCGCTTTCTCATCGGACAAGGTAAGCAGACGGCGGTTGTTTGTCGCGGCGCAGGCTCGGCCAGAAACCAGGCAGCGTCCGTCGTGAATAGCAAGAGCACCGTGGCGCAGGTTGGCGACGAAGCCCTGCTGCTTGCGCGAGCTACCGGCGTGCCCGTAGCCGTCAGCATTGAACGGGCGCGAGCCATCGAGTTGTTGATTCACACATACCCCGATCTCGAAGTCATTGTGTCCGACGACGGACTGCAGCACACCGGCCTGATGCGGCATTTTGAACTGGCCGTATTTGATCGGCGCGGCGCTGGAAATGGCAAGTTGCTGCCAGCCGGGCCGCTGCGGGAACCTCTATCTCACCTGCCATCCATGGACGCTGTAGTGATCAACCTGGGCCTGACGGGTAAAGAACCGGGGTCAAATCCGCCTCTAACTATTTCTCACCCCGTAATGTTCACCTCGACAACCCGGGTCACTGGCGTCTGTCCGCTGTCAGAATGGCGGCACAAGACTGAGCGGCCAACCGCAGCAACCGTGGCAACCGCGATCGAGACAACAAAAGCACAGGCCAAAGATCGAATCGATCAGTTTCGCAAGTTGATCGCCGACCAGCCACTGGCCGCGGTTGCCGGTATTGCGTCGCCACAGTCGTTTTTTGACTTGCTCAATTCGCTTGAAATTACCCATCAACCGTACCCGGTAGCCGATCACGGGGCAATCGATGACCGCTTGCTCAGCACAATATCGGAACCGGTGATACTCATGACCGAGAAAGACGCCATAAAATGTGTGCCGGATCCGCGGGTTCACGTCCTGAGCATTGCGGCTGAACCGCCGGCGTCCCTGTTAAGCTGGCTCTGTGAAAAACTCGATGGATAGTGATGGATAAGCGTCTGCTAGATATTATTGTTTGCCCAATCTGCAAAGGGCCACTGCAATTGGAGAAGATTACCGACCCCGTGGACGATGGGCCTTGCACAGAGCTGATTTGCCCGCGTGACCACCTGGCTTTTCCCATTCGCGATGACATCCCGGTCATGCTGGTTGATGAAGCCCGTCATACAGAGCCGCAAGATTAATCCGGATGGTGTTGTGATACGCAAACCAGGTTACCAAATTTGGCATCAACCTCGGCCACCGATTTGACCTATACGATTTTGATTCCGGCCCGGCTGGGCTCGACCCGCTTACCCGATAAAGCACTCGCAGACATCGCTGGTATCCCGATGGTTGTTCGGGTGGCCATGGCAGCCCGCAACAGCAAAGCCAGCCGAGTGGCGGTTGCCACAGACAGTCCGCAAATTGTCGACGCCGTAACCACGGCTGGCTTTGAAGCAGTCATGACCCGAGATGATCACTCGTCTGGCACCGACCGGCTGGCCCAGGCCAGCACTGAGCTCGGGCTGGGTGATGATGAAATTGTCGTCAATCTACAAGGCGACGAACCACAGATGCCGGGTTCAGTTTGCGATCGCGTCGCCCAGCGCCTTATTGACAACCCTGATGAGTCAATGGCAACCGCGGTCCATCCGATTCTCAGTATGCAGTCTTTTCTGGACCCCAATGTGGTCAAAGCGGTGTTGAACGCGCGCGAACAGGCAATTTTTTTCTCCCGGGCACCCATTCCGTGGTGTCGCGACAGCGCTGACGGCCACGGCTGGCCGGGCGCCGCAAACCCGCTGCAGCCCTGGCATCACGTTGGTATCTATGGATATCGCGTCCACTACTTGAGGGCCTACCCGGGGCTGGCGCGGACAGCCCTTGAAGACACCGAAGCGCTTGAGCAGTTACGAGCGATCTGGCACGGGCACACTATTGGGGCGGTTTGCCTGGATCAGTCGCCACCCCGGGGCGTGGATACTCCAGCAGACCTGGCGCGGGTCCGTGCGCACTTTGCCGGCACCTGATTCGGGACCTGATTGCAAGCTTTCAGGATTCGCCGTGAGAAAACCGGGCTCAGACACGACGCAGCACAGCCTTTGCCTGTACATTTACGCCAAAAGCAATCGACATTTCATTTGAGGGAAAGATGCGTTTAATTCTCTTGGGGCCACCGGGAGCCGGTAAAGGCACACAGGCAGCGCAGATCTGCGCCACCTTCGGGATCCCGCAAATATCTACCGGCGATATGCTGCGCGCCGCCGTTAAGGCCGGCACCCCGCTTGGCCGGCAGGCCAAAGCGGTTATGGATTCGGGAGGCCTGGTTTCAGACGAAATTATTATTGGCCTTGTCACTCACCGCCTGAAGGAGCCGGATTGCCAAAAAGGCTATCTGTTTGACGGTTTCCCACGCACGATTCCTCAAGCCGAGGCCATGCGCCAGGCAAATGTAAAGCTTGATTTCGTGCTTGAGATTGATGTCCCTGATTCTGATATTGTGGATCGCATGAGTGGACGCCGGGTCCACCCGGCCAGCGGCCGGGTTTATCACGTTCGCTTCAATCCACCCAGGGTGGCCGATACCGACGATGCGACCGGCGAGCCATTGATCCAGCGCGACGATGATAAAGAAGCAACCGTGCTTAAACGCTTGCAGGTTTATCAGGAACAAACCCGGCCGCTGGTTGACTACTATTCGAACT
>JBAUID010000023.1:0-2499 GCA_049680625.1 Burkholderiaceae bacterium | reverse complement strand
CCATGCGATTCAATCAACAACGTAGAATCTGAGGATAACTCTCTCGTTCTCTGGGATTTTCCTATGCCTCAGTTCTCGACGCGCTTGCGCTCAACCCCCTTGTTCGCTGGCATCGTTGCCGCAACCTTCACGGTGCTTCTGTCTGCTTGCGGAGGTTCTGACTCCGGTCCAGAGTCAACCGCTCCCGTTAATGACGCACGGTTTGAAAACGTCGGCGTCAGCCTGACTCAAAGCGGCGTTGCTTCTGATGGTGCGGTCACAAAAGCGGCTGGCGATAATCTGATTAATCTGAACACCGCCTGGCCCACCTGGGCGGGTGCTGACAGTGGCATTACGTTCGACGCCCAGACTGGCCAGTTACTAATACCGGGCGACGGGAGTGATGTGGTGTTGGGTGTTCGCCGGTTTGATACGGAATTGAGCGATGGCGTGTCTTACACGCTAAACGTGCAATCAACCGATCCACAGTCTGCTGCGGTGCTCTTCCTGTTTGATACGAACGGCACCATTGTTCCGGTACCAGGCACGGATGGACTCGCATCTGCCCGCGATGGCGAAGCGATTACATTTACGGCACCTGCGGGTGTTGCTGGCTTTTATCTGCAGGTGCAGAACCAGTACCAGGCCAGTGTTGCCTCATTAATCAGCGCCGAGTTGATTGAAGGCGCCAGTATTGGTGGTGGTGGCGTCGTCGGTGGCGATAACCTCATCGATGCGCAAGGCCCCTGGCTGGACTGGGCAGGTAATGCCACCGGGATCAATGGTGATGGTGGGAACGTGACGATTCCAGCATCGGCTAATGGAACCGGTCTTGTTCATGGCATTAAGCGATTTAGCACTTCTCTCACCGCAAATACCGAGTACGAGCTGGCTGCGCTAACGGGGTCTGGCCCCGACGCCGCCGTACTGCTGTTTCTGTTGGATGCGAGCGGGCAAATCATCTCATTCTCAGGTAACGCAGGTTCCACCCCGTGGTTAACTGCTATTCACACTAATGCGCTTCGATTCCGTGCACCTGAAGGTGTGGCCAGTTTTGTAGTTCAAGTCCAAGGCCCATTGAATGCGAGTGGATTTACAGGTGTTTTACCAAGTTTGATGGCTTTGTCAGATGAAGTAGAGCCACCAACGGCTGGGGCATGTAATCGAATCGTGAATGGTGATTTTGAAGATGGGTTGAACGGCTGGAATTTTTCGGGTGCTCAGCTGTCAACCGAAGGATATGAAGGTGATGGCGTTACGTTGTCTGATGGATTTTTGTCGTATGAATTCATGGCAAATGCAGGTGAAGCGCTCGTATTCAGTGGCATGTACAAAGGGATTAAGGAAGGATCAAACTTCATTGGCGTTGATTTCCTGGATGTCGATGGCAAGAAAGTTGATGGCGTAAATACGGAACTACCATTTATCCAGTTTCGTTCACCAGACCTTTTTTCCAGGTTTAACCGAACGGCGACGGTGCCGACCGATGCGGTAGCTGCGCGTATTTGGTTGTACACCAATCAAGACATCACGGTCGATAATTTGGATGTGCGAACGCCCGGTTGCTTGGCGCCAATGTCAGACGAAGATGGCTTAACTCGGATTGCGACAGTCTGTGAACGGACTATCGATGATCGGGTTGTGCGCGATCCCGTGACTTTTGAATCGATGCCCAATCCAGGTGGATCGGTGCGACAAGAGCCCGCCCCATCGGTCACCATTGACTTCAACGAAGATACGGGCTCAACCTTTGTTGATGGCGTCAAGGTGGCTCGTGGCTTCTCCGACTTCGGACCTAACCCTCAAGGTGGGCTGTTCACGGCAGGCATAAGCATCGCAGTCGATAACTATGTTCCCGTTCCAGTTGACAGTTTTGGACTGGGACTCGAACAGATAGATATCGATCTTTCGCGCCAATTTTCAGCGTATCGACTCAGGCTGAGACCGGCTGACCCAGGCGCGGGCGGTGCGCTGGGTAATCGAGGAACATCCACTACGCTAAGTTGCGTGGCCAATAACTAACCATCTGGGTCTGATCAGGTAACGCGCAAAGGTCCTGCGCATTCTCTGCACCGGATCCGATTGACTAAAGGCAGTTCCGATTTTGGGCTGCCTTTTTCATTTGGGCAGAGTAGTGATTGACACTACAAAAAGATCGATTCGTATTGAACGGTCCGGTCAGTAGATTGCCGATAGTCGCAGGTCGTCGTCGCCAACACGAACAACCAACCCCAACCCAATCGCCAAATTAGTCAGATAAGTTGCGCTCACCAAGCGGGGAAAACAGTCGCAGTAAGTAGCCATCCGGGTCGGCAACGACGAATTGGCGGTTACCCACCTCAGTCTGTTCGCGCCGATACCACTGATCTTCCATATCCACCGTAAGGGCTGGTCCGCACGCCATAACGCGCGCATAAACGTGCTAAACATCAGCTACTTGAATTTGCAAATTTATCCCGCGACCGAATGGAAACTCCAATGGTGCTTGATGGAAACGACGCCCAGGACCTGATGCTTCTT
>JBAUID010000022.1:0-2046 GCA_049680625.1 Burkholderiaceae bacterium | reverse complement strand
CCATTTTGAATATCGGCTTGAAGCCCGATCCGAATTCAATTTGAGGAACTCAACAACAATGAAGACACCGACCCGACGGCTTATTGCCGTTGCCTCGGTAGTAATGGCGACGGCGATGACGATGACTATTGCCGCTTGCTCCAGCGGCATCACCGACCCGATGGAAATCGACGACGCCATGGACCCGGTTGACCCCACGGACACCGGGGGCACGGCAGTAGGTTCACCAGACCCGGCCAAATTTGTAGCGGGGGCTCTCAGCGCTGAGGTCACCACCGAAGCCTGTGTATTAAGCGGCGGCACCAGCACAACCTGTTATCGCATTGTTACCGCGGGGGTGCCGGCAGATGCCGCCATCGGGCCGTTTTGCCCGCCGACGATTACCTCAACAGCGGACGAAGGCGGTATCTGGTTTGACGGCAGCGGTTCGGTCTACGACATCAACGGGCCGTTTATTGCCAACCTGGCCACCTTGTATGGGGACAACAACTGGCAGCTTTTCGATTCAGCTACCGGCCTGGTGTATATAACGGATACGCAAGAAAAGTTTGAAGGTGCCGCGCAGCCCAATGTGGCGGCGGAGTTTCAGAACCAGTGTGTCAGTGGGTCGATGGACTGGGTGAACGGTGGCGTGTCGACTACCTACTTGATTCCGACCACACTGGTGCCGCTGTCCACCCCCGATGCAATTAATTCCGATGTTGGGGTCAGCCTGAACGGTATTCCGCTCGCTGCGCCTGCCCCGGTGAGCAATATTCTTGGTGCGTATACGATTGCCGCCTTTGACGACTGCGGTGGCCATATCAACCCGGTGGCGGGGTATCACTATCACGGCTCTGTGGGTTGCACCGAAAGTGGGGTGCAGTCCGATGGGCACGCTGCTCTGCTGGGTTATGCAATGGACGGCTACGGGATCTACGGCATGCTCGACGCTGCTGGCGCAGAGCCGGCAGTTCTTGATGAATGCCGGGGTGAGACGGACGATGTGCGTGGCTATCACTACCATTCAGCCAGTGCCGGTGAGAACATGTTCATCGGTTGCTTCAAAGGTGACCGGGTTGCAACGGCAACCAACGAGCCGCCGGGTGGGCCGCCGCCGCGATGAGAATCCAACAACTGCATCTGCATCTGTGTGGGTGGTTGGCCGGTGCCATGATGGCATTGGCTGCGCCGCCCGCTCAAGCCCACGACGTTAACATCCAATCGATTGCGTTGCAGGCTTGCCAAGCGGGCAAACTGGCTGACCCGTGTCATTTCACGAACCATTCGGGTGACGTGTACCGGGGCACGTGCGGCGAGGCATCCGGCGTGCTGATGTGTGTGCGAAACCAGCCGATTGAGCGAAACGGCGCTGCTAAGCCGGTTTCTCATCCGGTTTCTAATTCGGCGTCAAAGGCGAGTTCCGTACCGAATTCTGTGCCGAATTCCGTACCGAATTCCCAGCCGCATTGAGTGTTGGCACGGTCGTCACCCGGCATTCAATGACCTGCCCATCCGGTATATGCTTGTCAAAGACGCACGATGAAAGCGCTTTGGTAGGCGCTGTACTCTGTTCAGTGGGCACAACATGGCGGAATCGATTGAAGACTGGTTGCACGGTTGCGGGTTGGCGCAATATGTCGACGCATTTGTTGAGCACGAAATATCGCCGGATCTGCTGCCCTCGCTGGATCATGATGCGCTGAAAGAGCTGGGGGTGGCCAAGCTTGGCCACCGCCTGCAGCTGCTGAAATCGATTGCGGCCCTATCGCCTGGTGACGAGGTGGTTGCACAAGGGCCAGGCCCCGGCAAAAACGTTTCTGCGGAAACACCGGTTGTCACCCCGACCAATATCAAGACATCAGCCGCCGAGCGTCGTCAGCTCACGGTGATGTTCTGCGACCTGGTTGGCTCAACGGAAATGTCGGCGCGCCTCGACCCGGAAGATTTGCGCGACATCTTGCGTGCGTACCAGGCCAGCGCTGCCGAAGAAATCTCTCGCTTTGACGGCCATATCGCGCAATACCTTGGCGACGGTTTGCTGGTGTATTTCGGCTATCCAACCGC
>JBAUID010000021.1:0-16229 GCA_049680625.1 Burkholderiaceae bacterium | reverse complement strand
GAACGGCGTTGATGATGCCAATATCCCCACTCAGCTTGAAATTGACTGGATTCGGGTTTATCAGCGGCGCGGATTTTAAGACGCGCCCAGCCACCGCCTGTACAATGCGCGGCTTTCGCGACGCCCACAGGCACCCACAGGCACCCACAGGCAACCAATCGGACTTAGTAAATATCATGGCTGACAGCACAATCGCCGGTGAGGTGAAGCGTCGACGCACGTTTGCGATCATTTCTCACCCTGATGCCGGTAAAACCACCCTAACCGAAAAACTCCTGCTGTTTGGTGGTGCCATCCAAATGGCTGGCACTGTCAAAGCACGCAAGAGCGCTCGCCATGCCACGTCCGACTGGATGGAAGTTGAAAAACAGCGCGGCATTTCTGTGGCCAGCTCAGTCATGCAGTTTGAGTACAACAACAGCGTTTTCAACCTGCTGGATACCCCCGGTCACCAGGACTTCTCAGAAGACACCTACCGGGTTTTAACCGCGGTTGATGCGGCGGTCATGGTGATTGACGCCGCCAAAGGTGTCGAAACTCAGACGATTAAGCTGCTTGAGGTCTGTCGGCTGCGCAACACCCCGATCATTACCTTCATTAACAAGCTCGACCGTGAAGTGCGCGAGCCTATCGAGTTGCTGGATGAAATTGAGTCTGTGTTGAATATCGCATGCGCACCAATTACCTGGCCAATTGGCATGGGAAAGCGGTTTAAAGGTGTGTATAACCTGCTTAAAGATGAAGTACTGCGCTTCACCCCGGGCCAGGAGAAAGTCTCCAATGAGGTCGAGGTGATTGACGGTCTCGATGACCCCAGGCTCGCGGAACGATTCCCGGACGACATCGACACCTTGCGTAGTGAGCTTGAATTGATCCAGGGGGCAGGGGCGCAGTTTGATCCCGATGAGTTCCTTGCCGGGCGCCAGTCGCCAGTGCTGTTTGGCTCAGCCATCAATAACTTCGGCGTACGGGAAATCCTGACGGCGCTGGCCCAGTGGGCGCCGGCGCCAAAGGCGCGTGAAGCCGCGCAGCGCCTGGTGGCGCCGGACGAAAAGAAGTTCACCGGATTTGTCTTCAAGATTCAGGCCAATATGGATCCGAATCATCGCGATCGGATTGCATTCCTGCGCGTTTGTTCCGGCGAATATCAGCCAGGCATCAAGGCATTCCATCTGCGTCTGAAGCGGCAAATGAAAATTGTTAACGCGGTCACCTTCATGGCCAACGAACGAGCCCGCACCGAGTCGGCCGTCGCCGGCGACATCCTGGGTATCCACAATCACGGCCAATTGCAGATTGGCGATACCTTGACCGAAGGCGAAAATTTAAGCTTTCGGGGAATTCCGTACTTTGCGCCCGAATTGTTCCAAAAACCTCGCCTGCGTGATCCGCTCAAAGCCAAGCAGTTGAATAAAGGTCTGCGCGAACTTGGCGAGGAGGGGGCGATCCAGGTATTTGAGCCGATGGTCGACCAGGGATTGTTACTCGGCGCTGTTGGTCAATTGCAGTTCGAAGTCGTTGCACAGCGCCTATCTACCGAATATGGCGTTGAATCAGGCTTCGAAAATGCGTCCGTGCAGGCTGCCCGCTGGGTTACCTGTGATGATGCGTCCATGCTTGCCGAATTTATCCGTGCCAATCAACTACGCCTGGGGCGGGATGTCGACGGCAACCTGGTCTACCTGGCTGATACCCGGGTTAACCTGCAGTTTGCCCAGGAACGGTGGCCGAAGGTTCAGTTTCACAACACCCGGGAGCACGGCGAAACTCTGAGTACAGCCTGAGTGTTGACACCACTGTTGGTTCAAATGTTGGGGCAAGAATGACCACAGTCGGGCATCGTGGCCGGCGTGTCTGAATCCCCGTATTCTGGGCATTTCTCACGGTCCTTACCTAAAACAGGGGTTGAGCGCCAGCGTCGCCGTAGACTTTGGTTTTTCACTATGGTAAAATCGCAACACTTGGTGGGAAAGCATTACCCGGCTTCCAGGCAAACGACTCTTCGTTTCAGGTCCTTGCCGTTTTAGCAGTAAGCGAAACAGACCGTTGTCAGGTCTCATCCCCAATGAATTTCAGCAGCCCTGCGTTCGCGCATCGGCGCTGTTTGTGCCGGCAGGCACTGTGGACGCTACAGCGGGTTTTTGCTCAGCCAGGCTGCCATAAGTTGGCGCCTGGGCTTGAGTCGCACGGATTGCGGCTCAAAACTGGTCAGAGGCAGGGCCAGGATTGCCCAGTTTTTTGCAGGAAACAGCACGGAGGACTCATTGAAAGCAACCCCAAAACCCAGTTCAGCGATGAGCGCAACACACCAAAAGTCTGTTGTCAGTAAACGGCAAGCGGAGAGAATGCGGAAAGGGCGAGTCGAGTCCCGCCCAGAAGACTACAAAAATATTGCACCATCTGAACAGGCCAAGCGTCTTCACGCGGCTCGGGCCCGTCTCGAAGACCGCCAGATGTTGAAAGATCTTGGCCTCGCCGATTAGTCGTCAGTATCCATTTGTAATCAGTCAGTATTGGGCAGTACCGATTGGCCAGTATTGATTGGCCAGTACTGATTGGGTAACACCCATCTGGCAGCACTAATCTGACAGCGCACAGCGACAAGTGCATAAAGCCACCAATCGGTGGCTTTTTTTTCCCCTGGAACGTCGGGGTGCTTACCCAGCTTCCTGCGGCAGGAAGTCATCAACAGACAGGTAACGTTCGCCGGTGTCGTAGTTAAAGCCTACGATAGTCGCGCCGGCGGGTATCTCGGCAAGTTTTTGTTTGATGGCTGCAAGGGTTGCCCCCGATGAAATGCCCACGAGCATGCCTTCTTTGGCGGCCGCCTGAACGGCCATCAATTTCGCATCGGCCGCTTCAACGGCAATGACGCCATCAAGGATTGTCGTATCAAGATTGGCCGGAATGAAACCGGCGCCAATGCCCTGGATCGGGTGGGGTGACGGTGAACCACCACCAATGACCGGTGACGCGGACGGTTCAACCGCAAAGACCTGCAACTTCGGCCATTTGGTTTTCAGAACACGGGCGCATCCAGTCAGGTGGCCACCGGTGCCAACGCCGGTGATCAGATAATCAACACCTTCCGGAAAGTCGTTGATAATTTCCAGCGCCGTGGTTTGCTCGTGCGCCGCAATATTTGCCGGATTAGTAAATTGTTGCGGCATCCACGAACCCGGGGTGCTCGCAACCAGTTCTTCGGCGCGCGCCAGAGCACCACCCATGCCTTTGGCCCTGGGGGTCAGTTCAAAACTGGCACCGTAAGCCAGCATTAGGCGGCGACGTTCAACCGACATGCTGTCGGGCATAACCAGAATGAGCTTGTAACCTTTAACGGCGGCCACCATGGCCAGGCCAACACCGGTATTGCCCGACGTCGGTTCGATAATGGTGCCGCCCGGTTTCAGATTGCCGTCTTTCTCGGCAGCCTGAACCATGGCGAGCGCAATACGGTCTTTAATCGAACCACCCGGATTGCTTCGTTCGGATTTGATCCAGACGTTCTGTCCGCTGCCATACAAATGATTGATTCGAATATGCGGCGTGCCGCCTATCGTATCGAGAATGTTTTGTGCTCTCATCAGTCCATCCCAGGGGTCATGTACGATCAACAAGATTAACCGATCAAAGTGGAGTTGCGGTACTTATGGTGATTGAGCCCTATCAGAACGAAGTAGAAGGTGTGCCCCGGGATGCGGCATCAGTGGTATTGCTCCGCGAAGCGGATGGCGGGCTGGAAGCATTTCTATTAAAACGCACTGGCAGTAAGACGATTGTGGGCGATGCTTATGTTTTCCCCGGTGGCAAGCTCGACCCGGAAGATGCACACGCGGATGCTATTTCGGCCCTGGAATTACCCGGTGACCCGGTAGCCATGCTGGGCGAACCGGCATTGAACGAAGTTCAGGCCGGCGCCTTATTTGTGGCCGCCTGCCGGGAAACTTTTGAGGAGACCGGGGTGCAGGTCAAGGGCAACCATTTGTTGCCATTGTCGCGCTGGATCACACCGAAAACGCCAGCGATGATGCGGCGCCGTTTTGATACCCGGTTCTTTGTAGCCTTGATGCCCGATGGACAGCATGCGGTCCACGACGGACAAGAGGCAAAAGACAGTGAATGGATTACCCCGACCCAGGCCCTGCAAAATTACAGCGACGGTTTGATCAACCTCGCACCACCACAATTGATGACGCTTGCCGGTATTGCCACCCACCACAGTTTCGAGAGCCTGGCCGCGTCGTTGCGCGGCAGGATTCCACCGCTGATTGAACCGGTTTCATTTAAAGAAGGTGAGGGCCGGGTAATTGTGTATCCCGGTCATCCGCGGCATCCGGTGGCTGAACGCGCATTGCCCGGGCCCCTGAGCCTGGTTTGGCGCAATAACCGGTTTGAGCCCGCCGCGGGCTTTGCCGGATTTTTTGCTGATAGTTGAGTCGGGTCAGCCAGAGACAGGCCAGGAGCGAGACGCATTAAATGCGACAGCTGACCAGGGGCGCTTGCTGAACCCGGGCGAGTCACGTCGCCGCATTGGTTTCAGGCGCTGGCCAGGTCAGCCAGCCATTCTTCGCGGGTCTGACGCACGATCTGCATGCAGTGATGGCGCAGGCGCTCGCGGCGGCTGGTATGTGGAGCATCTGATGTCATTAATGATGACGGTGACAGGCCGACGTTGTTGCGGTCATTTTGCCCGGGCCGGGATGCAGCGGTGCGCAACCGGAGTCTGAGTGACGGTGATATCAGCAGGGCGGGGGTAGCGGATGGAAATTGGGTTGTAGACATGTGACGCTCTCGGCTTGTGTTTAACAGGAGCCGATTCTGCGCCGGTGGCGTGTAGAAATAATGACAAGCTGTGAGCCGGTTGTATCATTCGGCAACATGTTTCGGATCGGGTTCAGGCCCCGACGAATCAGGCGCCCCGTTCGCGCATGAGTTTCAAATACGTTTCTTCGCGGCTGGCGCTGCTGCGCTGGGCGAGCTCAGCAAAGGTGGCCTCCGGCAGATCGACGTAGTCGCGTCGGTCGCGGGGAAAGCGGTTTTCGCGCCATCCGGCCAGAGTCAGCCAGTTCCAGTACTCAGCCGACGGGTTGCTAGTGACCCGCATTCGAAATCTATCGTAGTGAATAAATCCGTGCAGGCGCGGGGGTGGACCAGCTTCTTGCTTCGCGCGCGTCTCTCGAATCTTTAACAGCGTGCGGGCAAAATCAGGGAGGGTCGGTAGCGAAGGCATAGGGAGAAAGTCTTTTGAGGCACCAGGCAGGTGATGGGCCAGTGTAAATCTGTTTCACGCGATGCCGGCGCACAACCGGAAGGGTGTCATTCTGGGCCGACAACTGGTGGCTTTTCAGCGCTGTACAGTCGGCAGCCACCGGCGCCCGGGATACCAAAATTTCGTAACACGACGGAGACACGAGTTACATTTGAGTTCAGACCAATCATAATTTGGAGTTCGGTTTATGCAGGCGATTTCGGTCAAACCTTTACCCGCTGACCATGCGGATGCTTTTTCCCTGGTACAGGTTGATGACCCGGTGGCCGCGGCGAATGAGCTGCTGGTTCGTGTTCACGCGGTTTCGGTGAACCCCATCGATACCAAGATGCGGTTGGCGCCGGTTCGCGACGGCAGCCCGGAGCGCATCCTGGGTTGGGATGCAGCCGGTATTGTGGTTGATGCTGGTGCGCAGACCACTCGTTTCAAAGCCGGTGACCGGGTGTTTTACGCGGGCAGCGTGCGCCGCTCCGGAACCAATGCGCAATTGCATTGTGTTGACGAACGCCTGGTTGGGCGGATGCCGACTACATTAGGGTTTGCAGATGCGGCGGCTTTACCGCTGACCACCCTGACAGCCTGGGAAGCTCTTTTTGAACATATGCATGTTGGCGGTACAGAATTTGGTGGCGCTGATGACATCCCCAGGAAGAGAAGCCTGCTAATTATTGGCGGTGCCGGTGGGGTTGGCTCGGTAGCGATTCAATTGGCAAGTCAGGTACCTGACCTGACCGTCATTGCCACCGCATCGCGTCCTGAATCGGCCAATTGGTGCCGCGAACTGGGGGCTGATGCGGTGATTGATCACAGCGGTGATTTTGCAGATCAACTGAAGGCTGAGGGTTTAAGCGGCCCCGACTACGTGCTGATGAATACCGCACCGAATCGATACTTTGACTCGATTGCTGATGTCCTGGCACCGTTTGGACAGATTTGCTCGATTGTTGACTCAACCGAGCCACTGGATCCGATGAAGCTGCGCAGTAAAGCGGGCGCGTTTGTCTGGCAGGGGATGTTTGTTCGCAGCAACCTGCAAACCACTGACATGGCAAAGCAAGGTCGCATTCTGGACGTTGCCAGTCAGTGGGTTGACCAGGGCCGATTGCGCTCAACACGGACAACCGAATTTGGCCCACTAACCGCCGCCAATCTCGCCGCTGCCCACCAGGCAATTGAATCTGGCCGAACCATCGGTAAAGCCGTGCTGCACTGGCCACAGGACTAAGAATGACCAACCATCATCCAGTAAGCCGGGCGGCCGATTTTTCGAAACAATTTGGAATGAAAATCCCGGTGCTGATGGCTCCGATGGCCGGTGCCTGTCCGCCAGCGCTGGCGAGGGCGGTGGCACGCGCTGGGGGTATGGGCGCCACTGGCGCCTTGCTCGACAGCCCGTCAAAAATTGATGAATGGGTGCGCGCTTTTCGCGCCGACAACGGTGGCGACCTGCCGCTGCAGATGAATCTGTGGATACCAGACCCGTCGCCGCGCCGCGATCCGGAGCACGAAGCGCGGGTGCGGGCTTTCCTGGCGAACTGGGGGCCGGTTGTCCCCGCGGATGCTTTCGAATCCGTTGTTGCCCCGGTGTTTGACCAACAAGTCGATGCATTAATTGCCGCCCGCCCCACTGCGCTGTCTTCCATTATGGGTTTGTATTCACCGGCGGTTGTTGAGCGCCTGCATCAGAAAAAGATTGCCTGGTTTGCTTGCGTTACGACGGTCGCTGAAGCCCGGGCGGCTGAGCAGGCGGGTGCTGACGTAATAGTTGCCCAGGGCGCTGAAGCCGGCGGCCATCGCGGGGCGTTCGATGCAGTGCAAGGCGTGGATAAAGCGGCGGGTTTATTCGCATTGTTGCCGCAAGTAGTCGATGCTGTTTCAGTGCCCGTTGTGGCCACGGGTGGCATTGCGGATGCCCGCGGCGTTGCTGCCGCTTTGTTGCTGGGTGCAAGTGCGGTGCAAATTGGCACCGGTTTATTGCGTACAGATGAATCGACAGTAGCACCGGCATGGTCGAGCGCGATTGGGCAGGCGTCGCCGGACGGGACCCGCCTGACCCGTGCGTTCTCCGGCCGATGGGGCCGGGCGATTGCTTCAGACTACGTGCTTAAAGCTAATAGCTCCCAGGCGCCTGAGCCGGCGCCATACCCCGTTCAGCGCGGGTTGACCGGCGCCATGCGTCAACAAGCCATCCGGGATAACGATATCAGTCGACTGCAGGCCTGGGCCGGGCAGTCTGGGGCGCTGGCGCAAACCGGCCCGGCCGGCGACATTGTTCAACAAATTTGGGCTGATGCGTGCCAGTTGCTGACCCATGCCGGCGGCGATTGAATCGTTAGCAAGAATTAACTATCCACCGCTAAACACTGAGAAAAATCTTTCAACAACAGGACGCTTACCGATGGCCGCGATTGAACACCACATGTGCGAGCAACGTTATTTTGAAGACTTCGACATTGGCGAACAGTTTCGCCTGCCGTCTCGCACAATGACCGACGCTTTGTTCGCTGCGTTTCAACTGGCCAGCGGGGACAATCATCCGATTCACTACGATATTGAATTTTGCAAAGCCCGGGGTATGCCGCACATGCTGGCGCACGGCTTTCAGGTGCTGATTCAGACAGCAGCGGGGGCGGGTATGTTTCCGCATATCGTGGAAGACTCTCTGAAAGCTTTCATCGAGCAGAGTAGCCGCTTTCTGAAGCCAGTCTATGTTGGTGACACTCTGTATTGCACCTTAACAATAGATGAGCTTGTGCCTGGTAAAACAACCGGGGTATTGACCATGAAAACCGAGATCCGCAATCAGCATGATGATGTCGTCATGGATGGAATGCAGAAATACTTATTGCAAAAACGAATGGTCGGCAGCGCTGTCTAAGTTGATTGCAGCGTCCAGGCGATCTGATCGCTACCGCGGTGAACGGATAAACTTAAAAAACGATTGTGGGTAGCAACAATGCCTGCCAGGCAGGCGCTTACCTGGTTCAAAGTGGCATCGGATACGCTGGCCTGCTCGAACAATCGCCAGTCGGATAACCGCACTGTGTTGTTATCACAGCTTACCGTCGAGCCATCTGCAGCGAGTACCGACGCAAGCAGTTGCACAAGGTCGCTGGCCATAGCGGCCGGGCTTGTTAACGTATCGCTCAGTGCGCGACAATCAAACGCCCGGGCCAGCAGATCAGCCCCGTGCATGCCGGTCTGGCGGGCACATAGTTCACCGGTAGCCACCAGTTGCGTATCCCCGGTGCTTTCCAGTAATGGGAGAGCGTTGCTGATGTATTCCATCGCGTAGTACAAGTAGGCTTTGGCCTGACGTTGCTCCGGCCATTGTTTTACGTCCAGCTGTGGCATGCTGGCCCGATCAATTGGCGGGCAGGTTTCGTCCGGGGCAAAACGCAATCGCTGATCTTCGGTTAATTCATAGTCGTATTCAAAATAGTAACCCTCAAGACCGGGGGCGCCGTCGGTTGTCATACCCGTGCATACAAAACCCAGACGCGGATTGTTCAGGCTGACTCCGTTGTGGGCATGCCAGCCGCGCATCATTTGCAGGTTCACCTCGGTTGGTATGCCGCAAATAGCCGTGCCGTCCCAAATCCATCGCGGCGGGGGGTACCGCACCCAGGCTTTTTTATCAGACTCGGCCAGGTATTCAACCTTTACCCCGCCAATCTGATTCGACAAGTAGTGATACATCGCGCAAGCAACCGCATCCGGCTTATCGGTGAGTCCGAGTTTTTCAAGGCCGGGCAAAAACCGCTTGAGGTGTTGCTGGCGGAACAACCGGAACACGAAGTCAGCGGCCACGGGCACGCCGGCGCGATGCGTTAATGACAAGACCAGGCCAGTAATCCAGTTATGGTAGAGCCGCGCCACGGCTGCATGCCCGGTTGGGTTTGCAGCATCACGTAAAGTCATCACATTATCCATTTGGTTGGCGTTCGCTTGGCTTCAACGGTTGGTTTGCCGGGTTGGCGCGGTTGCTGCATTCGCCGGTTTCCTGAGTTTCCGCTTTCCGCTTTCCGCTTTCCAGTTTCCGGATTCTGGTTTCCCAGATTTGCCTGTTCCCACTAAAGGCGGCACACTGCGGCCTGCCGCCGGCGCTGCTCGCCTGCACGTAAACCATCGAATTGTACGCCGCCAGTCGCGGCACAGGTGAGCGAGAAAGTATGGAAGGAGTCATCTGGGGTTTGCTTGGGGCGTTGCTGATTGGTGGCTCCGACGTAGTGGCGCGGGTCACCGCGCAGAAAGTGTCCCTCAGCGTCTTGTTTCTTGCGGTCATGGGTTTGTCTTTTGTTGCCATGACAGTAATGCTGACCGTCACCGGGCAATGGCCCCATTGGCATGCTTATGCCTGGTTGATTTCGGCAATTTCCGGGTTACTCAATCTGGTGGCCTTGTATTTTTTATACCAGGCGCTGGCGCGCGGACCGGTTTCGGTGGCGTCGCCGGCCGCATCCAGTTTTGTGGTTATTCTCGTTGGCATGAACGTGTTTGCCGGCCAGCCTTATTCCTGGCTGCAGGTTGTCGCCGCAGTCACGGTTTTCTTCGGTGTTGCGATGCTGGCGCAACGCGACAATGCCATCGACGACGCCGCTGATTTCAGCGCTGAGTGGTTAAGACGGACCGCGTTATTTGGTATCGCAGCGGCGGCTGCGATTTCGTTGCGTATGTTCCTGGCACAGGAGGCCTCTGACGAACTGGGGGCGGTGGCCTCTTTGTACTTGAACCGGCTCTTTGCCCTGCTTGGGGTAATACTGATTTTGATCTGGGTTAGTTTTCGAGCCGGGCAACTGTCGTGGCCGCAGGGCAGTCGGATGCGTTGGCTGGTTGCCTTGCAGTCCTTACTCGAAACCCTGGCCTTGACGGCGTTCTTGTTTGGCTCGGCTGGCACCGGCCGAATCGGTGCTGCCATTGGGTTTGCTGCGTTTGCCGCGGTGTCCGCAATTATTGCCCGCGTCTGGCTCGGTGAGCCAGTGGGTGTGCGTCGCAGCCTCTGGATTGCTGTTGTTGCTGGCGGCGTGGCGCTGGCTGCCGCCGGTGGGCCGTGACTGGACGTAGGTGGCCGCAACTGGCCGTAACTGGCCGTAACTCGGCTTAACTGGCCGGACAGGCTGCGCAAAGCGACCTAATGCTGCTCCGCCAGCAGTTGGCGGATGGTCGCACCGACTTGCTGGCGCGTACTGCCGCCTTTGGCCAGGCAATAAAAAAAACCGGCTTCAGTTGCCTCGTTGACAAGATGCGGATCGTTCAACGCCGCCGAGTACAACAGAATTGGCGTGTTGGTGCGGAGTCGTATTTCAGCTGCCGTATTCAGGCCGCGGCTGTCAGGCAGGCCGAGGTCGGCGATCACCAGGCTGAAACGAACCGATTCGATCAGACCAATTGCGTCGCGCAGGCATTGCGCTGAGAACGTTTGGATTTGCGGCGCGCATTGTTCAACCAGGTATTGGAGTACGTTACCAGTCAGGCCGTCGTTTTCAATAATAAGTACGGCCGGCTGATTCTGGATAGCCCGGCCGTGATGACGCGCTGAAGCAAATGAGGTGTTAAGCAAAATCAACCGCCGCTGAATCGCCTGTTGGTGTTGCTATTATTTGTCAGCGCAGGCTGCCTGGGGTTTGTTCAGCGACATAAGTTTACAGATTCGCGCAATTCTACCCGTTAGAACTAGCCCAAATGAAGGTTGGCATTGCCTGCATTGACTACTATGGCATTCACTTATGGAAATCAGTCGCGACCGAAGCATTGTTGTTGGAGATCGCAGCCTTCGTGTAACCTGAGTTTGCTCATCACATTTTGGGCTTATTCAACTCGGCTAGCGTCAGGCGACGCCTGCCAACCAGATAGAAACAAACAATGAAACTGACAGCCTTACACCCGGTTTTTGCCGCCCGTATCGATGGAATCAATTTACGTCACCCGCTGTCGCCGGCCATGGTCGCGAGGATTCACCAGGGGATGAACGACTATGCCGTTCTGGTGTTTCGTGACCAGGACCTTACCGACGAACACCATCTGGCTGTTGGCCAGGCATTGGGTGAAATAGAAACAAGCCGGGCGACTGTGGATGAGACGGATCATCGCCTGCAGCACAACAACATGAACGACATTTCTAATATCGGCTCAGACGGGAAGCTCCTAGCTGCGGATGCCCGGCGCCGGATGTTCAATCTGGGTAACCGACTGTGGCATACCGACAGTTCGTTCAAACCGACCCCGGCCAAATACTCATTGCTTTACGCCCATCACGTACCGGCGGCCGGCGGTGATACCGAGTTTGCTGATATGCGCGCGGCATGGGATGCCCTGGATAAACCAATGCGTCAGCGCCTGGATGGCCTGGTTGCGATGCACAGCTTGTTGTATTCAAGAGCCCGGCTCGGATGGCACGACTTTAACGAGCAGGAGCGGGCCAAGTTCAAGCCGGTACCGCAACGCCTGGTGCGCCGTCACGAAGGTTCGGGGCGCCTTGGCTTGTACCTTGCGTCCCATATCGGAGAAATCCAGGGCTGGCCGGTGGCCGAGGCAATGATATTTGTCAGTGATCTGGTGGAACATGCAACCCGCCCGGGCTTTGTCTTCCGTCATCAGTGGAAAAAAGGTGACCTGGTTATCTGGGACAACCGTTGTACGATGCACCGGGCAACGGCTTTTGATGACGTCAATGAACCGCGCGATCTTCGCCGGGTTACTTTGCAGGACAGCGCGCCGACACTGGCGCAGCCGATCTAGCAGGCAGTGCACAGGCCGGTGATGTTCGCTTTCAGATCTTAAGGCGGGCGATCTTTTCCGGGCGATTGTTGTTGTATTTGCCGTATGCTGCGGCCCATCGTGGCACCATCTCTATGGCGGGCTGATCCCAACCGTAAATGTCCGGCAGAAAACTGAGCGCACCGGCGCGATTGACGACCACGGTCCGATAAGTCAATACGACGAGCATTGGCCGGACCGGTTTAACCGAGTGAGTCTTCTGGCTGGTCAGTACTTTGCCAATTCGCTTTTCAGATAAGCTGGAGTGTTCCCGAAATATAAATTCTGCCAGCTCGGTAGCGTCCTCGACCCGAACGCATCCACTACTGAACGCGCGCTGTGTCTCGGCGAAGTGCTCCGGCGTGTCCGTGTCGTGAATGAAAATCGCGCGTGGGTTCGGCAATATGAATTTAACCCGACCCAGGGCATTCTTAACACCGGGTTTTTGCTCAATGCGGGCGCGGTTTTGGTGAATGCTGCGCGCCAGTTGTGGCGACAACCGGGTATGAGCGTCGCCGTTGTGGTCGACAACCACCATCTTGTTGTCTGCAAGAAAGGCCGGATTGCGTTTGATTTTTGGTAATAAGTCGTTCCTGGCAATGGAGTTTGGAACATACCAGGTCGGATTCAATACGACGCGGGACAAGCGACCCGAATAAAACGGGGTAGCAGAGCGCCCGGGTGTGCCAACCACGACCTTGCTACTCAACAAAGTTTTGGTACCCTCACTGACCCGCAACCGGTACTCAGGAATATTGACCGTAATGCGTCGCTCGCCCTGGTTTCTTGGCGACCAGCGAATCCGCTCAAGCGCCAGTTCAATGCGGGCGAGACGCCAGGCCAAACTTGGTTGTTGTGCCGGATCAGACTGAGAGGCAGCTTGGCGGTAACGCTTTAGGGCACCGCGCAAGCGCTGGTAGTTTGTGTCAGTAGGTGGCGATTCCACCAACAAGGAAGGCACACGATCATTTCGCCAGGCGTCCAGCAGGGCTGGCATTGCCTTCCAGTAATGCGGGCGAAGCATCGTGTTCTTGTGAACCATTTCAGGTTCCAACTGACCGACACGCACTTGCTGCAGGTAGCAGGCAACAGCCTGAGTAAGATGTTGGTTGAAACGATAGATGTGTTCGGCCTGCGCCGCGGATGTCGGTTCGGGTGATCGTGCATTTTTTTTCGTGAACCCCGGTGAGTCCAGCAAGCCACCGGACAAAACACGGGCCTTGTCCGTCAATTCCCGGGCATCGTAGTTCGCCGGGTCCAGACCATGGGAGTCGGCATGATGCAGGGCGAACAATGCGGCTTTTAGCGTCTGGCCATGGCCGGCAATCGGTATCCACTGCAGAACTTCGCCGCGATATCCGGTGTATTGATTCTGGCAGGTGAACTGCTGATTCACCTTCTGGCCTGGGAGTTGTCGGTTTATAGCAGGGTCTGTGGTCGCGGTGAATGGTTCGACAGCCACCGGTTGCACGCCTGGTAACAGTTCCGGAGCGGGAGCGTCCTGCGCGCGAGCAGCCGATGTCAATCCGATGCATAACGCGGTGACAAGCCACATTTTCATCGGAAAGAAGGCTGGAAGGCGCCGAGACGCGATTAATGGGATTGTTGCAATTACCCGGCGATTGAAAGAGCACATACGAGAAAGACTAATTTGAGTGCCAGATTGTGTCTACGGTTTGAGTGTCAAAGACAACAACGCAGCGGGTATTGCGGGAGGAAATCGGCCGATTGGTGGTGATGACCGGCCCGGCGGTACCCGATGTAAACTGATGGGAAAATCGAAGGAGAAAACCATGTTCAAGCTGTACTACGGCGACGGAAGCTGCGCGTTGGCTTCCCATTTAACCCTGCAGGAAGCCGGCGCCGACTATCAGGCAATTGCTGTCGACCTGGCGGCTGGTGAACAGCGTCAGCCTGACTTCCTCAAGCTGAATCCGAAAGGCCGCGTGCCGGCCCTGGTTACCGAGCACGGTATCCTGACCGAAACGCCCGCTGTCCTGATCTACATTGCCCAGCGCTTCCCGTCAGCCGGGCTTGCTCCACTGGATGATGCGTTTGCCTTTGCCCAGGTGCAGTCGTTCAACAGCTATTTGTGCTCTACCGTTCACGTCGCCCATGCCCACGCTGCCCGGGGTAGTCGCTGGACCGACAATCCCGTGGCTATTGAAGCCATGAAAGAAAAAGTATCCGAAACCATGACGGCTTGTTTTGATGCGATCGAGTCCTCAATGGTGCAGGGGCCTTGGGTTATGGGGTCTCAGTTCACGGTTTGCGACCCCTATCTGTATACGCTCAGCCGCTGGCTTAAACGCGACGGGGTTGATGTGCGACAGTTCCCGAAAGTCGCGGCAATTTACGACGCAATTGAAAAGCGACCGGCTGCCGGCGTTGTTTTACCCAGGCATACTCGCTAACCCGTTCAGGAAACTCAATGAGTACTGACTTAATCAGCGGCGCACGCGCGCGTGCTCAATCGGAGCGTGCGGCCAATGCCAGCCTGGCGGCTAGCGGCCTGGCCGCCCTTGGTGTGCGCCAGGATGACTGCGTGGCGATTTATCTGCGCAACGACTTCGAGTTTTTCGAGGCCAGTGCCGCCTGTAATTTGCTGGGTGCTTACGCCACCCCGATTAACTGGCACTACACGGCGCAGGAAGCGGGCTACATCCTGGATGATTGTGACGCCAAAGTGGTCGTTATTCATGCCGACTTGCTGCCGGCAATTGCCTCGGTTATTCCGGCTGCGACCCATGTAGTCGTCGTGCCATTACCACCAGAAATTGCTTCAGCTTACCGGGTCGAGAATCCGGCGCCGCCGATCCCGGCTGCGCTTGCCAATCGTAGTTGCCAGTGGCATGAACTCATTGCCGGCCAGGCGCCGTGGGACAAACCGATACCGCCGCAACGCAGTTCAATGATTTATACCTCTGGGACAACCGGGAACCCAAAAGGTGTTCGTCGTGAGCCCATGGGGCCGGAAGGGCTTGCAAGCCAGGCGAGGACAGTTTTCGAAGGTTTTGGCATTGCGCCGGATTGCACCGGGGTTCGCGTACTGATGACCGGGCCGATGTATCACTCGGCGCCCAATGCCTATGGTCTGAGTGCCGCCCGCAACGGGGCCATGATCGTTCTTCAGGCCCGCTTTGATGCCGAGCAGCTGCTGCAACTGGTGGACCAGTACAAGATTACCCACATGCATATGGTGCCGACGATGTTTATTCGTCTGCTGCGTTTGCCCGCCGAAGTTCGGGCCAAATACGATGTTTCCAGCCTTCAGCACGTAGTACACGGTGCCGCGCCTTGCCCACCCGAAGCCAAGCGTCAAATGATCGAATGGTGGGGGCCGGTTATCTTCGAATACTACGGTTCAACAGAAAACGGCCTGGTAACGGTTGTGACTAGTGAGATGGCGTTGAACAAAGCCGGCACTGTGGGTAGCCCCATTGCCGGGAATGTGATTCGTATTCTCGATGACAACGGCCAGCCGGTGCCGACTGGCGAAATTGGCGAGGTCTATATCTGGCGCCCTGACCGCACGAACTTCACTTATCACAAGCGCGAAGACGCGCGCCAGGAAATGGATATCGATGGCTACCTGACTAACGGAGACATGGGTTGGCTTGATGCTGATGGGTGCCTGTTCCTGGCCGATCGAAAAAACGATATGGTGATTTCCGGCGGTGTGAATATTTATCCGGCCGAGATAGAAAAAATCCTGATCGATTGCCCCGGGGTGCGTGATTGCGCCGTGTTCGGGGTGCCTCATGAAGAGTTCGGTGAATCGCTGGCGGCCCATCTGGAGATAAGTAAACCTGATGTGACTGCGGACCAGGTGAAGGCCTACCTGCGAGAACATCTGGCCGGGTTTAAAGTCCCGTCGGTCATCGTCATGGAAGCGTCATTGCCAAGGGAAGATTCCGGCAAGATTTTCAAACGCAAACTCAGAGAGCCGTATTGGGTTGGGGTGCCGCGCCGAATCTGAACGATCCGGCGCGATGTCGTGTCAGGCTGGCAATGATTTCAGCGGTTATTTCAGTGGTTAATTGAACAACTTAGCGACGACGAACCAAAAGGAATTACTTTACAAAGTTTTGCCAATCGATAAAACCAGGGTTCCTTTGCCAAGATTCCGGTTGTACCCGTTGACCCAGCAGGCGTCTTTGGCATTGGTGTCAATGTAGGCCAGGGACACATCGAATCCGTGAAC
>JBAUID010000020.1:0-15549 GCA_049680625.1 Burkholderiaceae bacterium | reverse complement strand
ATGTCAACACGCCCGATGTAGCCCCCCGAGGGGGCTGACTCAAAAGTTGGCCGCCAGCGACTTGGGCCGCTTTAACAGTGCGTTTGGTTACTTGATCCAGATCAACAGTCGCCTTACCGAGGCCTTTAGATTTGTCGGATAAGGCTGGTAAGCACACAAGAAAGGTTGCTGGCGGCAGGCCAGCGTTGGAGAATTCAATGACACTCATCCACGACATTGCAATCGATCCCATTCCGTTGGCGACGATCGTCAACCACCGCTCAACTCGGTTTTCTGGCGAAACACAGACTTGCCGGATTGATGAAATATTGAAGCAATCAGTCGACGGTCTGAAGTGGCTGTACGGCTGGCTTCGATCGCTGGGTCACTCGCGATTCGAGAATCTTGTAGAAGCCCGCCGAGTCCGCATCGAAGCACTGCTCACACAGGAGAACCTGGATCGAGTTGCCCGAGTATCCCAGGAGCTCAAACCCGAGGCCAACGCTCCACTCCACGTGGCCTTTATTCTTCACGATCTGCGCGGCACAGCCCTACACCAGATCATGATGATTGCTAGTGCTCAGCTGGCAGGAGGGTCACTGCCTCGTGCATATAAAACTATAACGATCCTGGCGCACGATCACGCAAAGATCATGCGCCATTCGGTCCACGGCCTGGACGAACCTGAGCGCTTGCAAGACTCTGCTCATCGGCTGCATGGCATCGTTAATTTGGATAGCCGCTTTCCGTCGATGATGTTCCACAACAAGAGCGGTGCTGTTCGAATCGATTTCTCGAGGACATGGAGCGGCGATATTGCTACCAGTTGTTCGGAGTTCTCGACCGTTCTTAAAATCATCTACAACTTCATCGACAATGCCACCCGCCATACCAATAATGGCTTGGTTCTGATTCGCGCGTACCCGAAGTCACCGCCGGAGCCAAGCGCCGTGCGATTGGTAGTCGGCAACTCGATTGCTGAACTGGATCGCTCAGCATTGAAAAAGCAGGGGGAGTCACGCTTATGGCAAGGCTTTACGACAACCGGTAGTGGACTTGGCCTGCGAGCCGCTGCCGCGCTGGTCAGTGAAGCATTTGGATTAGACGGGCCTCAAAGTGCGGTCGATTTGGGCTATGTAGGCTGTAAGATCACTTGCGCAGGCTACGTGGCCTGGATGCACTGGCCCACCGTGCCACAGAAGGTTCACCCTGAGCCGGTTGCCAGCAATACCAATTCCCACGAGACAAATTAGAAAAGGCTCCGTTACCAAACGAATTCCAGGATTTGGCGCCAACGATGAGGTCATTCGCGCCGCACTATGGCGATCGCGCTACCGGCCATCGAAAGGTGGTTTGCAGCAATGGAATCATAAAGCGTCCAAGGTTACCCAGTTGCTCCAGAGTATTCAGTTCGCCCCGAATAGTGCGCGATCCCAGGCAGTTCGCATAGTAAACCGTCGCGCGCCGGGTGCGTGACTATCTAAGGTGACCTTTTAGGCGGTCGACCACCATTGCCTTCCAACGCTTTGCGAAAGAAGGCCTTTGCTGCTTCGATGCCACGATCTTTACGGTGTTTGAAGTCGACGGTTCTCCCCTGTTTGTCGACCGCTCGATACAAATAGTGCCAGCGTTGATTGACCATAACCCAGGTCACGATAGCGCAGCCGGTAGCTGACGTACCAGCAAACACACAATACAAAGACGTCTTGATCAAAGTGGCGATATTTGAAGGCAACATCTTCGTGGCGTGAACGGGGCATGACAATGCCTCAAGGTGAAAACTCGATTCTAATTTGCCGTTCCTGCAACACAACCGGCGGAACAATCAGTCCGCCTGGCCTGTCGCCATTGCCGGCTGGGCCCCGCCGCGCATGCGCCGAGTATCGGCATCCGACACGGTATCCGACTCCGCACGCGCGTCTGTTTCATCGGACTTTTGCCTGACAACTGCCTTTTCACCCTGCGCACGCCGTGCATAAAGCATCGCGAACATCGGTGGTGTGAAGTAAAACGACACCACGGTGGACAGCAGCACACCGCCAGCTACCGACATTGCAAACGGTGGCCAGAAGCCGCCACCGTCCAGGATCAACGGCAGAAACCCGCCAAAAGTGGTAATGGTTGTCGAGACAATGTGCCGGCTGGACCGGGATACCACCGCAACCATACTTTCCCTGTCACCGGCCCGTGCACCTTCATCGGCCTGCAAGGCAGACAGAATAATGATAGCCGCGTTAATTGACACGCCAATAGAACCGATCACGCCAATAACTGCGGTAATGCCAAACGGATACTGGAACACCGCCAGGGCGAAAATACTGAGGCCGGCGGACAGCCCCGCCACCATCAAGGTAATACCCGCCAGCCGGAATGAATTGAACACCATAACCACCGTTCCGATGGACAGCGTGACGATAAAACCCAGCGGCGCAATCAGGTTGTTGATTGTGTCAGCCCGGGCATCCGCATCACCGCCCAGTTCCAGCCGCACGCCGGATGGCAACTGGTAACCGGAGTCTTCAATTGCTTTCACCACCGTGGTCAATGCAGCCTCGGGCAAAACACCGTACTGAATAAATCCCTGCACCATGTTAATCCGCTCGCCGTTTAGCCGCCGGATGCCACTTTGCGCCGGAATCAATGACGGCTGGGCAATAGCAGACAGCGGCGTGGTGCGTGGCATACCGTCCGCAGCGCTACCCTGCCCTGGTGCCTGCAAATTGAAGTTGCGAATAAAGCCAAGATCTGAGCGCCGGGCATTACCCACCCGAATGCGCACCGGCAACTCTTCAGTAGCCTCGATCAAGGATCCCGCGCGCACCCCTTCCAGACCCGCCTCGAGCTGGCGTGCAATGTCGGTCAAGGACAGCCCGGCGAGACGGGCGCTGTCTTCATCCACCTTGAAACTTAACTTTGGGGCACCGCCATCCAGGGATGTACGCGCCAACGTCACCTCTGGCACCTCGGCAACAATCCTGCGTAACGCATCACCCGCCTCGCGCAGTTGCGCCAGGTCGGTGGAAATCAGTCGCAACTCAACCGGGGCCGACACCGGTGGGCCCTGGACCAGATCCCGCACCAGGATCTCTGCCTGCGGGAAGTCCTTACCAAGCCGTTGTTGCAGCATTGGTACCAGGCGGGCGGTGTCAGTGGGTGAATCTGTTGTCACCAGCGCATGCGCAAAGCCCGGCGCATTATCACGCACCGTCTGCATGTTGTAGTAGAACGCCGGTGCGTTACGGCCTATAACCCAGCTGACTCTTTCAATGCCATTCGTGCCGCGAATGCTTTCATCCATGTCAGCTACCAGTGCTTTGGTGCGGTTGATTGCCGTACCCGGCGGCATGGTCACTTCGATATGAAACTGATCACGGTCCACCCCCGGGAAAAACTGCGGGATCAGCGTAGCCATCGTCAGGAAACCGGCAATCGGCAGCACGAGCGCATAAAGCACCGCGTTCAATGGGTGATACATGGCCCAGCGCAATGAGCTGGCAAACAAGCGACCCAGGGCCTCGGCTTGAATACCGGTGGACAGCCAGGACGAACTGTTGGTCCGGCGCGGCAAAAACCAGGCCGCGAGCGCCGGGGTCAGCGTCATGGCGATGATTAGCGACCAGAACAACATGACAATGACCGAGATTGCAATTGAGCCGACAAAGTCACCGGGTGCGCCGGGCAGCACCACCATCGGCATAAATGCCAATGCAGTCGTTACCGTGGATGCCAGCAGCGGTGCACCCAGCTTGCGAGTGGCCAGGGCGGCAGCCTGCCCACGCGGTTTGCCGCGTGATATCTGCTGTGCAATGTCGTCAGTCATCACGATGGCCGCATCCACCAGCAGGCCCAAAGCGACGATCAAGCCGGTCACCGACATCTGCTGAATCGACATACCCATAAAATTGAGCGTGGCAATGGTAGCCAGCCCCACCAAGGGCAGCACCAGCGCCACAATGGCGGCAGCACGGAAACCCAGGGTCAGCAGCAACACCAGTATTACCAGGGTCACACCAATCAGCATGTTTTGTGCAACGTCAGACAAGCGTTCCGCGGTGTAACGGCTCTGGTCAAAGATACGTTCATGCGTCAGTGACGCCGGCAGCTCTTGTTCAAACTCGGCAATCCGGCGCTCGAGCCGACTGGTCCATGCATCTACCTGGATGCCGTCGGTCACCCGGGCACCAACCATTACCGCGCCGATGCCATTGCTCAACACCGTGGCTGACTGCGGCGCTGTCTCTGCCTTTTCAAGGCGGGCAATGTCGGCCAGGCGCGTTACCGACCCGTCCGGTGCGCTGATGACAGGCACGTTGCCCAAGCGGTCCAGGGAAGTGAACTCGCCCTGTACCTCGATCAAAAAGTCCGAATTGTTCGCCCGCACCCTTCCCGCGCGTACCTTTGCGTCCGCCGCGGCAACCCGCTGCGCCAACGCATCCACGGTCAAACCAAGCGCCGTGAGTGCCACGGAATCCACGGTGATAAGGATTTCCTCGTCGGGCTGGCCAATCACCTCGACCATACGCGTACCCGGCACCGCCCGCATCACGTCGGACAGGCGCTGCGCATACCGGCTCATGATTGCCGGTGGCGTATCAGGGTTCCCGGGCACCAGGACACTGATCGACGCAAATGCGCCGGTGATATCGTTGTCAAACTCGGGCGGTAATACCCCGGCAGGAAAACTGGTGGTGACATCGCTGAGCACGTCACGGATCTCAGACCAGACCGATTCAATCAGGTCTTTGTCTATCGTGTCACGCAACTCCACCGACACAATGGAAATGCCCGTTGCCGAGGTGGAATTCACATCCCCAATTTCGGAAATTTCACGCAGGCCGCGCTCCAGCGGTTCGGTAACCAAGGCCTCAACCCTTTCAGGGTCGGCGCCCGGATACACCGTGGTAATGTTTGCAAACAGGTTGGTAATTGCCGGATCTTCCTGGCGACCAATCGACAGGAAAGCAGACAGACCAGCCGCAATGATGACCAACATGGCCAGTGCGACCAGGCGGGGCCGTTCGAAGAACATGTTGGCACGAACTGCCATTCCGTCTGTTGCTTTAGCTACTTCCGGTGCGCCCGCTGGCACCGTGTCGTGCGTCGATTCATCGAGTGTTCTGACATCATCAGACATCGCTCAACTCCGCCCGTCACTCAACCGAACCGGCTGGCCAACTGTGACCCGATGCACACCGTCACGGACGTAGCGCGCGCCGTCAGTCAAGGTGCCGCGCACGAATACGTTGTCACCGTCGGCGTGGATCACCTCAACAGCTTCCCGGGCGACCACGGGTTGATCATCTTTCTCCATGACAACCAGTACATTCCACAGGCCGCGCTGCCCTGCCTTGAGTGCACTAAGCGGCAGCCAGAAACCCACTGTGTCCTGGCGAGTCGGCAGGACCAGTTCGGCAAGCTGGCCGTACCGCGGCAGATCTTCCGATGCCACAGAGAAAATTGCCGTAACAGTGCGCGTCACCTCGTTCAAGTCAGGACGCACCTGCACCAGTTCTGCATTGACCTGGCCGGCTGAGGTTGCCAGCGTGTATGACTGCTCCGCCTGCAAGGTGGTTGCAATGGCCGGCGGCAAACCAACGCGTACCTGCGAAGAACCCGAGTCGAACAACGACAAGATAGGCGTACCCGGCGCCAGCATTGTGCCTTCATCAACCAGGCGGGCACCGACCGTACCGCTGAACGGCGCGCGTACGACCGCCTTGCCAACAGAAACATTAATTGTTCGTATCGATGCATCGAGCTGCTGTAAAGACGACTCTACCGTCTCTAGTTGCAAGCGCGCCGCATCCCATGCCTGGCCAGAACTGAATCCCTTGTCCTTGAGCGTTTTTTGGCGGTTGGCATTCAGCTCGGCCAGCTCTCGATCCTTTTCCAGCGTACGTCGTCGCGCCGCCTGCTCCGCGCGTTGCGCCCGCAACGAACGCGTATCCAGGCGGGCAATGACATCACCACTGTTTACCCGCTGGCCCTCGCGAACCAGGATCTTGTTGACCTTGCCACCCAGCTCGGCACTGACCGAGGTCTGGCGCACTGCCTCTATGCGGCCGGTAAACCGGTGCGTGGTTTCATAGCCCGATTCCTGCCGGGCAATTGCCGTGTCTACCGATACGGCCGGCAGGCTGGCAATTGGGCTGACCGCATCCGCTCGCTGCTGCAACACCATCACCAGCCCCGCGATCAGGCCAATTGCAATGGCTGCGTGCCCCATCACCATGATGCCGCGCCAGCCGCGGCGCCAACCGCTTTCGTGTTTGGGAGTGTCCACGGAAGATTCGGTGGTGGCGGGAGTTGGGTTGTCTTGTTGCATGGCCGGCCTCTTGGAGATGTTCGGCGTTGGTGAATCGAGTGTGTAGAGATGCCGTTAACGGCTGATGAAGCTGTGGTGAAGGTGCCGTTAGTAACCGGAACAACCATGCCGACCCCTTCGCCAGCGGCCCGCAACCCGTCAGGTTGCGAATGTTAATTGACTTAACTTATGTTAAAGTCATTAACATAACGGGTCAATTACCCATCGCGGTACTCGTGGCATTCAGCCAGGAAACAGAGACAAAACGTGGCAAAGTGCCGCCAAATCAGGCCCTTAGTCCCAACCCCTGCAGCCCTTCAAGTACATTCACTGCCCAAAATCGTGCCGAAGCAGCAAGCCATCCGATCCAAAGACGCGTATCACCACGGTGACCTGCGCCGCCAGCTGCTGCAGGCCGCCAAACAGCTGATTCGCGAGCACGGGGCGGATCAGTTCAAGGTGGCCGAGGCCTGCAAGCTGGCCGGTGTGAGCATTGCCGCGCCGTACCGACACTTCGAGAACCGGGACGACTTGCTAGACCATGTCGTCATGCAGGGCCTGGACGATATGAAGGCAGACCTGACCAATGCGATTGCCGGCTTACCGAGCGGATCGATTGAATCACTCACAGCGCTGGGTGTTGGCTACGTGGACTTTGCCAGGCGCGAACCCAAACTGTTCCGCCTGATGTTCCGCCCGTGCGACGACGAAGAAAGACACCAACGCCTGGAAAGCCACGGCGCAGAAACCTATGGCGTACTGCTCAATGAAGTCGCCAGCTCGTTAAAGAAAAAGGCCATCGACGAACAAGTCCTGGAACTGGCGCTGCCAATGTGGACCTTTGTTCACGGCACCGCCGTGCTACTCATCGACGACATGCTGAACGTGGCCGAGATTGATGTTGACGTGGAGAAGATGGTGCACGTGGTTTGTGCGCGGCTGATGGGGCCGGCTGTTGGCTAACGGTCTGCAAATACGCTGATAGTTTTCACGTGAGGTGACAGACCACTGTTGGCAACGGTCTGGCCCGGCCCTGTCCAGGTCATAGCTGCACGTATAACTAAAAATCTTCAGTAAGTGTTTATCAAAGGCCCAGGTACGCACGTCGCACCTGGGGGTCGTCCAGCAACTGCGCCCCTCTGCCATGCAGGCCGATGCGGCCGTTATCGATCAAATACGCGTAGTCTGCCATTTGCTGGGTACGACGAACATCTTGTTCAGCGATCAGGACGGTCACACCACTGGCTACCAGTCGCGGCACAATCTGGAAGATCTCCCGGGCAATGCCTGGTGCAAGGCCAAGCGTCGGCCCATCAAGCAACAACAAACGCGGCTGAGCCATGAGGCCACGCCCCAATGCCAGCATTTGTTGCTCCCCTCCGGATAAGGTGCCACCCAGTTGATGCAATCGTTCGGCCAAACGCGGAAACAGATCGAGCACGCTGGCCATTGTATTGCTGCGCGCCAAACGCGCCCGCGGATTAATGGCACCAACCCGCAGGTTCTCCTGCTCCGTCATATCCGGAAAAATCAACCGCCCTTCGGGGACCAGGGTTAGACCCTCCGCGACTCTAGCCGGGGCCGCGGCACCAGCGCGGCCAGGCGCTGCATCAGTTGCAGCGGGCTCAATACCCAGCACAAATAACGTCCAGGGTTGGTGTGCGGGATGCTGCAAGAGCATCAGTGCTTTGTTCAAGACGCTGTGCGCCTTCGACCATCGTTCGCCTTCTGCGTAGACCAACCGGCGTTTCGTCGAACAACTCGGGGGCCGTGACTTTCCGGGTGATGATGGTGTTCACCGAGGCTTCTATCGCACCAAGTGCCAGGCCGGTGCGCGCCAATACACCGGCGATTTCACCATCATTACCCAGCAGGCAGGGTCGTTCAGGGCACGTCTATTGCACCGAGTTGCTTGAGCATTCCCAGGTTGTCGAGTAGCGCCCAATGCTCAATCAGTACGCCATCGCGAATCTGAAAGAGGTCGAGAACACCAATATCGATGGTTTTTCCGGTGGCCTGGAGATCACCGAACGCGCCGGTATGTGTTCCCTTGACGCGCAAGCGAACCAGTACCTTTTCTCCTTCGGCGACAAAGTCTTCGAGCGGCAATTCCATGTCGGGAAACGCCGGCATGAGTGCATCATGTAGTTGCAAGACACCTTCGGGACCCTTGACTTCGAATGGTAGCCCGGGATCATGACGAACAAAATTAGGCGAAATATGCTTGTTCATCCATTCGCTATCGCCTTTGAGAAACGCCTGGAAGTAGTCGCGTGTCAATTGCTTGTTGTCTTCTAAAACAGACATGTCAGTTCTCCTTTCTGATCGAATGATTTAAGAGGCCGCAATGGTGAAGCCGAGCCTTGGAAAATGGATGTGAATATCGCCAGCCTCTGGGTTGGTGCAGCGAACAATAATTTCTGAACTGTCAGCAGCAACCAAGGTTCCTTCTACTGGCACACGGGCGTTATCGTCCGGTGTGACAACAACGGTTTGCCCGGATTGAACCCCATCTGGGTCTGCATTGGCTTCAATATGAGTCACCGGTAGCGGGGTCGCTGACTTGGCTTGTGCGAGTGCATCTTCGGAACTGATCGGCGTATGCGTGCCATGACCAATACTCGCGATCTTGTCGTACCAAGCGGTCAGTGAGGCCAGGCCGAGGAGTGCGTCGACTTCTGGTGGGCAATTCTTTCGCAACAGGAAAATCGTTTGCCAGCAAGCGAGATCGGCTGCGCTTAACTTGTCCCCAAACAAGTAGGGACGTTGCGACAGTGCCTGCTTGAGCCAGTCGAGCTGGGCCCGTACAAATTGCAAGTGCACTGGCAATTGTGGCGCCATGGCCTCCTTGGAAATATCAATACCAAGATAACCTTCTTTACGGTCCTTGATGAACTCGGGTGGCAGGTGTTCGCCAATGAAGTGAACGAGCACGCCAATCGTGGGAATCCACATTTGTCGTTCCCAGGCAAAACCCACGCCGCGTGCTACGCCTTCACTGCCAGGAGGGTAGAGACTGGGTTCCGGGTACAGCCTGTCGAGCGCTGCCAGGATAACGTTCGTATCGCAATACACATCGGCGCCAATCTGCATGACCGGAATACGGCGATAACCGCCGGTGAGTGCGGACAGCAGTGGGCGCGGCGGTACCGGCGCCACGTCGGCCGAACGCCATGAGAGACCTTTGTAGCCGAAGGCGGTCCGGACTTTTTCAGAGAATGGCGACAGTTCGTAGTGATGAAGTGTTATTTCTGACATTTCGAGTCTCCTTGGTTGTAATCAGGCAGTTCTTCAGCATGGCCGTGGCACTACGGCGTAGCTGGGCGCAACGGCTGGCGGCCGAGCAATAGGTCACTGGCGCGTTCGGCAATCATCATTACCGGCGCATTGATGTTGCCGCCGACAAGGTCTGGCATGACCGAGGCGTCTACAACCCGCAGGCCGTCGATACCTCGTACCCGCAGGTTTGGATCGACAACCGACAGGTCGTCCGTTCCCATCTTGCAGGTGCCGGCGGGATGGTGCGCGGTGGCCGAGGTTGCGCGGATGTGAGCATCGATATCCGAATCGGCTTGAATGCCGGGCCCCGGGCCGATCTCTTTCAGGCCCAATCGTTTCAAGGGTTCCCGCAGCGCAATCTCACGAACCGTTTTGAAGCAGTCCCGCATCTTTTCGATATCCACGACAGATTCAAGGAAGTTCTGATGTATGCGAACCGCTTCGTCCGGTTTGGCCGATCGGAGTCGAACCTCGCCACGGCTCGCCGGGCGAAGTAACACCGGCCTGAAAACAACGCCATCCGTTCCTGGAAAGCCAATCCCCGGTAACCAGGCGGCCGCCTTTGGTGACGCGCACATGATCAGCAGTTGCAGATCAGGGATAGCTTCTGTAGGGCTTGATTTCAGGAACGCATGGACACCGAGGGGAATGTCGGTGGCGATACCGCGACCGCGCAGGTAGGCGTTGGCCATACTGAAGGCAATTCGGTCGTATCGAAGTGCACCTGGCAGCGGGCCGTTAGGTTGTCGCCGGTGTTCGATAATGCCGGATAAGTGGTCCTGCAGGTTCTGTCCAACACCAGGCAAGTCTGCAACAACCTTGATGCCGTGCTCGTTGAGGTGATCTGCGGGCCCAATGCCCGACAGCATCAGCACCTGGGGCGAGTTGATTACGCCACCGCTCAGAACAATTTCGCGGCTTGCCCAAACGGTTTGCGTATTGCCACCGCGCTGGTATGTAACGCTCTCGGCTTTTCCGTTGTTGATCCCGATTCGTTCAACCAATGCGCCAGTCTCCACCACAAGATTGGGTCGCTTGAGCGCAGGGCGCAGGTAGGCTACAGCCGCGCTACAGCGCCGACCATTGCGAATCGTTTGCTGCATGCGGTTGAACCCGTGTTGCTCCCGGCCGTTACTGTCCCGGGACACCGGATGCCCGGCATCGACAATGGCCTGCTCGATCGCTTCGAACACTGGGTCAGAGTAGGTTGAGTTTCGAACGGTGAGCGGCCCAGTGTCACCACGGAATTCGCTGGCTTCCCCCTCCCAGGTTTCAGATCGCTTGAAGTAGGGCAGTACGTCGGCGTAGGACCAACCGTCGCAGCCATTACGATGCCAGCGGTCATAGTCTTCCCGGTGGCCTCGCACATAGGCCATGGCGTTAACCGAGGAAGAGCCACCAATGACTCGCCCGCGCGCGCACTCGATCTTGCGACCGTCCATGTGTGGTTCGGGTTCGGTGAAGTATCCCCAGTCGTGCAGACGCTCTCCGAAAACCCTGGCCAGACCCATTGGTACGTGTATTAGCGGGTCTTTGTCCCAATGACCCGCTTCTAGCAATAGCACCTTGTTCGTCGTATCCTCGGTCAGGCGGTTGGCCAGTACGCAACCGGCCGAGCCGGCACCAATGATGATGTAGTCGAAGGATCGTTTAGGTTCCGAGTTCTGCATGTCAGCCTCCCCCGTGCCCGGCGCGCCATTGGCGTTCAGCCTCGTTCCATGCGTCAAGAGGTTGCAGATCGGGCACCCAGGCCAGCCCGGTTTTACCGTCCGACGAACGCGCATCGGGTGAAACCACGACATCCAGAAGGCTGGGCCGGTTAGCCAATGCACGTTTAATTGCACCGGGCAAATCGTCTACGCGATTGACTCTTTCCGCGTGCATGCCAAATGCCGCTGCCATTTGTGCGTGGTTTGCAAACTGTAACCGGGTACCCACCACTTCACCGTGGTTGTCGGATTGATCTAGTGTATCGGTGGGAATGTCGGTACACACAGGGCCTGGCTCTCCACCGTGGCCAAGTGCGCAAGAAACAGCCTCATCCAGTTGCGGCAGTACTAGTGTCGGTTCACTCAAGGTGCGCGAGTACCGAGTAACCGGTCGTGCGATTTCGGCATGGGGCAGGTCCTGTAATGCACCGTGGTTCGATTGACCCCGCGGCGGACAGCCCGACAAAACAAGTACCGGTGCGCGGTCGAGGTCCCGGACCCCGATCTGAAGCGGTGCCATTCGCGCGTGTGCGGTCAGGACCTGACCAAGCGTCAGTGGTGAATTCTTATTGGCTCGCATTGCTGGATCGCCTTGGAAGACTGAACTGATGTCATGAGATCTCCTTTTGCAAGGCCATGCATCTTCGGAGGTCTGTGATCTTTGCCGTCAAATCATCCAGATCCTTGAAGCTGCATCCGGTGGCGGCACCCGCAGCCGCGGGAATCGAGTCGGCCCGCTGACGAAGGTTACGGCCCTGCTTTGTTAGTGATACCCGTACCCGTCGCTCATCTTCCGGATCGCGTTGCCGCTTGATCAGCGCGAGTTTCTCCAGGCGTTTCACCAGGGGTGTGAGCGTGCCCGAATCGAGTGTCAGGCGATCACCGAGGTCGGAGATCGTTATACCGTCCTGCTCCCAAAGCACCAGCATCACCAGGTATTGCGGATAGGTCAGCCCCAGAGGGTCCAGCAACGGGCGGTAGAGTTTGGTCATGGCTAACGATGTGGAATACAGGGCAAAGCAGAGCTGTCGCTCCAGGATGAGGCGGTTTTCGGGGGAACCGGTTTTTTGTTGTTTTTGATGCATGAGCAATACAATAGCAATAAATACAATTGGACACAATATAAATAGTCGAAGGCCATTCCTGCGCTTTCTTCTTGGCGTTAAAGCACGCGTTGAGGCAAGGGATGAATCAGGAAGACATTGTCACGTTGCTTTGTTTAGTCGGCAAAAACATGGCTCGCCATGTGCTCTAGACGCAAGTAATCTCAGACCAAGTGGAAAACGCTCGATTACGAAGCAGCCGATGATTCTCTGCTCTGACTAAATGTCTTCCGAATCGAAACAAGTTGTTCACTCTGGCATGCAGAGAAAGAAAACATTGCGCCTGTTCGGCGGACTTGAATCGATGCATCTGTCGTTCAATCGTTCCGCGGCCACGCGATTGCGGCGACGTTGTACAAGGATGTCACCATCTTGGTCAACTGCGCGCCAAAGGTAGAAATGTTCACCATTTATTTTTATAAAAACCTCATCGGCATGCCACCGATCGGCGCCCTTGGATTCACGGCGTTTCAACGTGCGCTGACACATCGGACCGAACTTCAGGAACCAACGACGAACCGATTCATATGAAACGGTCACTCCGCGTTGCGCTAGAAGATCTTCAACGTCTCGAAAACTCAGGGAGAACCGGTGGTAATGCCAAACAGCCGTGCTGATGACTTCAGCTGGAAAACGGTAACCGTGGTAGCGATTAGCTTTGTTCATACCGCTACCTTTCCATAAGCTCGGTCAAGGTGACAATGCCGTTTGGCCGATTTATGGCTTCATATCGGTCAGTAGCCGCTGAAATTCCGGGTGCGATATTAGTAGTTCCCGTCCGGTAGCTATTAGTCGGTCGACTTGCTCGTTTGTGAGCGAAAAACTGGTTGGCGTCAAATTCAATAGTGATCTGTCTTGTTCCAACTTTACCGACCGAAAGCTCAGGTCGATAAAGTACGATTCGACCGGCAAACCGGGTCTGGACATTTCCTTGGCCCACTGCTTTAAGCTTTTTCGCATCAGGTTCATGGTTGCCGCGTTGTAGCGATGCAGCTGAACATCGCTCATCGCATTGGCGGCCTCGGCCAACGAGGGTTGGCGATTGGTCTTGTCCATTGCGGGCTCCGGTGATGTTGATGCATTGACCGAGAGCAGGATTAGTCTTTTGGGCAGCGAGCGGCCCAGGCGATCGAGCATTGCATTCGGACCGCCATTTAGCCTCACCAAATCGTAAATTGCCCGCAAGCCAAGATTGTCCGTGATTCCGCCGTCTACAAAGTGGACATATTTGCGCTTGTCTTTTTCAAGGAGAGATTCCAGTCCATGGATAGCCATCTGCAACTCGTCATCATCAACTGTTCGACGTTTCAGATCGATCAACCAGTCAGGAATTTTTGCTCTGCATCCCTGGTGGTTTTTTACAACTACTGGATTGAAAACAAGAGGCACTGCCGATGAGGCAGTTACCGCTCGGGAGACCGGGAAGCTCAGCAGGTCCGAGCACAATAGATCGAAGTACTCCTGAATGAAAGTAAACCGAGCGCCGTAACCAAGGTCAGACGCGTTTATCAGGATCATTGGACCATCGCGTTTCAGTAGGTCGGCGAATGTTGCCCCTCGGAATACCAAGTCCTCGTAATACTGCACTGCCAGTTCCGTTCGACCCGTTGAGGAAAACCATTCCAACGGATTGAACAAACCGCGCAGCAGTGACGCTTGAACATTTCGCCGCAGGAAAGTCTGCTCGAAGTCGGTGAAGATCCCGTCACCGTGCAACCCGTAGTAGGCGGCGGTAAAGCTGCCCCCGGACACTGAACTAATCGTGTCTACTTCATCAAGCAGTCGCTCCACCTGGGCATTCACCACGATCGGCGTGTCGCGCAGCCCCTGCAATACGCCATATGCGAGGGCCGCAGCTCGCGTTCCGCCACCGGAGAACGCCAGCAACAAGGAATTTTCATTGCGATTCGAGCGGTCTACCAGAGTTTCTAGCGAATACGTTGCCTTTGCTGTCTCTGTATTTGAGATGGGCAGATTTTCAATTACCCCGTAAGATGCGCACCCGGCGGTCATGGCGATGAACGAAAGCAAACCAGCAAGTTGTAGAGAAACTTTCAACTTCATGTTTCCACATTCAGGAAGCAATCACGCGCTGCCGCCACCTGGCGCTGTGATTCTTGTCTTACTTATTGCGCTGGTACGCTTGACTAACAGCAAAACTGTCTTCGAACCAGTGCCAAAGAATCAGTTGGCCATCCCGCACCTTGGCGCGAAGCGCAAACGAGAAGTCTCCAGTGCTATGTCCGGTTTTGGTAGCGGTTGCCGCCATTGCACCGAAAACAGCGACGGTATTGCCGCTTGCGAAGGCATCGGTGTTTTCCCATTTAGTGGTTTTTAGATTTGATGAAAATACAGGCAAGAAATCAAAGATTGCCGCCTTACCAGCGATGTCGCCGCGAATCCAGGGGAGTGTCTTGTCGCCCTCGTTGTGCCAGACCATATCATCTGCCATGAGGCTGGACATTTTGTCCATGTCCCCCGATCCCATGGCATTCATAAAGGCCATAACAGTGTCAAAAGACGCTTGAGAGTCCGCGGTCATCGTTTGTGCTCCTGCTTTACTTGCCAGGGTTGCTGCCAGTACAGAGGCGGCTGATGATTTGAGAAGTTTTCTTCGGTTCATTATCTTGTCCGTTCCTGTTTTGAAATTTCGGCTCGCCTTAGCGAACCATGGGCCAGAGTTTTCTGATGGCTATGGTGTAGGGAATAAAAGCGAGAAAAATCATCATCGCGACGAAACTTGCTATACCGACAACATCTGTTTCACCTAAGAGTAGGCTGTCCAGAAAATCACCGGCTTCTGTCATGAATTGCATGAAAAATATGATGAGCAGCATTGCAGCTGATCGCTTATAGAGTGCGTAACCGGTAATCACGGCTGCGGCAATGTTTCGTACTGCGTATTCGAAGAGCGCGGTATCAATCTCAGAACCGTCCGCAAGGGTCACCATTCCCAGATTAGTACCGGCAAAGGTCATCACCGCATTTGCCAATGGCGCTCCAACCATGACAATGACGCCGTACCAGATGATCCAGTTCGGAATAGGATCTTTGCCCACACATCCGGGATCCTGGAGGTTGCAGAAAGGGGGTTAAACCAACTCAGGGAAACCAGATCAGTTCCGATGGGGTCGCTCCGAATCTCAGTGCCTACGTACTTGTTGTCTTCGCGTCT
>JBAUID010000019.1:0-28532 GCA_049680625.1 Burkholderiaceae bacterium | reverse complement strand
GCGCTGAACTCCAGGGTGATCAATACGTGCTGAACGGGGTTAAACAATTCATCACCTCTGGCAAGAATGCAGACCTGGCCATTGTTATGGCGGTTACCGACCCGACAGCCGGGAAACGCGGCATATCAGCATTTGTTGTGCCTACTGTTACGCCAGGCTATGAAGTGGTCAGCCTGGAAAATAAGCTGGGTCAACATGCATCAGACACTGCACAGATCCGGTTTAATCAATGCACTGTGCCAGCCAGTCACCTCCTTGGCCAGCCCGGACAGGGTTTAAAAATTGCGCTGTCCGGCCTCGAAGGTGGCCGCATCGGGATTGCAGCTCAGGCGCTTGGCATGGCGCGGGCCGCATTCGAGGCCGGCCTGTCCTATGCTCACGAGAGACATGCTTTTGGCAAAGCCATCTTCGAACACCAGTCGGTGCAGTTCCGCCTGGCTGACATGGCCACCCAGCTCGAAGCTGCACGCCAGTTAATTGCCCATGCCGCCGCCTTGAAAGACGCCGGCGAACCGTGCCTGAAAGAAGCCGCGATGGCCAAACTGTTCGCATCGGAAATGGCGGAGAAAGTCTGCTCCGACGCCATTCAGATCCACGGGGGGTATGGTTACCTTGCTGATTTCCCCGTCGAACGCATCTACCGCGATGTCCGGGTTTGCCAGATTTACGAAGGCACGAGTGACATCCAGAAAATCCTGATTGGGCGGGCCCTGGCCAGTTAAATTCAGAATGGTACCGGCCCAAAAGGATTAGTCACTATGGGTTGCTGACCCATTGTTCTGCATAAAAAAGATTGCGTAATAACCGTATTTCCAACAACGAAACTGCGCACAGCCACGAAACATGATGTAAAAACTGTGTCATGCGGAGTAACAAAAATATTCGTGACCACAGCGATACCCAGGCCTCAGACGCCCTGACCATCAAACCAGGTGATTTGGCACATGCCAGCCATGAACTGCGCACCCCGCTCAGCGCCCTCTTAATGGCGATCGAGTTGTTACAGGGAACCGATCTCGACGAAAACCAGCAGAACCTTGTTTCAACCGCTGTCGAAGCTACCCGGGATCTTGCCCGCCTGGTTGATGAACTGGTCAACACCACCCGGGTAGGCCATTTATCAGGCAAGCCTGAACTGCAATCCGTTGATTTATACGGTTTGATCTCATCGGCCCTGAACAGCATGAGTGCGTTATCACGGGAAAACGCCGTTGGCCTGGAATTCTGGTTCGATCCTAAGCTGCCGCAGTACATTCGTACCGATGCCGGTCGGGTTCGACAAATCATCGTTAACCTGGTTGGCAACGCTATCAAACATGTAGATCACGGCACGGTTTCCATCCGCGCTTCCTACGGTGAACATACTGATGGCGGCGGTGGGGTTCGACTGGAAATATCTGATTCTGGCCCGGGTATCGAGCAAGCCATCCTGCGTCGACTTTTTGAACCGTCGTCCCAAGGTGATGACGATTCGATTGTTAGCCTGAATCCTGACACCAGGAATCAAAAAAGCGCCGGCCTTGGACTGAGCATCACGCGCGCTCTCGCCCGGCAGCTGCACGGAGATATTCGAGTTCAGAGTACGGTCGGTGTCGGGACAACTATTCGCGTGCTGTTACCACTCAATGCCGAGCCGGCTCAGCCAGGGGCCGCCTCACTGCACCCTGCTGTTACCAGCCTATCAGGCCAGGGTCGCGTGTTACTCGTCGATGATGACCGCTTGTCCAGAATCATGCTGGCCGCCATGCTGGAAAAAAGTGGGTACCACATTGTTCAGGCCGAAGACGGCGAGCAAGCCCTGCAAGCCTTTTGCAGCCAGCCGTTCGATCTTGTCATTTCGGATATGAATATGCCAGGTATGTCGGGTACGGAAATGGCTGCCAAAATGCGGATCATTGAGCAACTAAGTGATTCGGGCCCCATCCCTATGATCGCCTTAACCGGCGTTGTAGGTGATCATATTGCAATGCGACTGGCCCAGCAGGGTTTCAACAAAACCCTGAGCAAGCCGATTCCAATCGACTCGCTGCTACACGCTGTCAGCAAAATGCTGGGTAATGTCGATACACCGCAATCTCAACCTCACTAACAACATGCACGTCACGGTTTACCACCCCGAAGATCACAAGCGCGAGCAGATGATTACCTGCCTGCAGTCTGCCCTGCCGCAGGCTGACGTCAATTCCGATGCTGCCCACAGCACCGACTACCTGGTGGCCTGGGCTCCGCCCGGACATATTTTTGACTCGGCACCCAACATAAAAGCCTGCTTCAGCCTTGGTGCCGGGGTTGATCACTGGCTAAGTAACGGCTATCTGCCCGCCGGCTTACCGCTGTACCGCCTTGAAGATGCAGGCATGGGTGACCAGATGGCCCGCTATTGCCGTCACGAAACAGAACACTATCGTCTGCTGTGCTGGCGCTACCAGACCCAGCAAAATAATCATCAATGGATTGAACACGAACCAGTCGATCCGAACAAAATACGGGTCGGCTTGTTTGGTTTTGGTGTGTTGGGCCGGCAGGTGGCGGCACTGCTTAAAGCCGACGGTTATCCGGTAAACGCTTATCGACGCTCCGGCGTATCCGACACATCCGGAGATAACGACGTGCCCGTATTCAATGGTCCGGATGGCCTGAAACGATTTCTGGCTACCACCGATGTTCTGATCCTTATTGCACCGCTGACCCCACAGACACGCAATATAATCAACAGCAAAAGCCTGGCTTTGTTGCCGCGCGGTGCCTGGCTGATTAACGTTGCCCGCGGGCAACTCGTTAACGATGTTGATTTACTGGCCGCAGTCGACTCCGGTCAACTGGCGGGTGCCAGCCTCGACGTCTTCAACACCGAACCGTTACCGGCGGAGCACGGTTTTTGGTCACGACAAACGATTCGCATCACCCCACATGTCGCCGCGCTTACCCGGGCAGCAGAATCGGCATCCCAGATTGCTGAAAAAATTCAGCTGCTTTCACAAGGCGAGCAGCCGGGTGGTCTTGTTATTACGGAACGCGGCTACTAAGGGTGACGCAGCTCAGCCCCCGGCGTTTGCAAAGATGTCAGCGCCTTAAACAATAGTTCAGCGGTAATCGGTTTGTTCAGCACAACATCGAACAAACCACGAATGCGGGCTTCGTCATCCGGCCCGGTAATACTCGCCGTCAGGGCAATAAGCCGGACTGGCCGGGTAGCCGGACCGGCAGAACCTGACGAACCGGACGAACCGGACGCTTCGTCAGCGCGAATGCTGGCTGCCAGTTCCATGCCGTCCATGCCGGGCATGAGAATGTCAGAGACAACAACATCGAAGCGATCGCGTTGCCACTGCTGCATTGCGTCTTCGCCGGATTCTGCTTCAATAATCGACAACTGACGTGAACGCAGACTTTCGGCAAGCATTACCCGACCAAGCCGGTCATCATCGACTAACAGAATGTTCACAGAAACTCGCCCCGATCTACTAATATTTCTGGCTTATGGAAGAACCCCATCGCCGTTTTAATAGAGCTTACAACAACCGGCTTGGACATTAAAACCTCATGGGGGGAAACTGTGTCTTCGCGCACGATCACCCTCTGTCATAATATAAAAATTCCCATTTCTCGCGAATCGCACACCCCCTGTGCGTCAGATCGTTCAGGAAAGCCAATGACTTACCCTAAATCTGTTCAACTCACCGAAGTCGGTCCGCGTGACGGACTGCAGAATGAAAAGCAGCCAATTACTGCAGAAACCAAGATTGCCTTGTGCCAGCAATTGCTGGCCGCCGGGGTAAGCCAACTCGAGGTCACGTCTTTTGTGTCACCAAAGTGGATTCCGCAACTGGCTGATGCCGCTGAGGTCATTGCCGCCGTTCCTGCCAGTCCGCAAATTATCCGGTCTGTCCTGGTGCCCAACATGAAAGGTATGGAACGCGCGTTGGCCGCAGGCGTTGACGAAGTGGTTATTTTTGGCGCCGCAAGCGAAGCGTTTTCGCAGCGTAATACCAATTGTTCCATTGCCCAGATTGTTGAGCGCGGGCGACCGGTGGTTGCCGCGGCACTTAACAATGGAATCCGGGTTCGCGCTGCGGTATCTGTCGCCTTTGGCTGCCCGTACCAGGGTGAAGTCCCTGTTGCCGACGTTGTTGACCTGACCTCCCGCTTTAAAGATCTCGGTGTTCACGAGGTCGGTATATGCGACACGATTGGGGTTGCAACCGCCAACCGGGTGAAATCGGTTTTTGAGGCGACCGCCAAAGTGTTCGCGCTGGATCAGCAATCCGGTCATTTCCATGACACCTACGCCCAGGGGGTTAGTAACGTCCTGGCCGCCCTTGACGTCGGGGTAACCCGGTTCGACACGTCGATAGCCGGCCTGGGCGGATGTCCGTATGCCAAAGGTGCCACCGGAAACGTCGCCACAGAAGATGTTGTCTACCTGTTGCACGGCCTGGGCATTGAAACCGGTCTGGACCTGGACAAACTGGTGACGACCGGACAGTGGATCTCATCTGTGCTTGGGCGCAAAAGTAATTCAAGAGCAGGCAATGCCATTGCCGCACAACATTCAGAACAAGCAACTGCCTGAATTGCTGATGTCTGATTTTCCGCCTGATTCTTCGTCCGATTCTTCGTCCGATTCTTCCGCATCTGAGCATCCCCAACCGCCGTTGCCAACCTCGGCGCCACATCCGCCGTCACCTTGTATTTCGATCTGCGAGATGAATCCACAAACTGGTTACTGTCAGGGTTGCGCCAGGACCATCGACGAAATTGCGCGCTGGGCCACGATGAACAGCAAAGAAAAACAAGCGGTGCTCGACCAGCTTGAAAACCGGTTTTTCTCCGCCAACCCCTAACAGGACAAGCAAAATAACGTGGAACCCGAACAGAGATTTGCAACCCCGGTCACTGGCCCGGCTTACGGCTGGTTTACCCGAACACTTGCCTGCGCGATTACCGCAATGGTTGTTCTATTCGCTGTCTTTCTATTATTGAAGACTGAAGACCTTGGCTCACCCATGGTGCTGCTCATCCTCGGCGGAGCCGCCGCAATGTCGTGGACCACGTACTACATCCTGACCGGCAAGACGACAATCGATAGCGAGGGGGTTCGCCAGGACTGGTTTAGCGGCAAAACCTATAAATGGGATGAAATTCGTAAAGTCAGTATGCTGCGCCTGCCCATGGCAACCCGCCTGGTGATTAATACCGGAAAGCCACCGTTCAAAGCCGTTCATTCAGGGTCTCCGGTGCTGACCGAAGCCTTCGAAGAAATTGTCCGAATTTACAAAGACCCAACCCGGGTTGGCAAACACTGAACCCTGATCATCCAGTGGCTACGACTGCCTGGTAGGTTCCGTCGCTTTGGCTGGCTTCGATGATTTTTCCGCTGACACGCGAGTCGCAAGATACATTCCCGGCAATATCAGCAGCGCGCCGGCAGCATGAAACCATTGCGGCGTTTCCGACAGCACAATCCAGGCCACAATCGCCGTGTACAAAGGTGACAGATACAACACCAGCCCGGTACGGGCTGCACCAAGTTCACGCTGCATAAAAGAGTAGGCCTGGTAAGCGCCAAAGCCCGGAAGCACTGCCGCCAACAAAGCCAGCGATAATGCAGCGCCCCAATGTTGCGGCAGGCCCGTGACCGCCACTTCGGCCACGGTAAACGGGATCAATACAATCAGACCCCCGGCCGTGATCATTGTCAGGCGGGCAAACGGACCCAGCACGCTGGGTTGCCGTCGCAGCAACAACGAATACACTGTCCAGCTTGCTGCCGCTGTCAGAATCCACAAATCACCTGAAGTGAATTGAATCTGCAGAAAATTTACCCATGAGCCACGGGTAACAATAACAACAACACCGCTGACCGCCATCGCCAGCCCGGCGATCTGCCAGCCGCGCAATTTGTCAGCAAACAAGAACGCCGAGGCGACAGCGATAAGCACCGGAGTCAATGCGTAAATCAAGCCAATATTCAAGGCCTGTGTCGTCTGACCGCCTAGATACACAAAGGCGCCACAAATCCACATCCCCAATCCACCCAGGACTAAAAAGTCGCGCCATTCACTGCGCCATGCCGGCCAGTTTCTTTTCAGATCGTTACGGGCAAAAGGCAGCATCAATCCAAAGGCAAACAGCCAGCGGAGAAACGCCAGTAAATGTGGCTCGATCACCCCGGGGGCTGAACGCGCAACAATGTAGTTGGCTGACCATAGTGCCGGGGCGACAAAAAGCAAAAGCTTAGCCAGACGCAGGCGTGATGAAGGAGACAAAGTTAGCGGATTATCTTGTCGCTGGCTTGTTTACGCGTCTGCTCGCCTACCGCCTACTCGCTCCAGTTGGTTCGCGTGCGATTCGGCTCGGCCGCAGACAACGGATCAACCCGCTGCATACCGGTGGCGCAACGGGCTGCGAGTTCCACATACATATCAGTGCCCCGACCCTTGTTGTGGATGTCGGCATCAGTTAACTCGCGCGCTACTTTACCCGGGATACCCGTCCATAAGACGCGTGCCGGCACTTCTCCGCCCATCTTCACAAGGCTCATCGCAGCAACAATGGTGTCGTCACCAACCCGGGCACGGTCCAGGACAACCGCATTCATACCAACCAGTACGTTACGGCCGATAAACGCCCCGTGCACTATGGCGCCGTGTCCGATATGGGCCCGCTCGCTCATGATGCAGTCAAAGTCGGGCAGCGAATGCACGGTGCAATTGTCTTGTACGTTGGACTCGGCATGCATTTCGATGCGGCCAAAGTCGCCGCGCAGCACAGCGTTGCCACCAATGTAACAACGCGGACCAATGATGACATCACCAATCAGCACCGCGGATGGATGAATATAGGCCGTGGGGTCAACCACCGGTGTAACCCCTTCGAAACTGTATACCTGCAAACTCAATTAATTCTCCAGACCTCAGATAAACCCTCAGATCAGATATTCCGACTGATTGTCGTGACCGAGGATGACGTAGTTGACCTTTTGCAGGTCTGATAACTGTGTGCCGCCACCGTAAGAAATTGCACTTTGCAGGTCTTCACACATTTCGCGCAAGGTATCCGGCAGGTGGCCTTTGATTGGTTCAAGAATCCGCTTGCCTTCGATAAAGCTGCGTTGCTCTTTGTTATGTTCTGAGGCTGAGCCAAAATATTCTTTGAAACGCTCACCCTCGAATTCGACTGTCTTGCCCGGTGACTCTTCATGGCCGGCAAACAACGAACCAATCATGACCATCGTGGCACCGAAGCGCACCGATTTGGCCACATCACCGTGTTCGCGAATACCGCCGTCCGCGATAATCGGCTTAGTGGCTACCCGGGCACACCATTTGAGAGCCGACAACTGCCAGCCCCCGGTACCGAAGCCGGTTTTCATCCGGGTAATACAAACTTTCCCCGGGCCGATGCCAACCTTGGTTGCATCCGCACCCCAGCGCTCCAGATCCATAATACCGTCGGGAGTGCCAACATTGCCGCCAATGACAAAAGCATCCGGCAGGCGTTTCTTGATATGGCGAATCATGTCGCGTACTGAATCCGCATGACCATGGGCAATATCAATAGTAATGTAATCTGCCCCGATCTGCTGATCGGCCAGCGCATCAATAATTGTGAAGTCATGCGGCTGAACTCCGACCGAAATCGACACAAAGAGATTTTTGTCGCGCATTTTTCGCGCAAACCCGACGGTGTCAATGTCAAAGCGGTGCTGAATATAAAAATGCCCGCCGGCAGCCAGAATCTCGCAGATGTTGTCGTCAACAACAGTACGCATGTTGGCGGGAACAACCGGAATATTAAAACGCCGGCCACCAAACTCTACCGATGGATCACATTCGCGCCGGCTCTTGACCGCGCAACGACGCGGCAAGAGCATGACATTGTCGTAATCAAAAATATCCAAGTGATGCTCAGACCAGATCTTCGTAGTGAATACCGGCTCGACGCAGCATACCGTCAAACATTAATTGCCCTGATCTGGATTGTGGGTCACGTCGCGCCGCGGCCTGTGCCAGCACCTGGGGCGTAACCGGTACGTTCGGCCCGTTCAAACCGTCGGAAGCCAGTTGCACCTCACATGCCCGTTGTAACGTCCACATGTTCTGCAACATCTTCGGCACGGTATCGCCGGCGGCAAGTAAGCCATGGTTCCGCAGGATCAGGATGTTTTTGTCACCCAGGCTGTTAACCAGACGGCCACATTCGTCAAGATCAGTGGTGATGCCTTCGAAGTCGTGGTATGCCACGTCACCATACAACAAGACTGAATAAAAATTGTCGTAACGCAGGCCTTCCTGCTTGCAGGCCACGGCCATACCAGCGGTGGTGTGCGTATGCATCACGCATTGCGCGTCGTGGCGGGCTGCATGAATTGCGCTATGAATGGTGTATCCGGCCGGGTTAATCTGGTACTCAGAATTACCCTGAATATTGCCGTCGGTATCAACTTTAACCAGGTTATGTGCGGTGACCTGCGCGTAGTGCAAACCGAAGGGGTTGATCAGAAAATGTGGTGCGGAATCGGGGGAATCCGGTACGCGAACCGTAATATGGTTAAAGATCAATTCGGTCCAGCCAAAAAAGTCGGTCAGACGATAGACCGCAGCCAACTCAAGGCGCAGCCGCCATTCGGCGACAGACACACCCTCGGGGCGCATTTGATCGAGAGATTCAAGCGCTTGCATACGTGACTCCTGTTGCGGCGGAAACGCCAGGTTGAACGAAAGATTAGGTTACCCGAATCGGGCCCAAAGCTGTAGCAAGAATCACAAACCGGCGAATAACAACCCAGTGAATCACGCCCCGGGCGCGGCTGTTGTACTGCGAACAATCAATTCGACATCGAGTTTACTGCGCAGAATCTGGTGGCCTGACCTTTCTGCAATCGAAATAGTCAGATGGTGGCCTGCCTGGCGGCCGATTCGAACCGCCGGAATATGCACCGTAGTCAGCCCCGGCTCCAGATCTGCCGATTCGGGAAAGTCTCCGATGCCCACGATTGACAATTCGCCTGGGACGCTCAAACGGAGTCGTTGTGCCGCGAACAAAGCGCCCTGGGCAATGATGTCGTTACCGCACACAAGTGCGGTTGGCAGGTCGGGGCCGTCGAGTAATTTCACAATCGCCGATTTGGCCCGTGACACGTCGTAGACGGCTTCGATTCGCCAGTCCTCGGACATATTTAAGCCGGCTTGTGCCAGCGCCTGGTTCACGCCGGCAAGCCGGGCACGGGCCCGCTCGTTCTCCCCGGTCGGTGGAAAAGCGATACCAATCTTGCGATGGCCAAGATCAATCAGATGGCTTGCGGCCAGGTAGCCTGCCTCCTGGTTATCAACACCGACACAGGAAATGATTGAATGTGGATCGTATTGCCACAATGCAATAGCGGGCACTTGTTGTCGCTTTAACAATGCGTAAGTGGCGTTCAGTCGCTCCAGGCCAATCAGAGCAACAGCGTCCACCCGGTGCTCAAGCAACTTGGTAATTACCGATAATTCACGGCGCGCATCGTAGCCATGGGTAGCCATCAATACCGTGTACCCGGCTTCCGAAACAACATCGGAAAACGACTGGATAATTTCAGAGAAGATGGAATTGGTCAGCTCCGGCACAACCAAACCAATACAACCGCTGACCCGGCCGTGCATCGTGCCAACCGCACGATTTCGGATGTAACCAAGATCGTGGGCTGCTTTCAACACCCGCTCCCGGGTAGCCGCCCGAACCTTCTCCGGCTGGTTAAACACCCTTGAAACCGTGGCTGGCGCCACCCCGGCACGGCTGGCGACCATCGTGATGTCTGGCCGTCCTGGCCGTCCGAGCCGACCACCCGGCTCACCACCCGGCTCAGCACCCGGCGGCGTTGGCGACCCTGGCGACGCGTTGCGTTCGGTTTTTTCAGTCACTTCAGGTATTATTTCCACATATTTATGAAAATGTTTTCATTCGTTTGCCAGACTGTAGCACGCCTGCCCAAACATTCGATCGCCCTCACCCACCGGAGCCCCCATGCAAGTGACCGAACCCGGCCTCGAACAAGCCGCAATTGCCGCAACTATTGAACGCGCTCGCGCCGCCATGGCGGCCTTTGACAATCACGATCAGGCCCGGGTCGACGAGGCAGTCACCGCCCTCGCGTGGTCAGTCTACAAACCGGAAAACGCTGAGATGCTGGCCAGGCTGGCAGTCGAAGACACCGGCCTTGGCAACGTCGAATCCAAGATCATTAAAAACACCCGCAAAACATTTGGCACGCTGCGCGACCTGATGCGGGTAAAAACCGTGGGGGTGATTGCACAAGAGCCAAACCGCGGTCTTGTCACTTACGGCAAACCGGTTGGTGTCGTTGGCGCGGTTTGCCCGTCAACCAACCCGGCGGCAACCCCGGTTAACAAAGCGATGATGGCAGTCAAAGGTGGAAACGCCGTCATTATTGCACCATCGCCTGCCGGCTATCACACCACTAAAAAAACCGTCGAATTGATGCGTGCCGAGTTAGCTAAGGCAGGACACCCCGAAGACCTGGTGCAAATACTGCCGTCCCCCGTTTCCAAGGAAATGACCCAGCAACTCATGAACCAGTGTGACCTGGTTGTAGTGACGGGTTCACAGAACAACGTCAAGCGCGCCATGCAGTCGGGCACGGTGGCCATCGGGGTTGGTGCCGGCAATGTTCCTGTCATTATTGATTCCACCGCCGACCTGGACGATGCGGCGGTGAAAATCACGGAGTCGAAAATTTTCGATAACGCCACGTCATGCTCGTCGGAAAACGCCGTGGTGATTCTTGACGATATATACGACGACGCCATTGCAGCCCTGCAACGCGCCGGTGCCTACCGATGCAGCCCCCGGGAAAAAGACAATGTCGCCAAAACCCTGTGGCAGGGCGGCAACCTGAACCGCCATGTTATTGCCAAGGATGCTGATGTCTCCGCTGAAATTCTCGGCCTGGATGAGCCCGCAAAATCAGCTAAATACTTTCTGGTCGAAGAAGGCAATGTCGGTGGGAAACACTCGTTTGCGGACGAAAAACTTTCCCTGGTTTTAACCGTCTACCGTGCTAAAGACTTCAACGACGCCAAGCGTATTGTGCGCGAAGTATTAAACGTAACGGGCAAAGGCCATTCCACCGGCATTCATACCAGGGACATGGCTCACGCCGCTCAACTGGCTGACGAAACCGATGTTGTCCGTGTGTTGGTCAATCAGGCACATACTTTTGGCAACGGCGGCAGTTTTAACAACAGCCTGCCATTTACCTTGTCCATGGGCGGTGGCACCTGGGCGGGCAATACCATTTCAGACAACTTGAACTGGTCGCACTTTATAAACAAAACCTTCCTGGTCACCACTATTGCAGAAGACAAACCCAGCGAAGATGCCTTGTTCGGCAGCCATTGGGACAAATTTGGCAGGTAATACTGAATACCGAATACCGCAGATATTTCGGCAAGTCATTTTTCGATTCTACAAACAAGAAAAGGAACCGCAATGCAACCGCTTCAAGGTATCAAGGTTGTTGAATTCACCAACATTTTGTCAGGTCCGTTTTGCGGCATGTTGCTTTCCGACATGGGGGCAGAAGTCATAAAAATCGAAAAGCCGACCGGCGACGATATGCGTTTCTGGCCACCGATAACCAATGGGTACAGTGAAAATTTTGCTTCGGTTAATCGCAACAAACGATCAATCGCAATGGACTTAAAGTCTCCTGAAGACCGCGCCCTTGCCCTGCAATTGTGTCAACAAGCCCATGTCATTATTGAGAACAATCGTGGCGGTGTAATGGCCCGTCTAGGGCTCGGGTACGACGATATTAAAGCGGTCAACCCGGCCATTGTCTACTGCTCTATTAATGCCTTCGGCTCTGAAGGCCCGTATGCCCACCGCGGCGGATTCGACCTTGTTGTGCAGGCCGAAAGCGGCATCATGAGTGTGACAGGTGAAACAGACCCGGTGAAATGTGGTGTCCCGATCAGCGATACCGCTACGGGATTGTACGGGGCATTTGCCATTGCCTCGGCGCTGCGCGAGGCCGAAAAAACCGGCGAAGGCGTACACATCGACGCGTCAATGCTGGGGGCATCAATTGGCATATCGGCCCTGCAAACGAGTGAATTTTTTGGTACCGGTACAAATTCGCCGCGCATGGGCTCGCGCCACCCACGCAACGCCCCGTACCAGGCGTTTAAGGGCAGCGATGGCTATTTCTGCATTGCGGCCGGTAATGACAAGCTGTATCGCGATGTCTGCAATATCGTTGACATGCCCGAGCTGATCGAGCGTGACGAATTCAAAACAACCGCGCTGCGAGCCAGGAACCAGACCGAGCTGGCCGACATTCTGGCCACACCTTTTGCCACCAAAACTGCCGACGAATGGCTACAAATTTTTGGTGACGCCGGGGTGCCGTGCGGCCATATCAACGGGTTTAAAGAAGCGCTGTCACATCCGCAGGTTGCGCACTGTGAATGGGTACAAGACATGACCCTGCCCAACGGGGTTAAAACCAAAACCTTTGGCAATCCGATTCGGTTCAATAACCAGTCGACAAAAATCCGCTCCATGCCACCAGCGCTGGATGAACACGGCGATCAAATTCGCGCTGAAGCAAAACAAAAAGGCTAACCGCACAGATAGCCAGAGCGACGCGATACCCAAAGACCGAAGACCCGGCTGCTCAGCCTGGCGATCGGCAAGCGACAATCGCGGAATGCCGTTTCATATCACTGCTCTTTCAACAAAAGGCTGATTATTTTCAATTCGACCATAACCAAAAGCACTCAGGTCAAGCGCACGAAACTCACCAAACGCAATCAGTTCGGCAACCCCCCGTCCGATCGCAGGTGACTGCTGAAAGCCGTGCCCGGAAAAGCCATTCACAAATATAAAGTTGCCGACCGTCGAATGCGGGCCAACAATAGCGTTTTGATCCAGGGTGTTATACGCATAGTGACCAACCCAGGAGTTCTTTAGTTTAATGGCGTCAAACTGTGGAATACGATGGGCAAGAACCGGCCAGACTTTTCGCTCCCAAATCGTGTGATCTTCATCGAAATCATCGTAATCAACAGCCGGGTCAACCTCGGGCGGGCACCCCGCCAGGTAGTACAAGCCATCACTTCGCATATGGACACCACTGGGGTCAATAGTCAGTGGTAAGTCACGATCCAGTGGCTTCTCAGCGGCAAAGATAAAGCTATATCGCTTACGCGGCTCAACCGGAATGTCTATGCCCGCCATCCGCGCGGTCAAAACGGCGCGCGGGCCTGAGGCATTCACGACCTGGCCACAATTGATTACTTCACCGGTCTTTAAGGTCACGCTATCGACTCGGGTTCCTGATGGGTTTTTTGCCATGGCCACCACTTCATTGGCCACGTACTCAACCCCGCGGTCTCGCGCAGAGCGTTTCCACCAGTCAAACAAGGTGTTGCCGTCAAAATAACCCTCGTCGACCCGGTTGTGACTACCGAGAATAATGTCGTCAACATTATAGAAGGGGTAATCACGCTTGATTTCGTCAGCTGTCATTATCTGAGTGCCGGCACCACATTTCGCCTGTAATTGCTGAGTTTCAGCAAGAACGGTCGCGAACGCTTGATTGCTGGCCAGATACATATAACCAAAGCTTTGCAAGACGACATCCGGCACTGCGCTGTCGCCACCCATGTACTGCCTGAAATTTTTAATAAAATGCGCACCAAACTGAGAGATTCGAATATTCACTTCGTTCGAAAATTGCTGACGAATACAACTGTTTGTACGCGCAGTCGAAGTGAATTCGTAAGTGGTGTCTTTTTCGACAACGAGTACGGAGCCATTGAAGTCGGCACTGTCCGTTAAAAACCAGGCTGTTGACGAGCCAAGCATTGCGCCACCGACAATCACAACATCGTAGCTCGACCGTGTGGGTATATTTGTTATTTGACGCGGGGATGTCTGAGCCATTGAGTAATTACTCCGGTGTTTACAGGCCAACAAAGCCTCGGTTCAACGCAAAGAATGGAATGACCATCTTAATTCTTGATTTAACCTCAAAAAATCTGTCAGCGTTCAACATCTGTCACGGGTTGGGTTTGGCTTCAGGCCCGCTAACCGCACTACAGGAGAACCCCTCATGTCACCGAGAAATTCGTTACTTGTTGTCAGCTTTGCAGGTGCCCTGGCCTTGTACTCAGGCGCCTGCGTTGCACAGCTTAATCTGAGTGCAGAAACAACCGTACCAGGTGGCGCCCCCTATCTGACCATGACTCACTTGAGTGAAGTCGCATCCGACAAAGGCATAGCCAACCTGCAAATTCAGTCCGGGCAAACGCTAACCAATTCGGTCCTCAATGTTGCTGAAGGGCGCACAGATATTGCCCCGGCACCACTAATATTGCCCTTCCTTTTACAAAAAGGACGGGGCCCGTATTCCAAACAAGGAGAGGCCGGCGCCGCACTGGCCGGTAATTTGCGCGCCTTGTATCCGTACAATTTTGGTGCCATCTCTTTGTTTGCATTTGACAGCACCAATCTGAACGGATGGGACGGGCTCAAGGGAAAAACCGTGTTTAACGGTCCGCCGCGTGGCGCTGCACTGACGATTGCGCGACAAATGATTCAACTGGTTGCCGGGCTGAAAGAAGGTGACGACTACAAGGGTTTGCAGGTGAACTGGGGTCAGACCGGCAAAACAATCAGTGACGGCTCAGCCGATGCCTTTGTGATTCCCGGCACCTTCCCGTCAGATCGAATCATTACTGCGACCGGTTCCGGAAAAGTCACGTTGTGGTCTATACCGAAAGCAAAATTTGCCGACAGTAGATTTTCCAAGTGGGCCAGTGCACCGGGTAATGCGCCGGTAATGCTTAAGGTCAATGATCTTGGATATGGCGACAGCGTCACGGTTGTCTCTGAAGACGACAGCTTTCGCGCCGTCGTCACTACCGGCGCAGAAATAGTTCATAAAGACATGGATGTTCAATTGGCCAAGGCACTGACTGCTGCCCACATCGCGACCCTGGATGCGCTAAAGGCCAAGGCACCGTTTGCCCGCAATATCAGCCTGGCAGTTCTAGATGCTGTGACCAGTGGATTCTGTGGCGCGATGCCGCTTAAATATCATCCGGGCGCCGTTGCCGCCTGGGAAGAAGCAGGCTATAAAGTTCCCGACTGCGCCAAAGGCTGACCCGGCGCCGCCACGCTGGAGGTAACCCTGGCGAACCCCGGCAATTCGCGCGAACCGTGGGTCGTCGTCAGGTCTGGTAACTTACGACGCTAAGCCGAAAGCAATCTGGCGGCAGTCTGCGTATCCAGGAATTCTGGCCGAAATCCATGCCAACCCGCATCTGGTAGCGCGTTTTTGTCCTCCAGCCGGGCATGAAATACACACGTACCAGTGTTTGGTCCGGTGCGGGCGACTTCAAACACTTCAATTGCCCCGACGCCTTTTGGGGGCAACTTGACACGCCGGCCGTTCGAATCGTGCTTCAAGCCGGTACAGGCGACAAATACGTTTTTATTGTCCAGTTCACAGACACCGCTAACGTAAGTTGAATAAGGCAGAAAGTCACTGCCAAACCGCCATGTTTCAGTAGCGGTCATGGCTGCTTCGTCGATCCGAAAACACAAAACCGAACTTTGGTGGGTATCAATTGGCTGATCAGGGTTGGCGCCGTTGTCGAACAACATAAGCTCCCCGTACGACGTGATACTCACATCATGCTGATGGAAAAACGGCGGCCCGCCGTCAATTTTTAACAAGCGATCCTGCCACTGCCCGCCCCAATCTAATGGGTTGCCGAGAATCCAGACCAGCTCGCCAGACCGACTGACTTTAATAATGGCGTCCTGATGACGCAGTGACAATAACAAGCCGCCATCAGCCGGATCTTCGATGATGGAGTTCGCATGTGACCAGTCCATTGTTTCTGACCAGCCCTGGAATCGCCAATACGGCAGTCGGCCATCGGTTGTTATTCGTGCAGTATCAAGCAGGTCGATCAGGTCGAGTTCCATATGGATGGTGCCTTCCCGATTGAACAGAACAATCGTGTCAGACATGAAACGTTGCCAATCCGGTTCGGGATTTTCGAGCGGATGCTCGCGTATCGACACCGTCGCCAGCAATCCGTCACTCAATTCGCTGATAGCGTGATGAATTTTCATTGTCGGCAGTGGGGTACCGGTGGTGCCTTCGGGAAAACGATCCGGGCAGTACCATCGGTTAACAAGCGTCCCGTCAAAGGCCAGTTCTTCGGCAACCCCTGTTGTACCCATAACAAGCAGGCTGCCCCGGCGCGATTGACGACAATCCATCAGCGCAAAGTCCATCATTTTTGTCCAGACGATTTCACCACTGGCATTCAGGGCGATAATGGCCTCGAACTCGCTATTTGAGTGAATTGCACGTGTGTTACGACCCACGGTCAGAACAACTAGACCCTGGTGACTGCCTGGGGTGGCATGAATAACAGAAAACTCCGGCGCCATCGCAAACCTCTTTGAATCCGTTGATCATCAGTACAACGAACGACAAAATAGTATCAGTCACAGTTCAGTCGCCTTAAGTTAGCCATTTTTAATTCACCAACTTAATATAGTCCGGCACCAACAACACAGAGCCACCAGCTGATATACACGGGAGATTTTTTTTGGATAACTCGACTGAAAAACGCATCTTAACAACCCATGTTGGCAGTTTACCCCGCCCAGCCAGCCTCATTCCCCTGCTGATGAAACAAGACGAAGGTGGGCCGGTAGATGCTGTAGAACTGGCTGCCGCGGTAAGCGAGTCGGTTACCGATATTGTTGGGAAACAAATTCAGGCCGGCGTTGATATCGTATCTGACGGTGAAATGTCAAAGTGGTCATACACCAACTATATGAAGCACCGGATAGCAGGCTTTGATGGCGAAAGCGAAACCCAGCTACTGGCACCTGCCGACCTGGTCGAGAACAAAGAATTTGCCGAACACTTAAGATCCAGCGGCGTGGCCAACCCTTTAAAACCGCCAGCTTGCACCGGGCCATTGGCGGTTAAAGATACCAGTGCGCTGCAGGCAGACCTGGATAATTTTTCACTGGCGATACAAACCCACCAACCGATGCGCGCGTTTATGAATGCGGCTTCACCCGGGGTTATTTCAATATTCATGCCAAATCAGTACTACCAATCAGACGATGACTACGTATCTGCTTTAGCCCAGGTCTTGCAAAACGAGTACGAGTCGATTGTTAACGCCGGTTTTGACCTGCAACTGGATGCGCCCGACCTCGCAATGGGCCGACACACCGCTTACACCGATTTGTCCCTCGATCAGTTCAAACGCGCGGCCCATCGCAATATGCTCGCACTGAACCATGCGACGCGAAATATTCCGCCTGAACGCATGCGTATGCACTTGTGCTGGGGCAACTACCCCGGTCCACATACCCATGACATACCAATCAGTGAAGTGTTTGATATTGTGATGCAGGCCAGGCCAGCTTACATTCTGTTCGAATCGGCAAATGCCCGCCACAACCACGAAGTAGCCACCTTTGAAGAGCGCCGCAACGATATCCCGGATCACAAGGTTTTAGTACCCGGGGTACTGGACACCAACTCTAACTGCGTCGAACATCCTGAGTTGGTTGCTCAACGACTCCTGCGTTTTGCTAACGTGGTTGGCCGTGATCGTATAGTGGCCGGAACCGATTGCGGATTCTCGACAGTTGCAAGCCGGCCCCGCGTGTTCCCAAGCCTTGTCTGGCAAAAACTAGCTGCCATGCGTGACGGGGCGAACCTGGCATCAGACAAGCTTTGGCGCCACTAGGCCGGACTACGCTCAACTAACCCCCAACTAAGCCCCAACTAAGCCCAGCCCAATACAGTCAGCATTTTTATTTGCCACGCAGCTTTGGCATCAGGACAAAATCCCACGGTGAAGGGAAATCACCAACCGGCACTTCGATAACAGTTGGGCCCTTATAGGCAATGGCAATTGCCAACTGGGTTCTCAGCTCATCCGGTGTGCTGGCAAGTAAACCCTGCGCGCCAAAGCTCTGCGCCAGTTTGACAAAATCCGGGCTGGACAGATCGGAGGCAATCGGACGGTTGTTGTATGTTTCAATCTGCCCGCGCCGGACATTGCCAAACGCATTGTCGTTAAACACGATGCTGGTAACCGATATATTGTGGCGCATAGCCGTTGCCAGTTCACTGATCGTATACAAAGCGCCACCGTCCCCCGATATTGATACCACCGGAACATCAGGCCTGGCATGGGCGGCACCGAGGGCGCTGGCAAACCCCCAACCCAGGTTGCCAAGATATCCAGTCGATAGAAAAGTCCGCGGCTCGTACACCGGGAAGGCAAACCGCGACACATAACCCACCTGGGTCAGTTCATCAACAAACAATCCGTTCCTGGGTAAAACATCGCGGATGGCTGACAGCCAGGCCATCTGCGGGCCAAGCTGATCAAGACAGATTTTATTAAACCGCTCCTTGGTTTTCCGGACCAGCGCTTTCCAGTCTGCATGACGGGCTTCATGCCCCTGGCCTGCCTGGATAAGCCCTGGTAACGCATCAGCAAGATCGGCATGAATACCAATAGTCGGTTGATGACTACGCCCAATTTCCTGCGGGTCGATATCAATATGGATCACTTGCAACTGCTCATCCACGCCCCACTGCGATAGTGGCGTCTGAAGACGGGTACCCAGGCCCACAACAAGGTCTACGGTGCGCCATAAATCGTGGGCAACCGGAGTATTAATACTTAACTCGTGATCACTGGCCAATACCCCGCGCCCGTTTCGAAAAGCCATCACCGGGGCATCAAACATCTCGGCAAGTTGACGGACTTCAGTACTGAAAGCCTGAGCACCGCTGCCGACGACAATCATTGGTCGGCGCGAACCCGCTAGCAATTTAGCGGCCTGATCAATTTTGTCGGTATCCGGCGCTGGCGATGCGAGCGGCGCAGCCTTAACTATCGGGCCACTGGTCACTGGTTGTTTCCATGTGTTCACTGGTACTTCAACACCCACCGGACGTGGCCGCCCCGAAACCAACGCGGTGAAAGTCTTGTTCAAAACAGCGGTCACGTCATTCCCACCGGTAACCTGGGTCGCCTGTTTGGTGAGACGCTCCATGGTGCCCAACTGGTCGGGAATCTCGTGCAACAAACCAAGATCTTTGCCAATAGCGCCGAGCGGAATCTGCCCGATAAGCGCCAGAACGGGTGCGTTAACAGCATACGCAGTAGCCAGTGCTGCTGTGCCGTTCAGAAAACCGGGCCCTGGTACAAGACAAAATGCCTGCGGCTTACCCGTCGCCAGCGCAGCGCCCAATGCCATGTAAGCGGCGCCTTGTTCATGGCGCGCCTGCACCGGTGGCAACAGGCCTTGTTTGTCATACAACGCATCAAAGAATTCGTCGTTCTGGACACCCGGGAGACAATACAAATGTTCAATGCCGTTGGTAATTAATGCATCAACGACAGTACTCGCAACGGTTTCGGACATGGCTGGATTTCCTGGCTCGTGTGTTCTTTGGTATTTTCTTTGGCATTTTTGGCCGACAATTCAGGCCGACAATTCATTGTCGGCCAGTTCGTGATCAGCAAAGTCGATCAACTCAGCAAGCAGCACCTTGCGTGGGTCACGCGTGACACTTCAAGCGGCTACTTTCGCCACGTAATCACCATTGTGCACGATCGTTGCCTATGCAACAATCTTTCGCACACACATGCGAGTTTGCCGCACTGGCTTGCGGCGCTCATTGAACATTCAATGGGAAAGGAGGCAATGTGAAACCAATCCGAACAGTCCGAAGGGCTGATACCAGCGTCGCATCGAACCCGGCCAAACTGACATGACCACTTATGTTTTAGTACACGGTGGCTGGCACGGCGGCTGGTGCTGGGACCCAGTCGCCGACCAGCTGAGAGCAAAAGGCCACCAGGTCTTTGCACCCAGCTTAACCGGCCTCGCAGAACGCCGCCATCTTATCGACCTTGTTACCGGACCCGATATTCACGTTCAGGATATCGTCGAACTGATTCGCTGGCACAAGCTCACCGACATTGTGCTGGTTGGCCACTCTTATGGTGGTCTCATCATCACCGGTGTTGCGGCGGTGCTCGCTGACAAGATAGCTCACCTCGTTTACCTGGACGCATTTGTCCCGCAGCGAAGTGGTCAATCCGCAGTGGCAATGTCCAACCCCGAGCGAGCCAGCGAAATTGCCGAAGCGGTCAAAAATAACAAACATATTGAACCATCGGGTTTTAAACGCTGGGTAGCTGATCCGGCGCAACAGGCCTGGTTGAAGACAATGACCACCCCACAACCGCTCGGTTGTTTCGGACGTGGTGTGTCACGAGTTGTTGATGTTGCCAGCCTTGACCTGTTGCGTACTTATATCTGGTGTCGCCACCACGACCCTTCTCCTTTCGTTCAGTTTTATGAACGATTCCGGCAAGACCCTCACTGGCAATGCCTGGCCATGGATTGCCTGCATGATGCGATGCTGGAACAGCCCAATGAGCTCACTGGTATCCTTCTGGAGCAATGCCGCCCCGGCCCTGGAAGGCCTTGCAAATAACGGCGACGCAGGCACCAAAAACATAACCGGAAGAATAAATCATGATCCAGGCTAAACCAGACGCAAAATCAAAACAGCAGCCAAATTTTCTATTCCTGGTAACCGATCAGCACCGTGCGGACTGGCTTGGCTGTTACGGACACCCGGTAGTCAAAACCCCAAATCTTGATGCGATTGCCGCCCGGGGAATGCGCTTTGACAATTTCCACGTGGCCGCCCCGGTTTGTATGCCTAACCGCGCCTCGCTGATGACTGGCCGTTACCCGACCGTGCACGGATTGCGATACAACGGTTGTACGCTGCCAGTCAGCGCCAACACTTTTGTTGACGTTCTGGCAACTGCCGGCTACCAGACGGCCGCTATTGGCAAGAGCCATCTGCAACCATTCACCGGCAATCAACCCATGCATAAACGCCAGCAAGCTGGCCGACTGATTGAGGAAGCCTGGCAGCGGGCACCCGGTGACTACCAACAGGAAGAAGGGGAACGGTACGGCGGCGACAACCGCTATCCGTTTGAGACGCCCTACTACGGATTTAACCATGTCGACATGGTCACATCGCACGGTGATCGATGTGGCGGTCACTATGGCCAGTGGTTCCGCAAGAACGTATCCAACTGGCGTGAATTACACGACCCGGCGAACGAGTTACCTCATACTTATACTTGCCCGCAGGCTTACCGCACCCCAGTCCCCGAGGAGTTGTATTCAACAGCCTATATCGCCGACCGGGCAATTGACTACATTGGCCAGGCCAAAGACAGTGAGGCACCGTTTTTTGCCTTCGTGTCATTTCCGGACCCGCACCATCCATTCAACCCTCCGGGCAAGTACTGGGATATGTACAAGCCGGAGCAGTTCGACATCAAGCTGCCGTTTTCGGCGCATCAGAATCCCACCCCGCCGATGCTATGGATGCGTGAGCAGTGGCAGTCCAATGGCGACTACCTAACCCCACAAACCGGGCGGATGGTCGACGATCAGGCATTGCGTGAAGCCATGGCACTGACAGCAGGCATGATTACCTGTGTTGACGACGCCATTGGCCGTATCATCAACGCGCTTGAACAACACGGCCTGGATGACAACACGATCATTTGTTTTACGGCGGATCATGGCGACTACATGGGTGACTTCAACATGCTGCTCAAAGGTGCGGTGCCGTTACAAAGCATTAACCGGGTACCTTTCCTGTGGGCTGATCCACGGCGGTCCAGCATTGGCAGCACGCCGACCCTGGCGTCAACTGTTGACATCGCCGCTACCGTACTTGATCGCGCCCAGCTCGTCCCGTACAACGGCATGCAAGGCCGCAGCCTGGGTAATACCCTGGCGACCGGCGCGCCGCACCGTGATGAACTGCTAGTGGAATTCAACGACGTGACCGCGCGTCTCGGTTTTGAAGAACCGGCACGGGTTCGTTCACTGATTAACGAGCGCTGGCGTTACACCATTTATGGTGGGCTGTCCTGGGGTGAGCTGTACGACCGGCAAAACGACCCGGATGAAACACATAACCTCTGGGACGACCCTCAGTACCGAACTATTCGTGGCGAACTGGCCGAACGACTGGCCTACCAACTGACAAACCTGATGGACGAAAGCCCGTTATCTGAACGTGCCGCCTGATTACCGAAGGTTTATATTTGTTTCGTAAACCACATAGACAGCGAGAACCACATGCAAACAATTCGACGCTCCAGTGAACGCGGCTATGCCGATCATGGCTGGCTAAAAAGCCTGCACAGTTTTTCGTTTGCCGGCTACCAGGATCCAAAGTGGATGGGCTGGGGAAATTTGCGGGTAATCAATGAAGACCGGATCGAACCGGGGAAAGGTTTTCCTACCCACAGCCATCAGGATATGGAAATAATCAGCTACGTGTTGTCTGGTGAGCTGGCGCATAAAGACAGCATTGGAAACGGTGAAACCATTCCGCCGGGTGATGTTCAGCGTATGAGTGCGGGTACCGGCATTGAACACAGCGAATATAACCATGCTGACAAGCAGACTCATTTCCTTCAAATCTGGATCACGCCCAACGTGCACGGCATTGCACCTGGATATGAACAAAAGACGTTCAGCGAATCGGAAAAGCGCGGTCGCCTGCGACTGGTTGCTGCTGGCGACGGCGCTGACGCCGCTGTCCACATCCATGCGAATGCGCGGATGTACGCGGGTTTGTTCGATGGTGAAGAAAGTGCCCGCTTAAGCATTGACCCGACCCGCAAAGCTTATATTCATCTGGTTCAAGGAAAGTTAACCGTCAACGGTGAACAACTCATGACAGGAGATGCCTTATTACTTCAGGATGAGGAGCAAATTGACATCTCGGCAGGTCAGCAAGCGGAAGTCCTGGTGTTTGACCTTGCCGCCTGACTTTTCATCCAGCTGCGTTTTCAGCTTGCACTACGCGTTCGGATTTTAAGCAACATGGAGAGACCTGAATTGGCTATCGTATCTACCGACAATGCAGAACACTACACTTGGGGTGGAGTCTGTGACGGCTGGCATCTGGTCAAAAGCGCCACCCTGAGTGTGATCAAAGAGCGGGTGCCTGCCGGATGTGGAGAGGTCAGTCATTTTCACCGGCAATCCGAGCAGTTTTTTTTCGTGCTGTCCGGTGTCGCCACCTTAACCGTTGGCAATCAGACGCATCAATTATCAGAACAGCTAGGCATCCATGTGCCCCCTGGCGTACCTCACCAACTGCGAAACGAAACCGACGACGATCTTGTATTTATCGTGACTTCAACCCCGCCCAGCCACGGTGATCGCGAATTAGCCTGATATGCTCACTAACGCTGGCTTACGCGGTTGCCAAATGCGGTTGCTAAATACGACAAGGCGTACCACTATTTCAAATGGTAGGTTAGCGCCCTGGCAATACATTGCCTTAGTTCGTCAATCGCAATTACTTCATCAGCACGAAAACGTATTTCCCGATTACCTTCAAACGAAAAATGCCCTCCGAATTCTCGGCGAAAATCCCCGACAAGATTAGTACTACAAATGAAAAACATGCCGTAAGTGTCAGGCAGATTCTTCCTGACACCAAGTCGAATAGTGCTTCCAGAGCGGGTTCGTTCGGTCAGGTATGCGGGCTCTCCCCACTTCAGCGTTTCGGTTAGTTCACCAACCCCGGCGGTCTGATTTGCCGTCTCGAAAATCAGGCGCCGCAACTCCATGAGTTTTCGCCGCAACTTTGGCGGATAGCCGGCGAACACTGCAGCAACATCGCCAGACAATTTGGGACTGCTTGCTCGGCCCATTGGTATATAAACCTTACTTTTTAGTTCTCTCATCCTGATCTTTACCCAGGGCTTCACTCAGACTATCACTGATTTCCTGGCCCACAGTTTTCAACCCAGGCAGTTGCACGGCCAGATCCATTATCGAATTGAGCGCCTGGTTGTAAACGGGGCCTTGTCCAGCTGAGCCACCAGTGGATTGTTCGTTTTGAGCCGCAGACCCACTACCCATACCACTGACCTGGGTGATTTTGATCGAATCAATACGTTCAGCCGGCTTAACCATCTCACCAATGACCTTGGGCAGAGAGTCCAGGCGCGCAAGATTCAGTTTCATGGCAACAATGTGCGGATCAATTTCGTTTTCAGCATGAATAATTGCCCGTTCGCCTTCGGCACGAGCCAGTCGCTCAGTTTTTTCAGCATTCGCCCGAAGGATTAACGACTCTGCCTCTGCACGAGCGTGTTCGATCCGTGTTTTGGCGCGGTTGGCTGCGGCCTCGTTCTCAGCTGATGCGTTCAACTTTAACCGGCTACCGCTGACCTCGGCTTCCTGGTGGGCCTGGATAATGGCAATCTGCTTGTTGCGCTCGGCTTGCGCGGTATCGCGAACCGTTTTGCTGGCTTCGGTCGCTTTGATAACTTCGGCGCGCGCAATTTCGGCAGCTGAGCGAGCCATGCTTTCTTCTTGTGACTTCTCGGCAATAGCAATATCGCGTGCCTGGCGAGCAATTTCAATTTCCTGTGAACGACGGATCTCGGCTTGTTCGATCGACTGTTCACGCGCCATATCGGCAGCGCGAATTTCCTGCTCCATTTTTATGCGCGCCTGGGCACTAAACAGTTCACTATCGGTTTTGTACTTAACTACCTCAGCAATTTGAGCCGCTTTTAATGCTTCGAGTTTTTGGGTTTGTTCAATTTGCGCCTGCTGCTCCTGCAGATCGATTTCGAGCCGTTGCCTGGCCGCGTTTACCGCAGCCTGACGCACTGATACCGATGAATCGGCATCAATTTGCGCACGCTCTTTCTTAGAGACAGCAATCACCTCAGCTAACTTACGCATGCCTACGGCGTTAAACGCGTTGTTCTCGTCGAGATGCTCAAAAGCTGTCTGATCAAGTTCGGTAAGCGACACGCTGTCAATTGACAGGCCGTTTCGGGCCAGAGAATCCACGAGTTGATCGCGCACCGCAGCCACAAATCGGCCCCGGTTTTCGTGTAGTTCGTCCATCGTAAAGTTGGCCGCCACCGATCTCAATGCGTCAACAAGTTTGCCACCGATAAGTTCACGTAGTTTGGCCGGATCAAAGGTTCGGTTACCCAGGGTTTGCTGGGCCTGCGCAACACCTTCATCGGTAGGGATGACAGTGACGTAGAAATCTGCTGATGCATCAACCCGCAGTTTATCCCGGGTAATCAGAGATCCATCACCAGCTACCTGGATATGAAGTGGCAGCGTCTGCATGTTGACCCGCGACACCTCGTTAAACCATGGCAGCGTAAAAGCGCCACCATCAAGTACGACCCGACGCCCGCCAAGGCCGGTACGAATCAACGCGACCTCCCGTGTAGTTCGAATATAAAACCGGGCGAGGATGGCAATAATAATTATTGCCAGTATAAATAGACCGGTTACAGCCAGGATGATGGTGCCCATATCGTTGCCTCTAAACACTAAGTTTCAACAAAGTAACTAACACAGCTGAGAATTCATAAACCGTGGATCTTGCACTGCAAATAGGACGACATGCCGCCGTCACTGGTCAGGTTTGCGCCGCGCATCCACGTCGTCATGTCAGATAACAAAAAAGTCACAACAGGCGCAATATCCTGAGGAGTGCCCAGGCGATCCATTACCCTGGCATCTTCTTCAGCCCGCTCACCCAGGGTTTCAAGAAAGTCTTTGATAATCGGTGTATCCACCGGGCCGGGGCTGACACAGTTCATTCGAATACCGCGCTCTCGCCACGCCCAGCGGCGCTGGAACGTCCAGGCCACCAGGGCTTCTTTCGAAAAAAAATAAGAACGCCCGCCTTCATTGCTAATGCCGTGTGCTGCCATGAAGCTGTGCACACCAGCGAAGTCCAGCGACTCGCTGGCCCGGATCGCATCCACCGATTGCGCCCAACCAAAGCCGGCCAGTGACGCCAGGTTAACAATTGACGCACCGTCCGCTAATTTGGGCACCATCAGCTCGGTAAACATTTTTAAAGCAAGCAAATTAACCTTCAGCACGATATCTGCGGGCGCGGTTGGCGGTACGCCGGCGATATTGGCCAGACCGTCAGCCTCAGCGGGTAATGCGTCGGCTAGCTCGCGAATAGTGTCCGGATCGGACATATCGGCTACGTACAACTCGTCGACATAATCGGTGGTTTTGTTCCGGTCGACACCAATGACGTCTGCGCCAAGCAGCTTACAGAGGCGGGCTGTTTCTTTGCCAATGCCGGAAGAACAACCCGTCACGATTATCGTCTTACCGGCGAGTAGTTTTCCTTTGGACCAGCCCGGGATGCTGGTTGCTGAAGAAGCCTTGTTCATCGTTGCCTCGCTACGCTAATCATTAGAATACCGGCGGGTACGGTCGTCCACCCCGGTCCAGTGTTATCCAGCGGGTTTCGGTAAACGTTTCGGTTGCCCAACGCCCGCCGTGACGCCCGACCCCAGACGCTTTGGAACCACCAAAGGGCACATGGGGTTCGTCGTTAACCGACGAGCAATTGATATGACACATACCGGTTTCCAGAGCGTTGGCAATGGCCAGACCTCGATTTTCGTTAGATGTAATCACCCCGGCGGACAAACCGTATTCCGAATCGTTTGCCAGGGCGATCGCCTGTTCATCACTTTGAAACGGAATCACCGGCACTACCGGGCCAAAGGTTTCATCGCGGTAAACCGACATTTCAGGGGTCACCCCGAGCAAAATAGTTGGTTCAACAAATCGCCCGTGTACCTGGCCACCCAGAACCGCCTTTGCACCTTTGCTAAGCGCATCGTCGATCTGGGCTTTAATGCGCTCCGCCTGACGATCATTGATGACCGGCCCAATGACGTTGGATTTGTCGGTTGTCGGATCACCCATTTTGAGTTTAGATGCCCGCTCGATGAAATTTTTTAGAAAGGGTTCAAAAATTTTGTCCTGAACCAGGATTTTTTCAACCGACATGCAGATCTGGCCCTGATGCATAAAACTGCCAAAGTTGGCCGCACTGGTTGCCCGGTCCATATCGGCATCATCACAAATGATCAGGGCGTCTTTGCCACCCAGTTCAACACAACATTTTTTCAGATGGGCCCCGGCCCGCGCTGCGATCGCACGGCCCACCGGGGTTGAGCCGGTAAACGAAATTCCTTTAACCAAAGGGTTTTCAATCAGTTCGTCTCCGACAGCGGTCACGTTGTCCCGCGAACACGTCACTATGTTGATTACACCATCGGGGACCCCGGCCTCGCGAAACATTTCGGCAAACAACAGGCCGCCACAATACGGAGTTTCTTCAGAAGGTTTGAGCACAATCGTATTGCCGGCAGCAAGCGCAAACGCAAGCCCGCGAGCCGTCAGCAATACCGGAAAATTCCATGGACTGATAACCGACACCACGCCAATTGGCCGACGCACGGCCAGTGACATTTTTTTGGATTCTGACGGCATGATTTCGCCGATTGGCGCGTAGCTGGCCGCAGCCGCAGCATGAAAAACTTCTGGCACGTAATTGGTTTCGAACATGGCTTTGCCAAACCAGCCACCCCCTTCCGCCTGAATCGCTTGCATGACCTCGCCCTTATGCCGGTTGAATGCATCGGCAATCTTGATCATGTAGTGCGCGCGTTCGGTAAACGGTAACCCAGCCCACTCACCAAAAGCGCTGTGTGCCGCCTGAACGGCGGCCCGTGCCTGGTCAACGCCGCCATCTGGAATTTCAGCCCAAACGGTGTTGTTACCCGGGTTGTAGTCTTTAAATGTTTTTGCCGTGCGCACCAGCTGGCCACCAATTGCCATGCCGTCAAATGTTCTTGCCATGTTTACCTCTGTTGCCATTCAAATGCCGTGCCGACATGCTTGTGACATGACGCTGCATTTGCGGTGAATCCTGTTATTCCGTGTCATCAATTCGCTCAAGCGGGCCATCCGGATGCTGACGCCGATAAACCCGCACCGACGATTTACGCCACACCTGGATTGACGCTGCCGGTTTCGCCTGCCCGCCAACTGGCGCGCCGCTATCACGGTCGGCTGATAGATCCGGCGCCGGTTGCGTTTCTGTTCGCACGCTGCCAGGCGTACCGATAATATGAACCCTGGGGCCGATCGATCTGCTAACGCCATCATCCGCTGAAGACACGGATGACGCAGATGACGCGGATGACGCAACAATTGCAGCCGCTTCGATGTCGCTGAGAATTTTTGATAGGTACGGCCCCGGCCCAGATACATCAGTCCCGCTGTACGGCGCGACGGCACCAACACCGTGGCAACCGGCCTGACGACCAGACGCCGCTCGCACCTGGTCGATATGATTCTTTTGCATTCGTGCCGCACGATCAACCAGTGCGTCAATACTCTGTGAATTAAATCCGGTCTTAGCCCGCGATACCGAACTATGGTCATTGTTCAGCGATGTCAGTGCACGATTTACGATGTCATCAATAGGTGAGCGCGTTGATGCCACGGTTTGCTCCGTAGTGTTGGGC
>JBAUID010000018.1:0-2204 GCA_049680625.1 Burkholderiaceae bacterium | reverse complement strand
GCTCAAGAAGGCCGTCGTCGATGCGTTAGTGGCGACCGGCGCCGGTGGTGGTCAACGCCAATATGACTTTCGCCCGCCCAAAGCCCACACGAGTGCCCCGCCAGCGAGCTCCAAGCCATGGGTCGTGCAGATGCGGGGCAAGATGGCCGAGGAATCGAACAAAGCGTTGTATCGGCTCAGACAACAAACGGTTGAGCCGGTGTTCGGTATTGTCAAAAGCGTACTGGGATTCCGTCAATTTCGTGTCCGCGGGCTGAACAAGGTACAAAACGAATGGTGTTTGGTGTCACTGGCGTACAACTGCAAGCGACTACACAAGATGATGGCGCAAACAAGATGAATCAGCCGTCTTTGGGAGGGTGTCAGATATTTTGTGTTCAAGGGTTGGTTGAACATGGTTAGTTTGAGGTGTTAGTAAATCGATCGCCGTACACGATGGCGAACTGGTTCATGGCGGCCTTCCACATTCTGACGGACCGGACTTTGTCGGCCATGATATTGCGCAGCGCCAGCCAAATCAACTTGGTAGCGGCTTCGTCGTTGGGGAAGTGTCCGCGGTTCTTGATCACTTTGCGCAGCTGCATATGTAAACTTTCGATGGCATTGGTGGTGTAAATCACTTTGCGGATTTCTGGAGCGAAGGCGAAGAACGGGATGACGTGTTCCCAGGCCCGTTCCCAGGATTGCACCACGCTACCGTATTTCTGGCCCCACGGGCCAGCAGCAAAGTCGTCCAGCGCCTGGCGGGCGGTCTCGGCACTGCTGGCGGTGTAGATTGGCTTCAGCGCGCCGGCCAACGCCTTACGATCTTTGAAACTGGCGTAGTTCAACGAATTTCGGATCAGGTGCACGATGCAGGTCTGCACCGTCGTTTGCGGGAACACGGTTTCAATCGCCTCGGGCAAGCCCTTGAGTCCGTCGACAACGGCGATCAGCATGTCGTTCACGCCCCGGTTCTTCAGTTCATTGAACACCTTGAGCCAGAACTTGGCCCCTTCGGTTTGCTCAATCCATATTCCAAGCACATCGCGCGTGCCATCCGGGGCAACGGCCAGGGCCAGGTAAATCGCTTTGTTGCGCACCACGGATTCATCACGAATCTTGACCCGCAGGGCGTCGAAGAACACTACCGGGTACATCGGCTCGAGCGCCCGGTTCTGCCAGGCTTTAACTTCTTCGGCTACTTCGTTGGTGACCTTGCTGATCAGATCCGGCGAGACCTCCGTGCCGTAGATTTCCTGCAGATGCCCCTGAATCTCACGCACCGTCATACCGCGTGAATACATCGAGATGATCTTGTCATCGAAACCGGTGAAACGGCGCTCGTGTTTGCCGATAATCTTCGGGCTGAAACTGCCCTCACGATCACGTGGCACATCAATACGCATCGGGCCGTCGTCGGTCAGCACCGTCTTGCCCGATTTACCATTGCGCTGGTTCGCTTGCTCCGGCGGCTTATCCTGGCCAGCCTCGTAGCCCAGGTGGTCGTCCATTTCGACCTTCATCGCGCGTTCGACGACGGCCTTCTTGAGCTGGCGAAGTATCGATTCAAGATCCGCTTGCGAGATCGGTTTGTCGATTAACTGGGCCAGCACCTCATCGGGCAGCTCCAGCGGTTTGTCTACGATTCCTTGTTGGGATGATTTGCGTCTGTTTGGCATATCGGCTCCTTGCCTTCATGATAAGCCCCGAACACAAAATTACTGATACCCCCAGGCCACGACCGTTCAAGACGCGCACGAAGCCCTCAATCGCATCGAAGACGAGGAAGATGCCTACGCAACGATCATCATCGGCGCGCACACCGGGGCATCAATGACGCCCGCACAACTGGCCAAAGCGGCACTGACCTACTACGGCGGCCTGGTCGGCATAGTGTTTATCGGGGCACCAGATGAATCCGGGACGGCCGACCCTGTCGGCGCCGACCGGATCAGCGAACCCGTCAATGACAGCGAACTGCTCGGTTGCGTGTACCGCGGCATCGAGCGCATTGATGCCGCGGTTGCACCGCCGGAGACAAGAGGCAATGGCGCGCGGAATCCAGGCCGCCGACTTCATTAGCTGCAAAAACGACGCGTCGGCAATTGCGACCGCACCGACACTAACAATCATCCAGGGTTTGCCCGACGCGATCCAGCACCGCCGCCATACGCGAGCCGAGAAAGTCGTGCGCCGATTCCTGAGAGTACCCGCGATATTTA
>JBAUID010000017.1:0-2401 GCA_049680625.1 Burkholderiaceae bacterium | reverse complement strand
TCATGGGTCCGCCTCACGCACTCAACTGGCGAGCCGCACCGGGTTAACTGCCACGGCAATAACGCGGATCTCTCGCGAACTGATAGATCTTGGTTTGCTGCACGAAACCGACATGCAGGAACGCGATGGTCAACCGGGACGGCGCGGGGTGTCGCTGGACTTTCGCGCCGAAGGCGCATTCGTTATCGGCGTCGGCATTCATGCGTCTGATCACTCCGTATCACTGGCCAACCTGCGCGGCGAAGTTGTCCAAACGGTGCAGATTCCCGTCGAATTGCACCGCGATTCAGTGCGCACGTTTGGCTTTGTGCGGGATACAGTAGACGAAATGTTGACCCAGTGCGAGTCAAAGAATCGCGCCGTGCTGGGTATCGCTGTGGCTATTGCCGGTGTGGTCGACAACACGAAGCGCACGATCAAATCGATGCCACAGCAGGGCTGGGAACAGGTCAGGCTTGACCCATTTTTCCAGCACACCGGATTACCGCTGGTGGTTGAAAACGTCAACAACACATTGAATCTGGCGGAGTGGCGCTTTGGCGTTTCCCGCCACTGTGACAACGTGCTGATGATGCGGGTGTCCGCGTATGTGGGCGCCAGCGCGATAGCCAACGGCCGTTTAATGCGAGGCAGCCGCTCCGGTGCAATGATGATCGGACATATGCGTGCCACTGGCCTGGTTAGCGATCGGGCTGCGAATGAGCGACGTCGTTGCACCTGCGGTCGCCTGGGTTGCGTGAACACCGTTTTTTCCGGACAGGCAATCGTGTGTGAGGCTGACAACAAACCCTGGGACGCTGTTCTGGCTGCTGACGTGGGGCGTAACACGGCGCGCCTGGAAGAAATACTCCGTGCAGCCGATGCGGGCGACGAACGCATACGCGCAATTTTGCGCAATGCCGGAACCGAGGCGGGGACAACCCTGGCTGAACTGGCCCGGATTCAAGATCCAGACTTTATAGTGATTGGTGGCCACGTTGGCCAGTGCAAGACCTTCATTGATGGTATCAAAACGGCGCTGACGGACGCAGGCACAAGCCATATGGACGGTGAAATGCCCGCGGTCGTGATTAGCTCGATGACCGTGTCTCAAGCCACGGTCTATATGGCCCTGGATCAGTTCGCATTTTCTGCTCGCCTGAATATCCGGGCGTTAGAGCAGGCAAATCGACTCAATGCAGACTCGAGTAATCAGTTGGTGCCCCGATGAGCATGACGCCAGACGTTGACACCCAGGCACGTCGTGCGCGATGGGCCGGATCGGCTGCACTGTTATTTTTCTTACTGTTTGTTGCCAACGTCATTTACGGCAAATGGTTGTTGGTTCAAGGCACTTCGCTCAGTTCGCCGATGGCCGGCGTACCCGAGTTTTTATTGTTGCTTCTCTCTGTGGCGCTTTTTGTCACATATACGTTACTTCGGGCCGGAGGCAGGCAGTCACCACCGGACCCTTAGTCAATGCCGTTAACTACTGCCCTTTCCCGGGCCAATGCAAAAGTACATCAGGAGACGAAATGACCATCCAAGCCGCAAACCTAAGGTGTCCTCAGGACCAACTATCGTCAATCGAAAGAAGGCGGTTTCTTCAAACCACTGGTAAATACGGACTGACCACGGCCTTAGTTGCCGGCAGTGCCGGCGTATTGTTATCCGATGAAGCATTGGCTCAAACTGCCAAAGAAGAAAAAGAGCGTAAGAAAGCGGCCAAGCACCAGATGACGTTTGCCACCGCGTATATCGTTGGCGTCTCACGGGCCTACCCGATCATGCAGTTGGACTTCAAAGAAAATGTCCAGAACATGACCAACGGTCAAGTCTATGTAAACCTAGCGCCCGGAAAGAAGCTCGGCGCAGGCGCGAAACTGGTCAAGAAAGTACAGCAAGGCATTATCCAGGTGGCCCAGCATTCAGCGTCAAACTTTGCACCGTTTGCACCAGAAGTCGACCTGATCAACATCCCGTACTGGTGTGCCGATAATCAGCGCGTGGTAAATCTGGTGACGTCAGATGCCTGGAAAAAAGTGGTCAACCCCAAAATTGCTGATAAAGGCTTCAAGGCATTGTGGTACACATCCACGTCGGCACGGACGTTTTCAGTGCGCAAAGGCATGGACCCGATCCTAAAACCGGATGATTTGAAGGGCGTTAAGTTTCGTGTTCCAGGCTCCAAAATGTTACAACAGGTGTACCGCATGCTCGGCGCGAACCCGACTCCGGTGGCATGGGGTGAAACGCCATCGGCCATTAAGCAAGGTGTTGCCGATGCCCTGGACCCGGTCGTCAGTGGCCTGTACATATTTGGGTTTGCGGACATTCTTTCGCACATAACTCTGGCACAAAGTGTTCACGGTCTGCAAGTATATAGCTGCAATCTGGAATGGTTCAACAGCCTGCCAAAAGA
>JBAUID010000016.1:0-141903 GCA_049680625.1 Burkholderiaceae bacterium | reverse complement strand
GCAGCCATTTTGTACCGAGCCGAGCTGGCAGGCGAAGCGGTTCCTGCCGGACATTGGAAAACGCTTAGCGACTACTCCACACAGTACTTTCCGGTCCCGGGACTTGCGTTTGCCGATGTCCACGCAGCAATTTCTCACGCAATGGCGGGGCAAAGCGAACCGTTACAACACATTATCAGCGATGCCAAAGGCCCTGCTGGGGATGTCGTACGCACACTGGCAAATGGTTTTGCCTCTATTGCGAATCAAGAGTGGGCGCTAGCCTGTGACCACCTTGTTAAAGGCATGTCAGACCATGCACGAATTGGCGGCAGCCGTGCGCAACGCGATCTTCTGGAATATGCATTAGCCAGTGCGCTGCTCAAGCAAGGCAAGACAGCACACGCCAAAATGCTGCTGAATCTCAGGCGTCCAACCCAGGCCGCGGCCTGCCCGATCGCAGGTTTCGCTTAAGCTCGTTTTAGATTAATCGAATGTAGTTGCTGAAAACTAGCGGGTAAGTGCTAGATGCGAGGCAGGTAAGCGTCAATACAGCTGCGAATCTCACCTACCGCGTAGTTATTACAATTCGCCAGGTTTACCGCAGTGTGGCCAGAAAGTTCGTCTTGCAATTCGGCATTTTCCGGCAGCAGTGCCGACAGGATCGCCGCCATCATCGATTCTGCCCCGCGAACTGCGCCATCATCACACTTAAGCGCAATGCCAAGACCCAGCGAAGGAATCGCGCCACAAAAGACACCTTCTGCACCCGTCTTTACGAACACCGTACTATTGCCGGCACCCATTACATCGGTACAGAAGCGACCACTCCCGGCCACATAAAAAGGTTCTGCCATACAGGCTTGTGTCAGCCTCTTAGCAGCCCTTGCGCGCTGAGCACTTAAGCCCACACCAGTGACCATTCTGGCGAAACCCAGCGCCAGCGATTGCAACGGAACGGCGTAAGTGGGTATGGAACAACCGTCAGTGCCTCGACACCATTGTTGATGCGGCGCACCAGTCACATCTTCTAAGGCTGCACGAACATTGCGCTGCACCTCGTGCTCGGCGTCTGTATAGCCCCTCGTTTCAATGCCGCAATGCACCGCTGTACAAATAAACCCGGTATGTTTCCCGGAGCAATTATTGCAAATAGCCGGTGGCGTTGTGTCGTACTGGCGGGCCTGCGCCAGCAATCCAGGTTGCCGGGAGGCCCAATGGCCTCCACACTCCAGGCATGTTTCGTCACACCCGGCTGCTGAAAGCATTCGCCGTGCCAGATCAAGATGTTGCTGCTCAGCGCTATGAGATGCACAAACCAGCGCAAGCTCTTTTTGCTGGAAACCAAAAGCATCTGCGGCCCCGCTTTCAACAAGGGGTAAGGCCTGAATCGCCTTTATTGCAGACCGTGGAAAGACAGGCCTGGCCACATCCCCTACCCTGGTATGCAGGTGACCGTCCGCATCGACGATTGCAACCGACCCACGATGCTGGCTTTCGAGGACACCACCGCGAAAAACTTCAACTAAAACCGGATTACTCATCTCGGGTCAGACACTCCAGTTTGGCCTGGGGAAAAGTCCTGTCGCGGTTCGAGTCCGGACAAGCTAACATTCGGGCTGATCATTACCCTGGGTAAACGGAAAATCGATCTCATGACACAAGACCGCCAACAGGCCAACCGAACAGACGACCAAGAATACGACAACAACAATGTATTCGCAAAAATTCTGCGTGGCGAATTTCCCGGCGAATTAGTGCACGAAGATGACCTGACACCGGTGATGATGGACAACACGCCGCGTCACAACGATGTCAAACCCACGCGACCGGCAGCCGCAATGGAAAAACCAGAGGTATTGAACGCCAATGCCAACAAAATCCGAGCCGCTTTAAAAAACGATAACCACGAGTAGCCATTGCTGCAACTTATGCCTGAAAAACTACCCACTGGCCGCTGGCCAATTTTATTTGGCGCTGCTCTGATGGTGACGCTGGCCATGGGCATGCGCCAAAGCATGGGCATGCTGCAGCCCTCGGTCATCGGTGAGCTGAGCCTGACTGCAGCAGATTACTCGTTTGCAATTGCCTTACAGAACATTGTCTGGGGAATTTCCCAGCCATTTGTTGGTGCGTTTGCAGATCGGCATGGCAGCAGAAAGATCATGATATTCGGCGCCTTCTTATACGGCGCAGGATTATTAATTGCGCGCTACAGCACCGACCCGGTATTTTTTGTTGTTGGACTCGGACTGGCAATTGGCCTGGCAATGAGTTGTTGCGGTAGCTCGCTGGCAATGGCAGTCACGTCGCGCAGCGTCGCACCGGCACAACGGACGTTTGCAATGGGGGCGGTGACCGCGGCAGGCTCTCTTGGCCTCATGTTCGTATCACCCCTGGCTCAAAAAATGCTTGAGCAAGGTGGTTGGCAGCTTGCCCTGATTGCCTTCGCAGCCCTGGCCGTTGTTATGGTGCCTGCTGCCTATATGGCTGGTGGTGCCGACAAGTTGACCCCCGCTGACGTTACTGGCCCGGCTCAGTCTCTGCCGCAGGCACTAAGCGAAGCCGGAACCCACGGTGGTTATGTTGTCATGGCAATTGCATTCTTTGTCTGTGGTCTCCAACTTGTTTTTCTCACTACCCACTTACCAACTTACATCGAAATCTGCGGTATGCCAGCATCGGTTACAGCGGCAACACTTGCACTTATTGGGTTATTCAATGCAATCGGGTCGCTGACTTTCGGCTGGCTTGGCGGGCGCTTTCCGAAACGCACCCTCCTGGGTGGTATATATATCGCGAGATCGCTGATCATCACACTCTTTTTTACCACTGTCCCCACACCCACAACCACGATGTTGTTTGGTGCGCTCATGGGATCACTATGGCTGGGTGTAGTGCCTCTGGTAAACGGACTAGTAATCCAGATCTTTGGACTACGCTATATGGCGACCCTCGTTGGCATCGCCTTCTTTAGCCATCAAGTCGGTTCTTTTGTTGGCGCATGGGGTGGTGGCCTGATTTACGCAAGTCTGGGTAACTACGACTGGGCGTGGCGAAGTGCGGTGGCAATTGGACTGATCGCAGGTGTTGCCCAACTCATGATGAATGTCCAACCTGCCAAGAGAATGACGGGACAAACTGCAGCGGCGTAGTCAGCGGTTGCGTAACGTGTAACGTGTAACGTAGGAGTTCCTAAAGCGGGCTCGGTCCACCCAAGTTCACCAATGCGCGGCACTATTTCGCATAACGCACCGCTAGTGATCGCGATGCACCAGTTGCATCGCAATAATTCTAAAAATAATCTGCGACCCCTACCACCCACTTGACAATTCGATCTCTCAGGCAAAGTCTTACGATCAATACAAAACCAGTGACTATAGACAGCCTCGGAATCGTCAATTGGTTCGACAAATTCGTGTATGAAGGGGGACACTCTTGCAAGTAGTTCGTTTGCCAAGTAAGTTGTCGATCAATTCCTTTGAAAAACGAGCGATCTCAGCACAATGGACTACCTGGATTACTATCAAGAAAACGGCTACGTCATCTATGAAAATCTTGTTCCGGATCCGAAAATTGATCAGGTATTGACTGCGCTTCAGACTTTCAAAGAAAAACGCCCCCCTTATTACTCACAATCGATTCACAGCTGGATAAGACCAGAGATATCCAACGACGGATTCATGACCGAGTCTATGGAGAACTTCACGCAGTTAATGATTAACTGCGGCCTTAAAGACGCCGGTAACAAAGTGATTCTGGGCTCTGAAATTTCGGACGTCCTCAAAACATTGAATCCACTATTTGATGAATTTGTTCTGTGGCAAAACATGTTGTTTGATCGGTCAACGGGAACTGTTGATCACTATGACTCCTGGTATTTGGACACCTTGCCACGCGGACACCTGACCGCAGCCTGGATCGCATTGGAAGATATCGAGCCAGACTGCGGTCCGTTTCGCGTATTCCCCGGATCGCATAAATACTTTGCGGCGGGTCAGCATGATTTGCTGACTCATGATGATTTCGTGAAGAAATGCCGCGAGTACTCTGAGTCTCATGAATACAAACCTGCGTTACTTAAAAAGGGATCGGTACTTTTCTGGCACCCGTGTTTGCTGCACGGAGCCCTTAATCCGAGCGTGTCAGGCTTATCGCGCAAATCACTGACCGCTCACTATTACCCGCTGGGCATGGCAAAAAAATATGCGCCACAATGGGATAAAGTTAAGTCGCCACGTCAGTTTATGATGCGCCTGGTTAACGCAGCGTCTTATCCGCGTCAGATTAACAATTCGGCAATTTACTGTGACCGTGGCCCAATCGACCGGTTGCGCTACAACTCCGGACTGCTCAGTTTCGCCAAGAACCAGTTAACAGGTCAGTACAAGGTCCAGATGGATATGCGTCGGCGCTCTTACGGAGACTGAACATCCCCGTTAGGTTTCTCACGCCACATGCCGTTTGCCGGTTTGCGCTGACTAACGTGGGCAACAGGCGATGGTGTCGAATGAGATGGTGCCGGGTGAGATGGTGCCGGTTGCGATAGTTCAAGAGCGCCAGCGCAGAACCCGATTTTCTATCAGGCCAATCAACCAACTCAATCCGATACCCAGTACAGACAAAATGGTGACCCCTACAAAAAGGCGCTCCAGGTCATATAAAGAACCGGCCTCGAGAATATAAGCACCAACACCAAATTCGGCGCCCAGCATCTCGGCAGCAACTAACAAGATGATGGCAATCGCCAGAGAAACTCTCAGGCCTGACAAAATTCCAGGCATGGCACCAGGCAACACAATTTTTCGAACGATTGACCACCACGACAGGCCAAAACTCTGCCCCATGCGAATCAAACCGCGGTCAACATTGTCGACAGCACCAAAGGTAGCCACTACGGTCGGCGTGAAAGTCCCAAATGCAATGAGCGCGTACTTTGACGCTTCGTCAATTCCAAACCAAATGACAAAAAGCGGTAACAAGGCTATTTTTGGAATTGGAAATATGGCAGCAACCAACGGTAACAAGCCCGAGCGGATAAACGAGAACAAGCCGATCAACACGCCAACACCAATTCCCACGCAGGCGCCTATTGCTGCCCCCACCGCCAGCCGGGTCAACGACGGAATTAAATGTTTCCACAACAAGCCGGATCGGAACAAATCAAGGAAGGTCGCTAAAACTGCTGATGGGCGCGGCAGGGTCAGCGACGAAATTATCCCAGCCCGGGTGCCGAGCTCAACCAGGACAATCAAAACGGTAAATACCACCATGCCAGTCGCACGATTCGAAACAGGGGCAAAGCCGCCACCGCGAAATGGAACCGGCCAAATTGGCTCAGCGGGCACCCCCTGCCTTGCTCTGTCAGACATTCAGTAGCTCCGAATCAGCGGCAATTGCCTCGTCGCGCATTAGCTCCCACAGCTGCAATTGAAACTCATCGAGTTTTGGGTCGCCAAACTGGCGGTCTGTTATATCGATATCAATCTCGACTACCTGCCTGATCTGACCAGGACGCCTGGACAAAACAACAATTGAATGCCCCAGGCGGACAGCTTCGGCAAGGTTGTGAGTAACATAGACAGCGGTAAACGGCTGCCTGGACCACAAGGCGACCAGATCATCAGTTAGCAATTCGCGGGTCTGGCTGTCCAACGCCGACAATGGTTCGTCCATCAATAAAACGGCCGGATTGACCGCCAACGCACGCGCAATCGCTACCCGTTGCTTCATTCCACCAGACAGCTGCTTTGGAAGGGCACTGCTAAATTCGGTAAGACGGGTTCGCTCCAGGACATCAGCAACGATGGTGTCAATTCGACTCTGGCCAAGACTATGATCTTCGAGAACCAGTGAAATATTCGCTTGTACTGTACGCCACGGCAGCAAAGCAAAGTCCTGGAAAATATAGGTCAATGGGTTCAGACAATCAGCAGGTGGCTGGCCTATCTGTAACACCTGACCGGCGTCAGGACGCTCAAGGCCGCCGATGATTCGTAATAGTGTCGATTTGCCACAACCAGATGGACCAACCAGACAAACTATCTTGCCAGTCGGCACATCCAGATTGATATCACGCAAAACTTCCAGCGTACCGTAGCGGTGGTGAATATTTTCCAGGCGAATCTTCATTTAGCCTTCAGTCTTATGAACTACGCACACCGGAATGGTCATAAACGCCCAAGGACCTACTTTAACGATCTACTTCAACGCCCTGCTTCGACGCACTGCTTTAACGCGCTACTTCAAAATTTCGACGTATGAACTATCAACCAGTGTTTCCAGGCTGATGTTGGGCTTGACCAGTTTCTCAGACTTAAACCAGTCCAACTGATCGGTCAGCGAGGTTAGATTAAGAGCGGCATCTTTGTTGAGCCTCATTGAACCGTTGATAATCGACGGCGCCGCTTTTTCGCGCGGACGGTCTGCATACACGTACTTGTGAATCAGATCGACCATGTTGTTCAAGCCGTCGTCACCCGCGGTTTTGTCTACCATGGCAGCATTGAAATCATCAACCCCACGACTGTAAGCTGACAAAAACGCCTTGGTCATTTCCTTTTCGTCGGACGCATTACGTGTTGATGTAAAGACCGTTGTAACCTGGTAGTTCGGCAGATAATCAGAAATTTTTCCAATGACGTGCACTTGACCGGACTTCGCCAGGCCTTTTGCAATATGAGGAACAATCGACCACGCATCGATTTGACCGGACTTTAAAGCGCCAATAACTGCACCCACTTTTTGAAGTGGTTTAAATTTAAGATCGATACCCTCAACCGCAGCGATTCGCGAGGCCATATAGTGGAACGACGATCCCGCGGTTGTCATGCCAAAGGTTTTTCCGTCCAATAGTTTCGGCGAGGTTGCACCCGCCTTGAATGCGGCGTCCGAGACCAGGATCAGTTGTCCGTCAATACCTTTTTCTTCACTTAGGGCGCCGCCAATAATTTTGATTGCCCCCTTTTCAGCCAACGAAATCAGGCCCCCGGATACAGCGGTTATCGCATAGTCGATATCACCCGACGCAATAGCCACCGCCATTGGTTGGGCTGCCTGAAAAAATTTAAACTCAACATTCAGGCCTGCATCAGCAAAATAACCACGTTCAAACGCGGCGAAACTACCCGCATGACTGGTGAAGCGCAGTGCCCCGACCTTGATTTTACGACTGGCTGCGACAGCTGGAACCGGCAGGCAAGTTGCAGCGACGGTACCACTTATTAAGGCCAACGCCTGGCGACGGCTGGACGAATGCATACTCAATGTCTCCGATGTGAAAAACGACTGGAAAGGAAGGGCAAAACACGGCGCAATACGCCTCAAACGCAAGCTTACCATCGCCGCACAGGTATGGCGTTGCGTTCAATTAATCATCGGCTTTGCGACTAACGGACACTGGCAGACGCCGATCCGGGCTGCCGGCTAATCGATGTAAACAGGGCAAACGTAACCAAGCCTGTTCTTTGTGAAAATCTGTCACTATCCGAGGTGAATCTCAACACAGCATTCTCAATCCGGCTAGCATCGATGGACGCCCGATTTACCCCGTTAGTGAAAGGCACCACGAATAAACACCGCGCTGAGACCAGAAATACAGCCAACCAAGGAGCCTGTCATGCCAGTGATATTTGCGCGAGATGTTCGCCAACCGATTAGCCGGACCGTGCTTTACATATTACTTCTGGCCTGCGTCCTCGGCCTGGCAGCCTGCGGCGATGGCAATACTTCGGTGGTCGCCGGCGATGAGACTGACACCAACCAGGACAGCGGTGATTCCTCCAGTGGTGACAGCAACAGCACTGGGGGCGACACGAGCGCGGGAAATACAGGAGGAAATACAAGGGATAACACTGGGGAAGACCGTGGTGGCGACGACGCCAATGGCGGTGGCAACACTCCTACCGTACCGGCTGACGGTGATCCACTACTGGCCGACCTGGATGCAAGCCCCGCAATGGCAACCTATAGCTGCCGTGTCGAGTCCGTTCCCGGTACAGCCGTCGAGCAAATCCGAGTTTTGTCGTTTGACCGAAGCAGCCTGACGTTTTCAGTGAATGGCACGCCTGTTGTTCAAGGCGGATTCGCCTGGAATGCAGAAACAATGGAATGGTCAACCAGCACTCTCAACGATGCCAACGGGGTTATCCAGGAATACTTTGCCAAAGTTGATGCTGCCAACTTACCAACTTACTTCCGAAGCAAAACTACCCAGCCCGATTTCAGCTTCGAACAGACCGAGTGTTACCAGGGCCTCGCCGTCCCAGGCCCGTTTCTGGATGGGATACCCGAAACCCTGGCTGCTGAGCCAGTAGCGTGCCGCCGAGTAGCAACCAGCCTTACCGGCGAAATTACCGCTGACACCGGTATTGTTGAACAAGAATACCTGGTTACCAACGGTACCTTCCTGGCCAACTTGATTAGTGACGCGACCGATACCGCTACTATCGTCGTAACACGGCCGCTGCCGCCTACCAGCAGCTCAACAGTACTAGCCAACGGCGATGTAAAGTACGAAACATCTATTACTGCATCATTTACCCGCACCAGCGAATTGGTTGTCGATGCTATCGGGCGCTTCAAATATGCCCGTTCACAAGCAGCAAGCCGCGCTGGTAACGCCCAGACTTATTGTGGCACCGGAGTAGAAGCGTTTATCCCATAGGAGACTCGATTGATTGTTGTTACCACTCTCGCGGCCGTTGTGCTGGGAATCTTGCGCGTTGTACTGTCGCTCAACGTCATTCAGTTGCGACGGCATCACAATGTCAGCCTCGGTGACGGCGGGCGCGCCTCACTCGCGCGTGCCATACGAGCACACGGAAACTCAGCAGAATATCTCCCAATTGACCTAAATGCTGTCTTTCCCCTATTCATGAATCGCCGTTGAATCAGCCTTATCCCGATTTATCCTGACCCGCCATTTTGCGGCGTTTTCTTCCTCATTTCGAATGCTTTAAAGTAAAACTGAAAATCGTTAGCCCGCCTGGACTGGAACTCGCCAGAATTGTAGTGTCATGCAGATCCAGAATTCGCTTCACGATTGCCAGACCAAGGCCAGCACTATTTCCGGCAATTTTTTCAGGGCGCTCGCTGGCACCGACTATTGGCCCATTCCCGTAAACGTGAGGCAATGATGACTTATTTGCACCCCGCCAGTAACGCTCGAATAAATGCGGGATGTCTTGAAAAGGTATCGAGTCACCCGTATTGGCAACTTCAACACGCAATCCATCGCAGACAAACGCCGGATTCACCGGCGATATTTCAACCTGGATTCGACCGCCGGTGTTGACAAACTTTATTGCGTTGTCCAGCAGGTTCTGCAGCACCCGTTCAATCAAAGAAATATCCGCGTAAACCATTGCCTCCGGTGCCGGCCCCGGAGAAAACGCCAAAGTAATTTCTCGAGTGGTGGCACGGAGTTGATATGCAGCAAGGACGTCTTGGACTAGCTCTGCCAGACAAAAACTGCTGAACTGAACAGTGACATTGGCTGAATCAAGCTGTGATAATTCGAATAATTCGTTAACCCGCCGGGCGAGTCGCTTAGCCTGGTTTAATGCTGTATCCAGGTACTGTCGACGCTCATTTATAGTCATCAAATTTGACGTTGCATCACAGTCAATGCGAATCGTTTCTATATAACCCTGAAGCGTCGCAAGCGGCGTGCGTAAATCGTGCGACACATTGCCGATGAGTTCTCGCCGCATTTGATCTTGCTCTTTAATTGCCGTAATCTGTCGCTGAATTTCTGCCTGCATCGATCGTATAGCATTGTCGAGAACCTGAATTTCGGATGCCGCAGGGCACATTTTGTCACTTTTATCGGAGCCGTCAAACGACAACACGTTATGGGTTAGTTGGCGCAGCGGTCGAGTCAGATACCTAAGTACCCAGGCAATAATACCGGCTGTCACAAGCAACAAACCGAACATTCCGAGCCCCACCTGGCGCAAGGTATCGGGGGCCGGTGAGGTACTCTGAACACTGTTATTGGCGCCACCCAGCATCACGTACAAATACCCATCCGGTGTATTTCCCCTGCCCAAAGCAACTGCAGAAAACACGCCGGCTTGATTGGGACGCAACGGATCGGTGCCCAATACCGGGAATCGGGGAGAATTTATACTTGGCAGGGCAAGTTTTCTTACCGGATCAAGATCGACAACCGAGGAAGACAGGGTTCTGTTATCCAGAGCATGGGCAACCACTTTTCCTTTGCCATCTAGCAAATACACTTCAATTGTTGGATTGATCTTCATAACGTTAATTGCCAGGGACCGCATCAGCGGCTCGTCCACCCGACCATTACTATCGATGAGATCTCGTGGCTGCATCGTCGCAACGCTATAAGCGAGTTGCAAATTTTGTCGCTGCGAAGTTTCCAGAACTGCGCTGACAGCCTGTACGCGCAATAGCCATGAAAGCCCGGCAAAAACGACAACCAGCAATGCCACCACAATTAACGCAAGCTGAATATGTAGTCGATTTAGCAATGCAATCATTGCTGCACTTTGAGTCGATAACCTACGCCCCAGACTGTTTCGATGCTGATTGAGACCTGATTGAGTTCTTTGAACTTTCCGCGCAGTCGATTTATGTGACTATTGACCGTGTGATCATATCCTTCATGGCTGCGGCCCCAGACGGATACCAGCAGTTCGGATCGGCTAAAAACCTGGCCTGGATAAGACGCAAATTGCCAGAGCAGATCAAACTCGCGACGCGTAAGACACAATTCCACCGCATCCAGCCACGCGCGATGTCGGTTCTTGTCAATGCATAGGCCGCCGACTTGCACAGTCATCGATTGGCTATTTTCATCGCGGTCCTGGCCAATATCACGAGTTGTTGATATCGCGCTCTGCAGAAGGCGGCCACGCCGGATTAACGCCCGCACTCGCGCTTGCAATTCAACAACACTAAACGGTTTGGTTAAATAGTCGTCTGCCCCCATTTCGAGACCTAGAACCCGGTCAATTTCTGAACCAAGCGCGGTTAACATCAGAATGGGTAGGCCTGGGTTGTGGCCCCTGACTTTCTGACAAACCGTGAGTCCGTCACACCTGGGAAGTCGAACGTCGAGCACAACCGCATCCCAGGCCTCGCTTAACGCACGTTGTAATCCAGTTTCACCATCACTAGCCCACTCAACAGTGACCGGAATAGCGGACAAGTGTCGCTGAATGAGCACAGCAAGGTCTGGCTCATCTTCAACGACCAGAACCCGGCCCAAAAACACATCGGTTTGACTCATTGATCAGAACACCCCCTCATTGGGTCTGATCTGATCCCCGCACCTTACGAAATTTCTTGTTGACGACCGCCACGACGGGAAACGGCAAATGCCCGGCCCAATTGACTGGACCTGGTCTGAAAACACCGCTGTCTGTTGCACCAGGCAGCCAATACCTTGTGCTGCAGCAAAAATTTGAAAGCGAACCAGCCTCCCCGCAGGTCAATATGGCTAACTCTGACTACCCCAGGGGTCAAACAAGACGGAATTTTCGAATTGTTGCCGCAGCACTTGAAATAGAAATTCGGGCCGTAGAAAGCTTACCTGGCGTCTTACGGTAACCGCGAAAACGGCCCGTCGGTACCTGTTGTAGCGTGAGCCGCAATTGCGCAACGATGCGCAACTAACACTATCAATCTTCTTGGTGCATAGGCGTGTACGGGAATTCTGACACTCGACGCTGTTGAAACCGCTTTTGATCAACTGGGAATAAAAACTTCCGCTTCTCGCAACCCCCCGGTTAGACACAAACCTCAAATTGAATCCGCTTGTGGGTATTGCCGTTGACAACCAGTTCAGCATAGTGGTTCCCAGGGTAAAGAACTCGTGTTGTCATCGGGCGAAACCCCTGTTGCTTGTTTATTTCAAGTATTTGACCGCGATCGAACCTCGCATCACTCACTGAAAATACTTTTTCCGAGTGACTACCATTGGCTTTGAGAAACCCGATTCGCAACAGTACTTTCAACTGTTGCCGGACAGATGACTTTAAATGGCATTGCCAGTAAAACGACTCCCCAATTTTCACACGTTTGGAAACTTTTTGATTGGTAATAACAAACTTAGGATCTAACGGATAACCCAGCATCTGTAGTGCTGATGCACTGTCTTGTTTCAACAAGGTTCGTAAGCTGTGCCGGACCATCCAGGTGGTTTCACCAGGTTCTTGCCGCGCAGATTTCTGCCACTCCTTAAGCGTAGAGATAACTAAATCCGGGTTTGTTTTTGACAGATCGTTCAGCGTGTTTGCAACTGATCGGGTAACGAACCGGGTTGGATCCGAATGTAGTTTGTTCAAAACAGAAACTATTTCTTCATGCGGCACAATGACGCGTTCAGCCCACGGCAGATAAGGTCGAATACCTTCAGATGCCAACCGCCTGACGTGGTAATTATCAGCGCCCGTACAGTCATGAATAAAACGCATGGTCTCTTCGGGAAACGCTTTCAGAAACGGACGAATCGAAAATTCAGACGAAAACCGCATGGTTGCGTCGCGTAAAAAATTTAAAGATGTTGCTAATCGCCCAGACGTGCACCCGTGACGGGCGACGTATTCGCCAGGAGTGACCCAGATAAAATGACCAAAATCGTCATCTGTTCTGGACGGGTCTAATGGTTCGGGTAACGCTTTTTTCAGAATTTCTACTGCTTTTTCGAATTCAGATGGCAAAGTCGATTCAAGAACCGTGACGATCCAATGGATCCGCTCTTTTAGTTCAAGCGACTCAAATGGTTTGAGAACCTGCCGACTGAACTTTCTTGCGTCAATCGATTTGTCAGCCAACGAAAGACGGTTGGCTAATTGACCAACCGTCTTCTCATTGAATAAATCATTTTTCAGATAAAACGTCGTCTTTGCCTGAATACCCACCCGCTGACTCCTGAAATCACTTGCCCGGTTCGGACGGAATTTAATGCGATTCCGACCTGCTTAACAGCACCCTCAATACTAATTATCGCGTAGATCACCAGCTTCTCTATACTGAGATCCGTATCGTGCACAGACAGATGTATGCGCAACTTATTTAGGAAAACAGAAGGTGAAGTCCGTGAATTTTCCCAGTACGGCCAGAGTTGTAATCATTGGTGGCGGCGTAGTCGGTGCGTCCTGCCTGTTTCATCTGACTCGGGCCGGATGGGCAGACTGCGTTCTTCTTGAGAAGGACGAATTGACAGCAGGTTCAACCTGGCATGCTGCTGGCAATATTCCGACTTTTTCATCTTCATGGTCGATTATGAATATGCAACGTTACTCGACCCAGTTGTATCGGGAGCTTGCCGATCTGGTTGACTATCCGATGAACTATCACGTTACGGGATCTGTTCGCCTTGCCCACTCCACCGAAAGGCTTATGGAGTTCCAACGGGTTGCGGCTATGGGCCAATACCAGGGATTGCCAATAGAACTGCTCACGCCGGAGCAAGCAAAAACCCGCTATCCCTTTATGCAGACACACGACTTGAGCGGTGTCTTGTACGACCCCTATGACGGAGACATTGATCCGTCACAGCTTACTCAGGCGCTAGCGAAAGGGGCAAGAGACGCTGGCGGAAAGATTCTGCGGCACTGTCCGGCAATCGGGGTAAGCCGCGAAAACGACGAATGGATTGTCCACACACCCAACGGAGATATTCGTTGTGAGTACGTGGTGAATGCGGCTGGCTATTACGCCAGGGAGGTTGGTCGATGGTTTGGTCGAGAAGTGCCAATGATGGTCATGAGCCACCAGTACTTGCTGTTCGACAACATAACGGAAATTGAAGATTGGTCACGTAGCGCTGGAAAAAAACTGCCCATCCTGCGCGACGTTGATTCATCGTATTATCTGCGCCAGGAAAAATATGGCTTAAACCTTGGCCCTTATGAAAGAAACTGTCGGGCTCATTGGGACACAGCCGATGACCCGATGCCAGACGATTTTTCTTTCCAGCTCTTCCCCGACGACTTAAACCGGCTTGAGTGGTACCTGAACGATGCGATTGATCGAGTTCCAATCCTGGGTAAAGCCGGGTTGTCCAAGGTCATTAACGGCCCCATCCCGTACACACCAGACGGTAATCCACTAATTGGGCCCATGCCCGGCGTTCCAAACGCGTTTGAAGCCTGTGTGTTTACCTTTGGAATCTGCCAGGCAGGCGGGGCCGGGAAAGTGCTTGCCGAATGGGTAACGGAAGGAAAAACTGAATGGGATATGTGGTCATGCGACCCGCGTCGTTTTACCAGTTTTGCTGATCATGACTACTGCATTGCCAAAGGTAAAGAGGTTTACGGACACGAATATGCGATGCACTTTCCGCGTTTTCAATGGCCCGCCGGACGCAATCAGAAGCTGTCACCAATCCATGACGACCTCATTGCAATGGGTGCACAGTTTGGCGCGTACAACGGCTGGGAAAGGGCGGCGTGGTTCGCAAAAAATGGGGATGACACGTCCGCACAGGCAACTCAAACATGGAAACGCCAGGGCCCGTGGATCGAAAGAGTCAGACAAGAGTGCGAGGCGGTCAGAGATAGAGCGGGAATTCTCGATCTCTCGGGGTTCTCCCGATACGAACTCAGTGGCCAGGGTGCACGCGACTGGCTCTCATCAATGGTCACGGGTAATCTTCCCAGCCCCGGGCGAATAGGCTTGAGCTATTTTCTTGACGACAGAGGCCGCATTGTCACAGAAATGTCAGTAATCAGTTACGACAACGATAATTTTTTACTGATGACGGCCGCCCTCGCCCAATGGCATGACTTCGAGTGGCTTCACAAGCATTTGCCAGATAAATCGCCAATACGCCTGACTGACGTAACTGACAATTATTGTTGCCAGTTACTGACCGGCCCCCGGTCGCGGGAAATCCTGGCCTCGGTATGTCAAGCTGATCTCGCCAAAGGGTGGTTAACCCACCAGGCTACCAATATTGCTGATTTACCGGCACAGTTATTTCGCGTCTCTTATGCCGGAGAGCTTGGTTGGGAGATTCATGCCCGGACGGCCGACATGGCTGACATCTCAACCGCTGTGCGCGATGCAGGTACACCGCTGGGCTTACGGCCCTTTGGCATGTTTGCTCTCGAGTCGTTACGCCTGGAAAAGGCCTACCGTAGCTGGAAGGGAGATCTCTCGACCGACTATACGGCCTTACAAGCGGGGCTGGAGCGATTTATCAACTGGGACAAAACTGACTTCAAGGGCAAAGCCGCGCTACAAACAGAAAAAGAGGCCGGGCCTGATAAACGGTTTGTCGCAATGCGTGTTGCTGCCGGGGAATGTGACCCGCCGTACATGTCGTCGGTCTGGCATGGCGACAGAATTATTGGCGAAACCACTTCAGGCGGATGGGGGTTTCGTGTTGGACACTGCATTGCCCTCGGCATGGTTGAGTCGGCATTGGCTACCCCAGGAACGACGGTCGACGTGGAGATTTTCGGGGAAAGGTATCGCGCCGTGATCCAACCGGATCAACCACTTTGGGACCCGGAAAACGAACGCCTCCGGTCGTAGTATTTTGCCCCGGTTCTTTGTTACCGGCTGATTGATCCTAAATATTCTCGACCGTGAACTGCGGTCGGTGTAGTCTGATCAGGAAAGCCACTATGCCGACTATGCCAACCACTATGGATTTGCCCGATGGCCCTGACCAGTACTGCAAGCATCACCAACCTCCCTGCTGACAAAGCAGAACAAGAACTCCGTGTTCAGTTAGCGGCTGCTTATCGCCTGATCGACTTCTTTGGCTGGACAGAGTTGATCTACGGACATCTGACGGCCCGGGTTCCCGGTCCGGATCATCACTTCCTGATTAACCCCTACGGATTGAATTACGATGAGGTGACTGCCTCAAATCTGGTAAAAATCGACCTGAATGGCAATGTTGTTGGACACAGTGACTTCCCGGTTTCGAAAGCGGGCTTTGTTATTCATTCTGCAATTCATATGTCGGATGACGCATCGAACCAATGTGTTATGCACACACATACCCGTGCCGGCATGGCTGTCGCCGCGCTAAAAAGTGGCCTCCTTCCCATTTCCATGACCTCAACCCGGTTCTTTGATCGGGTCGCGTACCACAGTTACGAAGGGGTGAGTTTGTACGAAGGTGAACGTGAGCGATTGCTGCAAAGCCTGGGCAATAAAAAGGCAATGATTCTGCGAAATCACGGCTTGTTAACGGTTGGTCGTACCGTTCCCGAAGCGTTTTTAAATTTGTACCGCCTCGAACGGGCTTGTCAGATTCAACTGGATGCCGCGGCGGCGGGTGATTTGCAGATTCTTGAAGCCACTATTGCCGAGAAATCAGCCCGGGAAATCGACGAATTTTCTGAGATTGAATCTGAAAACGGTGTCGGTGCAGTCGAATTTGCTGCTCTGATGCGCAAAATAGACAAAATAGATTCCAGTTATCGGCACTGAACAAACTACTCAAGAGACCAATCAAGAGAACAAATATGAGCGCACCAGAAACATACGAAGTCTATGCAATCCGTTACGGCACGATGGATGGTCGCACCCGGGGTGACAACTTTATCTCAACTGATTTACATGATGCGCCGATGCCAATTGACTACTTTGTCTGGGCTATAGTGAACAAGAACCGCACGATTGTTGTCGATACCGGTTTTGATCACAAAGAGGCTGAGGAACGCGGCCGAAAAATCATTCGATTGCCGCGCGAAGGTCTGCAAATGGTTGGGGTCGATGCCGCCAAAGTACAAGACGTGGTAATTACCCACCTGCATTACGACCACGCCGGCACCCTGGACGATTTTTCTGGTGCAAAATTCCACCTTCAGGAACGAGAAATTCAATATGCTACCGGGCGACACATGTGCAGCCATCACATGAACCACGCCTACTCTCCCGACCATGTCTGCCAGATGGTCCGGAATGTTTTTCAAGGCCGGGTGCAGTTTCACAACGGCGCCCGCGAGATTGCGCCGGGCATTGAAGTTCACTTAATTGGTGGTCATACCATGGGTGTGCAGTGTGTTCGGGTGATGACTCAGCGTGGCTGGGTAGTGTTGGCATCGGATGCCAGTCATTTCTACGAAAACATGGATGCAGAATCGCCGTTTCCAATTGCGTACAACATTGGCGACATGGTTGACGGTTATCACACGATGCGGCGCCTGGCGGAATCTGACAATCATATTGTCCCGGGTCACGATCCACTGGTGATGAAACGATACCCCAGCCTCAGCCCTGAAACCCAGGATGTTGTTGTCCGCCTTGATGTGGCACCAAAACTTTAGAAAACGCTAATCGGTATTGATGCCTAGTGCCGCTAAAGCGAAATTGAAACTTTGCTGTGGCGCCTGGACATCAAAGTGGACGGTTTGCATACCCACGGCTATTGCTCCGTCGATATTTCGTTTCTGATCATCAACAAATACACATGTCGATGCGTCAACGCACAATCCGTCAGTTATGAAGTTGTAAGCCTTCGGGTCTGGCTTTAACACGCCGGTATAGGTTGCATCGACAATTAGCTCAAATTTTTCCAGTAGTGGCAGGCGGGTGCGAAAATCCACGCCATAGAATAGATCGAGTTCATTGGATAAAATTGCCAGGCGGGCGCCCGCTGACTTTGCCTTTTGAACGGCTTGCAGGCATTCGGGTCGCACTACAGCCATTGGCTCAGCCCCCCTGGCAGCGATGACAAACTCCTGCATAGTTGACCATTGCTGGCCAACACGTTCACCAGTCTCGGCACTTCGAGTCAACCAGTATTGCCGTTCTGTAATTTCTCCGGCCTGCATGCGTTGCCAGAGACTGTCACTATCGGGGTCAAAAGGACCACGCCAATCGAGGGTGCCCGGTGCGAGCCCTAATGCCAATTCGGTCAGGGCGTGAGTCTCGAACAAGGTGCGCGAGATTACACCGCCAAAGTCCAGAACCAGTACCGTTGCAGGCTTCATAACGCCTCCTTTAGCTTTTCAGCGAGTAAATCGAAAACCCGTCTGATACGCGGGCTGGTCCTGATTTCACGATGCACCGCCAGCCATACGGGTAACGGCGCAGCCGGCACATCAAACGGCAGACGCTCTATGTCAGGGTCGGAAACAACCACGTTTTGGTTGGCAAAACCCACCCCAAGGCCAGCTTTAATACAGGCAAATTGAACCGCATAATCATCACTACGGCAACTGTGACGAATCGACCCGGGCGCTACCCCAAATACTGTTTCCATTTTTTTTATCGCTTGTAAAAACGACTCGTCACTTTCCGGACCTATCAACCGATGGGCAAGTAGGTCTTGCAACTGTCGCGGCCTTCCCCAACGGGCAAGGTATTGACGGCTGGCACAAGGAACAATCGGCAATTCCCCGATCTTTCTGGCGATCAAGGTATTTTGCTGCGGTTGAACCATGCGAATAGCAATATCCGCATCCCGTCGTAACAAATTGCTGACTTCATCTGAGGCAACAATCGTAATATCAATATTGTCCAGCTCCGCCTGGATTTGTCCGACAATTACCGGCAACCAGTGCAAAGAAACCATGCGACTGGCTGCAATTCTGACCAGGCCTGCGCTTTTTGTGTCTTGACCGGCAATAGCCCGGGCCAGCCCTTCGGCACCGGCCTGCATCTGGCGCGCTTGTTCTGCAATAAGGCTGGCGCCGCCGGTTGGTGTCAGGCCACGGCCGGATCGCTCAAATAAGTTCACACCCAATTGGGACTCAAGTGCCTCTATATGCCTGCCAACCGTGGGCTGAGTAGTTTTCAGGCGGCGCGCAGCACCCATCAGAGTACCGCTGTCCATTACCGCCAGAAACGACTTAATAAGGGCCCAGTCAAAAGAATTGGTTGGATCGACGATTTTTCCGGTTGCCATAAATTGACCCTTGGCGCTCCAATTTCGTATTTCATGTGTATACGGAAATGAATATCAGAGTTACAAGTTTATCTAATTGTGCATATATCGAAAGCGTATCACTATGACGCTTCGTTAATCAAACCGGCAAGTTAGCAAGACAACTTCCCAGGAAATTTGTTTTAAGGAATCCACTGATGAGAACCCGTTCGCAACTTCACCCTCGCCGCCGCTTTATCAGAACCACAGGCGGCGCAATTATTGCAGCTGCGCTGCCACTGTCCGGCTGCGAAGCATTCAGCGGCGTTCCGGAATCGGCTACTGCCGCGTGGCAACCGGTTAGTGAAACAAGCGACCCACGACTTGCCGCCCTGGCATATGCGATTTTGGCACCCAATCCACACAACCGGCAGCCCTGGCTTGTTGACCTTTCCTCAGCAGACGAAGTAATTATTCGGATCGATAGTAGTCGGTTACTTCCGCAGACAGACCCATTTAGCCGTCAAATTCTGATAGGTACTGGTTCTATGGTCGGCTTACTGGAGCTTGCATCCGCCGCCCTTGGTTATGACACCAAAACAGTGTTGTTTGAAGAATCTGAGTTTGGCGCTTCAATTGATCAGCGAATTGTCGCCAGGGTACGTCTCTCCAAGCTGGGAACATCGGCCGAGACATCCGATAAATCTCTATTTTCCCAGATCACGAAGCGCCGAACGGTTCGTGGCCCTTACGACCCAAGCCGGCTTCCACCACCTGAATTTTCAAATTTTCTGATGACTCATTCCGCGCCCGGATTGATCATGGGACTGGTCAGCTCGGACAATGATAATTTCGAAAAAATTTCCACCCTGGCAAAACAAGCCTGGCAGATCGAACTGACAACACCACGCACGATGATGGAATCAATCAACCTGCTTCGCGTCGGCGGGAAAGAAATTGACCAATATCGTGACGGGATAACGATAAATGATCCCTCGCTAATCTTGCTCGACAAGCTTGGCCTTTTTGACCGGACACAACCGCCCGCTCCCGGATCAAAAGCCCTCAATACTCAAATTGAAAACTTCAATGAAGCCATTGACCGTACGCCGTCATACTTTTGGTTGAAAAGCCAGACTAACACTCGTCGTGATCAAATCAATACAGGACGAGCTTACGTAACTGCCCACCTACACGCAACCGAATTGGGCATGGTTATGCACCCGTTGTCACAAGCCTTGCAGGAATATCCGGAAATGAAAAGTCATTTTTCTGCGATTCAGCAGCTGCTGGGTAACAAGAACGAAACCGTGCAAATGCTATGCCGTGTTGGTTATTTACCCACGGGTCAGGTAGTGCCAGGACCATCGCCAAGACGTGGCTTGCAAGCCCACTTGCAAATTTAGAATTATGATTGCAGCCAATCGAACTAGCTGAGTTACTCATGAGCCACGCAGCAATTATTCACCGGCACGGCGATACCAGTGTTTTTTCATGGGAATCTGTCAACATCGGTGACCCGAAGTCGGGGGAAGTCCGAGTCCGACACACAGCAATCGGCGTTAACTTCGCTGATACTTATCACCGGCGGGGAATTAAACACCCGATTCCCCTACCGGCTTTGCCGCTAACGCTCGGACTTGAAGCGGTGGGCATTGTAATCGCCGTTGGCGCAGACACCCACGGTTTTGCCATTGGTGACAAAGTTGCGTATTGCATGCCGCCGATTGGTTCGTACTGCGAAGAGCGCATCTACCCCGCGAACCACCTGGTGAAGGTCTCCCCGGGTCTGGATGATGTTGCAGTTGCCGGCATCATGATGACTGGCATGACGGCCCGAATGCTGCTATTTGATACTTATCGGGTGAAACAAGGTGATTTTGTCTTGATTCATGCCGCGGCAGGCGGCATGGGTCACGTATTGTGTCCGTGGGCACGTGCGCTCGGGGCAACTGTTATTGGCACAGTTGGCACTGACGAAAAAGCACCAATCGCAACAAAACTGGGTTGCCATCACGTGATCAACTATAACCACGAAAATTTTTCAACCGTGGTGAAGGAGATCACTAACGGCGTAGGGTGCCATGTTGTCTACGAATCCATCGGCAAAACCACTCTTCGTCAGTCATTGGCTAGCTTACGCCCGATGGGTATGTGCGCCGCATACGGTCACGCATCCGGCGCACCCGAACCCGTCGACATTATCGAAGAGTTAGGCAAACCCGGCGCCTTATTCATTACCCGTCCGGCGTTGCATTGGTACATTCACAAGCAAGAAGATCTTCAACGTTACGCCGCTGACGTCTTTGAAGCGTTAAGGTCTGGGGTTATTTCCAGCGCGGTGAACCATCAGTACCCACTGAAAGATGTTGCCAAGGCACATGGCGCAATTGAAGACAGAAAAACCACGGGTTCAACTGTACTTATCCCATGACTTTTTCTAATTGAACAATACGCTGACTAATGCACTGATTCGAATTTCCGGACACATCATCGGGCCCATCACACAAGCTTATTGCGCCTTAGGCCGACCCGCCATCATCCGGACAGCCCGGTAGGTGATGACAACCTCCCCTTTTTGGTTGACGATATCGTTTTGGGTCGTAACGATACCCCGTCCGCCCTTGCTGGTAGGCCGGACAGCTGTCACCTCAACTTCGGCATGAATTGTGTCGCCGGCAAATACCGGCTTCAATACCTTTTTTTCCACTTCGAGTAGTGCCAAGCCGGTCGTTTGCATGGTGTGTTGACACAACAAGCCTTCGATCAAGGTGTAGCTCAGCGCAGCAGGTGCAACGCGACCAGTCATCGACCCATGCCCCTCGAAAGATAAATCAGTAAACAATGTCTCAACCATGCCGGTAACACCGATAAATCCAACTATATCCGGTTCGGTAACCGTTCGGTTCAGCGTCTTGAATTTTTCGCCAACGGTTAAGTCGTCCCAGTAGAACCCAATACCAACTGTCTTCATTTAAATTTTTCCTTTTTCAATCTCGATTCAGTGCTGCAATTTCCGATTCGGTTAATCCGGCTTCTCTTAGTACTTCTGCATTGTGTTCACCAAGTCTGGGTTGCAGTCGACTGATGTGTGCCGGGGTATGTTCGAAACGAACCGGGAACTTTGGCATCACCACAGGGCCCTCGGTTGGGTGGTTCGCCGTCTCAAAAAATCCCTGAGCTGTCAAATGTGGGTCTTTGTACAAGTCGTTCATCGTTGTTACCGGACCGCAGGGGATTTCAAGACCTTGCAAGACGTCAAGCCACTGCTCTGTTTCCCTGGTGGCCATGTATTGCCCGGCCGTTTCATACAAGGCGGAAATATTTGTCGTGCGCAGGCTCAAATTGGCGAATCGAGGGTCATCAATCAGTTCAGGTGCCCCAACTTCAGTCCAGAAACGATGCCATTGCGGGTTCGTATAAGCCAGCATGCAGCAGTATCCGTCCAGCGTCTTGTACGGACGCCGCCAGGGTGCAAGTACACGCGGATAACCGGCATCAGCCATTGGTGGATCAAACACCGCGCCGTATTGATGTTCGAGAAGGTTATACGCAACCATCGACTCAAACATTGGTACTTCTACAAACTGACCACGGTCGGTTTTTTCACGCGCAAATAAAGCTGCACAAACCGAATACGTCACCACAGTACCTGTTGTCTTGTCAGCCATAATCATTGGCGTGTACCGCGGCTCACCGGTTAGACGGCTCATTAAGTCTGCAGCGCCGCTTTGCCCCTGGATAACATCGTCATAGGCTGGTCGTCCGGAATACGGACCGCCTGAACCAAAACCATGTAGTCCAACATAGATTAGCCGTGGATTGCGCTCACAGACAGATTCATGACCAAAGCCCAGTTTCTCAAGCTTCTGCGGACGAATTGAATGCATAAACACATCGGCCGAATCAATCAGCTTCCATAGTGCATCGCGCGCGTTTTCCTGTTTCAGGTCAAGTACGATCGATCGCTTGTTGCGATTGACTCCCAAATACATTGCTGCCATGCCCGGGTTGCGTGCCGGGCCTGTATTGCGCGTTGTATCACCATCAGGTGCTTCGACTTTAATGATGTCTGCGCCGAGGTCACCCAGAATCTGAGATGCATACGGCCCTGCGATCACCGACGTGAGATCAAGAATCCTGACCCCTTGCAGCGGTCCTGCCATGAAAATTCTCCACAAATGTGTTGGCCGGTAACGTTAGCGTTACTGTCAGACGTTCCTGGCGTTTCATTGTTATAACAACCCAGCGTACGAATTCTGCAAAGAGAATTGATCGCTGCTAAACATCTATCATAATTGCGATTCTGTCTGGGCTGACCTCGTCGCTAGCCGTTTAGCCGGATGCCAGCTAATCCAACCAAACCTTGTTGTAATGACCAAGCATGTCAGTGAACGTGAGTTCACTTCGTTTTCTATTCGGCTCGTCGCGTTTTGCTTTCTGATGAACGTCGTTGCGCGCGGATTCTCCGAAACCTTCGGTGTTTTCCTCCTGCCTGTCACCCAGGATACCGGCTGGAGCCGATCAGAAGTGTCTGGTGTGTACGCCACCTTTATGCTGGCTATTGGTTTAGCCGCCCCATTTCTTGGCAATTTGTTTGACCGGGTGGGCGGACGTGTCGTTTACGTCCTTGGGCTTGTCATTTACTCACTAGGTTTCCTGATTGCCTCATATGCCACCGCGTTGTGGCAATACTATCTCGGCCTGGGATTGTTTGTTGGCGCCGGCGTTGCCGCGATCGGAATGGCACCGTCAACGGCATTAATCAGTCGCTGGTTTACCCGTCGTATGAGTTCGGCCATGGGTTATACCAATGCCGGAATGGGTGTCGGAATTCTGATTATGGCGCCACTGTCACATCTGCTGATCGAAGCCTATACCTGGCGGGTTACTTATCGGATTTTCTCAGCAGTCATTCTGCTGCCGATTCCGTTCATCCTGATGGCGCCATGGGCAAAAATTCAAGCCGGTCGCGATGCCACCGAATCGGCGAGTCGACGAAAATCTCTTTGGCTACCCGGATACATCTTCAGAACCGCGGGTTTCTGGGGTCTCGGCGCAGTGTTCTTTTTTACCTCTTTGTCAATCTTCCTGGTCAACATACAGCTGGTTGCCTACCTGACCGAGTCTGGCTTTGACCCTTTTATCGCAGCTAGTGCATACGGGGCGATTTCCACCGTCTCGATTGTGGGCATTATTTTTACTGGCTGGCTGGCTGATCTATACGGTCGCAAGCGCGTGATCACAATCAGCTACTCACTGACCATGGTCGGTATTGCCCTGCTATGGTTAACCGGTAAGAACCCGGTTTTTGTCCTGCTGGTGCCTGCCGCATTGTTTTACGGGCTTGCAATGGGTGCCCGGGGACCAATCGTTTCGACACTCGTCGCCCGTCTTTATCCCAATAATGTTGCCGGTGTGTTTGGTACTATTTCTGTTGGCATGGGCCTGGGTGCGGGTACCGGCTCAATGCTGTCTGGTGCTTTGTTCGACTTCACCGGCGGCTATACCGCAGGCTTCATGGTGTCGTTGATTTCAGCTGCACTGGGCATGTCACAGTTCTTGTTCAATAAGGCGCTTGCAACCGGCAAGCACCAGGGACAAAACAAGCAACCCGCCTGAGGTAATTAACGTGATATCACCACTGAGTGCGGTTAAGCAGTTCTGGCATTGTGCCAACGGTGAGCAAAGCAGGCTGGAACACATTTCATTTGAAGCAACTGACCAGCAATTACCATCAGTTTTCAATGTCGGCGCGCTGGCTGGCGGGTCCGTGGGCGCCCAGGCGCTGGCAGCAGCACAGCTGTGGCATCACCGTACCGGCATACAGCAAGATGTCACTATCAACATGCGCCATGCACTCGCGTTGTTTTGCTCTGAGAGTCTGCAACGACTCAACGGACGGCCACTGGCGGACATTCGTTCGCCGCTGACCACCTTTTTTCAGGCCGGTGATGGTAGATGGATTCAATTGCACGCAAATTTTGCCCATCATCGTGCAGGCATTGTTCGGGTACTGGGATGTGATCAGTCAGAAGCGTCTGTTCGTGATGCGATTGGACAGTGGCAAGCGGCGCATCTGGATGCCCGGTTGGCTGATGAAGGTTTGTGCGCGGCAATGGTGCGAACGGAGCCTGAATGGCTTAAGCTACCGGCAGCACAGTCGGTTGCCGACCTTCCATTGTTCGAGATTCGACGTATTGGCGATGGCCCTCCTATTCCGGTAGGCCGAAACTCAGTTCACCGACGCCCCCTCAGCGGGGTGCGGGTACTGGACTTGTCACGGGTAATTGCCGCACCGGTGGCTGCGCGTACGCTGGCACAACATGGCGCTGAAGTGCTTGCCATCAGTGCACCACACCTACCAAATATTGAGCCACTGCTGATTGACACCGGACGTGGCAAACGCAATGCGCAACTTGACCTGCGCAACGCCAGTGATCGCACTAAAATAATGTCTTTATGCGCCGATGCTGATGTTTTCCTTCAAGCCTACCGGCCGCAGGCGTTGCATAACTTTGGCTTGATCCCGGAGGCACTGGTTGCCGCCAATCCGGGGCTGATTGTTGTGAATCTTTCAGCATACGGACATCTCGGCCCGTGGGCCAACCGGCGTGGATTTGACAGCCTGGTTCAATCAGCCAGCGGCATTGCCCACGCTGAAGGCCAGGCCGCACAACCTGGTATGCCCGGAAAGCTGCCGTGCCAGGCTCTGGATCACGCGACAGGCAACCTGGCCGCGTTTGCCACAATGATGGCGCTCGAGCGCCGGGCCAGGGAAGGCGGCAGCTGGATGGTTCGGATCTCCCTGGCACAAACCGGTCACTGGCTGCGCGCCCAGCAATCATCAATAACAACCGGGTCGGCACTGACCGAATCAGAGATTCAGCCCTGGATTCAGAAATCCGAATCCCCGTACGGGAGCATCGCCAGTATTAAGCCGGTGGAAAAGATGTCCGCAACCCCACCCTATTTCGAAATACCCGCCTCCCCTGCGGGAACCCACGCGGCGCAATGGTAGACAACGATGATTGAAGCATTGAGCTCTCTTATCCTGACCACAACCCTGCTCCTGGGCTCCCCAGGGCCAGCCCCCCTGGCACTTGCCGCCACAGGGGCTGTGTTCGGCATACGCGGCGGTCTGCCCTTCCTGGGTGGCATTCTGACTGGGCTACTGTTTGTCATTATTCTGGCCGCAACCGGTATTGCAGCCTTGTTTGAAGTATTTCCGGCAAGTCGGGTATTGGTGCAGGTGTTGGGTGGCCTGTATATCTTGTACGTCGCTTATCGAATTGCAACAGCGCCGTTGGTTCGTGGGTCAACCAACAGCCAGAACAAAGCACCAAGATTCAAAGACGGCTTCATATTTAACTTACTCAATGCAAAAGCCTATGCCGCCTTTCTGGCCTTGTTTTCGCAGTTTCAACTGCCACTGGACAACCCGTTGGCCGCGACCGCAATCACTGCCATCGTCGCCTTCATGGTCGCAATTGCCGTTGACATAGCCTGGCTCAGCCTTGGGCAGTTGCTGCGCCCAGTATTTGAGTCACCGCGTCTTGCCCGACCAATCCGGGTGTTTTTTGCGATCCTGATGCTGCTGGCCGTCGCGATGATGTTCCGCTCCGGTTAGAAGTCAGGCCTGGCGTTTTTTTTTCCGTTTAACGCTCCTTCACGAAGAGTCTTGAAGTAATGGCCCAGAAGCGAAATTAGCCATATTTGGAACCAAATTGGATCAAAACCTGACCTGAACAAGAAACTTCAGACTATTTACAGCGATTTCTGGTTGCAGCTATTGACTTTTAGACCCGTGGGCCGCATATATGACGGACGCACTTACAGTACAAGCATGTCATTGAGGGCCTGACGACCCACCGGCTTCCATAAAGAGCCCGTCTGGCCAGTTTTCCCCCGGTTTCTATTCTTGTGTTTGGTGTTTAGCCGGGTTGTCGCATCATGCAGCAACCCAAATTTTTCAGATAGAAATGGTACAAGGAATATGTCTACACAAACCGGTGTTGTAAAATGGTTCAACGAGTCTAAAGGTTTTGGATTCATCACCCCGTCAGAAGGTGGCGAAGATCTTTTCGCGCATTTCAGCGAAATTCAGGGTGAAGGCTTTAAAACCCTGGCAGAAAACCAGAAGGTTGAATTTGAAGTAACCCAAGGCAAGAAAGGCCTCCAGGCCAGCCGCATTCGACCGGTTTAAGTTAGCTCTTAAACACGGAAAAAGCGCACTTCGGTGCGCTTTTTTTTGGCGATTCTCTGTTTCAATGCTGAGCGCAGCGGGCTGCGCTTCTGCGGTATTAATTCTCTGTTTCAATGCTGAGCGCAGCGGGCTGCGCTTTTGCGGTATTAGGTCTCTGTTTCAATGCTAAGCGCAGCGGGCTGCGCTTTTGCGGTATTAATTCTCTGTTTCAATGCTGAGCGCAGCGGGAAGTTCAGTTCGAGTAACAACCCGACTCAATTTCCTGAATCAAGGATGGGCCATTTGGCTTCCAGCCCAATTCTTCGCGGGCGCGAACCGCACGAACCCGGCTGTTTGACCCCATGGTGTCGTTTGCCGGGCCTTCTCCCCAGATCGCCGCAGCCTGCTCAACCGTCATGACCTCCGTGTCCCCGCTTTGCCCGATCATCCGATTGATTGCCTGGCAAATACTGAGCATTGAGTTCTCACCGTTTTCGGCAAAGTAAAATGCACGCGTTGGTGCGTCGTTTAGTGCCAGCATATACAAGTCGACCAAATCATCTATATGAACATTTGACCAGATATTCTGACCCGATCCGATATGTTTGGCACGTCCGTTTTGCCGGGCTAACGCAATCAACCACGGTACCTGCATGCTATCTTGATGCAAGCCGCGGCCTTTGCCATAGATAAGGCTGGGGGCGATCACTATCGAGCGAAGGTTATTTGCCCCACCCTCAAGCACCACTTCATTCAACGCAACTCGTGCGGCCCGGGCTGGTGACGGAGTAAAATCTGTTTGTTCATCGAATACATCATCAACCTGCTCACCCCGGTCTCTTTTACCGACAATACTGGTTCCGCTGGTGTGAATAAAACACTTCCCGGATCCGGAAATGGCACTCAGGATGGCATTTACCGCACCAAGATGGTCTGCGTGGGCGGCATTGATCACAGCATCACAGGCGCGGGTCGCCCGCGCCAGGACGGGCGCGTCATCCAGGGTGCCAACAACCGGCTCAATACCAAGTTCGCGAATTTGCGCCGCGCGGTCACCCGATCTGGCAAGCCCTAAAACCTCATGGCCATCGCTGATCAGCCGTGCACAAACCGACCCGCCGATATAACCGCTGGCCCCGGTAACAAAGACTCTCATCGAAAAAATCCCTCCATCAAACTTGCTGCCAGTGTATAGGGCTTCGCGAGCACCACAAAAAACCACTGGTTTCACTGAAAACGATGCCCGTTTGGGCTGAAATTTTTCGAATGATCACTGAAGCTTGCTTACAATCCTGTAAATCGAATCTGAATAATTTCAACGATCAACCCACTGGCGAACAAGTAATGACCCTGACAGAAGAACAAACGCAAAGTGCCGCGACTGCACTTCTTGAGGCTGATAGATCAGGACAACAAATTGGGCTCTTGTCGCAGCAATACCCTGATTTGGATATGGACGACGGGTATGCGATTCAGGCTGCACTGATCCGTATGAAGCAACAAAGCGGCCGGCACATCATCGGGCGGAAAATTGGCCTGACCTCAAAAGCGATGCAGGCAGCGCTGAACATCGATACTCCGGACAGCGGCGTGTTGCTTGATGACATGTTATTCGAAAACGAGACCAAAATTCCAGTTGGTCGGTTTATCCAGCCGCGAATCGAAGCAGAAATCGCTTTTGTAATGAAGCACGCTGTCGCAGGGACAACAATCACCCGAGACACGGTGATTGCTGCAACTGATTGTGTCGTCCCCGCCCTGGAAATACTCGATACCCGTATATTGAGGCGCGATCCCAATACCGGCAAAACCCGAAAAATAGTTGACACGATTGCCGATAACGCGGCCAATGCAGGCATCGTCCTGGGCACAGAAAAGCATCGCTATGATGCTTTTGACTTACGCTGGGTTGGCGCCATTGTCAGCAAGGACAACGAGGTTGAAGAAACAGGTCTTGGCGCTGGTGTACTGAACGACCCCGCAACAAGCGTGGTGTGGCTCGCAAATCGGCTGCGTCAATACGGTGACAGTATTGAAGCCGGTGACATCATCTTGTCCGGTTCATTTATTCGACCGATCGAAGCAACCACAGGGGCAACAATTCACGCGGACTTCGGAAAATTCGGAAGTGTTACCTGCTCTTTTTGAGCCGGCTTGCGCAGCAGCAATCCAGGGAACCATTTTTTGTGGGCATATCACTACTACGACACTGCGACGACACCATTACGAGTTCGCCCGGCCGGGCGCCGATAATCTTTCACCATCTTGATAGTCCATGAAATCGAGATTGACGTCAGCATCGGAAACGGGGCCGGAGTCATTCAGATCTTTCGCTCGGCGCAAAACTCCTTTTCCGAATTGTTGGATCAGCTTGTCAATCGTTGTTTCCAATTCGCGAACACCAGAGGCTGAGAATAATTCCGCCTGCTGAACGGGTTGACGCCAGTCGAGGTCGTAAGCAGCCATGCCAACCAGGCGGAACGGGCCACGGTGGCTAAATGTATCCAGCAACCGGCAGGCAATTGTAAAAAAACTGTCAGCAGTATCATCCGGAGTTGTCAGTTGCCCCTGACGGGTCAGTAATTCAAAAGAACTTGTCTTAAGCCGGACCCGAATGCCGCCGGCAACGTAGTTTTTTTCCCTGAGCCGGCGCGCAATCCGATCGGCGGATAATCGCAAATAACGTTCGATATCGGCGCGACTCGATACATCTTCACGCAGCGTACGTTCCGACCCGATGCTTTTTGAGCTGCGGCCCCGGGTAACTTCGCGTGGATCTTGTGCGTTGGCCAGATGGTAAAAATGTAACCCGGAGGCCCCCAGGCGTTGCTCTAAATCATGTGCGCTGGCTGCCGCAATATCACCAATCGTTCGAAACCCCAACGCATTGAGTTTTTTTGCAGTTTTTTCCCCAACCCCCCATAACCGACTGACGGGCATCGGTGCCAGCCATTCAACAGCCTGGTCCGGTGGGATAACAGTCAGACCGTTTGGCTTGTCATGGGCGCTGGCCACCTTGGCGACGTACTTTGTCCCCGAGACACCCACTGAAATATACAGACCAGTGGCTTCACGGACTGCATCCTTAATTTTTTGACCAATAACATGGGGCGGGCCAAACAGATCGCAGGAACCCGACATATCGAGAAAGGCCTCGTCCAGCGACAGCGGTTCGATAGCGGCAGAGAAATCGGCAAAAACATCCATCACCTGCTTTGAAATTGCCTTATAACGTTCAAACCGCGGCGGAACAATGACGGCCTGCGGACAGCGTCGCCGGGCAACGGCCATTGGCATAGCGCTACCAACCCGAAATGGGCGCGCCTCGTAACTCGCGGTAAGAACAACCCCACGCTGCGTGTTTGGCCCGACAAGAATGGGTTTACCGCGCAGGTCTGGGTTATCAAGTTGCTCAACAGCGGCATAGAACGCATCCATGTCAGCATGCACAACTATTTTTGGCCAGGTATCCATGCCGGGATTTTACAACGGCACTGTTTATAAAGCCAGTAATCGCTATTGTAGGGCCTGTCGACTCCGCTCAAGAAGCACCGCCTGAGTTGCCCAGGTACGCTGCTGAATTTCCATCTGATGGTACCAACCCACCATGAATGCTGTGCGGCGGCCAGCCGGACGCAGGAGCCTCACATAGTGTGTCCATTCGGTGCGACAGGATCGGACGACCCGCTTGCCAACAAGGTGTGCTTCGGACACCTGGTCATCCAGCCGTGCGGCCTGGCGACCGGTACAAGTCAGGGCAGAGGCTTTGGCCTGCGCTATGTCATCAGCGGTCGAACCACGATGGCCTGGAGAAACACAGGCCACAAGATTCATTGCTAATAGCACCACAAGAAGTTGAGGTTTCACAGCAGTCTCCGTTTTTGATCTGTGCTGATTCACACGATCTTCGGACACTCACACCACAATTGACACTGTCGCAGGACCTGCGGCCCGTCTGGCCGGATCAATCGCTGCATTAATACCAGGGAATTGCCTGACGTCAGATACACAAGCCTTCTGTCTGCCGGAACCGTCGCTCAGGTCAGCTCACTGAACTGACGCAGGGCTTAGACGAACAAACCATCCAGTCGCATTCACTAATCAAACCGGCTTGGCCTCGGTCTTACGCTTTACCTTACGGGGTGGCAAATTGCCCGCCGAATTTTTAGCGGAGTCTTTCGACTTTTTCTTGAACTGATTCTTAGGTTTCGATTTGTCTTTTTTCTTGTGCCTTGGCGAACCTTCTGTATTTTTTCCGTCCGCTGACATCCGGGCCTTGTTCACGTTTTCTGATCTGTCGGACCTGTCCGATTTGTCCGTATCACCCACTGTATCGGTCGCAGGTTTATCGAGTCGGCTGATATTGAGCCGCTGCCCACATACCCAGGCCTTTTTAAGGCCCTTAAAAACAGTTGTCGGCATCCCCTTGGGTAAGCTGACCAGGCTATAGTTTTCAAGCACCTCGACGCGATTGATAAACTGCGACTCTAAGCCTGCTTCGTTGGCAATAGCACCAACGATATTGCCGGCTTTTGCGCCATGGGTGGTGCCAACCTCAAGCCTGAAGCGTTCCATTTCGTACGGACGCCCCGCAACACGATCCGACATGTTGGCTCCTTCGGCACCCGCCGGCGCCGCGCCAGTTTGCTTCGCCGGGGTAAATTTCCTGGTGCCCTGCACATCGTCACGAGTTACCCGTTTTGCGTCTGACAGGGGCTGCTGATTGCTTATCAAATTTCTTTCGGAAACTGGGCGACGGTCACTATGTGACTCAACACGGTCGGAACGGGGTCGGGAGTCTGACCGGTTCCTGCCGTCATTTTTATCGGGGCGATGCCTACCCGGCGATTCTCCCGCCCAGGCGGCACGGGGTTTTTCTTTGGTCGATTTTTCTTTGAACGGCTTTTCTTTAAGTGGTTTTTCCTTAACCGGTTTCACCAACAGCGAGCGATCACCTATGGCCTGTTTCGCCAGCGCAGCCGCAATTTCTATCGCCGGCACGTTATGTTCCAGCTGATATTGCTCCACAATCGTCTGTACAAAAGCAAGGTCTCCGCTGGCCAGCGTATCGCTAATTCCTTGTTTGAATTTAGCGATACGCTTGTTGTTCACCATTTCGGTCGTCGGTAGTTCCAGTCGTTCAATCTTCTGCCGGGTTGTCCGCTCTATTGCCGCCAGCATTCGCTGCTCTCTTGGCGCAACGAACAAAATGGCATCACCGGTACGTCCGGCGCGACCGGTGCGCCCAATTCGATGCACATACGACTCAGTGTCGTAAGGGATATCGTAATTGACCACGTGACTGATTCGGTCAACATCCAAACCACGAGCAGCCACGTCCGTTGCGACAAGAATGTCTAAGGCACCGCTTTTTAGTCGCTCAACAGTTTGCTCTCTCTGTTTTTGCACCATATCGCCACTGAGCGGTGACGCTGCGTAACCGCGAGCTTCGAGACGCTCTGCAAGCTCAGTTGTCGCAATTCGCGTACGAACGAATATCAACATCCCGTCGAAGGTTTCAAATTCAAGAATGCGAGTTAACGCATCCAGCTTGTGCATTCCACTGACCGACCAGTAACGTTGCCGAATAGTTTCCGCGGTCTGTGCTTTACTCTGTATCGTGATCTGGACTGGTTTGGTCAGGTAACGCTGCGCAATGCGCTGTACTTCCCGGGGCATCGTCGCTGAGAACAAAGCGGTTTGCCTGGTTGCCGGTGTTTGTTCAAGAATCCACTGGACGTCTTCGATAAAACCCATTCGAAGCATTTCATCCGCTTCGTCCAGAATTAAGCACTGAACTCCTGAAAGTTTGAGCGTGCCTTTACGCATGTGATCCATGACCCTGCCCGGTGTGCCGACAACAACGTGCACGCCGCGGGTTAACTGCCGAATCTGGGTCCCGTATTCCTGACCGCCATAAACCGGCAACACTCGAAGACCATCGATTTTTGACGCGTACTTAGTAATTGCCTCGGCGACCTGGATCGCCAGTTCCCGTGTTGGCGTGAGGATCAGCGATTGCACTCCCTGGGCGGTCAAATCCAGGCGGGCCAGCATCGGTAAGGCGAACGCCGCTGTTTTACCAGTACCGGTGGGCGCATGCCCCAGCAAGTCTTTGCCAGCAAGTAGTGGGGGAATTGTCTGAGCCTGAATCGGGGATGGTGTTTCGTATCCCACGTCGTTCAGAGCGGCCAACAATGGCGCAGGCAGGTTCAAATCGCCAAAAGTGACGATAACCTCAGAATTTTCAGGCATTAGGGGGTTCCTTTGTAGGCGTTGGATTCTACCTGCGATATCTCTTCAGGACACTGGTAAATATGTCGCCAACGTGGACAAAGTCCGCCCGGATTCTGCCGCTTTGGGCGGTTCAGAGGCTCGCACGCCGGCTCAGCCGCAGCATCCGCTGCAATTCAAGCCGACAGTTTTATCGTCGCCGAACCCGGGGTAATAATTTCTCCAGACGCATTGCGGATGAAAAGTTCCAGGTCAACACAGCCAGTGCCTTTGTCAACACCAATAATCTGCCCACCGCTTGACAGGACATCACCAAGGTAGGCGGCGCGGCGGTTTGAATAACTGAACCTGACCAGCGTGCCCTGGTCGGCGACCCAGTTTAAAGCGACCTGGCTTAGCCAGTCTCCTTGCAGCGGGCCATCAATAACAACACCGGGGTGGCCTTCGACATCCGTGGTGTACGCCGCATCGTAATGAATCCGATGGGGGTTCCAAATGGCCGCGTTATACAGAAATAACCCAACGGCAGTTGCAAGATGGGTACGGGTTGGTAATTTGTCGCCAACCTGCATGTTGTCGATCTGAAGTGTACTCATTCCCAATCTCTCCGCGGGTAACAGTTAGTCGATCGGTATCGGTCAGTTGTTCAGCCCATTCAACGCAAAATGCGGGTTTGAACTTCGTTCATCACTGCCTCTCCCGCCATAGTCTCGACCGTGAGTTCACGAACAAGAAAAATCAACGGGCCGCTACGACCTTCTTTTTCGTAGAGGTCAATTATTTTTCGAGTGCCGATCAGTTGATCACCCGCCCTGATTGGTCGATGCTGGCGGATTTCCGTTCCACCGGCCATCACCCGATTAAGTGGCAGATCCGGCATATGCACATCTATCGCCAGACCGTCATCCCGGAATGACACCAGCGGCACAATCTCGTTGAACAAGTTGAAGATAAACATCACCGGTGCTTCGTCACCGCACACGTACTTTTGTTGGGTTTGTTCAGTAGCGCACGCGTACTTCTGAATGTCACGGCGGGTTACCTGCACGCTCACCTGGCTTACCTGCCTGCCAATAGCGGAACGATGAACTTCTGTCAGTAGTGGCATGAGAATACTTCTCCAGTGGGTATGCGCCATCAGGCAGTCGATATTTGCAGGCACCAGCGGCCAATGACTCGCGCCGCAATAGTCGGTTGTTTTCTCCCCCAATATTATGGCTCAGCAGCTACTGCGAGTCAGGCAATCAAAGGCTAAAAATTGCTATCCTGTTAGTGCCGCGGCAACCGCTGCAAAGCAAACATCGGAGACAAGCAATGACAACACAAGTTCAATATCAAAAACGTACAAAGTTCACAAATTCCCCCGGGAAAATGGCGTTGCTGGCGCTTGTCGCCTGTGCCATCGTATGGACCCCCGCTGCTTATTCGGAAAAAGCGGGCCCCGCGCCATCGGTAACCGCGCCACAAGTTGACAATCCGTCCCATCTTTTATTCGTTGGCAACAGTTATTTGTACTACGGCGACAGCCTCCATAATCACGTTAGGCGCATGCTTTTAGCGGGCGACAAATCAATCAACAGCAAAAATCTAAAGTACAAGTCGGCAACTATCAGCGGTTCAAAACTGCTTCATCACGATATCGACCATCTCACCAAACCCGGAAATATTGGGGTGAAAGAGCCGTTTCAACTCGTCATCCTGCAAGGCGGAAGCACAGCACCGTTATCCGAGAAAAGGTCAGCCGAATTTCGCAGCGCGGCAAAACAATTTGCCAAAACTATCGATGAGCGCGGCGGCAAAACGGCGCTGTACATGACTCATGCGTACGTAGCGCCCCACAAAAAAGCAAAACCCGAGAATTTTGCACTCACAAGAGATCTTTACGTTTCGGTTGGCAACGAGATTGGCGCTCTGGTTATCCCCGTTGGCCAGGCATTTGAAGACGCTTATCGCAAAAAACCCGGTATCGTGCTGCACAAAGATTTTGATGGTTCGCATCCTTCTTTGTATGGCACGTATCTGGCAGCCAGTACGGTCTACGCCAGTGTTTACAACCGCTCGCCGGTCGGCAACCCGTATGACTATTTCGGAAAAATCGAACCTGAAATGAAGAACTTTTTGCAGCAAGTGGCTGCCGACACAGTGACCAAGTTCTACGGCAAGTCTCTGGCAACCAAATAATCGCTTCGAGCAACCAGCGGCGGCGTCGCTGCCGCCGGTGACCAGCTGATCTGTGGCTGATAACCATCCAAATCAGGGGAAAACAGGGAAAACTCAGATGCCCCGGCTTGCGGACTACTTTATAGCTGAATAGTCTGTAGGCGTAAGAATCATATTGTTGATGCTGGCGACAATCTGCTGATCTTTTTCTGTTTCTGCTTTTGACGACAACCATTGCGGATCAGAGGCAAACGCATTCCATTTTTGCTCCCGTTCCGCAAGGCTGGCCCATTCAAGCAGGTAGTACAACTCATGCTGATTTTCGCCAATCAGAACAGTCCAGAATCCCGCCTGCTTGATGCCGTGTTTGTCCCACAGCTTAAGCGTGATGTTACGAAAGCGATCATTCAGGGCCGGCAGACGGCCTGGCAGACACCGATAAATTCTTAATTCATGCACCATTGTGATTCTCCGATCATTGATTATTAGCTGGGTTTCCGCAATCGAATGCAGCGCGGGAGTAGACAATAACTGAAAACAGTGTCATTAACGAGAGATATGAGTTCAAACAATCTACGCGACAACAGCGTTCGCATTGGCGTCGATATCGGCGGGACGTTTACCGACCTCGTTGCCCAGACCCTTGACGGGTCTCTTCATATTTTAAAGGTTCCATCAACCCCGGATGATCCGGGCGATGCCGTAGTAGCCGGACTCAACCAACTACTGGATGAACTCGGAGCAACCATCGCGCAAGTAACCGAAATTGTTCATGGTACGACGGTCGGATCGAACACCATTCTTCAAAAAACTGGTGCACTTACCGGCGTACTGACGACTCGTGGTTTTCGGGATATCCTTGAAATAGGACGGATTCGAACACCGGTAATGTTCGACCTGAATTGGTCAAAGCCTGAGCCGCTTTCGGAACGCCATTATCGCCTCGAAGTTAGCGAGCGCATCGCTGCTGACGGCTCTGTAGTTACTCCGCTGAATGAATCCGACGTGCGCCTGGCCGGACGCCAGTTTATGGCAGATGGCGTCGAAGCCGTGGCGATTTGTTTTATCAATAGTTACCTGAATAAGCAACACGAAGTAGCAACGGCAAAAATTTTGCGGGAAGAATTCCCCAAGCTACTCGTCACCGCATCGTTTGAAGTTCTCCCCGAGATTAAAGAATACGAACGCACCAGTACAACGGTAGTTAACGCCTATCTACTTAAATCGATGCGGGGTTATCTTGACCGCCTCAGTCAACGCCTTAGTGACGCCGGCTTACGCGCGCCTATCCGCGTAGTGAGCTCCCAGGGGGCTATGATGTCCGCAGCCGCAGCCGCTGACAAACCGGTATTTGTTGTTGGTTCGGGGCCTGCCGGTGGGGTCATGGGTTCGGCAAAACTCATTGACATCTACGGCACCGGTGATGCCATTGCATTCGATCTTGGCGGCACAACAGCGAAGGCTTCGCTGATTGAGGCGGGTCAACCCACAATGACAACCGAATACGAATTTCGGGACGGTATTAGTACGCCCAGCCGCTTCGTCAAGGGTGGTGGCTACATGCTAAAAGTGCCGGCAATCGATATTGCTGAGGTTGGCGCTGGCGGTGGGTCGCTGGCGTGGATAGACTCGGGTGGATTACTACGGGTCGGACCTGCTTCCGCCGGAGCCAGCCCGGGGCCCGCCTGTTATGGTCAGGGGAATCAGCAGCCAACGGTAACAGATGCCAATGTTGTGCTTGGCTACCTGAACCCCGCAACTCTAGCGGGTGGCACCTTGAATATACAAGCGCATCTGTCTGCACAAGCGATCCAGGACAACATCGCTGCCCCTCTTGGTCTGTCTCTTATTGAAGCGGCGCACGGTATCCGTCACATTGCTAATCTGGAAATGGCGCGTGCAATTCGAACAGTAACCGTTGAGCGCGGACGTGATGCACGCGACATGGTGCTGGTGGCCAGCGGTGGTGGTGGGCCGGTTCATGCTGCCGAGGTGGCAGGCATTCTGGAGATAAAGCGCATCATCATTACACCAATGTCCGGCGTCTTTTGCTCACTAGGTATGTTAAGCGCACCTGCCGGACGCTCTTTTGTGCGCAGCATTGTTCAACCACTGTCTGAACTGAGTGGCCACTATTTTGAACCGGTTATGGCAGAGCTACTATCGGCGGCCCGCGCGGAGATGTCAGCGGAAGGTTTCGATGATAACGCTCTCGATATCAGCTGGTCGGTAGACGCACGCTACTTCGGACAATCCACTGACGTCAGCCTGACCTACACCCCTGGGATGAATGCCGATGCAATCGAATCAGCATTCACCACCGCTTATCAAAAGCTTTACAACCATGCCACCGAGGAGCCGGTCGAACTGGTAAACCTCCGGCTTAAAGTAACGGCTGACAGCGAAAACCTACTCCGCTTCAACTCCATATCTGCGCAGGAACGCGAAACTGCCTCAGGAGAGTCTGAAATAGTGCGCGATGTCTGGTTTAACAGTAAGAAACCGGCCGGTAACGTACCGGTATCCAATCGGGCAAGCCTGATACCAGGCAGTCAAATCAACGGCCCGGCAATCGTTGAAGCTTACGACACAACGATTGTAATACCGCCGGCTTATACGGCGTTAGTAGACACCTCGGGAAGCATCATGATTGAAGGGACAACACACCAATGACATCTGATACAACAACGCCAACACGTTCGAAAAACACCGTGGCCCCTGATGACACGCTCGACCCAATCACGTTTGCTGTCATCAAGAATGCGCTGGATTCCATTATTGACGAAGTCGCCTACACAATAGTGCGCACCGCGCGATCCGAAATTGTCAAAGACGTCATGGACTACTCCGCCGCCTTTTGCGCCGCTGACGGTCAAATGGTTGCGCAGGCGAAGACTATTGCATTACATCTTGGCGCTGTTCCAGAGGCAATGCGTGTCATCACTAAAAAATACCTCGGCAAATTAGCGCCTGGCGACGCAGTCATTTTGAATGACCCCTATCAGGGCGGCATGCATCTTCCCGACATATTCATGGTGATGCCGGTGTTTCACTCGGGTCAGCTCCAGGGTTTTTTTGTCGTGATCTGTCACCACACCGACATGGGTGGCCGGGTACCGGGCTCTAACGCCAGTGATTCAACAGAAATCTACCAGGAAGGGTTACGGATTCCGGCAGTCAAGCTTTACGAACAAGGCGAAATGAACGAGATGCTGCGCGACATCATCGCTAAAAACGTTCGTGTACCCGATCTTGTCCTTGGTGATCTGAAAGCTCAGTACACGGCCGGACAAGTCGGTGCCCGCGAACTGTCCGGTTTGTTCGACAAAAACGGTCCTGAGCTGATGCAGCGGTGTTTTACTGAGTTACTCGATTACGCAGAGCGGATGACCCGACAGGAAATCGCCGGCTGGCCGGACGGAACATACCGCTTTACTGACTATATCGATAATGATGGTTTTAACGACCAGCCTTTACCCATCGCGGTAGCAATTACGGTTCAAGGTGACGGACTAATTGTTAATTACGAAGGCTCGTCTGGCCAGGTAGCGGCAGCCCTTAACTCAACCCTCTCATACACGCAGTCATGCACCTACTTAAGCGTCCGCTCGGTCCTCAAAGCGGATATCCCAAATAATCAGGGATTATTTCGCGCGATCAAAGTCATCGCACCACAGGCTTCGATCCTGAACCCACAAATGCCGGCGCCGTGTGCAGCCAGAGCGCTTACCGGCTACCGGGTTTTCGATGCCATGCTGGGCGCACTGGCGCAAATTGTGCCCGACCAGGTACCGGCTGCCGGAGAAGGCGGCAATACCGTGGTTTCCATCGGTGGGTATCGCCAGGACCGTACCCCATTCATCATTGTCGATATGATCTGCGGCGCCTGGGGTGCACGCCCTGACCAGGACGGTATCGAGGCAATAACCAACCCGTCCCAGAATTTGTCGAATACACCGGTTGAAACAATGGAAGCGAGGCAGCCGATTCGAATCGAGGAATACGGCCTGCTTCCCGACAGTTGCGGAGCCGGCCGATGGCGCGGTGGGTTGGGCATAACCCGGTCATATCGCCTGCTCGCCGATTCAGCAGTATTGCAGTTGCGGGCAGACCGCACCCGCTTCAAACCATACGGCCTGGCCGGCGGTCAGCCCTCCGTGTTTTGTTCCAACAAACTTTTCCGGGATGGCCAATGGCAGGATCTGCCAGGTAAGGTGACGTGCACAATACAAAAAAATGACGTAGTGCGCCATGAGCAAGCCGGCGGCGGCGGTTTCGGTCCGCCGTCTGAGCGTAGCGCAGCGCTCATCGAACGGGACGTATTCAACCAGAAAATTTCGCCTGAACATGCCAAAACCAAATACGGTTATGAAGTTGCCGGTAACGGCGAAAAGCCAGCGTAACGAACTTCTGGTGCCTGCCAGCCTCAAGCAACAATTGCTTCAATCAGACGAGGCCCGCGTCCAGCCATTGCCGCTGCGAACTGGCTGTTGAATTCCTCTGCGTTGGTTGCAACCGAGGACTCAACCCCCATTCCTGATGCAATTGATACCCAGTTCAGATTAGGATTGCCAATATCAAGCGTAGATAATGCTTTTGGCCCCCCTTCCCCAACGCCGACTCTGGCCAATTCAACGTTTAAAATTTTGTACGAACGGTTCGCAAAAATGACCGTCACGATATCCAGGTTCTCCCTGGCCATTGTCCATAGAGACTGTACGGTATACATGGCTCCCCCGTCGCCGTGTAAACAAACAACTTTTCGATTGGGTTCTGCGACTGCGGCACCAATGGCCAGCGGCAAACCCATGCCAATTGCGCCACCAGTCAGGCTTAACAAGTCGTGGGGCTGCGACGACGCTGTAAAAGCTTTGGCAGCGCCCCCATTGGTAGCGGCCTCGTCAATCAGGATCGCATCAGCGGGAATCAGTCGGGCCAGTGCCGTCGCGACAATTACCTGGTTAAATTTTCCTGTCGCAAAATCAGGGATACGCAATGACGCCCGAACGGGTTCAACATGATGAGCATCAACCGCATGGCACAACTGTTCGAGCGCGTCCGGGCCGTCTTCATGCGCATGGGCAAGTTGGATAACCCGGCAACTTTCGGGAACACAAATACTGGGCTTGCCGGGATAGGCAAAAAACGAGACGGGTTCGTTTGTTCCAACCAGAATCAAAAGATCAGTCTCGCCTAAAAATTCGACGATTTGTTCAGCAAAGTACGGAATGCGCTCAACCGGAGGAACACCTGCGCCAACTCTTAATCGCGGCGCAAACGTGTCACACATCACCCTGGCGCCCAGTTTCGCGCTGATGCGGCCCGCGTGTTCAAGACCTGGCCCGTACAAAGATTCACCACGGATCAAAATGGCCGGTTTTTTGGCAGCGGTGAGCATTAACGCGACCTGCTCTGCATATCCGTCTGCAATCGGAGCGGGCGCTTCGACCGGTAGGGCGCGCGACGGCCCGTCCGATTCATTCCAGGCAGTATCCGCTGGCAGGATCAGGGTTGCGATCTGGCCTGGCGCTCGCAAAGCTGCCTGCACGGCGCGCGCGGCATCAGCCGCCACCTGGCGGCTTGATCCCGACTTGTGAATCCAGTGAGAAACCGGCCGCGCAAAGCCAGCAATATCAGAAGTCAGGGGCGTATCGAACTGCAAGTGGTAGGTCGCATGATCACCAACAATATTAACCACCGGTGTTGCGGCACGTTTCGCGTTGTGCAGATTGGCCAGGCCGTTGGCAAGGCCGGGTCCGAGATGTAGTAGGGTCGCAGCCGGTTTCCCGGTCATGCGGCCGTAACCGTCTGCTGCGCCGGTCACAACCCCTTCAAAAAGGCATAAGACGGCCCGCATGGACGCGACGGAATCAAGCGCCGCTACAAAGTGCATTTCCGATGTGCCGGGGTTAACAAAACAGGTGTCCACCCCGCTATCGCTGAGTGTGCGGACCAGGGCCTGAGCTCCGTTCATTGTTCGTTTCCTATTGGGTTACTGTCATCATGGGCAAAAAGAGCACCCCTTTCGCAAACGCAGAATATATCGTCATCATGCCCTTGCGGCACAAGCCAGTGAAATTTGTTATAAAGGAAGGTCAATTTGCCAATGCTTGCGTTGGCCCTGATTTCATCAAGGAAACCCATGACCCAAATCAATATTCAGTTCACACTATTTTCGGCATTTTATTCGCCGCTCATTGCAACAATGGCCGGTGGTTTCTTGCGTGAAGAGGGGCTGGAGCCCAAATGGTCGGTTGCCGCCGTTGGCAGTAGCGCCCTGACTGCGTTGGAAAATGGAACAGCCCATGTTGTCCAGTCCGCACTGAGCCAGGGATTCACACCGCTGGAAAAAGGGGAAACCCCGACCACAACACACTTTGCCCAAGTCAACGAGATGGACGGCTTTTTCCTGACCGGACGCAAACCTGACCCTGACTTCCAATGGAAAAAACTCGAGGGTGCAGATGTTGTCCTTTTCGGTAGCGGACAGCCTTTGGCCATGTTCAAGTACGCCTGCCATAAAGCGGGCATTGATTTCTCTAAAATCAATGCAATTACCCCCGGAGGCGCTGCCGATATTGACAAAGCCTTTCGTGATGGCCAGGGTGCCTACGTGCAACAGCAAGGTCCTTTCCCACAACAACTAGAAGCTGATGGCGTTGGTCACGTTGTTGCCAAAGTTGGCCCGGTTATTGGCCCGTGTGGTTTCTCCAGCCTGGCCGCGATGCCGGAGTGGCTGTCAACGGATATGGCTGCTGCCTTTTTGCGTGCCTATCGCAAAACTCGCCGTTACATGATTGAGACGCCTGCTTCGGAAATCGCATCAGCGGAAAAATCGTTTTTCCCAAAAATTGACGAACCGGTTCTGGCGCAATGTATTGGCAGCTATCAAAGCCTGGGTTGCTGGACCCCGCACGTTGAAATTACCCAGCAGGCTTATGAAGCAACGCTGGATATTTACGAGTACAACGGCTTGATTTCCAAGCGACACCCGTACGAAAGCGTTTGTACCAAGCCGGATATCGCACTTTAATCGGTTGACTAACCGACTAACTACCTTGGATTAACTGCGCGGCGTTAGCTGCCCCATTGATCAACAAGTTGTTTCACCCGGTCGGCAAATTCTGCCTGCCGGTATTCGGCAAATACATCCCAGGTCGCAAACGTTCTCGGATCGCCGACCTTATGCGGAAACAACACGCCGTCCAGATGGTCGTATTCGTGTTGAAATGTACCGGCAGAATAGCCGCGAACGTCAAACGACTGCGGCTTTCCCTCTTCGTTCAAACCAGAAACCCTGACTTCAAGATGGCGCACAACATCCCCTCGCAGATTGGGCACTGACAGACATCCCTCATTATTTATAAAAGTTTTGTCGGAGAGAAACTCAATGGATGGGTTAATTAGAATAGTCAGCGGAATTTGCGGTTTATACGGATACCTCAGGTTATCTTTGACCTCGACCACAAAAAGCCGATACGGAATGCCAATTTGATTGGCAGCAATTCCGGCACCATTACGATCGCGCATCGTATCGATTAAGTCAGTTATCCAGCCCTGAACTTGTTCAGAGCCAATACTAGACGGGTCAACTTCCTGGGCACGTGCCATTAAGGTGGGATGTCCAATCTCGATTACGTCTTTGACCGCCAAGGCAAGTCTCCACAATTTCGTTTTTTAATTCTTTCTTTCGCAGCTCGCTGCGACCCGCAACTACTTCCCGAACATAACCGGAAACTCTGTACCACCAAATGGTGCACCATCTTCGTACTCAAGATCTGGAAATGCCGGTGACGTAGTGCCCAGGCGTTTGACAAATCTGGCGTCGTCACCCACCCAGCGAATGGAGGTAACCCTTCGCCGGATCTCCGAGGTATTCGCCGGGGCACCGTGCACAACGCCAAAATCGAAGGCCACCGCGTCACCCGGTTCCACCGCCCAACCCAGGATATTCAACTGCTCTCGATTCGTGTCAACATCGGGCACCGTGTCCGAAACGTCGCCAGGATATAGATCAGATCCGTCGAAGCGTTTTGGTTTGAAGTCTTTCCCCCACCGATGAGAGCCAGCGACGTATTCAATTGTCCTTTCTCTGGGCACCGAATCAAGCGGTACCCAGAAACTGACCGTCTGCGTACCTTGAACAAGATAGTAAGGTCTGTCCTGATGCCATGGCGTCACAACCGAATTACCCGGTTCTTTAACCAGGACGTGATCATGAAAAATTCGTGCGGTTGAAGACCCCATAAGCCGGGCGGCAATTTCTGCCATTGGTGAATCCTGGACAAGCGCCCGGTATCCGTCAAACTTTGACCAGACACAATAGTCTTGAAAAAACGGGGCGCTGCCATCCTCGGGCCGGTAGGTGCGCTCGCGCCAACTGGGATTCTGTTTGTTTTCTTCGATGGCTTCACGTACCGCTTCGACCCAGGGCAAAAACGCCGCTTTAATTATTACAGCGCCATCTTCACGAAATGACTGAATTTTTTGCTCAGAAATTAGTTCGTTAATGTCAAAATTCATACAAGGACTCTGATCGGTTTTACCACTTAACTTAATATACCCGGCAGGTTTAACTGATTCTCGCGGGCGCACTGTATGGCATCTTCATAGCCGGCATCAGCGTGACGCATAACACCGGTCGCCGGGTCGTTCCACAATACCCGCTCAATTCGGCGCGCTGCGTCCACCGTACCATCGCAACAAATCACCATTCCAGCGTGTTGCGAGAAACCCATGCCAACCCCACCACCGTGATGCAGTGATACCCAGGTAGCACCTGACGCACAATTGAGTAATGCGTTGAGCATCGGCCAGTCTGAAACCGCATCCGAGCCGTCGCGCATCGCTTCGGTTTCACGGTTAGGCGATGCAACAGAGCCAGAATCCAGATGGTCCCGACCAATAACCACCGGTGCAGCCAGCTCCCCGGTGCGAACCATTTCATTGAACGCCAGGCCGAGTTTATGCCGCTGCCCCAAACCCAACCAGCAAATCCTGGCAGGCAGGCCCTGGAACGCAATCCGCTCACGCGCCATATCAAGCCATTGATGAAGATGCGGATCATCAGGAATGAGCTCTTTGACTTTGGCGTCTGTTTTATAAATATCTTCCGGGTCGCCCGACAAGGCACACCAACGGAACGGTCCAATTCCTCTGCAAAATAGCGGCCGGATGTAGGCCGGAACAAAACCGGGAAACGCAAACGCATCATCCAGACCTTCTTCTTTGGCTACCTGGCGAATATTGTTGCCGTAATCAACTGTCGGTATACCCAGCTTAGAAAAAGCAACCATCGCTGCGACGTGTTCTTTCATCGAAGCCCGAGCTGCCTTTTCAACGGCTTTTGGATTCTGTTCACGCTGCTCGCGCCACTTCGATAAGGTCCAACCTTTGGGCAGGTAACCATTGATCGGGTCGTGAGCCGAGGTTTGATCCGTCACAATACTGGGCCTGACGCCGCGCCTTAGTAATTCGGGAATCACATCGGCAGCGTTACCCAACAGGCCAACAGATTTTGCTTCCCCCGCAGTGGTCCATGTCTCGATTAAAGAAAGCGCCTCATCCAGTGATGAAGTTTTTACGTCAACATATCGGGTGCGCAAGCGAAAGTCGATCCGGGTTTCGTCAGCTTCAACTACCAGGCAGCAAGCACCGGCCATGACTGCAGCCAGAGGCTGTGCACCACCCATGCCGCCAAGACCGGCCGTTAAGATCCACTTTCCGGTAAGGTTTCCACCATAGTGCTGGCGCCCCGCTTCAACAAAGGTCTCATACGTACCCTGAACGATGCCTTGCGAGGCGATGTAGATCCACGACCCGGCGGTCATCTGACCGTACATCATGAGCCCACTGCGATCCAGTTCGTTAAAGTGATCCCAGTTGGCCCAGTGGGGCACCAGGTTAGAGTTGGCAATCAGAACTCGCGGCGCATCCGCATGAGTCTTAAAAACCCCGACCGGTTTACCGGACTGAACCAATAAGGTTTCGTCCGCTTCAAGCACTTTTAGAGACGCAATAATTAGATCGTAATCTTTCCAGGTTCGCGCCGCCCGGCCAATGCCACCGTAAACAACCAGTTCAGCCGGATTTTCCGCAACGTCCGGATGCAGATTATTCATCAACATACGCATTGGGGCTTCGGTCAGCCAGGACTTTGCAGATAGCTTGGTTCCCGTAGGTGCAATAATCCGCCGCTGCGGATCGTTGCGCAGCGCGCCGGCAGTTAAGTCCTTAGCATTCATATGCATTCTCCGTTAGGGTTATTTGGGTTGACTTATTTATCATTTCAAATTGTTTAGTTCTGCGGTTTGCGCGGCTTGTGCGAGCTGATCTTCCCGTACCAATTTAGCGGCGATTTGAAGATCAGGCGCCATGAAGCGGTCGTTTTCCAGAGCCGCAACATGGCCACGCAGGTGGCTGACGACAGCATTCAACGGACGACTTGTTTGCAATGGCGCCCGAAACTCAACGCCACGGGCTGCGCAAAGAAGCTCGACCCCAAGAATACTCTGCAAATTCTGATTCATTTTATGCAGGCGGGCAGCCCCATGGGCCGCCATCGATACGTGGTCTTCCTGATTGGCGCTGGTTGGTGTGGAATCTGTTGAACAAGGGTTCGCCAGGTGTTTGTTTTCGCTCATTAATGCCGCGGTAGTAATTTCGGCCACCATGAATCCCGAATTCAGTCCGGGTGATGGCGACAGGAACGCCGGCAGATCGAACGACAGTGTCGGGTCTACCATCAGAGCCACCCGCCGCTGGGCAATCGATCCAATTTCCGCAATGGCCAGCGCAATTTGGTCTGCAGCAAACGCAACGGGTTCTGCGTGGAAATTTCCGCCGGAAACTATTTCGCCTGTTTCAATCAGAGCCAATGGGTTATCAGTGACCGCGTTCGCTTCGATCTCCAGGGTCAAGCCGGCCTGGTGCAGTAAGTCAATACAGGCCCCCGTTACCTGAGGTTGACATCGAATACAGTAAGGGTCTTGGACCCTCGTATCCCCGGTGCGGTGACTGTCCCGAATTTCTGATCCGCTCATCAATGCCCGCATTGCGCCAGCCACCGCAATCTGGCCGCGATGACCCCGCAACGCGTGGACTTGCTCCACAAGAGGTGCGGTTGAACCCATAATCGCGTCGGTTGACAACGCGCCGGTTACCACTGCAGAGCGCGCGCAGCGCCAGGTATCAAACAAAGCCGTCAACGCCAAAGCAGTTGACATCTGCGTGCCGTTTATCAATGCCAGGCCTTCTTTCGCGCCTAGTGACACCGGTTCAATGCCGGCCGCCTGCATTGCCGGCAGAGCCGGTTGTTCGCGGCCATCAACCAGCACAAAACCTTCACCAATCATTACCGCGGACATATGCGCCAGCGGGGCAAGATCACCAGAAGCGCCAACAGAACCTTGCGCCGGCACCGCCGGCACGATATCTGACGCAATCATCGCCTCGAGACATTCGATCAACTGCCAGCGCACACCGGAAGCGCCGCGGCCTAAGGACATCAACTTCAATGCCATCATGAGCCGGACAATCCGCGGGTCCAGATTGTCTCCAACACCACAACAGTGCGAGAGAATCAGGTTGCGCTGCAATGCTGCCAGGTCATCCGCTGCAATTCGAATACTGGCCAGCTTGCCAAAACCGGTGTTCACACCGTAGACAGCGTCCGGGCTGATCGCCGCTTTTTCAATAAGTTGCGCGCAGGCTTCGACTCGGGCGCGAGCCGATCGATCCAGGCGCACCGCAACCCCAGGGTTATCAACCACGTCTGCCAGTGTGGCCAACGAGACTGACCCAGGAAATAAGATGATTTCAGCCGGGCTAGCAGCTGCTCCAGCCTTGCCGGAAGACCCATTAGACATGCGCGACGGCCTTGTTCAAGTTGCAGCGGACAATATGATAATGTAGCGACATATTGTTATTATGTCTGCGCATAATAGGATTTCGTTAAAGCCGATGTCAACTCAATTACCCCCTCAATTACACCCTGATTCCGAATCCAGCGACTCAAGGCGCCCGGACCTGTCGCGCACGGTCTGGGCACAACAAGCGCTGACCGCTAACGGATGGGTAAGCCGGGCCACCATCGACATCGGCGCAGACGGTTTTATAACTCGAATCGAGGAAAATTCACGTCAGCAGGGTATTCAGGCCGGGGTTTTGTTACCGGCCCCTGCGAACCTGCACAGTCATGGTTTCCAACGCGCGATGGCCGGCCTGACCGAAACACGGGGCAGCACAACCGATAGCTTCTGGACCTGGCGACAACGGATGTACCAGTTCCTGGAACATCTGAATCCGGATGACGTTCAGGCAATCACGACCTTCGCCTTCATGCAAATGCTTGAAGCAGGCTTTGCATCGGTCGGCGAGTTTCATTACCTTCATCATCAACCGGGTGGCAAAGCCTATTTGTCGATCGGCGAAATGGGGGCCCGGGTAGCCAATGCGGCCAGTATCAGCGGCATTGGCCTTACCCTGATGCCCGTGCTTTACCAGCAAGGCGGTTGTGACGGCCGGGAGCTCACTCGCGCGCAACAACGTTTTGGCAACTCCCTGGATCAATACCATCGGTTGCTGTGTGACATTCAAGCGGCAGTGCGGCAGCTTTCTCCAGACTGCCAGACAGGGGTTGCACCACATTCACTGCGGGCAGTACCAGCAGCATCGATCCGGGCAATGGCTGAGTTCATTCCGGGTACGCCTATCCATATCCACATCGCTGAACAAGTCGCCGAAGTCGATGAGGTTGTTGCCGCAACCGGTTTGCCTCCCGTCCACTGGTTGCTCGAAACCGTTGACGTCAATCAACACTGGTGCCTTGTGCATGCGACCCATATGACACCAACCGAAACCAGCGCACTGGCGGCCAGTGGCGCCGTTGCCGGTTTGTGCCCGATTACAGAAGCCAACCTGGGTGACGGTATTTTTCCGGGTAATTTCTTCCGCCAGGCAGGCGGTCTTTTCGGCGTGGGTTCAGACTCCAACATTCGCATCTCGCTGATCGAAGAATTACGAAGCCTCGAATACTCACAACGCCTGAATGACAAAGCACGGGCAGTGTTATGTGACGAAAAATCATCAAACGGCCGGTACCTATGGGAAAGCTGCGCACACGGTGGTGCCAGGGCAATTGGGCGGGCAAACGGCGAAATTGCCGTTGGCAAGCTGGCTGACCTGGTCGCCCTCGACGCGGACGCAATAAGCCTCACTGGTCTCAAGGCAGACCAGTTGCTTGATAGCGCAATATTTACCGGGGACAACAACCTGATTACCGATGTTTGGGCAGCGGGTCGTCACCTGGTAAAAAATGGGTGTCATGTCAGACACCAGGAAATTTCAGATCACTATCGCACAACAATGAAGCGCTTACGTAAGATCATTTCATAATGGACCCCGGCGGGCAAAAAACGGCTATTAGTACCTGGCAGGCAATACATGCGGAGCTGCGTCGTCGCCTAAGCGAACGCATCTGGGCCCCTGGGGACTACCTCCCCAGTGAGACGCAACTGGCAGCAGAATTTGGTTGCGCGCGCGCCACTGTCAATCGCGCGATGCGCGAATTGGCCGATTCCGGCTTAATTGACCGGCGACGTAAAGCCGGCACCCGGGTCGTTAAAAATCCGGTGCGTCGCGCCACTTTTGATATACCAATTATCCGAGAAGAAATTGAACGGCGCGGGGCCCGCTGGAGTCATCAAATTCTTTCCCGACAGCTGACCAGACCCCCGCCGACAATTGCCGGAACTCTGGGATTAAGTCGTTCGGTTAGCGCCTTACATCTACGCAGCCTGTACTACGCAGACCGCAACCCGTTTGTATACGAAGACCGATGGATCAATCCCATCGCTGTTCCCACAATTGCGAATGTTGACCTGGCGCAAGTCAGCGCAAACGAATGGCTTGTCCAGCATGCGCCGTTCACCCACGGTGAATACACCTTGTCGGCAGCCAAAGCGGATGCCCCGTTGGCAGAACTACTCAATGCGGCAACGGGTGACGCCCTACTTATCGTTGACAGAATTACGTTTAATGAGGCGCTCGCCATTACCAGTGTTCGTCTCACTTATGCGCCGGGTTACCGCGTTGTCACCACGCTGTAGTTGGCATGTAATTGATCAGGATGTACCGGTGGCACTTCGGACGTATTCACGCCAGGCAATGTAGATACCACTGACAACCACCAGGGTTACGCCGCCTAATTGAACACTGTTAAGAAGCTCACCGTAAACCACAAAAGCAATCAGGCTTGCCCAGACCAGTATCAAGTAGTTAAACGGCTGCAACACAACCGCCAAAGCCAGTGACAATGCCTTGATTAACAGCAAGTGGGATGCCACCGAAGTAACACAAACACCCAGGAGTAACCAACGGTCTTCGCTGACGATTGGCTGCCATTGAAAAGCAGCAAACACAAGTGATGACAACAAGCCGGTTAGCGCCAGGTAAAGCATGGAGGTGGCGAAACTGTCATTTTCCGAAAGCTGGCGGGTCATCAGGTTATACAACGCATACAGTAGCGCACAGCCGAGCCCGAGTAGTGCAGCCGGCTCAAAAACCCCACTACCCGGATTAATAACTAGTAAGGTACCAACAAACCCGAAACCAACCGCGCACCAGCGACGCCAACCCACGGTTTCCCCAAGCATTGGGCCGGAAAGCGCGGTCACTATTAACGGAAAGCACGCAAAAATTGCGTGAATCTCAGCCAGCCCCAGATAGCGCAGGGCGAAGGTAAACAACGCAATTTCCAGGCAGGCGAGCAAACAACGAAGCACTTGTTTTACCGGTGCCCTGGATCGCAGCGCGACGCGTATTCGCGGCGCCCCGGTCACCACCATCAAATAGGCAACGGCGAACACGGTCATTGCGGCAAATCGAACGGCAAGAATCTGGCTCACCGGTAATGCTGACGTCAACTCTTTCGTGAGGGCATCCTGAACAGCAACCAGAACAGTTGCCACCACCAGCAAGCAAATACCGGCCAGAGTTTTACTGCGCAGGTTTGCCGATATCTGAACGACCAACTAATTACCCGGCAACATCGATTGGTTGAAACCCGTCGTTTTCAACCAGCGCTTCTTCCCGGTATAAACCTAACGCGCGAATCACTGGCAGATCGTTTAGACAGAACAAGCAGGCATCGTCGGTATCCGAACCGTTAACATGTTCGTGCCAGGCCCAGGACGGGACGCAGAAGATGTCTCGTTCCTGCCAGTCGAATCGGCGACCGTTGATAATTGAGTGTCCACTGCCTTTGGCAACGTGATAAAGGTAGCTCCCGGTATGGCGATGTGCTTTCGTATGCTCGCTTTTACGTAACAATTGCATTGATGCACCCAGGGTCTGCATCACAGGCCCTGAAGTCACCGGATTGATGTATTCCATCAACACCCCGTCGAATGCTGAACCCGGCGTGGTTTGGGCATGTTCGGTCAGCGCATCGTAGGTTGGCAGCCATTCGTACTTAAACATCGGCGAGTAAGCTTTGTTCCAGACCTGTGGCCCCGGAGACAACCCCGGGTTGGCCCAGGTTTTAGTCATGTCATCAACAACGTAAGTCACCGGTTGCTGCAGTTGCGGATGAACCTCGTAGAAATTCGCCTCCAGCGCATTGACGAAAGGGATATCCAGACCGTCCTGCCAAATGCAGGTACTGCCGTCTTCCGATACACCGTGCTCGTGCCAGGTTCCATTTGGAGTCAGAACAAAATCGTTGGCACCGAGAGTCATCTTGTGGCCGTCAACCACCGTGTAAGCGCCACTGCCCTCCATGATAAAGCGGATGGCTGAGGCCGAATGGCGGTGCGCCGACGCACATTCACCGGCATGCATTACCTGCAAACCCGCATAAATCCAACCAACCGCTGCGGCGACGTCTTCCCGACCCGGATTTTTCAGATAAATAACCCGGCGCCCTGCCTGCTCGGGAGTCACCAGTTGAACCGACCGCAAAACGTGCTCGCGAAGATCTTTGTATCGCCAGATCATCGGCACCGATTGCGAAGCCGGCTCCCACGGTTCGATCTTATTGGCAACAGTCCACAACGGGCCTGCATTGAAACGCTCGAGATCATCGTAATAGGCGCTCAGTTCTGCCGAATCGGCCACATTGGCGCGACCGACGACATCCTCACGGTAGTTTTCCCTGGCATTGGCCATTACCCTTCTCCGAAAATCAGCAAGTAGCCCATTTTAGAGCTTTCAAGAGCCCGCGACACAGTCAATTGAACTGGTACAGGGTTAAAATTAGCGAACCATCGTCTCAATATCACGATTAAAAGAAAAAGGAGAAAACATGCCCTGCTATTCAATCGGCCATATTACAGTCACCAACACGGAAGGCTACAAAGAATATGCCGCCCAGGTCCCGGCGACTATCGCCGCACATGGCGGTAAATACCTGGTGCGCGGCGGCCAGTGTAATGACGTCGAAGGCAAAATGCCGCATAGTCGCCACGTCGTACTGGAGTTTCCGACCCGCGCAGCGCTCGAAGGCTGGTATTTCTCGGCCGAGTACCAGGCGCTGTTAAAAATTCGTCTCGCCAACTCAGAAGGAATGATGACTTTCGTCGACGGCTTTGACGGCTAGACTCGGTAATTAACACTAAAACACGAGTGATCTATCCTGCTGGCAGCTTTGTCTGCTGGCGAATAAGGCCTGACCTGCTTTGTTCCGCTGGTTTTCGCAGCTGACAATCTGGCTCACAATCTGGCTCACAATCTATCTCACAATATAAATAATGCAGGTTCAGGATATGTCGTCAGAAAGTTTTATCGTTGGCAAAGATGCCTCTCTTGAAGCATCAATCTCCAGCATGCAGGGTAAGCTGAAAAAACTGGGTTTCAACATTCAGGAACAATCCTGGCTGAACCCTGTTGATAGTATCTGGTCGGTACATATTCGCGATCACGATTGCCCACTGATGTTTACCAACGGCAAAGGTGCTTCCAAGCTTGCGGCGCGCGCAAGCGCCCTGGGTGAATACTTCGAACGTCTGTCGTGCAACTACTTCTGGAGCGATTTTTACCTTGGCAGCCAGTACGCGCTTGGTGCGGCTGGTCGGAGCTTTGTTCATTACCCGCAGGAGCAATGGTTTCCAGTTGCCGCAGATGGTCAGTGGCCCACTGATTTGCTCACGCCAGAACTCCAGGACTTTTACAATCCGAACCAGAGCATTGCAGCCGATGCCCTGGTCGACTTCAATTCCGGAAATTCAACTCGCGGAATCTGTGCCATTCCGTATGTTCGGGTACGCGACAATCAATGTGTCTACTTTCCGGTGAACATTATTGGCAACCTCTATGTCAGTAACGGTATGTCAGCGGGCAACACCCAGCAAGAAGCACGCGCCCAGGCACTGTCTGAAATCTATGAGCGCTTTATTAAGTTCCGGATAATCAGCGAAGGTTTGTGCCTGCCGGATGTGCCCGAACAAGTCATTGCCCGATACCCGGGCATTGCGGCCGGCATCGCGGGTCTACGGTCTGCGGGTTACGGTATTTTGGTAAAAGACGCCTCTCTGGGCGGCAAATATCCGGTAATGAACGTTACATTGTTGCACCCGAACGATCAGGGTTGTTTCGCGAGCTTTGGTGCGCATCCGCGTTTCGAAATTGCTCTCGAGCGTGCACTGACTGAGTTACTTCAAGGGCGAGCTCTGGACTCGCTGGAAGGCTTTCCGGCGCCTGGATTCGACCTTGAAGAAATTGCCAGTGCACCAAATATTGAAATTCACTTTGTTGACTCAAGCGGCATTATCAGCTGGAACTTTCTGCGAGACTCGCCAGACCATGAGTTTGTTGACTGGAATTTCAGCAACACAACCAGTGAAGACTATCAGTGGCTGGTCGACAATATTCACATAATGGACCATGAGATCTATGTTGCCGACTTTACTCACCTGGGTGTATACGCGTGCCGGATTCTGGTACCGGGTATGTCCGAGATCTACCCGGTTGATGAGTTAGAGTGGGAAAACAACAGTGTCGCAAACGCGCTTCGGGAACCGCTGTTACGACTGAACCTGCTCAGTGATACCCAATGCGCCCAGTTGCTGGATGACCTGAACAACAGCGGGCTCATGGATGAAAGACTGGTCTGTACCGTCGCTGGTCTTGCCCCGGGTGACGACCCGCTATGGAAAGACATGCGGATTGGCGAGTTAAAAACGCTCATCGCGCTGGCCATCAAAGACGCTGACGCCACCCTTGAAGGTTGCGAATGGATTAGCTACTACCAGGAAATCCCCCACGCGCGCCGCCGGGTTTACGCCTGCATCGAAGCCTTGATTGGCCTGCAAGACCCCACCCCGTATATCACCGCGCTACACGCATTATTCGCAGAGAATACAGTTAACAGTGCCCGCGCCTTGTTAAACGGAGAAAACCGGTTCATGGGCATGCATTCACCCGGCCTTGATCTGAGTGGTTGTGAGGTACATCAGGCCCTGCTTGATGGCTACGCCAAGTTGCATCCGGGCTGATCACATGCGTTACTCTGCACTTCGATTAATTAAAGAAGCCCTGATCGGCAATAAAGGCTGGACACCCGCCTGGCGAGACGCGGCGCCTAAAGCCCACTACGATGTCATTATCGTCGGCGGCGGCGGACACGGGCTGGCCACTGCCCACTACTTGTCTAAAGTACACGGAATCACCAATGTTGCCGTACTAGAAAAAGGCTGGATTGGGTCGGGTAATGTCGGGCGCAACACCACGATTATCCGGTCAAATTACTTACTGCCGGGCAACGAGCCGTTTTACGAACTTTCGCTGAAACTCTGGGAGGGTCTGGAACAAGATTTCAATTTCAATGCCATGGTGTCCCAACGCGGCATTATCAACTTGTATCACAATGACGCCCAGCGTGACGCGTTTGTCCGCCGCGGCAATGCCATGCGACTGGCCGGCGCAGACGCCGAACTGATCGATCGGGATCAATTACAAAAACAATATCCTTATCTCGACTTTGACAATGCGCGCTTCCCAATTAAAGGTGGGCTGCTACAAGCACGCGGTGGAACGGTTCGCCACGACGCTGTCGCCTGGGGGTTTGCGCGCGCGGCCAGCGCTCTGGGGGTTGATATTGTTCAAAACTGCGAAGTCACGGGTTTCTTAATCGATGGTGGCGTCTGCAAAGGTGTCCAGACGAACCGCGGCGAAATCAGAGCGAACAAAATTGCCAGTTGCGTTGCGGGTTCTTCATCACGAGTCATGTCACTGGCCGGATTGCGCCTGCCCATAGAAAGCCATGTACTGCAGGCTTTTGTCTCCGAAGGTTTAAAACCAGTGATTCCAGGGGTTATCACTTTTGGTGCGGGCCACTTTTACGTGTCTCAGTCCGACAAAGGCGGGCTCGTCTTTGGCGGCGATATTGATGGCTACAACAGTTATGCACAGCGCGGTAACCTACCCGTCATTGAAGACGTGTGCGAAAGCGGCATGGCACTTATGCCGATGATCGGCCGGGTTCGCTTGTTACGCAGCTGGGGGGGGCTCATGGATATGTCGATGGATGGCTCACCGTTTATCGACAAAACAGAAATACCGGGTTTGTACTTTAACGGAGGCTGGTGTTACGGCGGCTTCAAGGCAACCCCGGCCAGTGGATATTGTTACGCCCATCTTCTGGCAACCGAAACACCTCACCCCACCGCCACCGAGCTGCGACTCGATCGCTTTGCGCGTGGACACATCATTGACGAAAAAGGCGCTGGCGCACAGCCAAACCTGCATTAGGCGGACGGTAAATGATAATCAACCATCCTCTGTTGGGGCCCCGCGACGCAGCCGAATTTGTCTATCTCGGAGACGCTTCTCTGATTAATCGACCTGCCTGGAACGCAGAAAACGCCGGTGATGCGTTCTACCAGTATCAGTACTTACGAACCAATCCAGCCGGCGAACACCACGAGCTTTGGTTTCATGAACACGGGGATCGGTCCTGGCTTGTCGTGACGCGCAACACCCTGACCCATGAAATTACCCGGGTCGAACTTGCGCGTGATGTTGCACTGTCACCGGGGAAGGGTTGATGGCTCAGACACACCGAATCAACGGCGGTCAGATTAACCGAAAGATCGAAATGTCGTTTTCGTTTGATGGCAAGACGTTTCTTGGTCACCCCGGTGACACCCTGGCATCTGCCTTGCTGGCCAATGGCCAGCGTCTGGTTGGGCGCTCGTTTAAGTATCATCGGCCCAGAGGTATTTTCAGCGCCGGATCGGAAGAACCAAACGCCCTGGTTGAACTGCGCGACGGCGCCCACCTCGAACCCAACACCCGCGCAACAGTTACCGAATTATTTCAAGGACTCAGCGCGCGTAGTCAAAACCATATCGGCCCGTTATGGTTTGACCTGATGGCGGTAAACGATTGGTTTTCACCACTGCTGAGCGCAGGCTTTTACTACAAGACTTTCATGTGGCCCAGACACTTCTGGGAGAAAATCTACGAGCCGGCCATACGTGCCTCGGCAGGCCTCGGTCGGCTTTCAATGCTTGAAGATCCGGATACCTACGACAAAGGGTTTTTGCACTGCGATTTGCTCATCATTGGTGGCGGCGCCGCCGGGCTCATCAGTGCCCTGATCGCTGGCCGCGCCGGCGCACGGGTTATCTTGTGTGACGAAGATTTTCGGATGGGCGGGCGACTCAACAGCGAGTCTTATGAAATTGATGGGCAGGCTGGCGCCGACTGGGCCGCGACGACTGTCGACGAACTAAAAACGCTCTCAAACGTCCGGATAATGTCGCGAACAACTGTCTACGGCAGTTTTGATCACGGCATCTATGGTGCCGTTGAACGCAGCACCGATCACCTGGCCGACAGCGGGCGCAAACCCCGCCAGGTGTTATGGCGCATCTACTCCAGGCAGGCAATTCTGTGCGCGGGTGCAACCGAACGCTCGATTGCGTTTGCAAACAACGATCGCCCGGGCATCATGCTCGCAGGCTCAGTTCGGTCGTACGTGAATCGTTGGGCGGTTACACCAGGGTACCGAGTCGCCATATTTACAAATAATGACGATGGCTGGCGAACGGCCCATGACTTATCTTATAAAGGCATAGTAGTACCCGTTATTGTCGACAGTCGCGACCAAACGGCGTTGACGGCACCTCCGGGCACCCGGGTCATAATGAATGGACGGGTAACCAATACCAGCGGACACCTCGGGCTGAAATCTATTCGGCTCGGAAACGGGGAAAAAATTGCGACGGATTGTCTGGCCGTGTCTGGCGGCTGGAATCCAAACCTTCACCTGAGTTCTCACCAACGTGGCCTGCCAACCTGGCGCGAAGATATTGCAGCTTTTGTCCCCGGCGCAACGCGGCCAGTGGGTATGCTGGTGGCTGGCGCCGCAGCGGGAGAAATGAGCCTGAGCACCGTGCTGCGCAGTGCTGCAAATGCCGCTAACCAGTGCTTGTACAACCTGGGGCTGTCCGGCTCGGCGCACAGCCCAACTAACGCAAACGACCCGACGACTGAAAACCTACCACCCACAAGCGACGATGCAACTGCGATCACTGCCTTTTGGCAAGTGAATGACTCAAAACGCCGGGCCTGGGTCGATCTGCAAAACGACGTCACCACTAAAGACATCCGGCAGGCCTGCCAGGAAGGCTATAGCGCCGTTGAGCACTTGAAACGATACACAACCCTCGGCATGGCCACGGACCAGGGAAAAACGGCCAACGTGCTTGGGCTGGCAATCCTTGCCGAACTCACCGGGCGCAACATACCCGATACGGGCAGTACCGTTTTCAGACCACCCTACACGCCGGTGAGTATCGGCGCCCTCGCCGGGCGCTCGCGTGGGAAACACTTTCGGCCGACCCGCCTCACCCCAAGCCACGAATGGGCAAGCGAGAACGGTGCCGCATTTACCGAGGCGGGCAACTGGTATCGGGCGCAATGGTTTGCCTTACCCGGTGAATCCGGATGGCGGGACAGTGTCGATCGCGAAGTCGTCGCGACCCGTTCAGGCGTAGGCATTTGTGATGTGACGACGCTCGGAAAAATAGATATTCAGGGCCGCGATGCCACGAGCTTTCTCGACAAAGTTTATGCCAATGGTTTTGCAAGCCTGGCGGTTGGAAAAGTTCGATACGGGCTGATGCTACGTGAAGACGGATTTGCAATGGACGACGGCACAACAGCACGATTAACCGAAACTCACTACCTGATGACGACAACAACGGCCCATGCGGTCAGTGTCTACAGGCACCTGGAGTTCTGTCGCCAGTGCCTGTGGCCAGAGATGGACGTCAGTCTGATACCGGTTACCGAACAATTCGCCCAATTTGCCATTGCCGGCCCAAAATCGCGCGCGCTCCTCACTAAAGTAGTCGATCCGGCCTTTGATATTACTCATGAAGCGTTCCCGTACATGGCGTGTGGTGAACTGACTATATGCGGTGGCGTCCCGGCTCGCCTGTTTCGAATATCCTTCTCTGGTGAACTCGCCTACGAAATAGCCATTTCCCGACGCTACGGCGACTCACTTATGCGTTGCCTGATGTCAGCTGGCGAAGAATTCGGCGTTGTTCCATATGGAACGGAAGCAATGGGCGTCATGCGAATCGAAAAAGGCCACCCGGCGGGTAACGAATTCAATGGTCAGACAACAGCCGAACAACTCGGCATGGGACGCATGGTGTCACGAACCAAAGACAGCATTGGAAAAGTGTTGTCAATGCGGCCAGCAATGACCCAACCCGATAATGTTCGAATGATGGGTTTTATTCCGATCAACAAAAGGGAGACTCTGAGCAACGGTAGTCACTTTATCAATGTTGAAGACCCTGTCGATATGGCCCATGATCTGGGCTGGATGAGTTCAGTGGCGTTTTCACCAACCCTGGGCCACTCGATTGGTCTGGGTTTCATTAATAACGGAGCCAACCGGGTTGGTGAAGTTGTCAGGTCGGTTAACCCACTTGGTGACAGTGCGGTGGTTGTAAAGATTGTCCCATCGTGCTTTGTTGATCCGGACGGAGAGCGCTTGCGTGTCTGACTTCAGCCTGGCTCCCAGTCCACCACTAAAGAACTTCCGCAAACAACTCGACGGACTACTTCTGGCTGAGGTAGCTGACTGCGCCGTGGTGTCAGTTGCTATCCCCCTTGGTGGCTCCCTCTCCCTGGGCGACCGCCTACACGCTGTTTACGGTGTAGACATGCCGGCGGCAGGAAAGTCAGCAACCTCATCGCCAACGACTGCAGATACGAACACAACAAAGAACACAAAAATTCTCTGGCTTGCCCACGACCTGATGTTTTTCATTGTGGAGCAAGCTTATACCGGCGGCTTTACGGAGACACTCCGCAATCTGGGGCATACCGCCTACATTACCGATCAATCCGATGCCTGGGCGATTCTGTCAATTAGCGGACTACGGAGCCGGGAAGCTCTCGAGAGAATCTGCCCGATCGACTTACATCCCGACAAATTTCAATGTGGTGATGTTGCAAGAACTCTCATGGAACACCATGACGTCATTATCTTCAGGGACAATGACGATTCGTTCATACTGTTGTCCCCAGCATCATCAGCCCAGTCTTTCCTGCATACAATTCAAACATCAATTCGCAGTATCTTTCTATGAACCGATAAACTGATGAACCGGATCAATCGATGAAACCTCGGCACAAGCCAACAGAAACCATGCGTGACGGAGTCTGGAAATCTGGCTCCGGGAAAGGACGTCATACGCCCAAGGGCAGACAGATCGACGATACTGCCTTGTCAGAAATTCGCCAGTTACTGGATCAAAAACCCCGCCGTCGAGACTTGCTGATCGAACACCTTCATCTGATCCAGGACAAATTTGGGCATTTGTCGGCGCGTCATTTGCGGGCCTTGTGTGATGAAATGAAACTGTCGATGGCTGAGGTATACGAGGTGGCCACTTTCTACGCCCACTTCGACGTTGTTAAAGAGGGTGAACAACCACCTCCCGAAAAAACCATTAGGGTTTGCGACTCCCTGTCCTGCGAACTGGCGGGTGCGCAACAACTGCTTCACCAGTTGAAGTCCCACTTCGAGCCATCAATACGGGTATTGCGCGCCCCGTGCATGGGGCGTTGCGATACGGCACCAACATTAGAAATTGGCCACCACCATATTGATCATGCCACCGTCGACAAAACGGAATCTGCGGTTCGTACAAATACCATACACCCGGTAATACCCGCCTACGAAAATCTGGCTGAGTATCAGGCTGCTGGTGGCTACTTGCGCCTGCAGACCTACCGCCAGGGCGCTATCAGCCCGGAGTCTGTCCAGGCAATTATTCAGGAGTCCGGACTGCGGGGTCTGGGTGGCGCTGGTTTTCCGGCCGGGCGTAAGTGGTCTTTCGTTCGGGCCGAAAGCAGCCCCAGATATCTCGCAGTCAATGGAGACGAAGGCGAGCCCGGCACGTTCAAAGATCGCTACTACCTCGAGCGGACACCACACTTGTTTCTCGAGGGTATGCTGATTGCCGCCTGGGCTATTGAAGCGTCGACTTGTTTTATCTATATGCGTGATGAATACCCCGCCGTACTGGAAATACTACGGATCGAAATAGAAGCCCTGATACAAGCCAATATTGTTGAACGCGGTTACATCGATCTGCGCCGCGGCGCCGGCGCTTATATTTGTGGTGAAGAAAGTGCCATGATCGAGTCCATCGAAGGTAAACGCGGCCTGCCACGGCACCGCCCCCCGTTTGTGGCCCAGACCGGAATTTTCGGACGCCCTACCCTGGTTCACAACGTAGAAACTCTTTACTGGATTGCCCGAATCATGCGTGAAGGACCGCAGATACTAAACGCGACGGTCAAAAACGGCCGCACCGGCCTGCGCTCTTACTCAGTTTCCGGGCGAATCAAAAACCCCGGCGTGAAACTACTACCTGCCGGATCAACCATTACCGACATTATTGAAGCCTGTGAAGGAATGCAGGACGGGCATCAGTTCAAGGCTTACCAGCCCGGCGGCCCCTCCTCTGGCTTGTTGCCAGCTTCATTGAACAATATTCCGTTGGACTTCGACTGCTTACAACCGGTTGGCAGCTTCATCGGTTCAGCCGCTATCGTGATTTTGTCCGATCAGGACAGCGCCCGGGATGCCGCGTTAAACATGTTGCGATTCTTCGAAGATGAAAGTTGTGGTCAGTGCACACCGTGTCGTATCGGTTGTGAAAAGGCGGTTAGCCTGATGGAACAAACTCACTGGGATACCGCGCTGCTCGAAGAAATCTCACAGACGATGGCTGATGCGTCGATTTGTGGTCTGGGTCAGGCGGCACCCAACCCGATTCGATTGGTCATCCGGCATTTTCCCGAGGAAGTCTGAACCATGCATGATGTCATTCGATTTCAGCTCAACGACAAGCCGGTTGAAGCCCTGCCTGGTGAAACCCTCTGGACTGCTGCCCAACGTCATGGAGTTGCTATCGAACACTTGTGTCACGCGGATCAACCGGGATATCGCGCAGACGGTAACTGCCGGGTCTGTATGGTTGAAATAGATGGTGAACGAACCCTGGCGGCATCGTGTATCCGAACGCCAACTGAAGGCATGGTTGTCCGAACCCAGACTCCCCGAGCCGAGAAAGCGCGGCGCATGGTACTCGAAATGCTGGTTACCGACCAACCAGCACAGATCCGTGCGCACGACCAATCGTCTCACCTGTGGGCAATGGCGGGGAAAAACGCAATTGTAATTAGCAGGCTGCCTGAAACGGAATCTCACAACGTGCCCCCACCAGATTATTCGCACCTGGCGATGCGGGTTAACCTTGATGCCTGTATTCACTGCAACCTGTGCGTACGCGCTTGTCGAGAGGTACAGGTTAACGATGTCATTGGCATGTCAGGACGCGGTCGTCATGCCCGAATCACCTTCGACTTTAACGACGACATGGGAGACAGTACTTGTGTTGCCTGTGGCGAATGTGTGCAAGCCTGTCCAACCGGCGCCTTAATGCCCGCCACGGCCGTCGACAGCAAGCAAATCGGGGACAGCGCTGCCTATGACCACGAAGTCGAATCTGTCTGCCCGTATTGTGGTGTCGGCTGTCAGCTCATCTTTAAGGTCAAAGATCAGAAGATTGTCTGGGTTGACGGCGTTAACGGACCGGCCAACGAAAAACGCCTGTGCGTAAAAGGTCGTTTCGGTTTCGACTATATCAATCACCCCCATCGGCTGACCAAACCGCTGATCCGGCGCACCGATGCACCGCCCAAAGGCCTTGATGTGAACCCGGCGGACCCATCGACACACTTTCGGGAAGCCAGCTGGGAAGAAGCGCTGGCCGCTGCTGCTGACGGACTGCGCAATCTGCGTGACAATGACGGCGGTGAGTCGGTTGCCGGCTTCGGATCGGCAAAATGTTCTAACGAAGAAGCCTATTTGTTTCAAAAACTGATTCGTAACGCATTTGGTCACAATAACGTTGATCATTGCACCCGCCTTTGCCATGCCTCATCGGTTGCCGCATTGATGGAGAATGTCGGATCGGGCGCAGTCTCGGCAACCTTCAACGAAATAGAAAATGCCGACTGCGCGATTGTAATTGGCGCCAATCCGGTCGAAAACCACCCGGTTGCAGCAACATTTTTCAAACAATTCGCCAAACGCGGCGGCCAGCTCATTGTGATGGATCCGCGCGGGGTTGGCTTAGCCCGACACGCCAGTCACTTCCTGCAATTTCGCCCAGGTGCTGATGTTGCATTGCTCAATGCCATCATGCATACGATAGTCGATGAAAATTTGTATGACAGCACTTATATCACCCAATTCACCGAAGGCTGGGAAACGTTTCATCCCCACTTAAAGGATTTTTCCCCGGAAAAGATGGCTGGCCTATGCGGCATCGAAGCATCGCAGATCCGTACCGTGGCCCGGGCTTATGCCAATGCCAAAGCCAGCATGATTTTTTGGGGAATGGGTATTTCTCAACACATTCATGGCACCGACAACTCGCGCTGTCTGATTTCACTAGCACTAATGACTGGTCATATTGGTCGGCCCGGAACAGGCCTACACCCATTGCGCGGACAAAACAATGTACAAGGCGCCTCGGATGCAGGTTTGATTCCGATGTTTTTACCGGACTATCAAAGCGTTGCGGATGACACGGTGCGTTCGACGTTTAAAACAATCTGGAATAGCCCGGATATTTCGTCGCAGGCGGGGCTGACGGTTGTCGAAATCATGGAAGCCATCCACAACAACCAGATAAAGGGAATGTATATTTTGGGCGAAAACCCGGCAATGTCAGACCCCGATGTCGACCATGCCCGCGACGCACTGGCCAAACTGAAACACCTGGTTGTTCAGGATATCTTTTTAACCGAAACCGCCAACTATGCTGATGTCATCCTGCCAGCCAGAGCATGGCCCGAAAAAACCGGCACTGTCACCAATACCAACCGCCAGGTGCAAATGGGCCGACCGGCCGTCGCGCCCCCGGGTGATGCCAGGGAAGACTGGTGGATTACAAATGAATTAGCCAGGCGCCTCGACCTTGCCTGGAGCTACCAGCATCCGCGCGACATTTTCAACGAAATGAAACTGTTAATGCACTCTCTGGACAATATTACCTGGGAGCGCCTGGAGAAATCGTCCGTCACCTATCCCAGCCTGACCCCTGACGACCCCGGTCAGTCAGTGGTCTTTACCGACGGTTTCCCAAGAGGCAACGGGCGTGCAAAATTCACCCCGGCAGATATCATCGCGCCGGACGAAACCCCTGACGCCCAATACCCGTTAATCCTGATTACCGGTCGATTGCTGGAACACTGGCATACCGGCTCTATGACCCGACGCACCCGGGTATTAGACCAACTTGAACCCGAGGCCAACGTATCACTGAATCCGCAAACCCTGCGTAAAATTGGCGCCCGCGCCGGCGACGCCGTGCGGCTGACAACCCGTCGCGGGTCAATCGTGGCAATGGCAAGAGCCGACCGGGCGGTTAGCGAAGACAGCGTCTTCATGCCGTTTGCATTTGTCGAAGCGGCTGCCAATACACTGACCAATCCAAGCCTTGATCCAATCGGGAAAATACCCGAATTTAAGTTCTCAGCCGTCCGAGTTGAGAAATCCACCCCGAACAAAAAGACGTCATGACTCACAAATCTGATATTCAAATAGCACGAGAAGCCAATAAAAAATCCATCCAGGAAATCGGCGCCAAGCTGGGGATTCCAGAAAAGGACTTGCTGCCTTACGGCCATGACAAAGCAAAGATATCCGCCGAATTTATTGCCGGCAGGGCTGACAAAACCAACGGCAAATTAATTCTGGTGACTGCTGTCAATCCGACCCCGGCAGGGGAAGGAAAGACAACAACAACCGTCGGTCTGGGTGATGGATTAAACGCAATTGGCAAGAAGGCTGCAATCTGCATCCGTGAAGCCTCACTCGGGCCTTGTTTTGGTATGAAAGGTGGGGCAGCAGGCGGAGGTTATGCGCAGGTTGTGCCAATGGAAGAGATGAACCTGCACTTCACCGGCGATTTCCACGCTATTACCTCTGCCCACAATCTGTTGTCTGCAATGATCGACAACCACATTCATTGGGGCAATCAATTAGATATCGATACCCGTCGCATCACCTGGCGGCGGGTAATGGACATGAACGACCGTTCGCTCAGAGACATTGTCACTTCGCTGGGCGGCGCATTTAACGGCTTCCCCCGTCAAACCGGTTTCGATATCACGGTCGCATCAGAAGTGATGGCGATTCTGTGCCTTGCAGACAACCTGAAAGATCTTCGCAAACGCCTGGGCAACATTATTGTCGGTTACCGGCGAGATCTGACCCCGGTTTATTGTCGCGATCTAAAAGCTGACGGCTCTATGACTGTTTTGCTAAAAGACGCGATGCAACCAAACCTCGTGCAAACCCTGGAGAACAATCCGGCTTTCGTACACGGAGGCCCGTTCGCCAATATCGCCCACGGCTGCAACTCAGTCGTTGCAACGAAAACCGCACTCACGCTAGCCGATTATGTTGTCACTGAAGCGGGCTTTGGTGCCGATCTGGGTGCTGAGAAATTCATGAACATTAAGTGTCGCAAGGCCGGCATTGCACCCGATGCGGTTGTTATCGTCGCAACCGTGCGCGCGATGAAAATGAATGGTGGGGTCAGCAAAACGGAGCTGAATAAAGAAAACGTCGCGGCCGCCCAGGCGGGTTGTGTGAATCTGGGACGCCATATCGAAAATGTTAAGTCTTTTGGGGTGCCAACCATCGTGGCCATCAACCACTTTGTGTCGGATACGCCAGCTGAAATCGACGCACTTAAGCAGTATGTCGCGAGCCAGGGAGTCGAGGCGATTGTTTGCCATCACTGGGAAAAAGGCTCAGCAGGTATTACAGCATTGGCGACTCGGGTTGCTGAACTGGCAGACAGCGGTGAGGCAAAATTTGCGCCGTTATATCCAGACAAAATGCCATTGTCTGAAAAAATAGAAACTGTCGCTAAGCGCATTTATCGCGCTGAAACGGTGCAGATCGACGATAAAGTTCGTGACCAGCTCAAACAATGGGAATCTGCAGGCTACGGTGAATTACCGGTCTGTATGGCCAAAACCCAATACAGCTTTTCAACCAACCCGGATTTATTAGGCGCCCCTGTTGGCCACACCGTACCAATTCGCGAAGTGCGGCTGTCAGCCGGCGCCGGTTTTGTTGTTGCTATTTGCGGCGCCATTATGACAATGCCCGGATTGTCACGAACCCCGGCTGCTGAAACAATCGAGCTGAATGACAATGACGAAATTGAAGGCTTATTTTAGGAAAAACCCTGAAAAACGCCTGCCGCATAATCCGTCATCCGGACCTACAAACCCTATTAAACAGAATCCATAATGACAGCCCATCGAATTGACGGAAAAGCATTTTCCGCAAAAGTGCTGGAACGCGTTGCCAAACACGTCGCCACGCTTAAGAACGAACATCAGATTACGCCGGGGCTGGCCGTTGTCTTGCTGGGTGACGACCCAGCCAGCCAGGTTTACGTTAGAAACAAGGGCAAACAGACAGTCGAATGTGGGATGAACTCGTACGAACATAAACTCAACGCCGACACCACAGAGGCGGATCTACTAAACCTGATAGACACACTGAACAACGATCCCGCCGTACACGGCATCCTGGTGCAATTACCTCTGCCGACCCACTTAAACGAATTCCTGGTCATCAACGCGATTGATCCGGCAAAAGATGTTGATGGATTTCACATCTCCAATGTTGGCCTGCTCAATACCGGCCAGCAGTCTTTGGTCCCGTGTACACCACTGGGCTGCCTGATGATGTTACTGGAGCAACACGGATCCCTTACCGGTTTACACGCGGTAGTCGTTGGGCGTTCAAACATTGTTGGCAAACCCATTGCCAACCTGTTGCTACGAGAGAACTGTACAGTCACCATTGCTCATAGCAAGACCAGGGGGATCGAATCAATTTGCCGGCGGGCCGACATTCTTATCGCCGCGGTTGGTCGTCCTGAAATGATCACCGCAGAGTGGGTCAAAGAAGGTGCCACCGTTATCGACGTTGGCATTAACCGTATTGATGCGCCCGAAAAAGGTGACGGAAAAACCCGACTGGTGGGTGATGTGCAATACGCCAGCGTCGCAACCAAAGCCGGTGCAATCACCCCGGTACCGGGTGGGGTTGGCCCGATGACAATTGCCTGCCTTCTGGCGAACACAGTAGCGGCTTGTTGCCGATCCAATAATTTGCCTGCCCCGGCTGACCTTCAGGCCTGATGAACAGCCGGTAACTGGCAGTTAACTAAATGGGTCTGCTAAATGAATATTCTGACCGGGTATGGGTTTATAGCTGACCATCATCAACCGCCCGTTCGATCCGGTCGATGTAATCGGGGTTGTTATAACGTGACAACATAAACGACGGTGCGTAGTCTGGTAAGGCTTCGCCGGCAACGTGTCTGGCGATCAAATCGCCGCCAGCACAGGCAGCCATAATTCCAAAACCCGAATACGCACCAGACACATAAGCACCTTTAACGGGTAGTGGTCCGATCAGGGGCCGGTTCTCAGTTGTCCGAATATAGTAGCCACCATCAACATAAGGACGAACGCCGTCATTAAGGTAGCGTTGTAACCCGGGAATCATTGTAGAGAGTCCCCGCAACACTATTTCAGGATAATGCGGTGTCTCCGGTACGGGAAAGACAACCTCCTCAGCAATATTTTCATAGTTGTACAACGCAAGAATAGTCTGGCTGCCAGCGCCACCTTCCGGGCGGCAATGCACACCTGCCGGAAATTTTTCTAACAGCCAGCCACTGCTTTCATCTTCGTCCAGGGCCTGCCTCTCGTCAGTCGTCCAGGGTAGGTATTGTTCGTCCAGCCAGATCAGCATCGGTGCCTGGCGCGGAATCACACCTGCGGTATCGGGCAGGCTGATTTTCAGGTGACGCTCAGCGACGACCGGCAAATCGACCCCGATCATCGCTGCCATCGGCTTGAGCATTGGTCCGGGCGTGAGGATGAGTGAATCGGTCTTGATTTCTTGTTGTCCCGATGACGAACGCAATTCGACCGTTGACACGGCACCGTGATTTACCTGAACGCCGGTAATTTGCGCCCGACACAAATTCACCCCGGCTGAACGGGCCGCTTCGAGCATAACCATACCAAGCTGCTGGGCGCTAAGCGACCCGGCGCGACGGACATGAACAACCCCCGCGAGATCAGCATTCAGATAACCAAAATGTTGGCGCAATAACCCCGGGTCAGTGATGAAATCAGCCCCGTTAGGCATTTCTACTAAGCCAGCCATGGGCGCAGAAGATGTTGGAGAGTAAGAAGTTGCCGACGACGAAGACGATGAATGAGAGTCGTGTACACGAAGCTTGCCCGACCCGAAGGTTTCAGCCTGCCTGGCCATCTGGTGCAACCAGCCGATTTTCTCTCGTTGGGCGGTGGCGAACAAATACCCCCGGTTGTTCAAATTGATGCGATTGTTGGTTGTACGCGCAAAAGCCTCCATCAGGTCGATACTACGGTTCATAAACGCGGTCATTGCATCATCGGGCCCAGGCCACCAGTTCCGATAGGCTTCGGTTGATTTATCAGAAGTCAACGACAAGGGGTCCCCAGTTTCGACCAGGGTAATGTTTTTGAGTCCGTGTTCAACAGATAAAAAATAGGCGGCAGCAACACCGGCAATTCCCGCACCGCAGATAACAACACTAGGCTGGCTTTTTGTCATCGCATATCCTGCACTTGTCCCGCACTCGCCCCACACTTGTCCCCATGCTTAGCCTACTTCAGTACCGTTCCGTCAAATGTCAACTGACTCCAGCCGAATTCGATGAAATTTCTGATATTGGCATGGTCAGTACCGTTCGGGTTTTGCAGAACATCAATCCGATAGTAGTCGCCAAAAAGCGCGAGCGCTTGCGCCGCGCTAAGTTCGTGCATCCGGGCGAAGGCCAGAATCTTACAACTGCCTTCGTTCGTTCCTGCTTCGTTTCGAATACCACCATTGGAAAACCCCTGAGGAGAATATTCATAGTTCTTGTCGATCGCCACAATAACATCGGGAAACTGAATCGTTTCCGGGTGATTTCTCACCTGCTCAAGCAAATTTTCTACATCGCGCATCTTAATTGTGATTCCTTTTCATGAAGTCTCCAAAACGGGTACCAAAAAAATCAAACGTTTTACTCTGAAGGCTTAACAGCGTAATCCGGATAAAGATCAGCGACAACCTGCCGCTGCGCAGACCATGCGTAACAACCGTCTATAAAACCCGGTTTTCGGCTGGCATCGATGAGCGGACGACGCACCCCTGGCCGGTTTACAGGGGGATTATCTTCTGCCCAACCATGGACAGTCTGAATGGCGACCGTTGCAATGGGGCCAAGCAACTCCCGAACATGGGTACATCCGTTGGTACCGCCAACCAACTGGTTGACCGCAGCCCGCCAACCGCCACCAATTTTCAGACCAATAAGCTGGCGGAATTTTTCAGCCGCCTGAGTGCAGATTGGGTACGGCGTCTGCGGCATCGCGACTTCAATGTTCTTCACAGTAAGCGATTCATCTACCGTCAGGCGAATCCGCATATCATGCACCTCGCTGCCCGCCTTTCGGGCCCCTCTGTAGGGTTCGGTGTAATCATAGGTCTTGGTATCCAGGATGCTTGCTTCGATATCCCATAAACCGTCATCGCGGACATAACCCTCACAGACAATTTTCCGGGTGTGCAACAAGCGCCTCGGCGCCGGATCTGATAATTCCATTTGCTGACTTCCTACTGGCTAAATACTGACTGGATAAAGACGGTGACTTGGAATCGGGCGCGGGCTTGTGAGCTGAACGGCCTGTCGGCTACAGAACATTATGCCCGCCTCGCTAATGCTGCGACCAGATGCTCCGACTTGAGGCAAGATCCGGAATTTCATATAAACACGCAATTTGATAAGCTGTCGGGCCATTCAGCTTGCCGGCCTGAAGTAGCTCACAGGCTTGAAGCAATTTTAAGTCGCCCCCAGTGCATCCGGAACATACAATGACAATTTCCCTGGACAATAGAATCACACTCGAAGGCTCTCCCGGGTCGCCTTACACCCGGAAAATGCTTGCAGTCATGCGTTACCGACACATTCCGTATCGCTTCCTCTTTCCGGGTAGCACCGCTAAACTGGGATGGCACCAACCAAAAGTTCGCCTGCTGCCAACTTTCTATTTTCCTGATGCGAACGGCGAGCCCGAACCGGTTACCGATTCCAGCCCAGTAATTGTCCGCCTGGAATCGATGTTTCCACAGCGCAATGTCATCCCTACCGACCCGGTTCTGGCAATGCTCGATCGGTTGCTCGAAGACTATGCCGACGAATGGCTAACCAAGCCAATGTTTCACTACCGTTGGAATTACAACGAAGACATTCAACGCTCCAGCGAAGTTCTGCCTCACTGGCGCTGGCCGGGCTCTTCCGATGATTTTATTCGCGCTCGTGGCCAGGAGTTTGCGACCCGGCAGATCAGCCGGCTGGAGGTTGTCGGCTCGAATGAGGTAACCAAACCCGTCATCGAACAAAGCTTCCGGCGGTTGATCACTTTGCTGAATTCGCATTTCAGTGAACATCGGTTTTTGATGGGTGCGCGGCCGGGGGCTTCTGATTTTGCGTTTTTTGGTCAATTGACCTGCCTCGTACAGTTTGATCCGACACCAATGGCGCTATCCCTGAGTTCGGGCGGCCGCTTGTTTGCCTGGGTAAGCACTATAGAAGACTTATCGGGTTGTGAACCCACCGAAGCAGACTGGCTATCGGTTGATGCGCTTCCAGGCAGCGTCAACGCATTGTTGAGTGAAATGGGTCGTACCTATGTTCCGGTCATGCTGGCAAACGAAGCCGCGATCCGGGGCGGAAACGAAATAGTTCAGGCCCAGGTTGACGGGCTGACCTGGACGCAAAAACCGTTTTCCTACCAGGCAAAGTGCCTGGCATGGTTGCGCAACGCGGCGGCTGGATTATCCGCTAACGATAAGCGACGGTTGCAGACAGTTGTCGACGATACGGGCGTAGATGCACTGTTCGAATAAACCTGGTGAATCTTGCCGTATAAATTGACTGACGGGGTGCTGGCGGAGACCGTCTGGACCCTAACCGGTAAGAAATACGGACTCGACAGGGATGAGATCGTACAAGTTTTGCTGACGCAATTTGAGGAAGCGTCGATCGCCTTTGAGGATTCACCAACGGCCTGGCGGGCGTTGTCCGAGTTGCGGTTGGCACAGGCCAATCGACCTGCGAGCGTCGGATTTCGCGATACCTTGACTTGCATGCTGGCCGGCGCAAAAGCGCCCTGAATTTACCTCAGTGGTGATGAACGCCACGCTGACCGGACGCCATTTGCAAATGGTGCATCTGGTGATGAGACCCCAGCGCCATAATGCCAAAGAATCCGAGTGCGCGAATACGCTGAATAGATTGTGCCTGCCGGCCGGCGTCGGTAGGTGGCACGCGGATAATCATTTTCACGCCGCCAGAAATTTTTTCAGTCTCCACGGCCCAGCCCTGTGACTCGGGTAGCGTTTTGGCATGAGCCGGCACCATGGCGGTGATCGCGCGTTGGGTTCCGCCTTCACCAGTAACAGAAAACGTCGCCCGATCGTTTTCGAATTGACTGCTTACCCGTGCATTAAGTACCAGGGCATTCATATCAACCAGGTGTTCACGCAAGCCGTCAATATTCACCTTCGACCAATCGGTATTCGGGTCACGATTCAGCAGTTCGACCACCTCGGCCAGCGCACCAAAAGCGCCCTGGCCCGGTTCAGTTGGCTGCGAACCGCCATGCGATAAAGTGGAGCATGCGGACAACACCATCAAACTGACAAGAACCAGGGCGCGGCCGGGTAAATTTTTCAAGTAACGAACACAATACATTTTTTATTGCCTCAATCAGGAATAACTCAGGCCGGGAACGACAGTTGCCCAGCTTATCGGAGTACCGCAATTTGACCTATGATTTCAATCATACCAATCACCGTACGACGCGTTCAGGCGTCGCACCCGGATGGTCTTTCCAATAAGCTTCTCGCAACTTTCTCTTATACAGCTTCCCGTTTTCTTCGCGCGGCAACTTGTCGATAAAGTCGACCGACCGCGGACACTTCACCCGGCTAAGGCGGCTGCGGCAAAAGGCAATCAGTTCAGCTGCCATCGGTTCCCCGGCCTGGCTTGAATCCGATAACTGAACCACTGCCTTAACTTCTTCACCAAAGTCAGTGCTGGGTACTCCGAATACTGCAGCATCAACAACACCGGGGTGGGTTAATAAAACGTTCTCCGCCTCCTGGGGGTAGATATTCACCCCACCAGAAATGATCGTGAACGCCTTGCGGTCTGTCAGATAGAGATAGCCATCTTCATCAACATAACCAACGTCACCCAGCGTGCTCCAGCCCTTCTTGTTTCTTGACGATTGGGTTTTCTCTTCGTCACCGTGGTACTCGAACGACGGGCCGCCCTCAAAGAAGACTGTACCCTCCCGTCCGGCGGGGACTTCTTCGCCGGTTTCATCACAAATACGCAAATTGCCAATCATGGCCTGACCCACAGACCCGGGCTTTTCAAGCCATTGCGCCGGCGTAATGTGGCAATAGCCGTTTCCTTCAGAGCCCGCATAGTATTCATGAATAATCGGCCCCCACCAGTCGAGCATCTCGCGTTTAATATCAACCGGACACGGTGCCGCCGCATGAAACGCAACGCGATGACTGGACAAATCGTATCGGACGCGATCTTTTTCTGCCAGACGTAACATCCGGACAAAATGGGTGGGTACCCACTGACTCGTTGTCACCGCGTGGCGCTCAATCAGCGCCAGCGCCGTCAAAGGATCGAACTTTTCCATCACAACGCTGGTACCGCCAAATCGATTGACCCTCAGATTTGTGATAAACGGGGCCGCGTGATAAAGCGGAGCCGGGCTCAGATAGACGGTTTTTTCATTGAAACCGTAAAGTCGGGCGGACAGTTGGGCCGATGGATGAGGGGTACCAAACGGAGCATCAGGTAACACTTTCCGCACCGCCTTTGGCTTGCCGGTTGTACCTGACGAATACAACATTTCAATGCCTTCTGACTGATCAGCAATTGGCAGAGACAACTGCTGATTCATGGCCGTGTGTAAATCGCGAAAACCCGGACGGCCAGTCATTTCGCTAGCCACGCAAATAGTATTGTCGCTGGCTTCTGTCAACAGGTATCGATTGGCTGCCGGTACACCTGGAAGTCGCAACTGGCGTGCAGTATGTGCCATCGCCGCGGAGGTGATAAACACACCAGCGCCGCTATTGTCGACAATATAGTCAACTTCTTCGGGGGTCAGGTGGGTTGCCACCGTGGTTACCCGCAGACCTGCTCTAAGCCCACCCCAGGCCAGTGGTAAATACAGCGGATGGTTTTCAAGCAACAAAGCCACCGTGTCACCCCGCCGTAGTCCGTGTGAGCGCAACAATTGTGCGCATTGGTTCGACACGGATTCGTATTGGGCAAAAGTAACAATCCGCCCGGTGTTCCCCATGATAATTGCGGGTCTGTCTGGCGTGCGTAATGCGAAGCTGCCGACGTGCATCTCCGATAAGCCTGGTTGGGGTTGCATAGTTTGTTTCGAGCTCAGGTTCAGATTCGGATGTGGATGTGGATGTGGATGTGAACATGGAAGCGAATTGAAACTGACAATTCAACTGCCTCGGTGGGCACGAACTAGGTCTGCCATGCTGTTAAATTGGAAATCAACCGCAGGGATTTCTCCCGGATTCATGGTCGCGCCGTAACCTGGCTGATCGTGGCGCCGATATATCCAGGCGCGGCTTATTCCAAAGCGTTTCGCCGGCACGTGATCGTGAAACAAACTTTCTGCAGTATGCAAAATATGACCCGGTTCTACGTTCAGACTCAACAATGAACGGATCATGTAGTCAAAATTTTTGTCTGATGGTTTGTAAGCGCCGACATCCTCGGCTGTATAAATCGCGTCAAATTCGACCCCCAGTTTCTCATTGCTGGCGGCAAAACTCAGGTTGTCAACATTCGACAAAACAACTAACTTAAAGTGTTTTTTAAGATATTGCAGGGAGTCCGCCGAATCACTGAACGCCGGCCAGTATTTCACTGACTCGCCATAAGCAACACAGTCTCCCCAGGTCGCAGTCAGGCCCCAGTGCTCCGCCAGACGTTTGTAAACAATTGGCAGCAGATCGCGGTAAAGACGCCCTGGCGTTTGAGCCTGCTGGGCCGATTCAAATTGTGCATGTGCCTGGAGAATGTCATTGCGACTCAATTGCGGCTCAAGTTGCGCTGTCAGCGACGCCAGTCCGTCGATCATTCCGCTCTCCCAGTCAATCAGGGTGCCATAACAATCAAAACTCAGGGTTGTAAAGTCGGATAAGTGCATTGTCGTTAAGGGTTAAGGGCTTGGCCGGGGAAGCAGAAAATATAGGCTGGTATGACAATGATATGACAACCCCGGATTGGGGTATCCAGCGAAATCCTCTGTATTTTGATACTTGTGCCCTCAGACGATCCCAGACGCCCGACTAGCCCGGTGAAGCGACTCCATATGTGACGAAGTGGAAATTTATCCAGCCCGGCACTGAATCGGCTGACGAACCCTACAGGCTCATGCATACTTTGTTGGATGAGCACTCCAAAAACCGACCCGAACGCAGCGTCCGCAAAATTGTCGCAATTCGAACCATCCCAACAATCGCACCGCCTTGACCAGGAGCCATGGTATTTGCCACTGGCCGACGAAATCCGGGTATTCGAGGCTGCTTATGCAGAACGCCTGCCCGTGTTGCTGAAGGGGCCAACCGGGTGCGGAAAAACCCGATTCGTCGAACACATGGCCTGGCGACTCTTTCGCCATGTCGAATCGGCCCGCAGGCAGATCGAAATCCCCCTGCTGACCGTAGCCTGCCACGAAGACCTCACTGGCACCGATCTGGTTGGCCGATACCTGGTGTCGGGTAACGAAACTGTCTGGATGGACGGACCACTGACCCGCGCCGTGCGCACCGGAGCGATGTGTTATCTCGATGAAATCGTCGAGGCACGCAAAGATACAACAGTCATTATTCATTCCCTGACCGATCACCGACGGATATTACCAATCGACAAAACCGGGGAGCTTCTCAGCGCCCACGACGACTTTCATCTGGTTATCTCATACAACCCGGGTTACCAGAGCATATTAAAAGATCTCAAAACGTCAACCAGGCAGCGGTTTATCAGCTTGTCGTTTGATTATCCCGACGTTGAAAAAGAGTCGACTATTATCGAGCGCGAAAGCCGGGTTGACGCAGCAACGGCAGAACGACTCGCCGTCATAGGACAAAAAGTCAGGCAGCTTCGGGAACACGGATTCGAAGAAGGCGTCAGTACCCGACTTCTGATTTATGCCGGACAACTCATCGTCCGGGGCATTGATTGCCGTCGTGCCTGCGACGCCGCGATTGCCCATGCAATCAGTGATGATGATGAGGTTCGCGATGCAGTAACTCAAATTACTGATGTTATTTTTCCGTGACCCCGGCAGGCGGCAGTCCTAACAATTCGCCAGACGTCCGGGATACCCAAGGCATCCCGGACGCACTGTACCTGGTTGATGTACAACGACTGCTCAGCTTGTTCTCCGAAGGCATAAGCGGCCGAACAATTGCTATTGAAGCAATTGCTGACGACGCAAACAATCGACCGGCCTCATCCGCACACCGTATCAACTGCATTACCAGCGATGGCCAGACTATTTTTCTTCCAGAGCGCCTGACATCGTATTCAAGCCGTCGATACAATCTCGGGGCTTACCGAATCGCAATTTTGCATCAGATCGGATACGACGCCTGCGGTACTTTCAAGTTTCGGTTGTCTGCCGCCGCCAACAGAATCCCCGGCATCAAAGCCCGAATTGCCGAACGCAGCATCCCGGCCACCCCGGACAATGAAACAACTCAGTGGCGTGTTCAGCCAAAGTCCAGCCCCAAACTGGATCTGGAAATATTTTTTGAATTATTCGACGCCCCCTGGCTAATGAAACAAATCTTCGCCATCATCGAAGCATGGCGAATAGACCGATATATTCAAACCCGTTATCCAGGTGCCGCGGGTGACCTGCACAGAGCGATGTCTTTTGCCCTTGCCAGCCGTGAGTACAAGCCGGCGGTTCAAGCCAGCGCCAGCAACCGCAGCAACACCAGCCCTAACCCCATAACCCGTTGCCTCGCAGCGCTAACCAATTTCACGCTTGGAGCCCAGGCCAACCCGGCGATCTGGTCTGAGCAAAAACGATCGAACCATGATTCGGGTCAAACCGAATCGAAAGACCCGTTCATAAGCCAGTTGCTGAACATTGCAGGAAACTTGCCGGCCGGCGCCGACGTCTACGACAGTGCCCGCATCACCCGCGATATTAATGAGTTGATTCAGAGTCACTTTAAAGATTCCAGAGCAGGCGGCACCGCCGACAATGCAGACCTGACAGACCCCACACCAGAAGACCAAGCCCAGGCAGACGCAGACGCGCGCGACGGCAACCCGGTTGACTATCGTGGCGATCCGTTTTCGATGCCGGCCATTCACAAACGTCGCGACGCCGCCCAGGAGCTCGCCGACCCGGATAACAATGAAATCATCGATTCGGTAAACACCGCTGAACAAGATGATGAAGAAACAGCTGATTCGACCGAAACCCCACAAAGAATGGCCACAGTCCCTTTGCCTCCGAAACCAAAAGATGGTGAACGCCATTTTCTTGTTGATGAGTGGAATTACAAAGACAAGCGTTATCTGAAAGGCTGGTGCACGATCGTTGAATACCAATTGCGGGGAGATCCCGGGTTATTCCACCGTGACTTGATGAATCGGCATCGCGACAGTTTTGCGCGGACCAAACGCCAATTTAACGCGATTCGACCTGAAGCCATTCGGCGTGAACGTCGACAACCCGACGGTGAAGAAATTGAACTCGACCGACTAGTCGAACGCCTCACCGATCGGCGGGCCGGTATTTACACCGACGATCGTTTATACCTGCAACGCCTGCGAGCCCAGCGTGATGTGGCAGCCGCTTTTCTGCTGGACATGAGTGCGTCCACCGATTTTCCGGTCCCGGATCAAACCACAACTGCTCCATTTGACGACGGTAATTCTGCAGATTTGGCGGATGACATTGGCTGGGCGCCGCTTGCCCGCAGTCGTACACCAATACCGGTGCCACCCATCAAACGGAGGGTTATTGATGTAGCAAGAGAATCACTGGCCCTGATGAGTACAGCGCTCGAAACGCTCGGCGACCGTTACGCAATTTATGGTTTTTCAGGCCAGGGCCGCCACTGGGTCAGCTTTGGCGTGGCCAAACGATTTGACGAAGCCTGTACCGCAAAGACCTGGGGTGCGATTGCCGCTATTGGCCCCCAGGGCTCTACCCGAATGGGGGCTGCGGTTCGCCACACGAGCGAACAATTGCGACGCGAAAGGACCCGGCTGAAGGTGTTGATTATTGTGTCCGATGGTTATCCGCAAGACCTGGATTACGGACCAGACCGGGGGAATGACGAATACGGTTTACAAGATACGGCAATGGCTCTGCTGGAGGCAAAAAGGCTTGGAATCGAAACCTTCTGCCTGACAGTAGACCCCGCCGGTAATGATTATCTGCGGCGCATGTGTCCCGACCAGCGCTACCTGGTGATCGATGAGGTGAACGCCCTGCCGGTGGAATTGGGTAAGGTTTACCGTGCCCTCACTACCCGGGCAACGCGTTAGTTCCCCGACACATTATCCGCGCCTACCCGTAATCTCTGTAAAATTTCACCCATGCAACATGTCGACGTTCTGATCATTGGTGCGGGTATCTCTGGTATTGGCGCGGGTTGTCATCTGACCTCCAAATGCCCGGACCGAACGTTTCTGATTCTCGAAAACCGTCACGCGCTAGGCGGCACCTGGGATTTGTTCCGCTATCCGGGCGTCCGCGCAGATTCCGATATGTTCACCTATGGATATTCGTTCAAGCCGTGGAATAAGGCCTGTGAAATAGCCCGGGGCGAAGCGATTAATGATTATCTGAACGAAACGGCAGAACAATTTGAACTGAAGGACAAAATTCGCTTTCAACATCAGGTCACCCGCCTGGACTGGTCATCCGAGAAAAAATTATGGACTGTTTCAATAAGCAATCATGCTACCGGTGACCAATTGTCGGTGACCAGCCAGTTTGTCATGAATTGCACGGGTTACTACAACTTTGAGTCTGCCCATCAACCCGCTCTCCCCGGTCAGGAAAATTTCACCGGCCCCATCATTCACCCCCAGTTCTGGCCCCAGGATCTGAGCTATGCGAACAAGCGGGTTGTAGTTATTGGCAGTGGTGCGACCGCAGTTACCATTGTGCCCGCTATGGCCGAGACCGCGGCACATGTCACGATGCTGCAAAGAACCCCTGGTTTTGTCTTAAGCCGTCCGGCACAAGACCCATTGGTTAGCCAACTACGGCGATGGTTACCCGACAAACTGGTCTGGCGCATCAAACGAACAAAAAGCCTAGTACTCGGTAGCTACTTTTACGCCCGTTGTCGCCGGCAGCCGGAAAAAATGCGCGGCGCCCTGGTTAGCATGGCCCGTGAGCAACTCGGCGATTCTGCTGACCCCGCTATTCATTTCAACCCGCCGTATAAACCCTGGGACCAACGCCTGTGTTTAAGCCCGGATGGCGACTTGTTCGAAGCTATCCGAAATGGAAAGGCGACCGTGGTCACCGAACATATCGACGGATTAGAAAACGATGGCATTCGTTTGCGGTCTGGCAACCACTTGCCCGCAGATATAGTTATTAGCGCAACAGGGCTTGCGATGCGATTTCTGGGCGGCGCAAGCGCTTATTCGGACGGACACCCAATAGATGTGAAAGATCTGGTCAATTTTCGCGGCACCCTGTTTGGCAATATGCCAAATTTTGCGTCAATCTTCGGATACGCAAACGCATCATGGACACTTAAGGCAGATCTGTCATGTGACTACTTCTGCCGCCTGTTGAACACCATGCGCCGCAAAGGTTTTCGCGTAGCAACCCCGGATCCACCACCAGCTGACTTACCATTACAGCCGATGTTGAATCTGAATGCTGGGTACGTGCAAAGGTCTCAGCATGCCTTCCCAAGCTACAGACTCAAGAGCCCGTGGCGAAACTTTGACTATTATTTCCAGGACTATCTTTCGATACGGTGGGGGCGGCTCAAGCCCATCGCACTGAAACTGCAATAACTGTTACCAATCCGCAATCAGCAGATAAATATAACTAATTGAGCTTCGCAACTGATTTCATCAGAATCGATCTGGCTTGTTCAGTGGTTATTCGAATATCTTCATCACCGAATAAGGGTTGGTGAACCCAGGCGATAAACTGATCGGGACGTACCAGGATCAGCCGGGATCGCCATTTCTCCGTTTCGTTGTTAATTGCGGTTTCAACAATGCTTAGTGGAAATTTAGTGCTACGGGCCACGGCCATAAAAGTATCACCGGCATCGCCGCAGTCACCAACAACAATCAGGCTGAACTCGGGGCCAAGATGGTCAAACACGATGCCACCTTCCGGTAGTGTCAGCGGTGACAAATGAAAACCAGCCCTGGCCTGGTGCTGATGCTCACCCACTGCGCCCGAAGATGCACCCGGTTTACCGCAGACAATCGGCGATCCCGCATAGTTGGGCAAAAATTTTCCAACCGCCGAATCACCTTCATCAGCCCGCGCCTGCCAGGCACTTTCAAAACCTTCTTTATCGGTTACAGGATTAAATTTGGCTGTAAATTCAGCATCTTGTTCAATCATACGGGCGATGAAATCATCGCGAGTCGACGCAAACACCGGATGACGTTCAGCGCCGTAGGTATCGAGTAAAGCGTCATTCGCCCAGCCATGAATAACCGCAGCCATTTTCCAGCTGAGATTTCGCGCATCTTCAAACCCGGTATTGATGCCATAGCCGCCGTAAGGGGGATGGCTGTGCGCCGCATCACCTGCCACAAACACCCGTCCGGCGCGATACCTATCCACCTGCGAAAAACGCAGATCCCAGAAGCCGATGTGATCAAAATCGGCCCGAAACTGACAACCCAGGGCCTTATGTAAGAACGCGCTCGCGTTAAAATTCTCACGGGTTGTTCCCTCAGGCACCGGGGCATGGAAAAACCAGTTCGATTCCAGGTCAACCCGGCCCAGAAACTGCCAGTAGCCCTTCATATCCGGATGCAATACGTTAAAAATAGTTTTTCCGGGAAAAACATCCAACTGACGATCCAGTTCAGTTGACTTAAAAACCAGCAAGGCCATTCGCAAATCACGGGAATCTGTGGTCTGCGTCATTGCGGCGGATTTCCTAACCAAAGAGCCACTGCCATCGCAACCAACAACATAGCGTCCAACAAATGCTCTTTGTTCCGAACCATCAGTACGTCTGGTAATGAGACTTGCTGACTCTTCACCTTGCAACACAGACTCACCTGTCCAGCCGGTAATGATTTCTATTTTCGATAGCTGGCTGGCCCGTTCACGCAGCACCCGTTCAGTTTCGTACTGGGGTGCCCGTTCGTTGTCCGCGCCGTAAAACTCGCGAACGCTGGCCCGACGAAACCAGTCGTAGTGGTAACCACTGAATAAAGAGCCATATGCGGTTAAGCCACTATTGCCAAAAGACGGCGGAATTGGCGACGCGTCGCGAATAGCCTGCGCAACCCCCCAACTGCGAAAGTGCTCACCGGTGCGTTGAGTCATGTTCTGACCCTTGGGAATTTTCTGAATGCTTGGGTATTTCTCGACCACTTTACTGGTAATGCCCTGCAACGCCAGGTCGATGGCCAAACCAACTCCGATTGGGCCGGCACCAGAAATAATAACGTCGGCGTCCAAACCCTGACCTTGTTTGCAGCCCTGATTCGGACCCTGGTTCAGGCTATGCGCTGACACGTTCGCACAGTAAGCGGTAGATACCGGCCGACTCAACGGTGGAAGACATTCGGTCGATCAGTTGATGTCGAATATCGTCAGCGGTTTGTTGTCGCAGGGTTTCAACAAACAAACAAGCCGAAATTTTTTTATCTTTGCCGCGCAGAACTTCTTCAGCGGTTGGTTCCCGAGGTGGTTCGGCAACCGACTGCCACAACTCTGCCCGCACAACAGCGTCGCCGTCCTGTACCAGCTGCGCAGGTAATCCGCTGAGCTGATCAGTGTCTCCGGTGAGCTTAAGAGTCAATGCCACTGCGCCCCGCATTTCACCAGCCCGAACAGTACACTGACAAATCGTTCGGCTCATATTGGTAAAAACGCCGTCCATCACTTTGCGAGTTGCCGGGGTGGGATCGTTTAACCGGGCAATATAGTCTTTGGACAATAAAATATCGGGGCTAGTAGTCTCGTAGTAAGTAAAAAACCGGGGCTGACCGTTCATTGCCTCGGACTCAATGGCCTGGTACCGGCGCCCACGATGAAAACCATCCAGGCCAAGCCGCTCCGGCAAGTGCTCCGTTTGATACCAGTGTTCGTAAAACGCTTCTTGCGAGGCATCGCAGTCGTTCCACAAGGCGAGGATTCCGTTTGGTGATAACACCGACGTCGTATTCATGAGTTTGACTCTCTGACCTGTAAGATAATTTTTCCCTGCGCCTGACCGTTGCTAAGCAAACCCAATGCCTGGGCAAACTGTTCGAGCGGTAGACGTTTTGAAATATACGGCCGCGTCTTACCCTGTTCGTAGAGCCTGAAAATATCAGCCTGAACCGCTGCAACTCCGACTGGGTCCCGTTCCCGATAGTCAGACCATTGCAAACCGGACACCGCTATATTTTTTACAAGCAAATAGTTTGCCTTGATGGTTGGAATATTGCCTGATGCAAAACCGATTATCACCATGCGTGCGCGCCATGCCATCGCACGCAATGCAGCGGCATTGGCTTCACCACCAACCGGGTCGATGACCACATCAACACCTTGGTCGCCAGTTATTTTTTTTACTTGTGCGCGCAAATTTTCTTTTATTGATTCGTCACCAAGTTCTATCACGTGGTCGGCACCGGCCTGTACCGCCACAGCGGCGTTATCGGCACCCAGCACACCCGCAATCACTATTTTTGCACCCAGAGCTTTAGCCAGTTGCACGCTGGCAACGCCGATGCCACCAGAGGCACCAAGAACCAGCACTGTCTCACCGGGTTTTAGACTAGCCCGCTCGTTCAACGCGTAATGGGCAGTCTGATAAACCAGGCCGAGTGCCGCTGCATCGTCAAACGGCATCCCCTCGGGCATCGGATAACAATTACCTGCGTCAGCAACTAATTGTTGAGCATAGGCACCGTGTTCCACCTGAACTGCAACGCGTTGGCCCAATTGTAAAGAGGTAACCCCCGCCCCCAGGGCACTTACAACACCCGACGCGGCTTTGCCTGGTGAAAACGGCAGGGGTGGTTTCACCTGGTAATTGCCTTCCATCACCAGGATATCGGGATAGTTCGCTTCGGCACTGTGAACATCAATGACCACCTGACCTGCACCCGGTGTCGGGTCGGGTAAGTCATCAAACGTCGCTTGCGCAAACGGTCCAAAGTGCCGAACCACAATGGCCTTCATTGAACTGGTCTCGGAATCAATTTCATTTGTTGCCGTCGCCAGTTTTATCCGCCCGGCGACGAGCGACCGTAGCTCGTCGCGCCGGTGCATAAGCGGGTGTGCCATAAATTTCAAACAATGCACTGGTCACATCGTAATGATTATCAAGACCACCACGTTCCAGCCTCTCGATCGGCCCGTCCGCATAACCAAGCCCCATTCGACAAGTCAGGTCCATATCTTCAGCACTGGCCAGACCTTCATCGAGAAATCGCAGCGCATAGTTATACTTGGGACGCACAAGGCGATTGATAATTCGCCCCGCCTGATCAGCGCACACCGCTACCTCAAAACCAGCAGATTCAAACAAGTGCCGGGCGGCGGCCAGCGCCGTTTGTGCGGTGGCGGGTTGGCGAACCAGTTCGATTAAATTGGACGGCTCATCACTGCCATTGCGAAAACGATTAAAACCCAGGGCATTAGACCCTTCGCGCCCGGCATCTTCGCCGGTATGTTCACCCAGACACTCGTTGTCTAACTCAATCAGAACTGCGACCTTACTTGGATCGGGTTGATATTTTGCGCCAAGGTATACAACAATCTCACCATCTTCAACCGCATTGGCAAGAAACTTATCCCCCTCGGCCCCGTCAGAAAACGCACGACTAACACCAACTTGTTTTATTGAATATTGCATCATTACGCTCCAAACATCGCATTACCTTCGTAGGTAAAAAAACCGCGTCCAGACTTTCGGCCCAGATGGCCGGCAGCTACCATTCGCCGCAGTAGCGGCGGCGCTGATGCGCGCGGGTCCAGCGTAATCGGATAAAACGCCTCACATAATAAGATCTGGGTATCCAGTCCAATCAGGTCAAGCAACTCCATTGGCCCCATTTTATAGCCGAGGGCACTTTTAATTGCTTTGTCGATATCACCGGGCTCAGCAACCCCGGCTTCAACCAGCCGAATCGAATCGTTGATAAACGGTACCAGCAAAGCGTTAAGAATAAACCCCGGTTTGTCCTGGGTTTGCACCGGAATCTGCCCTACCGTTTTTGTCCACGCCCAGGCGGTATCAAATGTTTCGGTTGAGGTGTTGATTCCCGGTGACATTTCGATCAGTTTCATCAGCTGCGCCGGCAGGCAGAAATGCATACCTACAACCCGGTCTTCACGACCACAACCCGAGGCAATCTGGGTAATCGACAATGTCGATGTATTCGATGCAAATATCGTTTCGGGTTTGCATATCTTATCGAGCTTGCCAAATAGCTCTTGTTTTACCGGCAGACTTTCGAAGACCGCCTCTACAACCAGATCGCAGTCGGCCAGTTGGTTTAAATCGGTTGTTGAACTCATCCGGCTCAACACGGCATCGCGGTCTTGCGCGGACAGTTTGCCTCTTGCAACCGATTTATCAAAAAACCCAGCGGTTTGTCCCTGGGTTTTATCCAGCTTGCCCTGATCAAGGTCAAAAGACAAAGTATCAAAGCCGCCGCGGGCAGCCACAATGGCTATGCCAGCCCCCATCGTTCCACCGGCACCACAAACACCAATTTTTTTAATTTGATTCATATCCTGCTCTAGTAATCAACATGCCAATGTCTCAGCGCTTTTTGAAACTGCGGCCAATCAACTGACGGTGTACTTGATTGGTACCTTCCCAGATTTGTGTAATCTTGGCATCACGCATCAGACGCTCAACCCGATAGTCAGTGCAATATCCGTAACCGCCGTGCATTTGCACCGCTTCGGTTGCCATGCGCATGGCAAGATCGGAAGCGCGTTGTTTTGCAATTGAAGCCTCAAGGCCGAAATCCGGCTCACCATCATCGATCATTTCAGCCACGTAGTCGATCCATTGCTCAACCATTGCCAGTTCTGAGGCCAGATCGGCGATCATAAATTGGTTCGCCTGGAAATCAATAATGTGACGCCCCGACTGTGAGCGGACATTGGTGTAGTCGATCATGTCTTTAAACGCGGCACGGGCAATGCCCAGCGCATGGCAGGCAACGCTCGGACGCGATTTATTCAGGGATGCCAGGAGTATCTCAAGCCCCTGCCCCGGGGTGCCCAGCAAATTGGTACGGCGAACCCGGCAATTATTAAATGCCAGCTCCGCGGTCGACGACGCCCGGTGCCCCATCTTTTTTTCTGTGCGCACAACCGAAAGACCAGCGCTGCCACTTTCGACAATCAGGACAGAAATGGATTTTTTGGCATCATCAATGCCAGACCATTTTCCAAAGACAAGCAAGCGGTCTGCAACATCGCCGTTGGTTATGAATATTTTTGAACCGTTAACAATAATGTTGTCACCGTCCGCAGTGAAACTGGTTTTCATGCCGGTCGCATCTGAGCCTGCTGACGATTCTGTGATCGCCAGCGAGGCAAGCCCCCCCTGGGCAATTGCTGGCAGCAAACGCTGCTTCTGCTCTTCTGTGCCAAAGTCGATCAACGGCTTCATACCGTGGAAATTGGTTGCGTAAATAATGCCGGTTGATGCACAAGCTTCGGATACGATCTTCACGCACTCCAGATAGAGGCGATAGGAAGCGGGCAAACCACCGTAGGCTTCAGGAATAAAAATTGCGTTAAGTCCAAGCGCGTTGAGCGCAGTGACATTGTCCCAGGGAAATTGGGCTGACTCGTCGTAAGCCGCTGCACTGGGCGCAATGACTTCATCAGCAAGCCGCTGGACTGAATCGAGAATAAGGCGTTCTTCTTCATTCCATTGGCGACGCAACGCCATACGCTCAAATATTTTCATTAGTGGAAAATCCCCTGCCCACCATCGATATATATCGTTTCACCGGTCATAAAAGGGAGCTTCTCATCAAACAAACTGGCAATTAACCGGGCGACCTGGTCCGGGCCTGCTGCCTTTCCCACCGGAATACGATGAGAGAGCCAGTCGCGAACCGAGTCGCGTGCCAGAAAATCTTTGTTTAAGTCGGTTTCTATATAACCCGGCGCAATATTCACTACTGTTATCCCATCAGGCGCCCATTCGACCGCCAGACAACGTGAAATCGCCCCGACAGCCGCCTTTGATGCGCAGTAAGCCAGGTTCTTTGTGACCCCTAACTTATCAAAAAACGAACCCATGTTGACTAATAATCCACCACCGTTTGCCTTGAGGTGCGGATAGACTTCGCGCGAAGCAATCATCACTGAAGTTGCATTTACCGCCATGATTCGATTGAATTGTTCAGTGACGAGTTCTGCAGAAACAGCAATCTCGTGCAAACCCGCATTGTTGACCAGACCGGCAATTGAGCCTTTTTCGGCAATTTTTGCAATTGCGTGCCGGATCCCCGCTTCGTCGGTGACATCACAGGCAATGCCATAGCCAGCAGCCGTGTGCCCACTGCGCGACAAACCGGCAATTGGATAACCGCGTTTTTCAAGCTCAAGCGCAATTTGCGCGCCAATGCCCCGACTTGCCCCAGTGACGATAATTTGTCCATCTGCCATGTCAACTGCCTTTAATAGAATCAGAGTTATTGCCAGCACGAACCGGCTGTGGAGCCAGGTCACCCCGACGCACCATCTCAATAAGTTCACGCTTTAGTATCTTGCCGCTGGGTGTCAACGGCATTTCGGTCAGGTTTACAAAATACTCCGGCATGTCGTATTTACTCAGCCCCTGAGCTGCAAGGTGCTCCAGGGCTTGCGCCGCACTGATCGAACCAATGATCGCGAGACATACTTTTTCACCCAAGCGATCATCAGCTATCGGAAATGCAGCCGCTTTCTGAATCTTTTGATGCCGGTGTGCCAGGGCTTCGATATGAACCGGATAAATGTTGTGGCCACCGCGGATAATCAAATCTTTTATGCGGCCGTCAATACGCAAATTCCCGGCATCATCGAAAGAGCCAAGATCCCCTGACATAAACCAACCCGCTGCATTAAAACTGTCTTCGGTGGCTTGCTGATTATCAAAGTAACCCAGCATCAAGGCCGCACCGCGGCCGCAGATCTGCCCGGTCTGACCTGTTGCAACTTCTTTATCCGGACTATCCGTTTCGAAGATGCGCACCTCGTACGCCGGGCCTCCCCGACCACAGGTTGTTGTCCAGGTCGGCAGATCATCATCCGGGTGGGTATATTGATGGGACGAGTTTTCGGTCATACCGTAGACATTCTGCGGTTTGACGCCGTTATCAACAATGGCCTGGGCCACAGCCGGCGGAATAGCCGCACCGGCCATATAAAAGGTTTCGACATCGCCCAGGCCCTGCATAGACCTTGCCCGGTGTTCAGTCAGAATATCCATCGCATGGGTGGGCACCCCAAGTACATAGCTTGCCCGGGTTTGTAACATCCAATCCAGGCGGTGAGTGCCAGCGGGCGGGTCGTCAGTAATGAACTCACAACCGGCGATCAACCACTGAGCGACGCCAACCCAGGCAATGTGATGTGACAGCGGGCTTAGCGACAACAAGCGCTTGTCACTGGTCAGACGCCAGTCGTTAACCATATCCCGCGCGTTAGCCAGCAACGTATTGCACGAGTGCATCACACATTTCGGTGCCCCGGTGGTTCCCGAAGTAAATGCGAGGTAGGCAACAGAATCGGGATCACCCTGCGGCGGTCCCAGCCCGCTACCTGCCGGCAGCGGCCCCGGAAAATCGTCCGGTTCGTAAACCGCTTTCACAAAGTCGAGTTCGGAAACCAGCGCCCGCAGATCTAACTTGTCCCGGTCCGCCCCCCAGCCAGGTTCCGTCACCAACACCCCGGCTTTCAGGCGGGTCAGCAAGGTGATTATTTCATTGCAGGTAAATGTGCGATGCAATGATGGGTTACAGGCAAGCCCAGCCCGTGAACAGGCTAAAAACGTAATGATCGGATGGACTGTGTTTGACATCCATACCGACACGCGCTCACCCGGGGTCAGACCAAGCGTGTCAAACTGCGCGGCCATGCCGTCAACCCAGGCGAGGACTTGTGTCCAGGTCAACTGTCGCTTGCCATCGCGAAGGGCCAGAGCCTGCGGCCTGGCTGATGCGTGTGCCAACAGCAAATCGTAGCAACTCTGATCCGACCAATAACCCCGCTCATAATAGCGACGGGCAGCCGCCGGATGGTGAAGCGTCAGGTAAGGCTTCATCGCAACACCCGCCGCTCAGTGACCAAAGCTGTCAGGGTCCGGCTTGCGCCGCTCACGGAACGATGCGCTGAGTTCTTTGGATTCCGGCGTGTCCAGGTATTGGCGTAAAAGTAAGTCGTGCGCAACGCGAGCCAGTCCGCCAACACCACCGTGACGGGCGTTAAAAGCACCTTTAATGGCAGCCAGTGCAAACGGGCCCCGATCGGCAACCTCAAGCGCAAACTCTTTGGTTTTTTCCACCAACTGGTCGTCCGGGACGACCCGGTTAATCATCCCAATCTGCAAGGCTTCGGCTGCTGACATTTTCTGGTTGCAATACCACATCTCTTTGGCCTTCTTCTTGCCGATCAAGTCTTCGAGGTACCAGGTGCCGTAACCGGCATCAAAGGAACCCATCATCGGACCAACCTGACGAAACACAGCGCTTTCTTTCGCAATCGTCATGTCACAGACCACTTGCAAGACGTTACCCCCACCTACGGCATATCCATTGACGCTGGCGATCACTGGTTTTTGAAGCTTATCAATCGCCTCATACATTTCGAGAGTCGGCAGTACACCGGCATACAACTTTGTGTCCTCCATCCCTTCTTTGCGTCCGCCGATACAAAAAAACCGGTCGCCGGCACCGGTAATTACCAATACCTGGGTGCGGGTCTCGCGGCGAATTTCATTTATACAGTCGCGAATTTCGTGACACATCAACGGCGTGAACATATTGCCGTCATCGGGGCGATTAAGGGTAATTGTGCCAATGGGCCCGTCTTCTACATATAGGATAGTTTCGAAATCCAAGGAAGTCTCCTGCTGGTCGTTCGCGCTGAAAAATTAACGGTATCCGGTTGCCCGAGCTATCCGGGTTGCCCAGGCGTTGTCTGGACGAATGTCTTGTCGATGGCAACAACCGCCTGATTCATGGATTCTGCCAGAAAGCCGAATCAGTCCCGACTGTAATCGGGCGCAGAGAAAGCCAGGAAAGTAATTCCAATGAAAATATTGAGTGCAAGCACAATCGCGATTATGCTTAAGCGGCTTGGAGAACCCCGTGGTTTTCACAAGATCGTCGTTGCCACCTTAGTTTCCTCACCAGGAGAACACATAATGAGCGCCGTATTAACAGACCTGACTGTCAAACGCCTGGCTGGCTCCCTCGGTGCCGAGGTAAGCGGCATATCCCTGGCCAATCCCCAGCCACACGACATTCAAACCATTCGACAATTGTTACTCACTCATCTTGTTTTGTTTTTCCCCGGGCAAAATCTAAGTGTCGATGAACACGTAGCATTCGGCGCTAACTTCGGCGAACTGGAAGCCCACCCCAATCTCAACAACCCGTTTACCCAGCATCCGCAAATTTTCGAATTGGCAGCCAGCCATGGTGGCCTGGCGGACGAATGGCATAGCGACATAACCTTCGAGAAACATCCGTCAATTATGTCAATTCTGAACATGGTCCAGTCGCCCGAGGTTGGTGGGGACACAATGTGGGCCAGTGCCTATGCAGCTTACGAAGGCTTGTCTGCCCCACTGAGAGACTTGTGCGACGGCTTAACCGCGCTGCACGACGCCGCCCCACACGGGCGACCAGAACAAACCTGGATCCACCCTGTGGTTCGCAAACATCCGGAAACCGGTCGAAAGTCTTTATTTGTTAACGAACATTTCACGCGGCGCATTGTCGAACTGAGCCATGTAGAAAGTGAGATGCTGCTTAACTACCTGGTCAAGTGGGTCAGCAGCCCGTCGTTCACGGTGCGCTATTCCTGGGAGGCCGGCACAATTGCCATGTGGGATAACCGCTGTACGCAACACTACGTGCTCAGCGACTTCTCAGAGCAACGCATTATTCAACGCGTAACCATCATGGGTGACACCCCTGAAGCAGCATGCCCGCCACGCTGGGAATCCTACGTGCGCCCAACCCTTGTCGGCGCAACCAGTCGCTTCGACAAACAGCTGAACAAACACCTTGGCAAAAAAATTAAGTTTCTCGAAGACAACGCGGATTAAGCCTGCTTACAAGGTATCGGCAGTGCCTAATATCAGCGTAACCTGGCTGGACAGCTCGCCCCCGTTACCATGGGCAATGCCCAACTGAGCACCGGCAATCTGGCGCTCCCCGGCCAGACCCATGAGTTGCTGAGATGCCTCAACAATGGTGAACAATCCGTACATTCCCGGATGAACGCAGGACAATCCGCCACCATTGGTATTGACCGCCAGTTCGCCCCCAGGGGCGATGCGGCCGTTAGCAACAAAATCGCCGCCCTCACCCTTGGCACAAAAGCCAAGGTCTTCGAGAAAGAGCAACGTGTTTATCGTGAACGCGTCGTATAACTCAACAACGTCGATATCTGACGGCCTCACCCCGGCCTGGGCAAAAGCCCGCCTGCCCGAGTCAACCGCTGCTGTTGTTGTTAAATCGGGCATATTCGTAATCTCACGATGATCGGTTGCCGCGGCACCACCCAGTAGGTAAACCGGTTTAGTAGCCAGATCTTTGGCGCGGTTGGCGCTAACCATGACAATCGCAGCCGCGCCGTCTGTGACCAGGCAACAGTCACGCACCCGAAGCGGGTCAGAAACCATTCGGGAGCCCAGGTATTCATCCATGCTCAACGGCTCACGCATAAATGCATCCGGATTCAATTGCGCCCATTGGCGCGCTGCGATAGCAATATCACCAAGGCGCTCTGCTTCAAGTCCGTATTCATACTGGTAGCGTGACGTAGCTAGTGCGTAGCCGCCAATCGGTCGACGTAACTTGTACGGCGCTTCATAGGGAAACGGCCGCATCGAGCTGATCAGTTTGCCTGCAGCGCTTCGCTGGTTGCTCCCGTAGGCAATCAGCGCCACATCACATAGCCCTGCTTGCAAAGCCAGCGCCGCGTGAATCACGTGAGTCTGAAACGATGATCCACCCACCCGGTTATTGTCGGTCATCCGCGGCTGAATCCCCAGGTATTCAGCCATTCCCAGTCCTGACATGAAATCGTCGGGCAGGCCGATAAACAATCCATCAACATCCGACGGCTTCAGTCCAACCTGATTCAGCGCTTTGACACTGGCGCAGACAGCAAGGTCCATTGAGCTAAAACCCGGGGCCTCGCCCAGACCATGGGTTGCAGCGGCAACAATGGCACTCTGTCCACGCGGAAATCGTTCAGTTGTCATACCGCACCCCCGACAACGTCAAAAACCACGACCGGGCCAGCATCTTCGGCAGCGATGCGAGCCTTAACCGTCATACCAATTTTGACCTCGGCGGCTGGTACACCTTCGATCCGAGACATCATTCGGGGGCCTTCAGCCAATTCAACCAAGGCAACGTTGTAAGGCGCTTGCGGCGGCTTTGGCCGCATGACAGTGGTTGCGTACACAACCCCATCACCACTGGCAGGCACCCAGACGAGGTCTTGGGCACCGCTAACCGGGGCAGCAACACGCGGATAAAAGACATACTGGCCGGTAGATGGTGAATGCTGAATCATGAAGTGACCGGATTGCAGAAAAGAGAAATACTGCTCGTGGGGTTTATCGACTGGATGACTGGCATGATTCATACGAACTCCGGAAATAGAATTTGCACCCTGCTTTTGCTGAGCTGTTCATTGGCATACTATATTGAGACAATCGACAGAGACAATCAGTACAGACAATAAAGACAAGGAATTCGCCATGGCGAAATCGAGCATACAAATTGAACCAGGTGACGGTGTCGGCGCTTATATCAGTGCAATTAACCTGAAAGAAGGGATAACCACAGAGCAAGCCCGCGAGTTGAAACGGGCGCTCGGTGAATACGGCGTATTGTTTTTTCGCGACCAGGATATTTCTCCCGAGCAACACATCGCGTTTGCAGAACAGTTCGGCGCAATAAACATCAATCGGTTCTTCGCGTCCGTCGACAATTATCCGATGATTGCCGAAGTCAGGAAAGAACCGGACCAAAAAGTCAATATCGGCGGGCAATGGCATACCGATCATTCCTACGACATAGAACCCGCCCTTGGTTCGGTCCTGCTGGCGCGTCAGACGCCAACCCGTGGCGGCGATACGCTGTTTGCCAATATGTACACCGCGTACGAGAGTTTGTCCGACGGCATGAAAAAAACGTTGGCAACGATGCGGGCGGTTCACTCCAGCCGACACCAGTTTGGTGCGGAGGCAAACTATTCCAAAGAACGGGAAGGACGATTAAGTAATCGGGACGCGGCACAACAAGACTCGGTTCATCCTGTAGTTATTACCCATCCGATCAGCGGCCGAAAAGCTTTGTACGTCAATACAGCGTTTACCATTCGCTTCGATGGCTGGACAGCCGACGAAAGCGAACCATTGTTGAAACAGCTCTACGAACACGCGGCACGGCCAGAATTCACCCATCGATTCCACTGGGCACCGGGGTCAATTGCTTTCTGGGATAACCGGGCTACTCAACACTACGCATTAAATGATTATCATGGTCAATTTCGCTTAATGCATCGCATCACGGTTGAAGGCGAGGCACTACCCGCGTGACCCAGCCCGATGACCTCATGCGCTTCGATTTTCTCTTTGGTCTGGACAGTATTCATTCCATTCGGGCTGCACAAGCGTTAGTTCCTAACGGACAGTAGCGATGGGCTTACTCGTAGCAGGTCGATGGCAAAATCAATGGTATGACACCAAAGAATCGGCTGGCCACTTTAAGCGGCAGGAGCAGGCGTTTCGCCACTGGATAACAAATGACGCAAGCCAGGGTGCCAATGTCGCCAGTGCGTTTACCCCCGACCCCAACAGATATCATTTATATGTAAGCCTGGCCTGCCCGTGGGCTCACCGGGTTTTGATCATGCGCGCTCTCAAAGGGCTCGAGACATTTTTCCCGGTATCGGTAGTCCATTGGAACATGGGAGGTAAAGGCTGGGACTTTTCCGCCGGGCCCGGCGTAATCGGCGACCCGATCCATAATGCCCGATATCTTTACGAGATTTATCAAAACGCAGACAAGAACTTTACCGGCCGGGTAACAGTGCCCATTGTCTGGGATAAAAAAACCAATCAAATTGTCAACAACGAATCGTCAGAAATTATCCGCATGATGAATACTGCGTTTGATTCTGTCGGTGCATTACCGGGCAACTTCTACCCGCCACACCTGAAAGACGAAATCGATGTGGTCAATTCACGAATCTATGAAACCCTAAACAACGGGGTATATAAATCGGGTTTCGCAACAACACAATCTGCCTATGAAGCAGCTGTTTACCCTTTGTTTGACACACTCGACTGGCTGGAAAAACGTTTGAACAGTCTTCGATATCTTGTCGGAAATCAACTAACTGAAGCCGACATTCGACTGTTTTCGACATTGATTCGATTTGACCTGGTTTACTTTAGCCACTTCAAATGCAACATTCGACGCCTGTCAGACTACCCCGGTTTGTGGGCGTACACACGCGACCTGTATCAAAACCCAAAAATCCGGGCAACGGTGGATTTTGACCATATTAAGAATCACTATTACGGCAGTCACGCGAAAATTAATCCAAGCCTGATTATCCCTGCGGGCCCGGTTCTCGACTTTGATTTGCCTCACAACCGCGAGATGCTGGCCTGATGCCACAATCTCTCGCTCAACACGGAGACAATTTGCCATGGCAATAGATTACGAGAAAATAATGAACTGGCCATTCCCGCCGGTTGAACAAAGCTATACCAAAAACGATTCGATTTTGTATGCCTTAGGCCTTGGCCTGGGTGAAAACCCGCTCAATCAAAATGAACTGAACTACGTTTTTGAAGAAGCTGAGAACTTTGCCGCGATTCCAACCATGGCCGTGGTGCTGGCGGGGCCCGGTTTCTGGGTCCGAGAACCCGGCAGTGGCATTGAATGGAAACATGTTCTTCACGGTGAGCAGGACATTGAAATACACAGCGCAGTACCAACCGAAGCCACCGTCATTGGTCAAACCCGGGTCACTGAGATTATCGACAAAGGCGCCGACAAAGGCGCATTGATCTACTCGGAAAAAACCCTAACCAACAAAGCCAGCGGGGAACTGATTGCAACCACCCGTTCAACAACCTTTGCCCGGCGTGACGGCGGTTTTGGTGGACCAACCGGCCCAACCCGGCCAGTACATAAAATACCGGACCGTGACCCGGACGAAATCTGTGATCTGAAAACACTACCCCAGTCAGCTCTTATTTATCGCCTGTCCGGTGACAACAACCCGTTACACGCATCACCGGCAGTGGCACAAGCGGCCGGCTTCACTGCCCCCATTTTGCATGGCTTGTGTACGCTTGGGGTTGCCGGCCATGCTGTCCTCAAAACTTGCTGCGACTATGATCCGGCGCGCTTTAAAAGCCTGGCGCTTCGGTTCTCGTCGCCGGTGTATCCGGGTGAAACCATTCGCACGGAAATCTGGCGAGACACAAATCTTGTGTCTTTCCGCTCGCGGGTTCTGGAGCGCGACATTGTTGTTCTGAATAACGGCAAAGTCGAGGTCAGCTGAAGAATCAGAAGATCTGCGATTTGTATCTTCCCCTCCAAAAAAAACCGGCCATTTCTGACCGGTTTTTTTCTTTACTGATTTTAAACTATGTCTTTACTGAGTTGCGGCTGAACGCGAACCGCCAGTCCGGGACCGCCCACCACCACCGGGTTTGCCGCCGCCCCGATTGCCATTGCGGTTACCGTTGCCACTGCCGCTGCCGCGGTTGCCGTTGCCACTTCCGCCTGCGTTCTGGCGACTTTTGCCATTGCTGTTACCAGGCCGGGACCGGTTGCCAGGGTTTCGGCCAGCCGGTTTTGCAGCTACCTCAGAAATTTTTTCCGGCTTGAGGTAAAAATCTTCTACGACCAACTCGGGTATCTGCCGTCCAATGACTTTTTGAATATCCCGAAGCAGCGGACGTTCTTCGGCGCAAATCAGCGCCAGCGCTTCGCCGTTTACCCCTGCCCGCCCGGTTCGTCCGATGCGATGAACATAATCTTCCGGCACGTTGGGTAATTCGTAATTAATCACATGCGGGAGTTGACTGATATCCAGCCCTCGCGCAGCAATATCGGTAGCCACTAATACCCTGACTTTTCCGTTTTTGAAATTTGCCAGTGCTTTGGTACGTGCGCCCTGACTCTTATTGCCGTGCAGTGCCGCTGACGGCAAGCCGTCTTCGGTTAACTGGGCGCAGAGCCGGTTGGCCCCGTGTTTGGTCCGTGTAAATACCAGCACCTGCTGCCAGTCGTTATGACCAATCATCCAGGACAAGAACTCGCGCTTTTGACTTTTTGCCACGTAAACCAGCTTCTGCTCGATTAACTCGGCCGTTGTATTTCGCGGCGCAACATCAATCTCGGTTGGCTCGTACAAGAAAGTTCGTGCCAGCTTGCGGATTTCCGGCGAAAACGTCGCTGAAAACAGCAGGCTCTGACGGTCTTCCGGCAGACGGGCAATTATCCGCTTGATGTCAGGGATGAAACCCATGTCCAGCATTCGGTCGGCTTCATCAAGCACAAAGACGTCCACATCAGACAAATCTACATTGCCCTGCTGGACGTGGTCGAGCAAGCGCCCGGGTGTGGCGATAAGAATATCCACGCCGCGACGCAAAGCCTTAATCTGAGGAACCGCACTGACACCGCCAAAGATTACCGCGGAACGAATGCCGGTCTTGCCACCATAGGTTTCGACACTTTCGGCCACCTGGGCCGCCAGCTCACGGGTTGGAGTCAGAACAAGGGCACGCGGATTGCGACCCCGACGCTCTTTCTCTTCGAGCAGGATTTGTACAATCGGCAGGGTAAAAGCAGCGGTTTTCCCGGTGCCGGTCTGGGCGGCCGCTAGTAGATCAGCGCCATCCAGTACAGCGGGAATTGCGCGCTGCTGGATTGGGGTTGGTTCACTGTAACCAAGACGCGCGACGACGTCGGACAGGGCGTCATTAAGCCCCAAGTCTGAAAATGACATGTAATAGATACTCCTGAAGCCTATAAGCCACGACGTTTAAACATCAGGCAATCCGGTCCAGGCTGCAAATAAATGAGTCGCGCGGTCTACGCGCGGCAGGTCTGTTAAAGAGAGGAAGGGGGTTGGCGATCGCACAACCAGCACCATTAGCACAGGAAGACGCAAAAAAAACTTATAAAGTCAATTCGCGCAATCAATGAACGGTGCGGGGAAAATTACAGCGTTTTCGCCAGGCCCGGAACAGTCCGTGACCTCTTTGGATGCCACCGGAGGGCATCACAATCCAGCGGGAACCAGTATACCTGTTGTGTTCCGTTTTCGGGGGCCTGAATCCGACAAACCACACATCCCGCGCGAAAACTAGTCGCGAAATGTCCCCAACGGCACCTCGCGGGCGATTCCCGGCGCAAGCCCATCAAGCTTAACCGGGCCAATTTGTGTCCGAATAAGCCGCAGGGTTGGAAAACCAACTGCCGCCGTCATTCGCCTGATCTGGCGGTTGCGCCCTTCGGTCAGCGTGATCTCAAGCCAGCTTGTTGGGATACTGGCCCGGTAACGAACCGGGGGTTCTCTGTCCCATAACCATTTAGGCTCTGTAATTAATCGCACCTGGCAAGGCCGGGTCGGGCCATCGTTCAAGCTCAAACCAGACGCCAGTTGCTTTGCCGCCTCGGCGGTCACCTCCCCCTCGACCTGGACACAATACACTTTAGGCATTTTCCGGCGCGGGTTGGTGATGTCATTCTGAAGCCGACCATCGTTGGTTAGCAAAATCAGCCCTTCGCTATCACGGTCCAGACGCCCTGCCGGGTAAACGTCGGGAAAATCAATGTAGGTTGCCAGGCTTTCTCGCCCGCCGTCCGAAGAGAACTGGCACAACACCCCAAATGGTTTGTTAAAAACAAGCAACTGGGTAATCGCCGGCGCCGGGCGACGTGGGCGCACAGGCACATTTGGCCGGCGCCCCCGGAAACTGGCATTGGGTTTCCTGATCATGACATCGTCCTGCCCTGCTCATTTGCTGCGTGTTGCTGTCACACGCTAGCCGGCAGCACAAACTTCCTCTTGGTTCTTCTGTCAACACAATTGCTGACAACACCGTATGGGCGTTGAGGAATACTAACCGAAAAATACGGCAATCCAACGAACGATGACAACCAGAATGCCGTGGACCCAGTCGATCCGCCCGTAGTGTCGGCCCAAGTGACAATTAACAATCAGGTGAGCCCCGGGTAACAATCAGGTGAGCCCCGGGTGCCGTGCAAGAGAACGACTGGACCAAACGGGTCAAGGGCGCGTTCTCGGAACAGACAATGATGGCGATGATGTTCAAACTGACAACCCATGCACAAAATTCGTTCCGCAAGCTACTCGGCTTCCGCTGGCTGGCCGATGTCATCGAGGGCGTGAAGTTCACCGACGGCATCAGCGAAACAGATTAAGATCGACAGAGTCAGCTTGCCGCCTGACGTTCATTTCCGGAACGCAACATTTGACGATAACTCGCGCTCAAGCTGACAATAGGCAAAGCGTGCCACGCAAGTCAATCGCCTCAGAGATATGCTACTTCTAGCAAAACTTCGTTCTCCATCGTATTTGACATCGCCGCATATGACCGCCTTCCGGGCCAGTCGGGTGGGCGCAATTGTCACCACCGCGGTAATCTCGCTTGTCCCTGCGCCAGCATTGTCGGAAGCACTGGTTGAAGCTGGTGAAACCGAACTAGGGGTTAACTGGTTCCGTGAAAGTCCGTCCGAATCAGGCTGGGAGGCTTCGGTAAAAATGGGCTTAACCGATGACCTTCAGCTTGGTCTGAGCGGGTCAACAATCAGAAACACAGAAGATGAGCTGCTGACCAAAATCAGTGGCTGGGGCCTGGACATCAGCTGGTGGCCGCTGAAGCTATCAAGTCGTTTGACGGCCGGCACAACGATCACGCTGTCGGACGGCGAAAAGTCGGTCAGCAATGGCCGGGACGTTGCGGTCGGGCTGAAATGGGCCCCGGCCGGGCCGGTACAATATCAGTGGGACGTTGGGTACGACTACAAACGCAATGGTGATGACAGGGAAAGCAGCTGGGGCACAACACTATCAATTGATACCGATATCAGCGACACCACGGAGCTGGAGCTGGAACTGTCAAAAGCTGCCGGCGAAAAACCAGCCCAAATAACCCGCTCTTAAGCAAACCTTAAGCTTTACATCAGGAACGATAAAGATTCGTTTCCTAGACTCAGCACCGATACTGACCTTCGGTGCGGTTTAGCGAACCCTGTAGTTCGCTTGTTGAGTGCATCCGAAGCGTCAGACCCCTGACGCTTCGGATGCACTTCATGACTCATAGCCGGCTACCGGTTGTTAACCCGCTGACCCTTATCGCTTTATCTGCGGTTTACCTGACCCTGGCTCTAAATACCAGCTTCTGGAAGCTTCTGATTGAACGACTTGGAGCAGACCAGGCCGGGTCGGCCGTTTTACCAGCCCTGTTGGTTGCTTTTCTTTTCTTTCTGAACGTCTTTCTGATCTCGATATTCCGATTTCCCTATGTATTGAAAGCAGCCATCGTAATTATGCTGATTGCCAGCGCAGCAGGTTCATATTTTATGAATAAGTACGGTGTGTTGATTGACGACGGCATGTTGCGCAACGCATTACAAACCGATGCTGTCGAGGTAAGCGGTCTGATTTCGTTCAATATGATTGTCCAGCTTGTTGTTCTTGGACTGTTACCCGCGCTCTTGGTTATCTACACGCCGCTTCGCTGGCCAGGAGCAGGGAAATCTCTCATTCAGACTGTTGGGCTATCGGCTCTGGCGCTGAGCCTGGCCCTTGGTACAGTATTAATCCACTTTAAAGCGACTGCGCCATTTTTCCGGGTTCACGGAAAAGAAATGCGATGGCGGGCGGCCCCGTTTAACATCCTCCTATCGACGGCATACTTGCTCCGAGGCACTAAGCTTTTTGCGAAAGACACGAGCTTCAAGCAAATCGCAAGCTCGGTCACCCTGGACAAATCGGACCCCCAAAGCGCTGAACCTGCATTACTGATACTGGTCGTTGGAGAAACCGCCCGGGCGTCCAGTTTTTCGCTGAACGGGTACGAACGCAACACCAATGCCCCGCTTGACGGGTTACCGGTTACAAGCTTCACCAAGATTTCATCTTGCGGCACGGCAACGGCAATCTCCCTGCCATGCATGTTCTCTGATCTGGGTCGCTCTGATTTTTCTGTCACTGAGGCGCCATACCGGGAGAACTTACTTGACCTTGCAAAACGTGCCGGATACAACACGATCTGGATCGACAATCAGTCCGGCAGCAAAGGCGTAGCTGACAGAGTCAGTTATAGAAAAATAACCCCTGCCGAGGGTCAAACTTCCGAAGTTAACGATCTCGCATTTATTTCCGAGGTCGAATCTATTCTGAAAGAGCCCCCCCAAAAGACGCTACTGGTTCTTCATCAAATGGGCAGTCACGGGCCGGAATACTTCAAGCGCTCATTGGAAAGCACAAAGCACTTTTTGCCGGAATGCACGAGTAAACAGCTCGATCAATGCACCGCCGAAACCATTCGAAATGCCTATGACAACACGATTGTCAATACCAGTCAGTTGCTGGCAGGAATTATCGGCTCGGTAAACCGCTCCGCCGGAAAACGGCCGGTCGGTATGGTGTACGTCAGCGATCATGGCGAGTCACTCGGTGAGCACGGACTGTATTTACACGGTATGCCTTATATGCTCGCGCCGGCCGAACAAACCTCAGTACCATTAATTTATTGGGCGAACGATGAGTTCGGTCAGTTCAACCACACTCCCCGGGAATGCGTCGCGGATAAAGCCAATCATCCGCTATCACATGACAATCTCTTTGCCATGATGATCGGTTTTCTCCGTTTAAAAACCGACGTCTACCGGCCTGCGCGCGATCCGTTCTCGAATTGCCGCCAAAGACTGAATCCATCGAACAACGAAAGCGCTTCGGCGAGCGCAAACGCCACCCTCTACAAAATTTCCGACCAGTCACCGGGACTGCGGCAATGAATCCGTTTATTGGCCGATTGACTGCCGTACTGCTGCTGATGTCGGGCATAAGTGCCAGTTTTGCGGCCGACACCGAACCAGAATCGAGGGCAGCGTCAAGAAGTCTTGATCTTGACATTGATATTGATAGTGTCAACGCTTCTACAGCCCCGAAAAATTTTGGTTACGTACTCGGCGCGTCGGTAACAAGTGCGCCGCAATACGACGGTTCCGAGTTGCGAAAAATTAGCCTGCGTCCAGTAATTGCTCTACGTTACGGACGATTTCGATTGTCAACCTCCAGTGCCAGTTCAGTGCTTAACTTTGGAAGCGTTCAGGAAAGTTCAGGTGCCAGTGCCGAGCTAATTCGTACAAAAAAACTGAAACTCAAAGCCTCCTTGCGATTAAGCAGCGGACGCACTCAATCGGATTCGAGCGATCTTTCGGGTATACCCAACATACGAAAAACTGTCATTGGCCGTATCGGATCGTCTTATAGCTTGACCGATCGATGGGCAATAGGCGCAACCGTTGGGTTCGACTTGTTGGGACGCGGGACGGGATTGTTTATAGATACTGGCGCCGGATATACCTGGCCTTACAGTGCAACCACCGTCTATAAAGCCGATTTTTCACTAGGGTTTGGCAACGCGACCAACATAAACGCCTATTTTGGCGTCCCACTAAGCGCCCAAACAGCGACTCGACCGGCTTTTGATGCCGGCGCCGGACTACGAACTGGCGCGGTTTCCCTTGGCTTCATGACAGCGCTGGACAAGAACTGGGTGCTATTTGGCCGCGCCAGTTTCTCCACGGTTCTTGGAGAGGCAAGACAGAGTCCGTTGGTTACCCAGGCAGCTGGGGCAGCAGCGACGTTTGGCATCGGGTATCGGTGTTGCCGTTAACCCTGCCTACGCACTTAAGAATTTGAGCAACTTAAAGAAAAGCACCCGGTTACGCCCGGCCTGACGTGCCGCGGTCCACAGAACTATTGCTGCCAGAATCACGGCCCAGGCAATAACCCACGCCACGAATAAGCCGGATCAGATTGTTACCCAATTTTAGTTTTAAGCCGCTAACCGCTAGCTCTACGATATCGGTACAACCGTCGCTGGCACCAGATGCCGGACCCATCAACGAATAACCAGTTTCTTTGATTGCCAGCTCGAGTCTCTGGTACGAAATTACGCTGCCAGCCCCATTGAGCAAGCAACTTAACACGGCCAGCTCGTGCGCTTGCAGAGGAATATCTGTTCCAGAGACGCGCACAGTCTGATTGCCTGAACTAATTTCGAAGTTATCTGTGTGCTTTGTTGATCCGGACTGTCTCTTACTGCGCCGGACCAAAGCACGAACTCTGGCGACTAGCTCGGTGAAATCAAACGGCTTATCAAGGCAGTCGTCAGCACCAGCATTTAAGCCATCTATCCGTTTTTGAGCAGCCTCTTTCGAAGACACAACCAGTACAGGTGTAGCGATACCGAGACTTCGAACTGACCTTACCAGCGCAATGCTGTCAACCCCCGACAGGGACAGGTCAAAAATCAATGCATCGTACGCAACCAGCGCACCCACTGCACTGAGTATCGGCATTGCTTTTTCGGCAGATTGGGCCCAATCGACCCAGAAACCGGCTTCAGACAGATAATGCACGACATCTGCGCCAAGCACTGAATCATCTTCAACAACAAGCAGATGAGTATCGAACTTAGGTGGCATGAGCTTGCGAGCAGATTAGGATGCCAGCAGTATTTCATCGTGACATTAAGAATGGCTTAAGACTCCCCCCGTATTTATGCGATCATTATTCGATCCGCCAGTCACAGATTACTTCTACAGCGCATTCGAGGGACAAAATGAAAGACCGGGTATCTGTTGAAATTAACAACCATGTTGCCGATGTTCGCCTTAATAGAGTAGATAAAATGAATGCTCTGGATAGCTCAATGTTTGAAGCAATTATTGATGCCGGGCAGGAATTAGCAAACAACCCTGACGTTCGTTGCGCTGTTCTTTCGGGCAACGGACGCGCCTTTTGCTCGGGCATCGATACCAGCAGATTCAATGGGGACAAAAAAAGCCAGACAATGTCTACAGGTGGGGTCGCGAGTCTGACCGAAAGAACTCACGGCGTTGCGAACCGCCCCCAATTCGCAGCCTGGGTGTGGCACGAACTGCCGGTCCCGGTGATCGCTGCAGTTCACGGTGTCGCCTTTGGTGGTGGTTTCCAGATTATGCTGGGTGCTGATATTCGATATATTGCACCGGACACGAAACTATCGATAATGGAAGTCAAATGGGGGCTTGTTCCTGACATGTGCGGCACCGTTTTAACCAAGGGGTTGGTTCGTGACGATATCCTGCGCGAACTGACATACACCGGGCGCATCTTCTCTGGGACCGAAGCGGGCGCCTACGGATTTGCCACCCAGGTATGTGACAACCCACTTGATCGCGCACTTGAACTTGCCGCCGAAATAGCGGAAAAAAGTCCATCAGCCATTGAAGCCGCCAAGCGAATTTATAACCAGGTAAAAAGCGTCCCAGATGCTGATGGTCTCATTCTTGAGGCGACCGAACAACAGGGCTTGCGCGGCGGGCACAACCAGGGAGAAGCTGTACGATCTGTCATAGACAAACGACAGGCCCAGTTTGTCAGTCCCAGGGCTTCATGAAATCAAGTGTTTCATTCACTGCAATAGGCTGAACCTGATTCAGGCTGATACTTTTGTCGTAGGGTTGTTAAATGGACGAGAAACTGGACAAGAAATTTTCCGCGGATTTATTGATTGCACAGCTGACAGAAATACTGGGGGAACGTGGAATCATCCATCCCGATACACCTGAGGCTGCCCAGTATCGAATCGACATGCTGAAAACCAAATTAGCGAACCCGCGAATCATTGTTCGCCCGGCTAATACCGCAGAGGTATCAGCAGTAATGGACGTATGCACCCAACACAATGTCAGCGTTGTTCCCTTTGGAGGTAATTCGGGTTTCTGCGGCGGGTCCATGACCAGCAATGACGGCACTCAGGTTCTGTTGTCCCTGCAACGCATGAACAAAGTCCTGGAGTTCGACCCGTTGAACAACACCATGACAGTACAGGCGGGATGTATTCTCGCCCAGGTACAAGCGCTCGCGGACGACAACAATCGCTTGTTCCCTTTATCGCATGGCGGCGAAGGCAGCGCACAGATCGGCGGTTGCCTCTCGACAAACGCTGGCGGAAACGCCGTTTTGCGATTTGGCATGGCCAGGGATATGGTTCTTGGCCTGGAAGTTGTATTACCAGATGGAAAAATTCTGAACGCACTTCGCGGGCTGCGCAAAGACAATGCGGGATACGATTTAAAACAACTGTTTCTGGGTACAGAAGGAACACTGGGCATTATTACTGCCGCAGTGCTTAAGCTATATCCGAAGGCGCGATTACGTGAGACTGCCTTGATTGCGGTTCCGTCAGTTAAGTCTGCAGTCGAATTGCTTGCCCATTTACGCGGTGAACTGGGCGAGGTAATCACGGCCTTTGAAATGCTGCCCCGAGTCGGCTTAAGCCTTGCTATGCAGGCGGTTGGTGATTCGACCGAACCATTTGATACCGCGCATGACTGGCAGATTCTGTGCGAAGTCGAATCATCGAGCACCCACTTTCGTCTGCATGATGCGCTGGAGGAAGCATTGTCCAGCGCGTTTGATCAATCCCTGGCACTTGATGCCGTTATTGCTGTCAGCGAACAAGATCGAAAACGCCTTTGGCGACTTCGCGAAGGTATTGCACTGGCCGCAGTTGGTGATCCTTCCAGCCTGAAAAGTGATCAGTCGGTGCCCTGCTCTCGAATTCCCGACTTTGTGCTGGCCGGATCGAAAGCAGTTGCACGAATCGTGCCGGACGCGCGGATTGCTCCGTTTGGGCATATTGGTGATGGCAATATTCATTTCAACGTCTGGCGCCCAGAGAATATGCCACCAGAAGAATTCCGGGACCACTGGCCCGACCTGGTTATAGCCCTTGAAGATGTTGCGACAAGCCTGGGCGGTAGTATCGCCGCAGAACACGGCATTGGTAGTTCCAAACGGGTTGCCCTGGGGCGGGTGAAAGACGATGTTGCGATCAGTTTGATGCAATCGCTGAAATCAGCTATCGACCCGGCGGGACGGCTCAATCCCGGCAAAGTGGTTCCCTGAACCCCCAATAAATAAGCTGCGAAGTTACAAAACCGCGAGCAACCGAACCTCTATGCCACCCAAAGCCAAGCGGCGGCCGACCGCACCCCGTCGAAACGCCCCGATGGTTAAGCCAAGACCCAAACCGGCGTCGGGAAGCAATGCCTTACAAGCGGCATTTGCCAGGCAGGCGATTCGGTACAAGGAATTGGGCTCACCGTTTAATCAACTGGTTTGTGACTTGTTTGCCAGCCAGGTCATGCCACACGGGCCTGTGTCAGCAATGCTTAACAGCTGGCCCCATGATCCGAATGGCCGGGACACAGTGGGTAGCCAGGGCAATGCGCATGAACTTTTGCCGTTGCAAATGACAGCCGCCTTACACGGCCTGGTACTGGACAACAAGAGTTCGACGCTCACGCAACTGTATCCCACCAATAATCCGGACCACGCTTATCAATTGCCAACAGCGGACAACTTGTGGTCTGCGATTAGCGAGGCTCTGCGCGAACATAAGCTTTACTTCCTGTCGCGATTGCAGCTCACTCAACAAACAAGCGATGTAGGTCAGGCGGCAATTGTCCTGTGTGGCGTGCTCCAGGCAGTGATGTTGACCGGTAAACATACAGTCCGTTTGTCCGAGTTACAAGCAAGTGCCGGACTAAACTTATTACCAGACTACTATTCGATTCATCTCGCCGAATCAACCCATGGTCCGCCAGACAGCCCGGTTAAGCTAACCCCCGACTGGTCCGGTAATCCACCGCCGACACCTGCCTACAAAATTATCGGTCGCGCCGGCTCTGACCCCAGTCCGTTAGCCGCCAAAAACAAAGAACACCGAACCCGGTTACTGTCTTATTTGTGCCCTGACCAGCACCACCGCCTTGCGACTTGTCGGGCGGCCATGCGTATTGCAGCGAGCGTCGATCCCGGCTTACAAACCGCCGACCCAGTCACCTGGCTTGCCGCTCGGTTAGCACAACCATTGGGGGATGCAGTTCACTTGGTTTTCTTCACTGATGCCGGGCGACGGCTCGATGCAATCACCCAGAAACAATGCCTCGACGTAATCGAAACAGCCGCCAGACGCGCAACCGAACAGTCGCCACTGGCATGGTTTCGTCTTGAGCCGGACTCAGAAAATCCCGAGGGGAGCAGCATTTTTCTGACTGTCTGGCCCGCTGGAAAATCACACTTGATCGGACGAACTAACCCGCAGGGCGACTGGATTCACTGGAATCTTTAACAGTCAAAGCTTACCTACCTGTAAGTTTTAAACAGTCGAATCGGTTCGGCGATGTCCGACGGCACTAAAGTTTGTTGATACAGGTGTTTACCGGTTAAGTCGCTATCTCACCCCGCAAATGCCCGCCAAAAGCGTCTAAATTTTCAGTCCGCATGCGGATTCGCTACCCGCGGCCACAACGGAGCCGATACCTGAGTATGTGGCAGGTTTGCATAGTCCATCGAGCCGCTTCCCGGTGTACTCATGTAAATGATGTCATGGGCGATCGGTGCAAAACCGGCATGAAAATGCTGGGTCGACTTAACCACAAGCGCGCGAGGCTTTTGCGGGTCCAGGCCCGCTGCAGAGAAACAAGCAGGTGCAAACGCCTGAACCCGGCCAGAGTTCACGATGACATCAATTGCGTTGGCATCGTCGGAGGTTTCGCTCTGAGCATCTTGGGTAACCCGCAGCCAGGCCACGTCTCCCATGGATGCAGTCGAGCCGCCAAAGGGCTGGGTTGCATCGCGTGCCAGCCCCATTACGGTCACGTTCAGGTCGAGTGGCTGGCCCGACGCCGGCCCAAGTTTGCCGCCAATGCGCATGTCAAGTTGCGCACCCTTCCCTGCATCAAAAGCGATAGCCACTGCACCGGGATCCCACAGCGGCGAAATGGCAAAACCACCAACCCCGCGTTCAAGCAATCGAGCCAGTACAAAAGTCGAATCACCCGCAGCCCCAATGCCGGTATTGTCAGCTGTGTCGGCCAGGACAAAAGGTTTGCCTGACGGAGGTGCAGCAAGCACCTGGTCAATGGCGTCATCCATGGAGACAAAAGGCGCAAGGATGTTGTCCCGTTCGGCCCAGACCCACTGCCCCAGTTCGTTTGCCAGTTTCCGGGCCAGCAAAACATCGTTGTCAGTCACCACCAGAATCCGAGTGCCCAGCTCTGGGGTGTCGCTCCACGGGAAACCGTGGATCATCGACACCGACAGGACGCCCGGCTTTTTTTCAAGAGCCTGCATCCTGGCAACAAAAGATATCATTGGTTCACGAGTCGTCGGATATATACCCATCATTCGACAATCGTGCATTGCCATTGTTGGTCGCAGCCCGTTATCAAGCATATTCTCAAGCACGTCAAATACTTCATGAGCGCGCTCGATCGCATCGATATGAGGATATTCTTTGTAGTACACAAGGCAATCAGCTGCTTCGAGCTTTGCCTGCGTCATATGGCCGTGTAAATCCAGCTCAGCTAGCAACGGTATATCAGGGCCAATCAACTCTCGGACCCGGGTAAGTAAATTGCCCTCGGCGTCCGGGTAGCCATTAGCAACCATTGCTCCGTGCAGGTTCAACAACACCGCATCAACCGGCATCGCATTTTTTAAGTCGCTGAGAATTTCGTCACGCAGGCTTTCGTGGGTTGCGCGCGTGGTATCACCCGCCGGTAAGGCAAAAGCAGCGAGCCCCTCGACTACGGTCCATCCAAGACTTGATGCCCGCTTGCGCCACTCGATCAGGGGCAGGCCAAACAGGGAAACCCGCTCACCGTGATTACCGCCGCGAACCAGCATTGTTCTTTCATATAAACCCATTCCCGTGGGAATTGGGGAGAATGAATTTGTCTCAGTGCCCAGGCAGGCAGTAAATAATCGTCGACTCATTGACTAGTCCATAAAATTATCGGGTTGCGGTACATTCTAGGCAGACAGACTATCAAATAATCCAGCCAGATAGACGAGCTTTTTAAGTAGGTGCCAAATGAGCCAAACCGTTGTTTACGCAACCCGCCGAACGATCACGATGAACCCGAACCGGCCGGTAGTCACCCATATTGCTGTTCGTGACGGTCGCATTCTGGCGGCTGGCAGCGAGGAGGAAATAAAAACCTGGGGCGACTTTCCTATCGACACCCGGTTCGCCGACAAAGTATTGATGCCTGGCCTTGTCGAGGGCCATTGCCACATCATGGAAGGCGCACTCTGGGGCTTTGTCTACGTTGGTTTTCATGACCGAATGGACCCGGACGGAAAAGTCTGGCCGGGCATCACAGATCTTGACGGTGTCATAAAACGCCTGCAGGAAATGGAATCACAAATGACGGATGATTCTGCGCCATTAGTGGCCTGGGGTTTTGATCCGATTTATTACCAATCGCGGGGCTGCCTGCGCCACGATCTGGACAAGGTGTCTGACAGTCGTATTGTCGCGATGATGCATGCCAGCGGTCACATTATTAACTGCAATAGTGCCGGGCTCAAAAAGGCCGACTGGCTGCGTACCGGAATCGATCATCCCGGCATCCCCTTAGGAGACGACGGCATTCCTACCGGCGAGCTGAAAGGCCCTGAGGCCATGACCCCGGTAATGAAACATACGCCCCTGGACAGAGGGTTTATGGGCGCTGACCCGGACGGCCTGGAGCGTTTTTCTCGATTGTGTGTCAGACGCGGGGTAACCACTGCGACAGATCTTGCCAGCCCGCTGACTGACGATGTATTAACAACGATGCTGGAAGTAACCGGGAGAGACAACTACCCCGTACGTATCGTGCCTTTGTTACGCATGCTGGATCAACCCGTTCCTGAAACCGTCGACCGGGCTTTGATGCTGAAATCAAAGACCACGGATCGCCTTGATCTTGGCCGAATAAAAATGGTTATTGACGGCTCAATACAAGGTTTCTCGGCGCGCCTGCGCTGGCCGGGATACTACAACGGTGCACCAAATGGTCTGTGGTACACGGCCCCCGAACAACTCAAACAAGCGCTTAGCCTTGGGTTGTCCAAAGGAGTTCACATTCACATGCATACCAACGGCGACGAGGCAACAGAACTGGTACTGGACACCATGACTGAACTGGGGCGAACCCAGCCAATGGTGGATCACCGCTATACCTTGCAACACTGCCAGTTGGCTAACGAAGCGCAGTTCAGACGAATCAAAGCCCTGGGTCTGTGTACCAACCTGTTTGCCAACCACACCTTCTACTGGGGTGATGAGCATTATGCGCAAACCGTAGGGCCTGAGAGGGCAGAACGCATGAATGCCTGTGCCACCGCTTTGCGCCTGGGGGTCCCGCTGGCAATACACTCCGACGCACCAGTTACCCCGCTGGGTCCATTGTTCACCGCCTGGTGTGCAGTGAACCGGCTAACATCCAGCGGACGCTTGCTCGGGCCCGAACAACGAATCAGCGCCGAGCAAGCTTTGTACGCCATCACACTCGGTGCAGCTTACACTCTCAAACTAGACGATCAGATCGGTTCAATCGAGGCAGGCAAACGAGCCGACTTTTGTGTACTCGAAGAAGACCCAACCCAGGTTGCTCCTGACAAATTGCGAGACATTGAAATCTGGGGCACCGTATTAAATGGAAAAACATTTGAGGCTGCGACCGTTTCTCAATGAGGCAGGCCGGATGCCTCAAATAGATACAGCCGCTTAGTATGACTGGCACCACTGACCTCGACACACCGCTGCCAGTGACCATTATCGGCGGCTACCTCGGGTCGGGTAAGACAACCCTGGTGAACGCCTTGCTCCAGCAAGCCCAGCCTGATGCCGCTAATGCCAAGGCGGGTTTGCGTGTTGCCGTTCTGGTCAATGACTTTGGCGATATCGCCATTGATGCCAGCCTGATTGAGTCGGCTGACAAAAATGTTATGCAATTAGCTGGCGGCTGCGTTTGCTGCACAATTGGCAGCGATCTTGTATCAACTATCGTATCTCTGCGCGAAACGATGACTCAAATCGATCATGTTCTGGTCGAAACCAGTGGGGTTGCACTACCCGGTACTGTCGCTGCAACGATTCGAATAGCAACGGGCATTCAACCAAACGGGGTGCTCGTACTGGCCGATGCGCTTAACTTAAAACGACAGCGGGCCGACAACTACATCGGCGACACAATTGACCGGCAACTGGCAGCCGGAGACTTAATTGTTCTGAGCAAAACTGACCTTTTAACAACGAATGATGCCCAGGCACAGCACAGGCAGCTCCAGCTGGAGTGGCCGTCAGCTCGCGTGCTGACCGCAACACAGGGAAAGCTGCCACTGCAAGTCATCCTGGGATTGGGGCCGACTACTGATCAACGTAGTGAACAGCAGAATGAGCAAACAACTGAGCAAACCAAAAAAAGTAATTCTCGATCGCAGATCAGAACCTTTGCTCCGGGCAAGGACCATGGCAGCCAATACCTGAGCCTGAGCTTTCATAGTGACTCCAGCTGCAACCTGGACGCACTGGCTGAACTGTTATCCGACCCGGAAAACCACATCGTACGCGGCAAGGGGTTTGTTCGTGACGCTCAGGGCAAAGCTTATGTTGTTCAATCGGTTAGCAGCCAGGTTGATTTTCGCCTACTGGACGAACTACCTGAGAATTTATTGTTGGTAATTATTGGTTTGAGGCAAAGGCTTTATGCTTCAGGCGTGGCGGATCAGCTTAGCGCCTTAGGGTTTACCAGCGATCGTAAATTTTCACAGGCAAGCTAAGCCTAACTATTTCCTGTCCGGATGTTCCGGACAATAGCTAACTAATCTGGCTACGATTCAGTGAGCGGCTAATGACAACATTTTGAATCTCTGTTGTTCCGTCCAGGTATTGCGCAATTTTTGCACCCGCCAGGTGACGGGCCAACGCATACTCATGTTTTAACCCATTAGCCCCCATTGCCTGCATACATTGACTCACGCCAGACAAGGCTACCCGGGTTGCAAATTTTTTCGCATGCGCCGCGTCAACCGCAGCATCTTCCCCCGCGTCAATTTTCTCGCAGGCGTGGAACGCCATCAGGCGGGCCGCATGACGGTCGGTGGCTACATCAGCCAACTGCCATTGCAGCCCCTGAAAATCAGACAACTTTTTGCCAAATGCGCCGTGCTCGTTTCCGTAGCGAAGCGCAGTGTTGATGCTGGTTTTTAGCATTCCGGCGCACATTGCGGCCACATTGGCTCGGGCAATATCGATACCGGCCATTGCTGCCTTAAAACCTTCACCCGGTGGGGTCAGCATATCAGCCTCATCAACCCGACACCCGTCAAAACGAAAACCACAGGCGCCTAATGCATGCCCTCCCAGCAGTTCGTATGCAGGTTCCCGAATAACACCCGGACTATCAGCGTCAACCAAAAAACAGGCAATACCCCGCCATCCCGCGCCAGGATCGGTTTGTGCATAGACACTGAGCGTATTTGCACCAACACCATTGCTGGCCCACGCCTTTTGACCATTCAATACCCAGGCATCGCCATCGCGTACCGCGGTGGTTAATACAACAGCGGCATCAGAACCGGATTGTGGCTCTGTTAACAAGAAGCTTCCAACCTTGTCCATAGACATCAGCGGCGGTAAAAACCGTTCACGCTGAGATGGCGAACCAGCTTTAGCAATGTTACCCATCAAGTTGTTATGCACCACCAGGGCAAAGGCAAAAGCCATGTCGGCCGCTGCCAGTTCTTCCATTACTCTGGCCATTGCAGTACACGACAATGCTTTACCGCCATGAGCGGTGGGCACCAGGAGTCCGGTAAGCTGGGCCGACGCCGCAGCCGTTAAGCTCTCACGAGGCCAGGTACGCGACGCCTCCCAGGCGGCGGCATTGGGCATTACGTGTTCAGCTGCAAATTGTGCGGCGAGCTTGATAAGCTTTTCTTCTTCTGGCTTTAGATTCATTAGACATATCCTTCGCAAAATTTTCCCTACCATCAAACATTTTATCGATTGCCACCTGCCTGCGATACACTGAGGCGGAGGCTGCAACCCCTAAAACTGGCTTTCCAAGTATCTGAGACCCGACATGGCGAGAATTGAATGCTTCTTTGATTGCTCAAGCCCCTGGACCTACCTTTGTGTTCATAACCTGCCGCCACTGGCCGAAAAATATGGTGCAACTATTACATGGCGCCCGATCCTGGTGGGTGGGGTATTTAATTCAGTGAATCCGAGCGTCTACGCCGCCCGTGAGAATCCGGTGCCAGCAAAAGCCGCGTATAGCTTGAAAATCATGCAGGACTGGGCACGGGTAGCGGGCATTAATATGAATTTCCCGCCGTCAATTTTCCCGGTAAACAGTGTCAAGGCGATGCGCGCATGCCTGTGGCTTGAGCACCGGGAGAATAATCGTCCCGGTGACATGCTGGCCTTTGCCCGCCTGGTTTTTGAAGCCTATTTTGGACAAGACAAAGATATTTCAAGTACAGATGAACTGGCAGCCATCGCCAGTCAACTTGGGATCGAAACCGACAGCTTGCTGGCTGGCATTTCCGAACAATCGATTAAGAACCGGTTACGCGAAAACACCGACGAGTTGGTTGCCCGCGGCGGCTTCGGTTCGCCAACCCTGTTTGTTGACGATTCGGACATGTATTTTGGAAACGACGCTTTACCTCTGGTCAGGGCGACGCTTGCCCGCAAGCTTTAAGCGCAATAACAACAGGGTAATAACAACGAGGCAACTCAGCCGTCTGGGTCCAGCCGGCGCATTTCAAATGCCGAGACCAACGCTGATGCGCCAACCCGGTTGGCAGCCTCTTGTTCATTGCCGCAATTTTCTGAATCCTCACTCTTATTGCTCGTGCCCTGAGCCGTTTCGGTGTCAAGGCCGGCGATGTGGCGCGCAGCGACGTAGCCGAAGGTCATTGCAGGCCCAAGCGTAATACCGCCGCCAGGGTAATTGCCGCCCATGACGCTGGCCGCGTCATTGCCACAAGCATACAAACCTGAAATCGGTGTTCCACTACCCTGATCGATTACCCGCGAGTACCGGTCTGTCTGTAATCCGGCGAATGTCCCAAGATCGCCAGGCACAACCTTCACCGCATAGAACGGGCCTTGCTCCAATGGTGCAACACAGGGGTTCGGCTGATGACCCGGGTCACCCAGAGAACGGTTATAGGCGGACGATCCGCGGCCAAATGCCGGGTCATCACCCGTGCGCGCCGGCCCGTTGAATTGTTCAACCGTGCGCACAAAATTATTGGGCTCAATGCCAGCACGTTCCGCTAGTTCTGTTAGCGTCGAGCCCCGAATCAGATAGCCCGAACGAACGTAAGGCCCCAGGGGTAACGGAGAACCTTTGGCAAACCCAAGCCCGTAACGACGAACCGTTTTATGATCGGCAATAAACCAAGCACAAATCTCACCACTCGTTGGTTCAGACTTTAGTGACGCAACCAGGGCCTGGATGAAATCGTGATAGCTGTCTGCCTCATTTACAAAACGTTGACCGGTTCGATTAACAGCAATGACACCAGGCTTAGAGCGATCAACGAAGTGCGGGAAGACACCGGTTGATCCATCCTTTCTGGGCACCACTGAAACCGGCACCCAGGCAGCGGCATTGGGCAGTTCACTAGTTACCCGGGCGCCAGCTGACTCACCAAGGCGGAGACCATCGCCGGTATTGGTTTCCGGTGCCGGACTGGTGTGTTCCTTACCCGTGGGTGCATGGGCAAACAACGCCTTGCGGCGCTCAATGTCATGGGGAAAACCACCTGCCGCGAGTATCACCGCTTTGCTGGCGGTAATTTCAACAGTCTTTTCGCCGCTGGTAATCACTACACCGGTAACAGCATTTGATTCACCACTGGCACGTATTAGCTCGGTAACACTGGCCGAGGAAATGAAGTTCACACCGGCATCTAATGCCGAACGATACAATCGAGCAGCGAGCGCGTTTCCGTTAGTCAGACGCATGCCCCGCCCGTGAACCAGGCGATCACGGGTGTAACTTGCGCACAGTTTCACTACGTGCCACATTGACCGGGGAGACCTGGTCGCGTTGAAGAAATGCCAGAGCTCTTCCCCAGAGCCAATCATCAAACCCAACAAAGTCAGTTCAGGCAACGGTGGACGCAAGTGCCGGATATTGCCAGCCAGCTCCCGCCCGTCATACGGTAAGGCGACAATCGAACGACCGCCAGGTTTACCACCCACAGCATTGCAGTGATAATCTGCAAAGCTTGGACCAAGAGCAAACTCCAGGGCGGTATTGTCAACAAACCAGTCAACCATTGCCGGGCCATTCGACAAATACGAATCAATGCGATCCGCATCAAAAAACGCACCGGTTTCGTGCTTCAGATAGTCCAGTGCTTCCTGCCGGGAGTCAGACATGCCGGCCTGAACCTGATAGCGATTGGACGGAATCCACAACCACCCGCCAGAACGCGCTGTGGTGCCACCAATAGTGGCCGCTTTTTCAACAACAAGCACGCGTAACTGATTATGCGCAGCAACGACGGCCGCTGAAAGCCCACCGGCCCCGGAACCGACAATAATGATGTCGTAAGGGGCAGCCACTTCGCTAAGATCAGATTGTGTCATTCTGTCTCCGCATTAAAATAATTCTGCAATTTGTGCAGCTTAACTGATCGGACGATCAAGAAACTCGACTTCGACAAATGCACATTCGAAATCATTGCCATTAATAACATCGTGTTCAACCCCAACTTCACGAAAGTACGGTACCCCATGCTGTAGTTGAGCCTTGGTTATCTGACCGCCACCAACATCAATCTCGAGAATGCCATCAAAAAGCGGTACCACAACGTAATCAAATTCGTGACGATGCCAGCCCGTGCGTGCGCCACGCTGGGGAAATCGCCACTCTGTTACCCGGGTGCGGGCATTATCGATAAACACCGTTGGCACGGCTGTTCCATTATTACTGTCTGAACACATGATCAATTCCCTCTGATAAAAGGCAGCAACACATCAACCACAGCGGCGGGCTGCTCTTGCTGGACCCAATGCCCCGCCCCGTCAATCAAATGGCAACCGCGAAAATCACCGCAACTGGTTGATTGCATCGCTTCAAAGTCACCCGGCTTCTGGTACGTACCCCAATCACTCGAGCCTGAAATAAACATCGCCGGTACTTCTATTGCTTTTTTGGAATACAAACGCAACGCCGCGGATTGCTCACCGCCCGTTGCACAACGATATGACTGCAATCCGCCCTGAAACCCGGTTCGCGCATACTCTTGCGCGTAAACGGCGAGTTCACTGTCCGGTAGCCACTGGCATTGGGCAATATGTTTGGCATCCGGCATGTATGGCACAACGGTGCCAGCCATACCGTTGTCATTTTTATTCATAATGTAATAGGTTGGCATCAACCCCATATCAATTGCCGCCCACGAATTCAATCGGTACGGTTTATTACCTGGCCAATCAGCACTTTTGGCATGATAGTAAGCGCGCAGAAAATTATGTACTCCCTGCGCACATTGGTGCATGTTGTCATTGGCATCCGGGCCTGAGTAATACCACTGGTAGTGTTCTCTGGGCGGGTTCAGGGCCAGCAAACCTTCGTGGTCAACGGAGCGCGCAATCGAGCCCGCGGAGTTACCAAACGACGGCGGGCCGCCAAAAGGTGCGCTCATCAGCACCACCCGTTTGAACAAATCGGGGCGGATAAGCGCACAGTAGGCAGCAACAGGCGATCCGTAGTCGTGGCCGACAACGGCATCAACCCGAGAAACCCCTAAGGCGTGTAATAACCCGACGTGATCACGGACAAAATTTGGCAATTGAAATGCTGTAAGGTCGGTATCGAATTGATCACTCCAGCCAGTGGTTCGTCCGTAACCACGCTGGTCCGGCGCAATCACGTGAAAACCGGCATTTGCCAGTGGAACCATGACCTTGCGCCAGCTGTAAGCGAGCTCGGGAAAACCATGGAGCAGTAAGACCACCGGCCGTCCCGCCTCATTGCCGGCCTGCAGCACGTGGACGTTGAGCCCGTTGCCATTGTCGACAATCGAGCCAGTGATGACCGGATCCAGCCCGGGGATTCTCGTATCGAAAGGTTCGATGATTGCTAATTGATTCATCAACCAATTGTGCCAGTCGCGCGGGCAATAATGCCAGCACCATTGGCCGCCCATCGCCACGCCCGGCCGAAGAATAACCGGGGTCGACCTATAATGGCTGACTATAACAAGGAGATACAACGATGAATGCGCCCGCTTCGCTCAATCGCATGGAAATGACCCTACTCGATCGATACACTGCCGATGAGGGATGGTTGTACATGACGGGTATGCAGGCCCTGGTTCGACTTCCGATCCAGCAGCGCCTTCGGGATGCTGCCCAAGGGATCAACAGTGGTGGGTATATTTCCGGTTACCGCGGCTCTCCGGTTGGCCGATACGACCTTGAGTTGTGGGCGGCCGAGGAACATCTTAAAAAGCACAACATCTTGTTTCGCGCCGGGGTAAATGAAGACCTGGCTGCCACCGCAATCTGGGGTGCTCAATACATCGGTTCGTTTCCGGGCAACAAGGTGGATGGCGTTTTTGGCATTTGGTACGGTAAAGGGCCCGGCGTTGACCGATCGGGTGACCCGCTTCGCCATGCCAATCTCGCTGGCTCTGCCACGTTTGGCGGCGCATTAGCCATTGCCGGCGATGATCATGGTGCAAAGTCGTCAACCGTTGCCAACTATTCCGACCTGAACTTTGTTGCCGCCGGCATTCCCGTTCTGTATCCGGCCAATGCCCAGGAACTGTTGAACCTTGGTTTACATGGCATCGCGATGAGCCGCTTTTCTGGCTGCTGGATTGGCATGAAAGTTGTTACCGATGTGGTTGAAGGTGGCGGTTCGGTTTATGTCTCACCAGACTCACCCGAAGTTATTCTGCCAGCCAAACCCAGCGAGCCCGAGGGCGGTTTCAACAGTCGGGCCATCGATATGCCACTGCCCCAGGAAGAGCGTCTGTACCACCACAAACATAAAGCAGTGCTCGCCTACGCCAGGGCCAATGCAATCAATCGCATCACAATTAACCCGGCGCGGGCCCATGTTGGCGTACTGGCGGCAGGCAAAGCCTGGCAAGACTTGCAACAAGCCTTGCTCGCACTGGGGCTTGATGAAGCAGGCTGTGAAAAAGCCGGTCTGCGAATTTTAAAAATTGGTATGGTCTGGCCTCTCGATCCCGACCTGGTTCGTAAATTTGCCGACGGCCTGGATGCGATTGTCGTTGTTGAAGAAAAAAGGCCTCTTCTGGAAGACCAGGTGCGACTGGCCTTATACGGCCGCGCTCACCCACCAAAGATTTATGGTAAACATGCCAACGGACAGGTATTCGATATTGAATCGGGGCCGCGCCTGTTCCCAAATGCCGGCGAAATTTCGCCCGGTCTGGTTGCGCGCGTATTGGGTGAAGTGCTGATTCGCGATCCGAATTGCTATTTTGATCCGCAACTCATCAATGGATTACCGGCAATTGCCGGTTTCTCGGAAAACGACACACAGGGCAACGAGACTGAGCAACTGGTTGTTCCACCGCCCTCTGAGATGAAAACCATCCCAATCGCGACCCCGGGAAAAGCGGCGCACAATATCGTGCCGATCCGTGCACCCACGTTTTGTTCCGGTTGCCCTCATGCTCGTTCGACCAAGGTTCCCGACGGCTCCCGAGCACTGGCCGGGATTGGCTGCCATTCCACAGCCTTGATTCAAGACCCAACCAAAACCACCACCTGGTCGCACATGGGCGGTGAAGGTGTGATGTGGCTTGGCCAACACGCGTTTACCGAAGAGCCGCATGTATTTGCCAACCTCGGAGACGGGACCCTGTTTCATTCCGGTTTCATGGCCGTCAGACAGGCAGTTGCCGCCCATGTTCCGATCACTTACAAACTACTTTTTAATGGTTTCGTATCGATGACCGGCGGTCAGAAAGTTGATGGCGAAATGACTGTACCAAGCGTTCTCACACAGTTTGCAGCTGAAGGTGTCAAAAAGATGGCCGTCGTAACAGACGACCCAACGCGCTATGAAGGTGTCAGTCTGCCGCCCGGCGTGCCCGTACACCACAGAGATGAACTCCATGCGGTGCAATTAGATTTTCGTGAATACGGCGATGTCTCTGTTATCGTTTACGACCAACCATGTGCAACTGAGCGCCGGCGACTACGTAAACGTGGCAAATGGGCGGATCCCGAAAAGCGAACCTTTATTAATAGCGCAGTATGTGAAGGCTGTGGTGACTGCGGAGTTGCGTCGAACTGCTTATCGGTAGAGCCACTCGAAACTGAACTTGGTCGCAAGCGACGGATCAACCAGTCCTCATGCAATAAAGACTACACATGCGTCGAAGGATTTTGCCCAAGCTTTGTCACAGTCAAAGGGGGTGGATTAAAAAAATCGGGCGCTAAATCATCAGACGGCAAACCAACTATCGACGAGTCGGGATTCGGGGAACTGCCCGATCCGGTGTTCAGTACACCAACCGAGTCGTTCAGCATTCTGGTATCAGGTATTGGTGGTACCGGTGTGGTCACGATTGGACAAACACTGGCGGTAGCGGCGCATCTGGAAGGCTTGTATAGCTCTAACCTCGATGTTACCGGTTTGTCGCAAAAATACGGCTCTGTGTTGTCACACATAAAACTCGCTCCTCAACCGTCGATGCTGCATGCCACCCGCATCGCAAAAGCCGAGGCTGACACCCTGGTTGGCTGTGACCTGATCGTCTCCGCCGGTGATGAAGCCATGGAGCGCTTGTCGGAAAAAACGCGCGGCGTGATTTGTACTGACATGGTGCCAACCTCCGACTTTGCCCGTGATCCAAACTGGACAGCAGATACAGAAGACTTAATTGGCCGGGTCACCCGTCAGTGTGGCGGCGAAATCAGGAGTTTCGAAGCACTCCGGCTGGCCCGCGTGCTACTTGGAGACTCTATCGGCGCCAACATGTTTTTGTTGGGTGCCGCATGGCAGCAAGGTGGTATCCCGATCAGCCTTAAAGCAATTGATCGTGCTATCGAACTAAACGGCGTCGCGATTGAAATGAACAAACGGGCGTTCCGATGGGGTCGCCGCGCGATTGTCGATCCCCAAGCGGTAGAACGGGCTTCAACACCCGCAACTCACGAAAAATCATCACGGGTAGTAAGCCTTAATCGCGCCAAACTGGATACCCTGGACGATATCGTCAATCATCGCCAGGAACTTTTGACGGCGTATGCCAATCGTAGCTATGCCCAGCGATTTACCTCGCGCATCGAGAAAATCAGTGCCGTTGAGGCCGGGATTCCTGGGCAGAAAAAACAACAACTGGCTAAATCGGTGGCCCGCTACTACGCCAAACTACTGGCTCACAAAGACGAATTTGAAGTTGCCCGCCTGTACACAAGCGAAGAATTCAAACAAGAACTGGCGAGTACTTTTGATGGTGACTACAAGCTAAGCTTTAATGTCGCCGGCGGACCTTTCGGAAAGCGCGACAAAGCAACCGGTCAATTGCGCAAGGTAGAAGTTGGCCCCTGGCTAATGACTGCATTTAAATGGCTGGCACGATTTCGCGGCATTCGGGGAACATTGCTTGACCCGTTTCGCCACTCAGATGAACGTCGCCTGGCCCGCCAGTTGCTGGTTAACTATGAACAAGACCTGACGGTGATTGAGACCAGCCTGAATGCTGACAACTACGAAACAGCGCTCCGGTTGGCATCATGGCCCGATGAAGTGCGTGGCTACGGCCATGTTCGAAAAGCTCATGCTGACGCAGCCGCCAGGACTCGCGAGAAATTGCTAGGCCAGATGAAGCAACCCGTCAAAAAGCCGTCACTGCAAGCGGCCTGAGAACTGTGGCGAATAAGAAGGTATTGACCAATACCAGGCGTGTATCCGTCAGTATTCGTGGGTATACGCGCCATTGGTTCGTATCCGGTGGTCGAATCGGCGAAAACATGGATAATTGCCACATTAGCTGAATCCAAGGAGATCGCAATGAGTAATGCAATAGAACGTATGCAAACCAATCAACGGATGAGCCAGTGCGTTGTTCATGGAAATACCATCTATCTGGCAGGCCAGGTCGGGAATCCAGGTGAGTCGGTGGCCGACCAGACAACGCAAATTCTGGCAAAAATTGACGGTTTGCTTGAACAGGCCGGTTCCAGTCGACAACATATTCTGCAAGCCGTGATCTGGCTGGCTGATATGAAAGACTTCGGCGAAATGAATGCAGTCTGGGACGCCTGGGTTCCCGAAGGCCATGCACCAGCCCGGGCCTGTGGAGAGTCTAAACTGGCCCGCCCAGACTTCACTGTAGAAATTACGGTAGTTGCCGCCAAAGCCTGACCACTGTTTCCGGTTCTAGCAACCGGCTGATCACACCAGAAGGTTGGATCATTCTTGAAAACATCCATGGGTGATCGCACCCTGACGATTTATTGCGGATTGCTGCTCGCCCTGAGTGCATTCTCAATTGATATCACCCTTCCCTTCTTTGACCGTATTCGGGACACGCTACAGGCCAGTGACGAGGCAACCCATGCCATTGTCACCTTATATATTTTTTCGATTGGCATTGGTCAGCTGATCATGGGTCCGATTTCTGATCGCTTCGGCCGCCGTAAAGCGATCGCTGCCGGGCTGAGCCTATATCTGACTGGCGCATTTATTACGATATTTGCAACCAATATCGAAACACTGCTGGCTGGTCGCGCTTTGCAAGGCCTCGGCGGTGCCGCTGCCCCAGTCACCGCGCGGGCAATGATCAGAGATCGATTCTCTGGTACGGACCTGGCACGAAACATGGCATTGGCTTCCGGCATATTTGCGATCGGTCCAATTATTGCCCCCTTAATAGGCGCTGCCCTTGTTGCCGGCGGAGGAAACTGGCGGGTGATTTTTGTCGCCATGTTCATTCTTGGCATGGCAATGTTGATTGGGTTGGCATTTGTACCAGAAACCTTACGGGAACGCAGACCCAACGCGACCAGCCTGGGTGAAATTCTGCGCAATACTGGCACCTTGTTTCGAAACCCGCAATCGCGTTACTTTCTGCTCCTGTGCTCGTGGACAATGGTTGCCATTCTGACAATCCTCGCGGGCATGCCGGGGGTCATGGAAAAAGAGTTTGGCATTACCGGCACCGCTTTCGCGATATTGTTTTCAATTCACGGACTTGGCATTATCGCCGGGCAAATCGCAAACCACTGGCTGATCGGAAAAATCGGTGTCCTGCAAACTGCGATCGCCGCAGCCTTCCTCATTACAGCCGTATTTGCAATTACAACTTATGCAGCCCATCACGACGGATTAACAGCAATCCGCCTGGCCTTGTTACTCGTCGGTTTCGCTGTTGGTTACCTGATAGTGTTTGCCAACAGTGCGAGTCTGATCATGGATCCTCACCCGACAATTGCCGGATTCACCGCTGCCTTCTTTGGCTCGTTTACCCAAATAGTTGCCTCAATCATCACAATGGGAATCATGTTCACTGTTGGCGCCAGCGTCGAGCAATGGTCGCTGGCATTATTATTTGTATGCGCAACGATTTTAATCGCCTTGATTGCCTGGTATATAAATAACCGTCGTTCGGAAATTTAGCGCCGCGTTTGTATGGGTATCGGTTTCGGGGCCTGTTTCTGGTTCTGTCCGGCTACAGCTTAACCCGTTTCATCGACGGGTCATACCAAGGCCCAAGTTGTGCTGTTGCAGGGATCCTCTGTCCGGCAATTTCTACCTCAACTTTGGCGGTAGCCAGGAAGTTGTTCGTGACAGGCTCTGGCAGGCTGATATAACCCATCGCCAGAGATGCATCCATCCGATAACCATACATTCCCGAAGAAACGGTGCCCACAATTTTGTCATTCGCCACGATCGGTTCTTCGTGAAAACACAGTTTGTCTCGATCTTGAAGTTGAATCTGAATCAGCCGGCGGTTCAGCGGCGCTGAGTCCTTGAACTTCAGCACGGCCTCATCGCCTATGAAGCCGCCTGGCTTACCAAACGCACAGGTGAAGCTAAGGCCTGCATGCACTGGCGTGTCGTCGACCCCAATGTCATGCCCCCAGTGCCGATAGCCTTTTTCGGTTCGACACGCATTCATCGCATGCATACCAGCCAGCGAAAGGCCGTAGTGTTCCCCAACCCTCATGATCTGATCAAATACATGGACAGCCGTGTCAGCCGGAATGTATAGCTCCCAACCCAGTTCGCCAACATAAGTTATGCGGCTGGCGCGGACAATCGCGTAACCGATTTCTATTTCGCGCGACGCCCCAAACGGAAATTTTTCCGTGGATAAATCTTCACCACTCAGCTCAGCCAGCAGGTCACGCGAACGCGGACCCATTAGTCCAAGCATTGGTAACCCCGGGGTAATATCCGTCACAAAACAATGGTCACTCTTTCCAATGTTTTCGCGCAAATGGGTCAGATCACGAATATGTGATCCGACAGAGGTGACAACAAGGTATTCGTCCTGGTCAACGCGGGTAATAGTCAAATCGGCTTCAATGCCACCGTTAACATTTAGCCACTGTGTATAGACGATGCGACCAGCGGGAACATCCACATCAGCAGTGCTTATCCGGTTCAGAATACGGGTCGCATCGCTGCCTTGCACTAGAAATTTGGCCATCGACGACTGGTCAAAAAGCGCCACACGATCGCGAACTGCTATCGATTCCTCACGCGCACGCTGTGACCAGTTTTGATGCCCCCAACTATATTCGTAGCGTGGAGTTGAACCGGGGTCATCAAACCAGTTTGGTCGCTCCCAGCCCACGGCCTCACCCATACAAGCGCCCGCCGCAATCAATCGATCGTGAAAAGGGCTGCGCCGCAGACCACGCGCTGTTTCGAATTGACGATACGGCCAGTGCATGCCGTACAACAAGCCGAGAGACTCGCGAGTCCTGTCATGTAGATACTGACGGGTTCCCTGCACAGGATGCATACGTCGGACTTCCAGCCCGGGGATGTCCGCTGGCACCCGCCTGTCTTTTATCCATTGCGCCAAAACTTTGCCCGCGCCGCCTGAAGACTGAATACCAATGGAGTTGAATCCACAGGCAACAAAAAGGTCGGAAACTTCGGCAGTTTCACCCAGTAAATACTGATCGTCTGGAGTAAAACTCTCAGGACCATTAAACCAGGTCGCAATGCCGGTCGACGCAAGAATTGGCACTCGGGTAATCGCTTTCTCAAGTACTGGCTCAAAGTGATCAAAATCGTCGGGCAGGCTGTCAAAACAAAAATCGCGGTCTATCCCGTTCATCCCCCAAGGTTTGGACTGCGGCTCAAAAGCACCAATGAGTAATTTTCCGGCGTCTTCCTTGTAGTAAGCCCACTCATCGGGGACCCGTAGCACCGGTAGATTATTTGGTAAACCGGCGATCGCTTCAGTGACTACGTAAAAATGTTCGGCCGCATGCAGAGGCAGGCGGACGCCCAGCGGGCGCGCGAGCTCATGCGACCACATACCCGCCGCGACAACCACGGTAGACGCAAGAATTTCCTGGGGCTCCGCTGTCGATTCACGCTCTCCATTGCGGCCGACATCGCGCACACTGACACCGGTTGCACGGCCTGACCGAGTCAGTATTTTATCGACTGCGACCCCTTCAAGTACGCTTGCACCTCGCTTCTTGGCACCCCGGGAAAATGCCAGGGTGGTATCCACCGGGTTAGTCTGGCCATCATTTGGTAACCAAACGCCACCAACCAACGAATCGCCGCTCAAATGAGGATACTTACTCAGAATGTCGTCACGGCCGACGATATCAACTTCAACCCCAAACGCCCTGGCCATTGACGCGCCCCGCCTGAGTTCCTCGAAGCGTGCCTCGTTCAACGCGATGCTCAACGAGCCATTCTGTTTAAAGCCGGTTGCCTGCCCGGTTTCTTCTTCGAGTTCCCGCAGCAGCTCCATACTGTATTTGGCTAGCTCAGTCAGAGGACGGGACGCCCGCAGTTGTGCCACCAGGCCAGCAGCATGCCAGGTTGTACCGCACGTCAGCTGGCGCCGCTCAAGCAATACCACATCAGTAATGCCAAGTCTCGCCAGGTGGTACGCAATGGAGCAACCGACAATACCGCCGCCAACAATGACAACTTCGGCCTGGCCAGGAATTCTGCCCGTCAATGAACTTCTCCGGTAAACGCCTCTCGATCGACTTGAGGCAACATCAATAATACTGGCTGGCAAATTAACTGTAACGGCGGCGCGCTGCTTGCCTCTCATGCTGGATGAGTTGACTTTCCCGGTCATCAGCCTTGTTAGCAACCGGTATATCCTGGCGATCAGCCATCAGGGCGCTAGCCCGATGGGCTCTTTCCTGGCTCGGCGAATGTCCGTAGGCCTTGCGATAGGTTCTCGCAAAGTGAGCGGGTGACTGAAAGCCACACGAAGTACAGACATCAGTGACAGACATTGTTGTACTTCGTAGCAGCGCCCGGGCGCGATCAAGGCGCTGAGCGAGGTGAAAACGGGCTGGTGTCTCACCCAGGTATCGGCGATACAGGCGTAGCAACTGCCGCTCAGAAACGCCAACCAAACGTGCGATTTGGGCAACCTCAACCCGTCCGTCGCCTGCGGCCTCGCCGGCCTGCATTGCAATCGCGAGGCGTTCGTGTGGCGGGCGCATGCGTTGCGAATCACCACCCCGGCGAAACTTTTCCCGAACGCAGTGTTCAGCAACCCGTTGAGCCACATCGGCCCCCTGGTCTGCCTCGATCAGGTTAAGCATCAGGTCGAGTACTGCGGTACCGCCGGCACAACTGATTGGGCCTTCACCAATTTCGAACAAGGTGTTGACCACTTCGATGTGGGGGTAGCGCTCAGCAAACGCACTGGTCACTTCCCAGTGCATTGTGACGCGATGCTTCTGCAGCAAACCGGCTCGGGCCAAAACGAAAGCGGCTGCATCAATGGATACCAGGGTTGTACCTGCGTGCGTCAAGCCCCTAAGCCAGGTTATAAGCTCTTCGGAAACGTAGTGTTCCGGATGCTGGTCAGCACAAATAAACAATGTGCCGAGCGCATCGATATCCGCAATGGACCGATGGGTGGCAATTTCGATGCCATTATCATCCGGCACGGAGCCGCCGCCCAGGCTGAGCAACTCCCACTGGTATGCCCCGTTAACATACCGGTTGGCAATTCGCAGCGGTTCGATTGCGGACGCCAGCGACAATACGGTGAACTGAGGGATTAGCAAAAACCCAATTCGGTTTTTGAGTCGACCGGCTGCAGTATCACTTGCATGACCGGCCCGTGGATTGCCTTGTGTTTTCATGCGCCGCCAGAGACTCCGAAGAACCAAGAATAGGGGGGATGACGGTTTGTGGCAAGGATAAGACCCATCGTATACTGCCGCTTACTCAAGCCGCATCCGAGCAATACCTCATGAGTTTATATGCTGTCCAGAAACTTCTCTACCAACTGAATCGTGACCCGCGAATCCGGGAGCAATTTCAACAGGCCCCGCAACAACTGCTCGAAAACTACTCCCTTACCGCCGAGGAGCGCGCCGCCATTGAAGCGCCGGATATTGGTCTGCTTTATGTTCTCGGGGTTAACGGCCAGCTATTGATGCATTACGCGGCGCTGAGCGGGTACGCCTGGCCTGAATATATTCAGTCGATGCGCGACGGAATTGAGCAACACGGCCCCGTTCGCGCCGGCTTGTACTCAATGACAGACGGCCAGGGGGCAGTGTAATGAGCCTGGAATTTGCCGGAATCGTCAGTCACGCCCCGGGCATTACCGGACGTATGGACCAGGCCGACCCGCTGCTAAGGTCACGGTTTCATGATGCATTGAATCGAATGCGCGAGACCCTCGAGAAAATCGAACCAGACGCTATCGTTATCGTCGCCGCAGAACATTTCGCCAATTTCTTTTTTGACAATATGCCGGCGTATTGCATGGGAATGGCCGAGCATTACGAAGGTCCAATCGAAGATCCACAGTGGCTTGCCATTCCCAAAGTCACCATTCCTGGCAACCCGGCACTGTCAGAAAAACTTATTCGATCCATTCTTCACGACATTGACCTGGCCTATTCTCAGGAATGGTATTTTGACCACGGCATCATGGTGCCGTTGAATTTCCTCACCCCGCGTTTTGATGTGCCCGTGATTCCGGTCAATATCAATTGCCAGGGGCCGCCGCTGACTCCTTTGCATCGAGCCTACGAGTTTGGTCGATCGCTGCGCAAAGCCTGCGACAATGTTGACGAACGTATTGCGCTGATCGGTACGGGTGGCATTTCTCATTGGCCGTGTACTCCCGATTCCGGAAAAATAAATGAGCAATTCGACCGGGAATTTCTAGGCCACCTAATGAACAACCGGCGCGAACAACTGCTGGCTTATACCGATGAAGCAACCTACCGCGAGGCTGGCCAGGGTGGTTTCGAAATTCGGCCACTAATCACAATTGCCGGAGCGACCGAACCTGCAGGCGGTGAGATTTGGTTTTATGAACCGATTCCGATTTATGCGGTGGGCTGTACGGTTGCATCGATGAACGTCCGATAAACCCGACGTGGTTCAGCCAAGCTAATTTAGCGGTACCCAAAAAAGACAAATGAGGCGATTTCGCCCCATTTGTCTTTTCTACTTTTACAGCAACCGTCAGACCGTTTTCAATACTGCCCGCAGTTTTTCCACGATTTCGTCAACATGGGCTTTTTCTGCAACCAGTGCCGGCGCCAGAATAAGAACATCACCTGTATTTTTCTGGTGCAAGCCGGCATCGAACAACTGTTTCTGGATAGCGTGGCCGCGGGCACCAGGGGCACCATCCGCCTTCAGTTCAATGCCAGCCATCATGCCCATGGTCCGCACATCGGTAACGGCATCAAATTCTGCAAATTCGTGCATCCGATCAGCAAAGTAAGGCGACATTTCAGCAGCCTTATCAATGAGTCGCTCTTTCGCAATGATATCCATCATCGCCAGCCCGGCCGCACAGGCGGCGGGGTGACCTGAGTAGGTATAACCGTGGAAAAACTCTACTCCACGCTCGGGGCCGGCATCGGCAATCACGTTATAGATCTTTTCGCGTGCCGCGACAGCACCCATTGGCTGGGCACCGTTTGTCAGTGCTTTTGCCATTGTCATGATGTCAGGGGTTACCCCAAATGCCTGGGCGCCAAAGTTTGCCCCGAGCCGCCCGAAGCCACAAATCACTTCATCAAACACCAGCAAAATACCGTGGTCATCACAAATTTTGCGCAGGCGGTCCAGGTAACCCTTGGGAGGCGGAAGGCAACCGATTGAACCTGCGGTCGGTTCAACAAATACCGCCGCAATGTTCTCCCCACCGTACATTTCACAAAAGCGAAGCAAATCATCAGCCAGCTCGGCGCCATGTTCCGGCTGACCACGCGAGAACCGATTCTCTTCGAGGTGCGTATGGCGCATGTGGTAAACCCCTGGCAATCCAACACCAAATGCCCGGCGGTTGTTGACCATCCCGGACAATGCAACCCCACCCATATTGACGCCGTGGTATGCCCGCTCGCGTGAGATAAAAATCTGGCGCTGCGGCTCACGGTTTACCCGGTGATACATCAGGGCCATTTTCATGGCGGTATCTACCGCCTCACTACCAGAGTTCACAAAAAACACGCGATTCAAATCATCCGGCGTGTATTCGGCAACGCGGGCAGCAAGCTCAAACGCCTTGGCATGTGAGCGCATAAATGGTGCGGTGTAGTCCAGCGTCCCGAGTTGTTCGGCAACCGCCGCGGTTATTTCAGGCCGGCAGTGACCCGCCGCCGAACAAAACAAGCCGGAAGAGCCGTCGAGAATTTTATGGCCATCGGGCGTATAGAAGTACATGCCTTCGGCCCGGGCAATCATGCGGGGCTCTTTTTTGAACTCTTTGTTTGCCGTGAACGGCATCCAGTATGGTTGCAACTGGGAATCAAGCATCGGATCAGCGTGGCCCATGGGGTACTCCTTAAGTGTTTGTATCGACGGTATTTGTATCGACGCGACTAGCCGTAAGCGGACGGCCGGATTGCTGCTGGCTCCACTTTACTGTAACGGACAGCGCTTTTCCAGCAAGATTTGTCATCTCAACGGGTTCGAGGGAAAACCGCTACCCTGGCCGTGATAGCGGGCGACACGCAGTTGACTAAATCCGCCATCGCCCGGGGCGGGTGGCAGCTTGGCTTGCTCAGGACTCCAGAGTTTGGCCGATGCAATCAGCCGCCTCGCGTAACTGAGGCAGAAACTCTATGGCCTGGCTCAATTGCATCCGTGAGCTTGGCCCGTGAGCGGCAACCGAAGCGACAACTTCGCCATCGTGATTACGAACCGGTACTGCGAGGCAGCAAATACCGTTCAAGTACTCCTCCTCGTCTACGGCAAAATCGTTAAGGCGAATGCTGTCAAGTTCTGACATCAGTCGAACCGGATCAACCAGCGTCTTTTCGGTGTACGCAATTAGCGGAGTCGACCGGATGAAGCGTTCGCAGCTGCGGCGCGGCATAAAACTCAGAAACAACTTACCGCTGGCAGATGCATACATCGGGACTTTACTGCCGACAGACAAGACAACTTTTAGCGGCCACGACGCCTCTACCCGATCAAGATAGGTAATCGTATGGACGTCTGGCACGGTGAGGTTACAAGTTTCGCCAAGCTCTTCGACCAACTCTTCGAGAATCGCACGTCGTGCGGCCCTGGCCGGTGAATTCTGCAAAACTTTCATGGAAATATTATGCAGACGATGACCACACTGATACCGCTTGGCACCCGGTTCTTTGGACACGTACCCGGCGTGTTCAAGCGTACCAAGTATTCGATAAACAGTTGCCTTTGGCAGATTAACAGCCCGGCAAATTTCGGCTAGTTGTGGTGTTTCGTCGCTACGCGAAATCACTTCCAGGATTTCAATCGCACGCATGATGGCTGAACCAGTTGGCGGCGCCATACTGTCAACTGCGCTCAATGGCTCAGCGATATTACTATTGCCATGAATCAAGTGACATCTCCCTCTGATCAGGCACTTCGCCTGACGTCTCCTGTGCATTTGCAAAGCGCGAATGCTTGTTGTCTTCGTTTTACTTGTTCTGCCCGGCACCAGGTGCGGACTGTCAGGTGGGCGGTCTTTGCCGCCCTACCCGCCTTGATTATGCAGAAAATGGAACGGACAATCACCCTTTTTTAATCGCCCATGTAAGCCACCGCCACCCGACCCGCTATGTTGCAATGCATTATCATCTGTGCCTGGACCCGCGAACCACGCTGGAAAGCCTTGTTTGCGCCACCTATGGCGCATAGCGATGCCAACCCACGGCCCCGGGAGACCCAGGCAACTGAGAAACTGCAATCGACCAGCCAAGAGGCACCGGTCCACCAATAGCCTGGTGGACGGAATGTCAGCCCATCTGATCGGTAAGCCATCCGAGCGCGAATTCAAGTAAATGAACGAAAAATACGAACCAGCCGTTGTTGAAGCGACGGCCCAGGCCCACTGGGAAGACTCAAACGCCTATAAAGCCGTGGAAAACGACCCGCGCTTTCCAAAGGGGAAGTTTTACGTTTGCTCAATGCTGCCCTACCCGTCCGGCAAACTCCATATGGGTCATGTCCGCAACTACACGATCAACGATGTGATGTATCGCTATATGCGGATGAACGGCTTTAATGTTTTATCACCGATGGGTTGGGATGCGTTTGGGCTGCCTGCCGAAAATGCGGCCATCGACCAAGGCGTTGCGCCGGCAAAATGGACATACCAGAACATCGCCGAGATGAAAGCACAAATGCGCCCTCTTGGTTTTGCATTCGACTGGGATCGCGAAATGACCGCCTGTGATCCGCGCTACTACAAGTGGAATCAGTGGATGTTCCTGAAAATGCTCGAAAAAGGCATTGCGTACCGCAAAACACAAGTGGTGAACTGGGATCCTATCGACCAGACTGTATTGGCGAACGAGCAAGTCATTGACGGCAAAGGGTGGCGCACCGGTGCCACCGTCGAGAAGCGCGAGATCCCCGGTTACTACCTGGCGATAACCCAATACGCTCAGGAATTACTCGATGATATCGATTCACTGGGCTGGCCAGACCGTGTCAAGCTCATGCAGCAAAACTGGCTTGGTCGCTCCACGGGTGTTCGATTCGCGTTTAGACACGACATTCGGGACACCGGTGGCCAGCTGATCAGCGACGGTAAGTTATACGTATTTACCACCCGGGTAGACACAATCATGGGTGCCACGTTTGTTGTCGTGGCACCGGAACATCCGTTTGCTGAAGCGGCAGCGGCGAGCAATCCTGATGTGCAGGAATTTGTAGATGCCTGCCGACACGGCGCCGCACCTGGCGACGATATCAGTGATGACGACAAACGCGGGATCCCAACCGGACAAGTTGTCCAGCATCCGATTTCCGGCGAACCGATCCCTGTCTGGGTGGGCAACTACGTCCTTATGGCATATGGAGATGGCGCTGTGATGGCAGTACCGGCCCATGATGAGCGCGACTTTGCATTTGCCAGAAAGTACCAGCTGCCAATTGAGCAGGTGGTGGCCGTCAACGATGAGCAATTCAGCACCGAACAATGGTTCGACTGGTATGTATCCAAAGACGGGGTGTGCATCAACTCCGGGCCGTACGACGGATTGAATTTTTCCGAAGCCGTCGACCGGATTGCCAGTGACCTCAGCACAAAAGACCTCGGTGAAAAGCGGGTTCAGTGGCGGCTTCGCGATTGGGGAATATCCCGTCAGCGTTACTGGGGAACACCAATTCCGATCATTCATTGTGACGACTGCGGTCCGGTACCCGTACCGTTCGAGGATTTGCCCGTTGTATTGCCCGAAGACCTGGTACCCGACGGCTCCGGGAACCCACTGAGCAACTACGAACCGTTTCTGAAGTGCCAGTGCCCGACTTGTAAGAAACCAGCACGTCGCGAAACAGACACGATGGATACTTTTGTTGATTCCGCCTGGTATTACATGCGGTATTGCTCGCCGGACAACAATGATGCAATGGTTGATGAGCGCAATGACTACTGGATGCCAATGGACCAGTACATTGGCGGGATCGAACACGCAGTACTGCATTTACTCTATGCGCGGTTCTGGACAAAAGTCATGCGTGATATGAAATTGCTGTCGTTTGACGAACCTTTCACTAACTTGTTCACCCAGGGTATGTTGCTCAATGAGAGCTACTATCGTCAGGAAGCTGACGGGCGTACCCGGTGGTTCTACCCATCCGACGTAGAACTAAGCTATGACGACAAAGGCAAACCCACCGGGGCAACCGCTGTTGCCGACGGCCAGCCCGTTTCCATCGGCGGGGTTGAAAAAATGTCAAAGAGTAAGAACAACGTCGTCTTACCCGCAGACATTATCAGTCACCACGGCGCCGATACTGCTCGAATGTTTACGATGTTTGCAGGTCCGCCAGATCAAAGTGCTGCCTGGTCCGCCAGCGGGGTCGAAGGTGGTGCCCGATTCCTGCGCCGGCTTTGGGCTTACGCATTCAAAATGAGTCAGTCGTTTGCTGATACCAAGTCAGCGCCTGCTGCGGCAATTTCAGACAACGACACCCGATCACTACGCCGCGAAGTCCACCTGATTCTCAAGCAGGCAAACTACGACTATGAACGCCTGCAGTACAACACAGTTGTGTCTGCCGGAATGAAAATGCTGAATGCTCTGGAATCTGCGCAGCCCGATTCCGACGAGTCTTTATTAGGAGCAGCCAAAGAAGGCTTCGGAATCTTGCTGCGAATACTTTACCCGGTCGTGCCTCACGTTTGCCATAACCTGTGGGAATCGCTTGCTTACGGATCAGTCGCAGAAAATGACAAGCCGATGGGTGAAATTATTGACGCACCATGGCCGCAAATCGATGACGCGGCGCTTGAGCAAAGCGAACTGACCTTTGTGTTGCAGATAAATGGCAAGGTACGCGGTAAAATTACCGTTTCTGCCGAGCTCGATAAAGTCGCAATTGAGCAAGCGGCAACCGCTTCCGAAGCCTTCGAACGACATGGCCAGGGGAAAACCCCCAGGAAAATCATTGTTGTGCCGGGTAAACTGGTCAATATTGTTGTCTGATGCAACACCCTTTCAAACGGATTCTGAGCCAATGAAATTCTCGTCTGAAATTTTTGCTCGGCCGGTGTTACGTCAGCGTGGTTCGACAGCCGTGTTAAGCGCTTTGCTCAGCCTAAGCCTGGGAGCTTGCGGTTTTACCCTCAGGAGCTCGGCGGAACTGCCGTTTACCACCCTGTTTAACGGGATGAATCCTGACACGGTCCTGGCTGACGAGTTTAATCGACAGGCCAGAATTGCATCAAAAACTGAGTTTGTGGCAAACCGAAGCCGGGCGGAAGCTGCAGTCGAAGTCACCACCGAAACCCGCGAGAAGGAAGCGGTTTCGTTTTCGCCGTCTGGCCGGCCGCGGGAATACCTGCTTCGATATCGCGTCGTATTTCAGGTTCGCGACACCAACGGCGTGGCATTGCTGGAACCTACCGAAATTGTCTTGCGGCGCTACATCACCACAAGTGACGTGGAAGTTCTCTCCGCCCAACTCGAAGAAGACTTTTTGTACCGCGAGATGCAGACTGACATGGCACAACAAATTCTGCGCCGAATTTCCGTGGTTAAAAAAGGCACCTGATACTCGCTCATGGCCATTAAAGCGCAGGCACTCACTGGTCGCTTAAAGAAATCCATACCGGCTGTGACGTGGGTACACGGCAATGAAGCCTTACTGGTGATCGAATGTTGCGACGAGGTGCGGGCAAGCGCACGACAGGCTGGATTTGAAGAACGAATCGTAATGACGGTCGACCGTAGCTTTCAACCCACCGAGTTGGCCGCCGAAGTCAGTGCCATGTCGCTGTTTGCCAGCAGAAAGCTGATCGAGGTGAGAGTTCCGGCTCGTCCGACCAAAGAAGTAACAACAGTCGTAGCGGAACTTGCCAGCAACGGAATTCCCGATGACGTCCGCTTATTAGTCAGCAGCCAACGGCCGGAGGCTGGCTTACTGCGTTCAGCCGCGTTTAAGCAAATTGATGCCGCTGGAGTAACGGTTGAAATTTTTCCAGTTGATCACACTGGCCTGCCCGCGTGGATCGGGCGCCGCCTTAACGCCCAAAAGCAACAAGCTGACCCGAATCTGCTGCAAATCATTGCTGAACGGGTAGAAGGCAATCTTATGGCTGCTGACCAGGAAATTCGCAAACTGGGCTTACTCTTTGGCGAGGGCAGACTACCAATTGAAGGCGCTACCGCGGCAGTTTTGGAGGTCGCTCGCTATGATGCGCAAGATCTCATCGACGCCATTCTTGGCGCAGATATCAACCGCACCGCACGATCACTGGATGGATTAGCCGGCGCCGGGCAGGCGGAAACCCTACTGATCTGGCACCTGGCTGAATGTGCCCGATCCATGCTGCGCTTACAGGATGCAATTCAAGCCGGCACTCCGTTGGGCCCGGTGCTTGCGCAAAGCCGCGCATTCGGGCCTCGCCAACGCCTGTACGAGCAGGCGGCAAGACGTATTGACGGAAAAATCGCCAGAATAGCCCTGACCAACTCGGCCCGGGCCGATACAATGGCAAAAGGTTTTCGCCCAGGTGATACATGGGCCTTGATCCGGCATATTGCACTGACGCTGGCAGGCTCACCCCAACCCGAAATTCCTGCCTGACCCATCAGTCGCTCCACCCAGACAGGCAGTTCACTGCCACCGACCCCGGGCCAGCAGTTGCCGGGGGCCGCCTGGGGAATCTCAATAGTGCGGAGTGCGAGTTTGTTATTCCGCGAAATCAGACAACACTCAGACATAACTATGCGCATTGAATCTATCGATATTCCTGCTTACATCGCTGATGTCGGCCGCCGGGCGCGGGTAGCAAGCACCGCTATGGCACGCGCGGACACCGGCTTAAAAAACCAGGCTTTGCGCACTATTGCGGCAGCAATCCGTGCCAACCGCGATCGCTTGCAAGCGGCCAACCAGCAGGACACTGCAGCGGCGCGTGACGCCGGTTCTGACCTGGCCTTTGTTGACCGACTCACCTTAAGTGACCAGGCAATAGAGTCGATGGCGATCGGATTGGAACAAATTTCTTCCCTGCCCGATCCAATCGGACAGATGACTGACTTTCAATATCAGCCCAGCGGAATACAAGTTGGCCGTATGCGAGTACCGCTGGGTAGTATTGGCATCATTTACGAGTCTCGCCCAAATGTCACTGTCGACGCAGCCGGTCTTTGTATTAAGTCGGGCAATGCAACAATTCTTCGCGGTGGCTCAGAAGCCATACAAAGCAATCAAGCACTTGCCGCGATTGTCCGGCAAGGCCTGACACAGGCGGGGCTTCCAGCAGATGCCGTACAACTGATCGAAACCACAGATCGCACCGCTGTCGGCGCTTTGATTAGCAATCCGGATGCTATTGACGTCATCGTGCCCCGGGGCGGCAAGTCACTGATTGAAAGAATCAGTCGTGAAGCCCGGGTACCGGTTATCAAACACCTTGATGGCATATGTCACACCTACGTCGATGACTCTGCAGACATCGACATGGCGGTAACCATAGCTGACAACGCCAAGACACAACGTTACAGCCCGTGCAACACTATGGAAACCTTGCTGGTTGCAAAAACTGTTGCCCTCCGTTTTTTGCCCATGATCGGACGAATCTATGCGGACAAGAACGTAGAAATGCGCGGCGATGAAGCAGCACAGCAGATTCTGGAGAGCGCCGGAATACCGTGCAACGCCGCTAACCCTGAAGACTGGACAACAGAATACCTGGCACCCATTATCAGTATCAAAATTGTTGCCGGATTGACCGAAGCGATTGAACACATCAACTCCAACGGATCGAACCATACCGACGCAATCATTTCGGATTCACATTCAAACGCCATGCGATTCTTACGCGAGGTAGACTCAGCATCCGTAATGGTCAATACGTCCACCCGGTTCGCCGACGGTTTCGAATACGGTCTGGGCGCTGAGATTGGAATTTCAACAGACAAACTTCACGCTCGAGGCCCGGTTGGCCTTGAAGGCTTAACCTCGCTGAAATATGTTGTGCTTGGTAACGGGCAGGTTCGCAACTAATGAGCAGCAGTTTCCTGTGGGTTAAGGTATTCCATATCGTTTTTGTAACCAGTTGGTTTGCAGGCTTGTTTTATCTGCCCAGGATATTTGTCAACCTTGCGATGGCGATGCCGCCCGGAGCTGAAGAAAGCAAACCGGAATACGCTCGCGCCAAACTGGCTGAGCGAGCGCGGCTACTCTTGATGGGGCGCAAACTTTACCGCTTTATGGGCCCTCTTATGGTACTTGCGCTGGGGTTCGGTCTGTGGCTATGGCTTGGCTACGGAATCGGCGCCGGCAGTTACTGGCTCCCACTGAAACTACTGATCGTGGCCGGACTAGTTGCCTACCACTTTTTCTGCGGAAAAATTCTACGCTATTTTGAGCAGGGAAATAATCATTACAACCATGTCTGGTTTCGATGGTTCAATGAAGTACCAGTGCTTGGTCTGTTCGTCTGTGTCGTGCTTGTTGTTATCAAACCTTTTTAGACGCCCGTCTTTCCGTTTATAAAAAATCAACTTTTTCAGTCGTAATTAATTTACCCAGTAAAAAAAATGCAAACAATCGAATATTTCATGATTCCCAGCTCGCCGTGGACCTATCTCGGACACGCGCGACTGGGGGAAATTGCCGCGGCAAACAACGCCAAGATCGAACTAAAGCCGTTTGACCTCGGCCAGGTATTTCCCGTATCTGGCGGCCTGCCGCTTGGAAAGCGTGCTCCCCAGCGTCAGGCGTATCGCCTCGCCGAACTGGCACGCTGGCGCGACTTTTTACAGTTGCCATTGACAGTGGAACCCAAGTTCTTTCCGACACCGGCGGATGCGGCGATGCAGCTGATAGTAGCGGCAAATCAACTATCCGGTGACGCGGCCGCCTTCGCCCTGGCTGGTGCAATAATGAAGGCTTTGTGGGCTGAAGAAACAGACATAGCGGATGCACAAAGCCTGCGCGCAATTGCCACAGCCCAAGGCCTGGACTACGACCAATTGATCAAGGCTGCACCGGCAGCAGTCGAAACCATTGCGGCCAATACACGTGAAGCCATTGACACTCAGGTTTTCGGTTCACCTTGGTTTCGAATCAACGGTCAGAACTTCTGGGGTCAGGACAGACTTGACTTTGTTGAACGTGCACTCCGTATCTGAGCCATCTGCGGCCAGCTCAGTCTCTTGACAGCCACTAAAAGTCAGATTGCTGCTGCTGCAACTGAAACGGCGACTGATACGGCCACAGGTGACGCAGGCCCTCCGACGTATTTTGCTCCTTGCCCAAAGGGGCTTCAGGACTATCTGGCGCAGGAGGTCACTAGCTGCGGCGGTCTTGATGTACAAGTCGTAGCCGCCGGCGTTCAATTCAGCGGCACCCTGGCAGTCGCTTACCAGGTGAACCTGCGTAGTCGAATCGCCAGCCGCGTGCTGATGCGGGTGGCCAGCAAGCGCTACCGTATCGACAAAGATCTTTATAAAATCGCGAGCCGGGTGCCATGGGAAGCATATTTTGGACCAGAACTCACCCTGCGCGTTGACATCAGGGCGGTGCGGTCCAATTTGCGTAGTTTGCAGATTGCCACTTTACGAGTGAAAGATGCCGTCGTTGACCGACTACGCGAACATACCGGCGACCGCCCCAGTATTGATACAAACGCACCCGATGTCCGAGTAGCCATATATCTTGAGGATCGTCAGGCCAGTCTGTATGTTGATTTGAGCGGCGAAAATCTTTTCAAGCGGGGGTGGCGTCTCTCCGACGACAAAGGCAGTGCCCCCATCAAAGAAAACCTGGCTGCCGGGCTGTTGGCTGCGAGTGGCTGGGATTATAAGGCCCCGCTATACGACCCGTTTTGCGGATCCGGCACTATCGCCATAGAGGCGGCTCAGCTGGTGAACGGGGTGCGCCCGCAACTACGAGAACAATTTGGGTTGCACCGACTCCGGTCATTCGATTCCGAAGCATGGCAGCTAGCCCTCACTCAGGCTGATCGGGGCTTCGAAAGCGGTCGGGCAAATGCGACGACCGTTAACGCAACCGGGGACCGTGCTAGCCCTGAAGCAGCTACCGTTTACGCCAGTGATATCGACAACACGATAATCGAACGAACCAGGTCAAACATTATCCGGGCCGGGTTGTCAGAAAGCGCAGTTCATTTGCGTACGGCCGATTTTCTCAACAGTTCACCGCCCACGAGAACTCCTGGCTGGTTAGTCAGTAATTTGCCCTACGGTGAGCGCATGGATTTTGTCGGCAAAGGAGATGTATTTCGCGAGATGGGTGCCAGGCTGAAAAAGAGCTTTAACGGCTGGACGGTTTGCCTACTTACCAGCGACCTTAAACTACCCGGAAAACTCGGCTTACGAGAGCGAAGGAAAATTCCGCTTTATAACGGCACCCTGGATTGCCGACTATTCATCTTTGACATCAGATAAAAAAGAGCGGCCACGCCGCTCTTTTTTTCGTGCCATCAGCTCAACTACAATAAATCAGACATTAGACAATGCCCAGGTGCTCCGTACCGCGAGATAAGTCGCTCTCAGCGTTCTTGCTGTTCAGCTTGATATTCAACCGCAAATCGTTAACCGAATCAGCATTGCGCAATGCATCTTCGTATGAAATCCTTCCTTCTTCGTACAGGTCAAATAAGCATTGATCGAATGTTTGCATACCAAGTTCACGACTCTTTTTCATGATTTCTTTGATGCCGCCAACATCACCTTTGAAAATCAGGTCAGAAATAAGCGGCGAATTCAATAGCACCTCTACTGCAGCTGCTCGCCCCTTTCCGTCGACTGTCGGCACTAGTCGCTGAGAAATAATGCCTTTCAGATTCAGAGAAAGATCCATCAACAACTGATGTCGCTTCTCTTCAGGGAAAAAGTTAATAATTCTGTCCAGGGCCTGGTTTGAACTGTTAGCGTGTAGCGTAGCCATTGCCAAATGACCGGTCTCGGCAAAAGCAATGGCATGCTCCATTGTTTCGCGGTCGCGAATCTCGCCAATCATGATGACGTCGGGCGCCTGGCGCAGTGTATTTTTAAGCGCGATTTGCCAGCTTTTTGTGTCCACTCCAACTTCTCGGTGAGTCACAATGCAATTCTTGTGAGGGTGAACGAACTCAACCGGGTCTTCGATAGTGATGATGTGGCCGTAAGTCTTCTCGTTTCGATGACCAATCATTGCCGCAAGCGTGTTCGACTTACCAGAGCCTGTCGCACCAACAACAATGACCAGACCACGTTTGTTCAGAGACAAGTCCGCGAGAATTGGGGGAAGCTTGAGCTGGCTAAAGCTGGGAATCTCGGCCTGAATGGTACGCAATACCATGCCAACCCGCCCAAGCTGCATAAACGCGTTCACTCGAAAACGACCGATACCAACCGGACTAATCGCAAAATTGACTTCGTGAGACTCTTCGAACTCGGCCGCCTGCTTGTCGTTCATCAGAGCTCGCGCCAACTCCATCGTGTGCTTAGATGTCAGCGGAATGTTCGAAACCGGAAACACTTTTCCGTCTACTTTGAACGCAGGCGGAAAGTCAGCGGTCAAGAACAGATCGGATCCGCCTTTTTTAACCATAGCGCCCAATAAGTCCTGCATGAATTTCGATGCCTGTTCGCGTTCCATTAATTTCTCGCTCTATCTGTCAGTTCAGTCTAGGTTTGGAATAAACAATACCTCTGGAATCAGCCAGGGAAGTTTTCCTTTACAGCTGCCGCATGGCGCGCCTCGGCCATCGTGATGGTGTTCTTACGAACCAGGTCAGTCAGACACTGGTCCATCGTTTGCATACCCAGGGCTGCACCCGTCTGAATAGCCGCATTCATTTGTGAAACCTTGGCCTCTCGAATGAGATTTCGGATAGCCGGGGTACCGATCATGATCTCATGAGCGGCTACTCGTCCATTACCGTCTTTGGTTTTAAGAAGCGATTGTGAAATTACCGCGCGAAGCGATTCTGACAACATCGCGCGAACCATGTCTTTTTCAGCCGCCGGAAATACGTCAACAATACGATCGATCGTTTTTGCAGCAGATGAAGTATGTAAGGTTCCAAAGACCAGGTGACCTGTCTCTGCCGCCGTCAATGCAAGTCGAATTGTCTCCAGGTCACGCATCTCACCAACAAGAATAATGTCCGGATCTTCGCGAAGTGCAGATTTAAGCGCATTGTTAAATGACAAAGTCATCGGACCCACTTCCCGCTGATTAATCAGACAGCGCTTAGACTCGTGCACAAATTCGATTGGGTCTTCAACGGTGAGGATATGGCCGTAGTGGTTCTCATTGATGTAATTGACCATCGCAGCCAGGGTGGTCGACTTACCCGAACCAGTCGGTCCAGTCACCAATACCATGCCGCGCGGGAGGTCAGAAATCTCCTGAAATACTTTTGGCGCATTCAGGTCTTCGAGACTCAGAATTTTCGAGGGAATGGTACGCATTACCGCGCCAGCACCCCGATTCTGGACAAAAGCGTTTACACGAAAGCGAGCCAGACCCGGAATTGCAAACGAAAAGTCACATTCCAGGTTCTCTTCATACTCTTTTCTCTGGCCGTCGTTCATAATGTCGTAGATCATGCCGTGCACGTCCTGATGTTCCATTGGCGGCAGGTTGATTCGACGGACATCACCGTGAACCCGAATCATTGGCGGCAGACCAGCAGACAAATGAAGGTCAGACGCGCTGTTCTTCACAGCAAAAGTAAGTAGTTCAGCGATATCCATGTAAATTCCTTTACTGGTGGTCTATTGACCATCCGATTTAGAGACCACCGATAGTGGTTCGATCCACGCAGATGAAGTATCTCGTTACGACAAACAGACGTTTCAGGCGATGAACGGCAAAACTAATACAGAAGAATCTGCATTATTGGCTTTACAGCGGATTCACCAGCGTATTGACGCTGCGATCAAATCAGCGTCCCGGCCTGCGGGCTCGGTTCACTTATTGGCAGTCAGTAAAACGTTTGCGGCACCGAATATCGTCGCAATGGCGGACGCCGGCCAGCAGTCATTCGGAGAGAACTACCTTCAGGAAGCCCTCGATAAACAAGCCGCGATTCATAATGAGCGGCCTGATTTAAAACTCGAATGGCATTTTATCGGCCCGGTTCAATCAAATAAGACTCGACCAATTGCTGAAAATTTTGACTGGGTTCACACGGTAGAACGTGAAAAGGTAGCCACCCGGCTAAACGATCAACGACCTGATAACGCCGCACCGCTAAATGTCTGTATCCAAATCAATATCGATGGCGCGCCAAGCAAGAGCGGCTGCCTTCCCGATCAGGTTCAGACATTGGCCATTGCCATTTGTGCACTACCCCGCCTGCGCCTACGCGGCTTGATGGCAATTCCTGACCCTAGCGACAATCCGGATCAACAGCACCAGGCATTTGCAGCGGTTAGGGAACAACTGAACCAATTGCGCAACTCTCTGGCCACGCAGGGCATCAATTCAGGTGCCGTCGATACACTGTCTATGGGTATGACCGCTGATCTTGAGGCAGCAATTGCCGAGGGCGCAACCATTGTCCGGATTGGCACTGCCTTGTTTGGTCAACGGACAAAACCTGCTCCATAAAACCAAAAAGCCGACTTGGCAGTCGGCTTTTATAAGCATTTATGTCTTTTTTAATACGCGGTTGATCCGATGTATTAAAAACTATGCCATTCTTTTTACGGCCGCAACCAGCCGGCTTTTGTAGCGAGAAGCAGCATTTTTGTGAATGATGCGCTTATCGGCGATCCGATCAATGATCGATTGGGCGACGCTACATTCTTTTGTTGCAGCGTCTTTATCACCAGCATCAACTGCCTTGCGTACTTTTTTGATTGCGGTACGCAATGTTGAGCGCTGAGCCGAATTGTGCTCGTTGCGAATAACCGCCTGACGTGAGCGCTTACGCGCCGATTTTATATTTGCCATTTTCTCTCTTAGCTGATCGGCCTGGCAAAATTGCCGGGTGCCGACTTTCTAGCTGATAAACCTGAAAATTCACTGATCAACGCACGCATTGCTTGTTCGCGTTCGTTGATTAATAAAATCAGGACGATGTTTCTGCAAAATCGCGCCAGGCACTATTTTTTCAGCCAAACAACAACTCTGCCCAACCACGACCAAACCACCACCAAACCACTGATCTCTCGGCCAGCCATCTGTTGCAATTTGGCGTATTTTGCGAGGGTTTCCCAAATTTTCCGGCTATGTCTCAATGACGCGCCCGGAAAAGCCGTAAATTATAGGCATATTCCGTATCTGACCGCAATCGCTGGCGACCCAAAACCCTTGAATCTTTTCCGTTCCGCCGCGTTGATCAGCGCGTTGACCCTGGTGTCGCGAATTACCGGGCTCATCCGGGAAAATCTAATTGCCACCCAGTTCGGCGCGGGGCCAATGACTGACGCCTTTTTTGTGGCCTTCCGGCTTCCCAACATGCTTCGGCGCATGTTTGCCGAAGGGGCCTTCTCCCAGGCCTTCGTTCCCCTGCTTGCCCAGGAAAGAGCCAAAGCCGAGACCCAGGGTGGGCCCCAGGGCGCAAAAACACTGATTGACCGGGTTGCAACGGCCTTGTTTTGGGGGGTTTTGCTGATTTCTATGATCGGCGTTATCGCAGCGCCTGGCCTGGTTTGGCTGGTCGCCGGCGGCCTTGCCCGAAACCCAGAAAGCTTCGACGCGGCCGTGATCATGACTCGTTGGATGTTTCCCTATATCTTGCTGGTTTCCCTGTTTGCCCTGAGCGCTGGGATTCTAAATACCTGGAAACGCTTCGCCGTACCGGCCGTCACCCCGGTCTTGCTCAATCTGGCAATTATTGGCGCGGCGCTGTTCCTGGCAGATTACTTCAATCCGCCTATCTACGCATTGGCAGCGGGGGTGATTCTTGGTGGCCTCGCCCAGTTGGCGATACAAATTCCTGCATTGCGCCGCATTGGCATGCTGCCAAAAATAGATTGGAATCTGCGCGCGGCCTACAGCGACCCAGGCACGCGCCGGGTTTTGACTTTAATGGCACCCGCAGTCCTGGCGGTGTCAGCCCAACAGATCAGCCTGTTGATCAATACTCACATCGCTTCCCGGCTTGAAGCCGGCTCGGTATCGTGGGTGTCATTTGGTGACCGCTTGATGGAATTCCCGACGGCTTTGATAGCGGTTGCACTGGGCACCGTGTTGCTGCCAAGCCTGTCCGCCGCCGTGGCTGACGAGAACCGAGCGGAATACAGCGCGCTGCTGGACTGGGGCCTGCGGCTGGCAATGGTCATGGCCGCGCCTGCGGCAGTTGGCTTGTTTGTGATGGCTGAACCACTCACCGCCCTGCTCTATCACTACGGGCAATTTGGCGCCCGGGACGTTCAGATGACGGCTCGAACCGTACAGTTCTGGTCTATTGGCCTTATCGGGCTAAGCGCGATAAAAATTCTTGCGCCGGGGTTCTTCGCGCATCAAAATATCGCCACTCCGGTGAAAATTGCAATTGTAGCGATGGTTGTGACTCAGCTACTGAACATTGTCCTGGTTCCTCGCTTTGCCCATGCCGGCCTCGCCTTGTCAATTTCGCTGGCCGCAATGCTTAACGCCAGCTTGCTCCTCGGCGGCCTTCTTTATCGAGGCCAATACCGGCCGCAGCCTGGCTGGATGGGGTTTAGTCTGAGGGTGCTCACCGCCAGTAGCGTCCTCGGCATTAGTCTGTTGTGGGTAGTTCCACAATTCGACTGGATCGCAATGCAAAATACCCCATGGCAACGTATTGGCCTGGTGCTGGGAACAGTCACCTGCGGTGCGGCTCTCTACGCGGTAGCGCTATTATGTTTCGGACTTCACCCATCCAGACTAATGAGTAAACCCCCCGGGCCCCCTGATAAACCGAACGCAAGACCCGAGTAGTCGCCTACCCAACCACCCAATAACCCAACCACCCACTAACCGCGAACAGAACGAGACTTCCGAATGAAAATCACATTTATCGGCAGTGGCAACATGGCCAGCGCGCTGATTGGCGGTTTAATCAGCCGTGGTCACCCAGCCACCGATATTCTGGCAATAGATCCGTCAGAAACCGCCCGCGAAAAAGTCACCAATCTGCATGGCGTGTCCACGCTCGAGCAGGCCACGGTGCAGGCTATCGCCGGCTCTACTTGTGTTCTCGCCGTCAAGCCACAGCTAATGAAACAAGTTGCCACTGGTTTAGCGCCGCTATTAAGTAATAATCCAATGATAAGTGTCGCTGCGGGCATTCGGATCGCTGACATTAGCCGCTGGCTCGGTGGACACGACCGTATCGTGCGGGCGATGCCAAATACCCCGGCACTCATTGGCCAAGGAGTCACCGGCTTGTACTGCTCACCCGACAGCGCAGATGCCACAGGTGACAGGGAAAGCGCCGAAACCATCCTCGGCGCCGTCGGGGCTACTCTCTGGGTCGATTCAGAATTGGCACTTGACGCGGTTACCGCAATCAGTGGTAGCGGCCCAGCCTATGTGTTTCGCTGGATGGAAGCATTGCTGACAGCCGGAGCAGAACTAGGTCTCAATGCCGAGCAGGTTAAAACCCTGGTCGAGCACACGGTTCGGGGCGCCGCTGAACTGGCAATGCGCGCTGACGAACCCGTGTCCACACTTAGGGAGAACGTGACATCAAAAGGCGGAACAACGGCAGCCGGCCTGGATGCCATGAATGCCGCTGGCGTCGAATCAGCAATAATCAGCGGTGTTAAAGCCGCCCACGCACGCAGCGTAGAAATGGGCGATGAGTTCGGCGCAGAATAATTACCTGACAGCAAGCTTTTATCGCTTTGTCACGATCAGCGATTGCGAAGCGCTGTCAGACAGCATACGACGCACTTGTCAGGCTAACCAATTAACCGGGACTGTCCTCGTTGCTTGTGAAGGGATCAACGGATCGGTATGCGGCAAACCCGACAACATTCACTCCTTACTGACGATGTTGCGTCGCGATGAACGCTTTAAAGACCTGGAGCATAAAGAGTCGTTTAGCGAAGCGCCCACCCTGAAACGCCTTAAAGTCA
>JBAUID010000015.1:0-18022 GCA_049680625.1 Burkholderiaceae bacterium | reverse complement strand
AGACAGACCAACGGCTAAAACACTGGCAATTAAGGTCTTTTTCATGATTTTCCTCGGAAGTATCGATCGGGTTGAGAAGAAGTATTGCTAGATCGAAACTTGATAGTACATTCAGTGACTGATCGGTCACTTAATGACCCTCGAGGTTACATGACGTTACTCCAGGCTCTTCTGCTTCCTGATCAGAGGCCCGGGCTAAGCACCAGGTCAAAGTCTACCCGTGAGAATTTCTCGGATACTTTTCCGGACAATGCGTATCCCGTCGCCGGGAAGTCGCCCGGTTCTTGCTCAACATAGTGCATGACCAGATCGTCCCGGACACCAAAAACAGTGTCTTCATCAAGATACGGATCGTCATCAGGAAAAACTTCGGTTACCAGGGTGCGATAACCCTGTGCCTTAACAATGCAATGCAGATGGGAAGGTCGCCACGCATGACGCCCGGTGGCGCGTAACAAGTCACCAGTAGGCCCGTCGGTGGGCACCGTATAACTGACCGGCCGCGCCGTTGTGAAGCGATACTCGCCGTCATCACCCGTTGTAAACAGAGCGTGAAAGCTGTAAGTGTCCTGGTCAGGGTCTTGAGACGAGTACAAACCATTGGGTGCCGTCTGCCAGATATCAAGGCTGGCGCCGGCGATTGGTTCACCGCTGGTGCTGCGAACCGAACCGGTCACGAGAATCAGGTCACCCGCAAAGTCGCCCCGCAAATCACTACCCATCGGCATCGCCGGCGGATTGGAAATATGAAAGGGGCCAAGCACGCTGGAATTGGTACCCTGCTCGGGTGAGTGAATCATATCAACCAGCGACGACAAGCCAAGCACATCCGATATCAGGATAAATTCGTTGCGCTGAGCAGTGGTCATCTCGCCAGCGCGACGCAGAAAATCGATGCCTTGCTGCCATTCCGAATGAGTTAACTTGGTTTCCCTTGCAAAAGCGTGCAGGTGATGGGAAAGACTATCCATAATTTCGCGAATCCGTGGGTCGGTATCGCGACCAAAGTAGCCCAGAAAGGCCTCGGATATATTGTCTGAGGTAACGTTGCGCATGAAGTGGCCCTATTTGATTGTTGGCTTGTCTGATAGCTTAACGAAAAAAATGCCAGTACTCACCGCCTGGTTGGGTATAACAGGCGATCAACGATGCTGCCGTTACGACGTTTCGATTGAATTGCTTGCGAGAATTTCTCTATGAATTATTGCGCCTTGTTCGTGGGTCACATAGTTAGGCGGCGGGAAACTGCCTTCTTTACCCCAGTCGTCGCCAGTTGACTGCATGATCTCTTTGATCCGGGTATCAAAAGAATCCATTAAGCCAGCTCGATCAGGCTGCCCTACCAGGTTCACTTCTTCATGTGGGTCAGCCAGCAAATCAAACAACATCGTGCGCCTGCCCTGCTCACGAACATAGAGCCATTCGCGGGTTCGGATACCTCGCCTCGGCTGCAAGTGAACTTCACTTTTCTGTCCGCCGGACTGAAGCATCAACTCGTAGTAAACATGGTCGCGCACAGACGTATCCTGACCATCCAGAATTGGCAGATAGCTATTGCCCTGCACATCCGGGGGCGTCTGCACCCCGCAAAGATCGAGAATAGTTGGCATTGTGTCGACCGCGAAATCGATGAGTGATTTCGGCGTTTGGCCACCAGCAAAGCGCGCGGGATACCGCACTACCACCGGGACTTGCATTGAGCCACGGTAAGGTCGACGCTTGATACCGCAATAGTGACCGTGCTGACCGAGCATGTCGCCGTGGTCGCTAAAAAACACCACTATCGTATCGTTGGCAAGATCGCTTGCATCAAGCCAGTTGAGAATACGACCAACATTAAAGTCGACATTACTGATCATCCCGTAGTACTGGGCAACAAATTCGCGAATAGCAGCTTCGCTTTCTGCCTCACCAGGCGCTACTTTTTCTGTTTCGGTTTTACTGGTTTCTGCCAGTGCCGGATTACCATTGAATTCATGCTCGATAACTTGCTTTTGTACCGTGCGCTGCAACTGCGGATTTGGCACCCCATGCGGCAAGGTCACGGTATTGGGGTCGTACATCGACTTCCAGTGGGCCGGCATGTCCATTGGAAAGTGCGGCGGGCCAAGGCACACGTAACCAAAAAACGGACTGTCCGGCGACGACCCGACGCAACCCTGCATGAATTCAATCAAATGGTCTGTCTGGTAATCGGGTTCGTAGCGTTTGCTGTGATAAGCCTGATCGGTATCGCGGTAGTAAATTGACCGCATGTACTCATGCCCGCGGTTAAAACCAACAAAATGCTCAAAACCCAGCCGGTCCGGGCCCGGCGGTACAAAACCCGGTTTTGGCCCGCCGTACAGGTGCCACTTACCGATATAACCAGTTTTATAGCCGGCTTGACCAAGTAAAGTTGCCAGGAATACCTGATCGGTGGGAATCGGGAAGTGGTTTGAATAAACGCCTGTCGCGTGCGCATATTTGCCCGTCAGCAAAGATGCTCGGAACGGCGTGCACAACGGATAAGACACAAACGCATTTTCAAAGCGCACGCCTTCACCGGCTAGCCGATCGATATGCGGCGTTTTAACATCTTTGTTACCCGCACAGGCGATGGCATCAGCGCGTAACTGGTCAGAATAAATAAAAATAACGTTTGGTCGTTTGTTTTTATCTGGCATGGCTATTTTTTTTTACCTCCTGCGTAAAAATTACCGCGTTCTAAACCAGTTGCTTATTGGGCCCCACAAGATAGTTAACGCCAACACAGCGTAAATACCGAGCGCTATCGGGCTACCAAAAAACTTTGCGACACTACCGTCACTGACAATGACCGATTGCCGCAGTGACAATTCGAGCATCGGCCCGAGAACAAATCCGATACTGAGCGGCGCAATTGAATAGCCAAGTTTTCTCACGATGTAACCGAGCAGGCCCGCGCCCAGCATGATAATGACGTTGAACATACTGTTACTGACGCTGTATGTGCCGACAAAACACAGCAACATCACCGTTGGAACAATAATAGTGTTGGGTACCATCACCAAGCGGGCTGCATACCGGATCGCCAGCAGCCCGACCGGAATCATGACCAGGTTGATGACAAACAAGCCGAGAAAAATGGCATACATCAGGTCCGGGCGCTCTGAGAACAAGCGCGGCCCAGGTGCCAGCCCCTGAATCAGGAATGCCCCAAGCAAAACCGCCGCCGCCGGGCTGCCCGGCACCCCCAGGGTCAGGGTTGGCACCAGGGCGCCACCAACCGTGGCGTTGTTTGCGGTTTCCGGTGCTACAACGCCTTCGGGAATACCCGTGCCAAATTTTTCCGGGGTTTTCGAGCGTCGTTTTGCCTCTGAGTAGCTGAAGAACGCGCCCACCGCAGCGCCTTCCCCCGGGATAATGCCAATCACGGTACCAATCAGGGACGAACGCAACAACAAGCCCTTAAGCCGTGCCAGTGCCTTGAAACCGGGCAGGCGCACTGACAGGCTTTTCTGATCAATCTTGCCAATGACCAGGGTTTTTTCAGCACTGATTAACAATTCGGACATCGCAAACACACCGACGAGAAACGGCACAAAGGGAATCCCCTCGTAGAGTTGATAAAACCCAAAGGTGTAGCGCTCGATACCGTTAATTGGGTCGATCCCCCAGCTGGCCAGGAATATGCCGACCCCACCAATCAGCAAGCCCTTAAAAACACTTTCACCGGCGACACGAACCACAACAACAAGGCCAAACACACCAATGGCCAAAAATTCGCGGGGACCAAACTTAATGGCCACATCGGCAAGCAACGGGGCAATCAGTGCCAGGCATACCGTGCTGAACAAGCCACCGATAATGGATCCGACCAACGAATAGCCCAGTGCTTCGCCGCCGCGACCGGCTTTAAACATGCTGAAGCCATCCTGCACAGTTGCCATTGCGGCCCCGGTTCCGGGAATGCCCACGGCGATTGCAGAAATAGATCCACCGTAAATGGCGGCGGAGTAAATCGCCAGGAGCAAGACCAGAGACGGCACCGGCTCAAGGTAAAAAGTGAAAGGCAAGGCAATAGTGATGGCGATTGGTGGCCCAAGGCCCGGCAGGATGCCGATGACAATACCGAGCGAAATCCCTGCAACCAGCATCAGCAGGCTCATCGGCTGAAGCAAATTGCCCAGCGCAAGAAGAACGGCTTCAGTCACGTATCAGCCACATGAATTAAGTATGGGATCAGCATCATTGAGTTAAAGCTCAACACCGAGCAGCCGACTGAATACAAGGTAAATAGCAAAACCCGATGCGATCAGAAATACGTAGACCCAGACCGAACGGACGCCCATCACCAAGGCGCAGGCGGGCCCGACAATCAAGGCCATCGGCACAAATCCGACGTAAGTCCAGACCAGAAAGCAAGCGACGGCGACCAAGAAAGTCATCGCACCACGAAAACTTTCCCGCCAATGGCCATACACAGGTTTGGTGCCGGCGGGATCTTCAATCGGCAATCCGATTAGCTGAATCAGTACCACCAGCGCGCAGACAATGATGAAGCTCAGCGCAGTAAGGGGGAAGAAGCGAGAACTCAATTGCGACTTTCCCAGCAGAACATTGTCTTCGAAGCCAAAGGCCTGAACAGCGAGAAAAACAGCAGCGAGCAGCGCCACAATCGCAAAAACGATATTGGCCCGTCGCTGCGTCAGCATCTCAACACCGGCTCAGTTGCTGTTGCGCTTTTTTCGCTATTTCTTCAGCAGGCCCAGGCTGTCCAGCAACGGTTTATACAGTGCAATACCTTCTTTGATTTTGGCAGTTACCGCATCAACCCCGCCAATCCAGCGATAGGTAATGGTATTGCTTATCTGGTCGGCGAACGCCTGGTTGTTCATTGCCTTGTCGGCCGCCTCAACCAGGCGCTTGACGATATGGTCAGGGGTGCCGGCTTTGATCGCGAGGCCTCCGTTGATCCAGCTGCCAGCCTCTTTGCCAGGAAAGATTTCTCCAACGGTTCGCACCCCAGGCAAATCTTTTGCAAAATATGCTTCCCGAGCGTTATCAAGAATGGCTAACGCGCGCAACTTGTCACCAAAGATTTTCACACCGGTTAGTTGCCCGACGGCAACATCCACCTGCCCACCTAACAAGCCAGTCATCGTGGCTGGAACGGTTTTCAAGGTTAATGTATTGAATTCAAGGCCAAACTGCTGAGCCAGCTGTACCGCAGACAAATTTGGTGGTGCACCAATATTGTTCACCCCGATGGTGAATTTTTTCTTTTTCGCTTCGTCGACAAACTGCTCGAACGTCTTAATCGGTGAATCACCACGCACGTACAAGGCTGTCGCCGCTGTCGTTGATGCTGAAATCGGCACGATATCTTTCAACGGATCGTACGGCACCTTCCGAACCAGAGGGCCAATGACCATCGGTGCCGCTGACCACCTCAATAAGGTGTAACCGTCAGCCGGTTTATTCAAAACATTCATTACCCCGGGAATATGACGACCACCCGGAACGTTTAACACTTTGACCGGCACACCCAGTTCTTTGCTGAGACGCTCGGCAGAGATACGGGCAACAATGTCTGCGTTGCCACCGGCTGCATAGGTAACCACCATCGTTATTGGCTTGGTCGGAAATTTATCCTGGGCCCCCGCCAACGGGCTGATCAGGCTAACCGCAACGGTGGCCATCAGGGAAGTCAGGAACCGGAAAGATCTACTGGTATTTTTCATGCAGCACCTCCATGGTGTTTAAGAACCGCGACGCCGCCAACATAATAAACGGCGCGGCATTAATATCGATCATGAGACCGATCAGATAACGTTGAACCTGCGGTACCGATTAACTCAAGATGGATGAATCCGTCCACTATGGGTCGAGAATGCGGCCTAGGCAAGTACCCTGGGTTCCGATTCTTCAATTCTTAGCGATTACCCATTGAGTCCCCATTGAGTCCCCAATAGAGTCCTCATGAAGCTGGCCCTGAAACAACTTCACAAAACCGACCGTCGCCAGACCACTTTCAGCCAGCAGTCTCCCCGGCGTATTGTTCGCGCAATTCGCGCTTCAGAATTTTGCCACTCGGGTTTTTTGGCAATGTCGCGGTGAAATGAACCGCCTTTGGACACTTGAATTTTGCTAACCGGCCGGCGCAATGCTCAACAACCGTTTTTTCCGTGACCGATACAGACCCCTTTAAGACAATGACAGCGGTGACGGCTTCGACCCACACCGGATGCGGCAGGCCAACAACAGCCACTTCGCTAACTCCGTCCAATTGATAAATCGCTTCTTCAACTTCCCGGCTGGCCACGTTTTCACCGCCAGTTTTGATCATGTCTTTTTTTCGATCCACGACGCTGATATAACCTTCGTCGTCAATAGTGGCCAGGTCACCACTGTGAAACCATCCACCTTCAAATGCCGCCGTTGTTCGCTCATCATCATGAAAGTAGCCGAGCAATAGCTGTGGGGAGCGATGCACGATTTCGCCAATTTCACCGGGCGCGACATCTTGCATTGCATCATTGACAACCCGGGTCTCTACGTTGAGTGCAGCGCGTCCGCAGGAGCCGGGTTTGCGCAACTGATCTTCGGGGCCCAACACCGTGGCCACCGGCGCCACTTCGGTCTGACCGTACAGGTTCCACAAACGGACATCCGGCAGTTGTTCGGAAAGCTCTTTAAGAACGGCAACCGGCATGATCGACGCGCCGTAATAGCCCTTGCGCAGGCTGGCCAGACGGGTCGGTTCAAAGCCCGGCGAGCGCAGAATGCCGATCCACACCGTGGGTGGCGCAAAAAAACTGGTAATACGATGCTGCTCAATCAGGTTGATCAGGTTTTCCGGGGTCGGGTGAGCAGTAATCACGTTGATACCGCCAACATAAATTGCCGGGCCAAAAAACACATCAAGCTGGGCACAGTGATACAGCGGCAAGGCATGCAGGGCGATGTCCTGATGTTCAATACTGGCATCAATCAGGCAGGTGACGTATTCCCAGAGCACTGCATCATGGGTCAGCATAGCGCCCTTTGGCAGAGACTCAGTACCACTGGTGTAGACAATTTGCGCAAGATCGGTACTTTGCAAATTGTTCGGTGCCAGCAGGTTCGTACAGTCGCACAGGCTATGAAAATTATGCATATCTGAAACCGCCGTCGCAGGCGCTTCTGACGGCAACCAGATGAACTCGGCAACCTCCGTGTCCAGTGCCGCTGCCTCTTTCGCCAGCGCGGTCAACTCAGTGTCAGTGGCTAGAAATTTTGCGCCGGCATGTCGCAAAATGTAGGCGACCTCACTGGCATTTAGCATGAAGTTAATTGGTACCAGCACGGCACCCAAACGGGCGAGAGCAAATCGCATCGCGGCAAAACCATGTGAGTTACGGGCCAGAACCGCAACGTTGTCTCCCATGGTAATTCCCAGGCCAGACAGACCGGCAGCGAGGCGATTAGTCAAGTCGTCAAATTCGCGATAAGTCCAATTAATTTCTCCACAGCTGACGGCAAGACGATTGGGGTAACGAAGCGCTGACCGCCGCAAAATGTCGGCTAACGTCTGGCGACGGATGACGTCATTGTTCATGTCTGCTCCGAAAGTGCGTCGGCAATCCAGTTGCCATGAAACCCGAAAGGCACGCGCTGTGGAAGCGTGACTCGCGCCACTTCACCGCGCGAGAAATCCCGTGCGTCCAAAACCACAAGGTCTGCGCCACCACTCTGGTGTGAACCAACCTCGTGGACCAGCATCAGCAGCCAGCCGTCATCTTCAGCTGATGATGCTTCGCGGGGAACAAAAACAGCTTCTCCCGCCGCCCGACCGGGGCCGTGATCAAACGTTTGCCGTTGCCCGGTTTGCAAGTCGTGTTTTAGGGTTGGCCAGCCAACGTGCGGATCAGAGGACGGAGAGACGCAATAGCCGTAGCGATACATCTGCCCTCCGACCGAGTCGCGATGCCGCGGAAACTCATTGAAGCTTTCATCAATTACGGTAACCGATACCGTGCGGGCCTCAGGCTTAAGCTGCCAACGCTCCAGCCGGGCAATACCGTCGGGCCCAATGACACCGTGCACCCCCTGATCAAATACTTTTTCATAGTTGCAGATATCGACCACGACTTGCCCGTCATCTGTGTCGTAGGCATTCAACGGATGAAAGGCGTATCCGAGCGGCAAGTCTATCCAGATGATGTTGGACGCATCGATAGCGTCTCGGCGCAACAAGCCAATGCGATTGCCATAGCCGGGATTCCAGCGAAACGGAAATTCGCGTTTCATTGCCAGCCCAATATCAACAGTTACCGGTTGATCAAAAACAATTGCGTAAGTTGAGGTCAGCGCCATGTCGTGAATCATTGACATGCCTGGTAGCGGAATATCGACAGTCTTACTGACCCGCCCGTTGGCGGTGACCACAACGTACTGAATGTGATCCATCCACTGCGCCCACGCGTAAGCCATCGCATGCCACTCGCCAGTGAGCGGGTCATATTTCGGGTGAGCAGAAAATGCGCCAGGCAGGCTACCGTTAAAGTTGTTGCGGCCGACAGTCTCTAACTCGTAAGTCAATTCAACCGGCACACCGCCAGATTCAACCAGCGCCCAGGTTTTTCCAGCAAAACCACCAACGTTTGTGTTCGGCCCAAGACTGCTGGCACACCAGTTGGGCCCTGGAATATCTGGTTGTTCGCGCAAACGGCTCAGGGCAGCTGAGCCCACGTAACGATTGCGATACCAGTGCGCCTTCCCGTGCGCAAGCCGTATGCCATGCACCATCCCGTCACCCATAAACCAATGGTGGGTTTTAGGGTTGACCTCAGCGGCCGGGTTTGGACCATTGCGAACATACCGCCCGATCAATTCAGGCGGCAGCTCGCCTTGAACCGGCAAATCTGTTGCGGTAATTTCCTGCGCAACCGGCGCAAAATTACCACCCAGGTACCGGTTAGCCGTCATCTTGCCTGACCCACCAATTTCCAGTTACCGCCGTCAATTTTTGAGATATATATTTCGTCGGCCGCCACATGATCATTTGGCCCCATCTTGACTTTGTTACCCGCAATTTTATCGGCGTAGTCCAGGCTTTCCATTGCTTTAACAAAACTCTCGTTGGTCAAATTCTTACCGGCGGCCCTGAGCGCGTTAACAAAAATTTCGGCAGCTGATCGCCCGAGTAACGCACCGGTTCCTGGAAATTTTTCACCAGAGGCTTCGGTATACGACTTGATCCAGGCAGCCACTTCCGGGTCTGACGCGCGGGCTTCAAGATCCTGCCAACCCGCACCGGCAAAAAAGCCATCAGTCACGCCACCCGGGACCTTGGCTATTGCGGTATGGAAAGCGGCTGATGAACCAACAAATTTTGCATCGGTCCAGCCGATCTTTTTGGCCGTGGCAACCGCGGTTATTACGCCGCGAACCGACAAGGCCACCGTAACCAGGTTACAACCCGCGGCTTTCAGCTTGGTCAGGGAACCGACGTAGTCGGTTTCGTCCGGCTTGTGAGTGGTTTCGCCAACGTAATCAAGACCCAGTGCTTTCGATTCATCAACTGCGGCTGCCTGGATTTCTTTGCCGAAATCGCTGGGAATATACATAGTGCATACTTTTTTTGCGCCTTCGTTCTTTGCCATGTAGTTAACCGTTGCGCGCACTGCATCGTAATAACTGGCAGTACCGGCAAACTTGTACTGAATCGGATCTTGCAACATCTGGCGAGCGGCGGACAACGGGCTCACATTCGGAATACCCTTGGCATCAAGGAGCTTAAACGCGGCCACGTTATGCGGCGTACCCAGTGATAACAACATGGCAAAGACCTTGTCGCGATTGACCAGCTTGTTCACAACCTGAACCGCCTTAGGCACCTGGTAGCCGTGATCTTCGACCACAAATCGAAGTTTTCGGCCGTTGACGCCACCCGAAGCGTTGATTTCGTCAAAGTACAACTGCGCCGCTTTCACTGCCGGTGCGCCAAAAGCAGCAAACGGGCCTGATAAATCATTGGCGCTGCCGATCACGACTTCTGTGTCGGTAACCCCCTGAGTGGCTGCTAACGCCTGGGCGGTAAATATCGACAGGGCTGCTGCCGTTATTAGAGTTCTTTTCATCTTGTGTCTCCTGGAGTGGAAGTTTTAGTCGTTGGTTTTGTTGAAATTGTCGTGTGTTTAGTACATCTGGTTGATTAACGCTTCATGCCGGGTTTCGACGACGCCGCGTTTTAACTTCATTGTCGGGGTCAATTCTTCATCTTCAGCGGTGAGCAAAATATCAATCAAGCGGAAATCTTTGATTTGTTCAACCCTGGCAAACTGCTTGTTTACCGCTTCAACTTCAGTGCCAATTAGGCTTTTCACTTCTGATGCGGAGCACAAAGATGAAAAATCTGAAAAAGGGATTTGCGCATCCTGGGCAAATTTTTCGACATTTTCCTGGTCGATCATGATCAGGCAGGTCAGGTATTTGCGCTTGTCACCAATGATGACAGCATCAGAAATATAAGGCGAAAACTTTAAGCGACTTTCGATTTCCGCCGGGGTAATGTTCTTGCCGCCGGCAGTAATAATGATGTCTTTAATTCGGCCGGTTATTGTTACCGCGCCGTTGCTGTCGATGGTGGCAACATCACCGGTATGCAACCAGCCATCGCGGATTGTCTCAGCAGTTTTTTCCGCCAGGTTCCAATAGCCTTTGAAAACTCCCGGTCCACGAACCAGTAATTCACCTGAGTCATCCAGACGGATCTCGGTGCCCGGAATCACCTTGCCAACCGAACCAACAGTGTTGTCGGCCAGCATGTTCAAGGTTGCCACGCCCGTGGTTTCGGTGGCGCCGTAGCCTTCGAGCAGCGGCACCCCAATGGCGCTAAACCAGCGCAGCAGTTCGGGGCTGATCGGCGCGGCCCCTGAACCGCCGCGACGCATCCGTTTCATGCCAATCATGCTGCGCAGGTTAGACAATACCGCCCAGTCCCAGAACTTGTTTTTCAGTGACAGCAACCACGGTACAGGTTTGCCTTGCTCTTCCAAAGCAACACGCTCCAGGCCTGACTGAATTGCCCGATTCATTGCCCACCGGCCCAGCGCCGTAGCCTCTGCACACCGGATCTGTACCTGGGAATAAACTTTCTCCCAGAAACGGGGCACTGCAGAGAACGTGTGCGGGGCCACTTCCTGCATGTTTTCGACCACGGTTTCAACGCTTTCGGTAAAATTCACCGTAACCGGGCAGCCCAGCTGACCAAGCACCGACAGCAACCTCTCGTAGATGTGGCACAACGGTAAAAAACACAATTGTTCGTCATCCGGACTGATTTCCAGAACCGGCACCACAGTGGCAATTTGGTAGACCAGGTTTCGGTGACTCACCATGGCGCCTTTTGGCGGCCCGGTAGTGCCCGATGTGTAAATCAACACCGCAGTATCGTTTGGCTGGGCGAGGTCAATCTCGGCATCCAAGCGGTTGGGTTCTTTTTGGTCGAATGCCTGCCCAAGCGCAATCAAGTCATCGAGAAACATCACCCGTTCGTGGGTAAAGCCGCGCAATCCGTCACGATCAAAGACAATGACCTTAAGCAGTTCCGGCATGTCTTCGCTGGCTTCCAGATATTTGTCCAGTTGTTCATCGTTTTCAACGAAAAGAAAAGGTGAGCGGCTGTCATTAACCAGGTAAGCGAGTTGCTGCGCTGAGTCTGTCGTGTAGATGCCATTGGTTATGCCACCGGCGGCGATGATGCCCATATCACAATACAGCCACTCTTTATTGTCTTCAGACAATAAAGACACCGCCTGACCTCGGATCAGGCCCATGCTGATCAGGCCCAGGCCAATCCACTTGGCATTCTCGTAATAGTCGGTCCAGGTATACGACTGCCAGATGCCCAGATCTTTTTCGCGGTGGGCAACCCGGCTGCCAAGGGTCTGACAACGATGGCGAAACAACTGCGGTATCGTGGAGCAGCCATCCATTTCGATGGTTTGCTCCGGCCCTATGGCCGTGTTGTGTTTGAGTTCGCTTAAGTCAGTCATGCTGGGTCGGTCATGTTAAGTCGGTCATGATTAGCGCCAGGTTTTTTTACGCTTCCAGCGTTTCTGTCCGCGTTGGGTATCACCGGTTACCCCTAGGTAAAACTCCTGGATATCTTCGGAAGCCAGCAATTGCTGCGACGACGCCGCCATGACAATGCGTCCGATCTCAAGCACGTAACCATAGTGGGCGGCTTTGAGTGCAACCATGGCGTTTTGCTCCACCAAAAGCATTGTCACCCCTTGCTCTGCATTAAGCCGGCGGATAATGCCAAAAATCTCCTGCACCAACAGCGGGGACAATCCCAGGCTGGGTTCATCAAGCAGTAACACCTTGGGTTTGGTCATCAGGCCGCGCCCAATGGCAAGCATTTGCTGCTGGCCGCCGGACATTGTGCCTGCTTGCTGATTGCGCCGTTCTTTCAGAATCGGAAAGTATTGCATCACCATGTCGATATCGACATTGACCTGGCCGCGATCGGTACGGGTATATGCACCCATCATCAGGTTTTCAGTAACCGTCAGAAAGGGGAAAACCTCTCGGCCTTCGGGTACGTGGGCAACCCCTGCGCGCACAATGTAGTCAGGCTCGCGCCCCTGGATTTGTTCACCGGACAGCAAGACCTGGCCTTTTTCCGGGTCCATCACCCCACTCACTGTTTTTAGCAACGTGGTCTTACCCGCCCCGTTAGCCCCTAGGATGGTGACAATTTTTCCCTGCGGCACTTGCAGGCTGACCCCGCGAATGGCCATGATCGGACCATAGAAAGTCTCAACGTTTTTGAGCTCAAGAACGGGGATAGCCGGGGTTGTCATCATCACGCGCCGCCTTGCACCGATTCGACCCCAAGGTAAGCCGCAATAACGTCGGGGTGACTCTGAACTTCCTTGGAGGTTCCCAGCGCGAGTGGGCGGCCATCAGCAATAGCCAGCACCCGATCGGACACCTGGCTGACCAGGCTCATATCATGCTCAACCATCAGGATCGTCAGATTCATGTCTTTTTGCATGTCTTCGATCCAGAAGGCAACGTCCTGAGTTTCTTCAACCGACAAGCCGGAAGCCGGCTCATCCAGCAGCAGCAGACGTGGCCCCGACGCCAGGGCACGGGCAACTTCGACCACCTTGCGCACTCCGTACGGCAAACCCGCAATCAACTTGTCGCGATACGGCTGTAAATCAAGAAAGTCGATAACCGCTTCGGCACGCTGGCGATGTTCGACTTCGCCGCGCCGCACGGCCGGGGAGAAAAACAAATCCTGCAACAGGTTGCTGCCACGACGCGAGTGGCGACCAACCAGCAGGTTATGTAGGACAGTGGAATGCTCGAACAACTCGATGTTCTGAAAAGTTCGCGCAATACCCATCGGAGCAATCTGATCCGGGCGCATTCGGGTGATATCGCGCCCATCAAAATGAATAGAGCCGCCGGTTGGTTCGTAAAAACGACTGATCAGATTAAAGATGGTCGACTTACCCGCACCATTAGGCCCAACAATGGTAAACACCTCGCCGGGTTGAACATCAAAGCTGATGCCGTCAACCGCCTTGATGCCACCAAAACTGATGGACAAGTCTTTTACCGAAAGCAGACTCATCGCATCCGCTCCGTTTTTAAATATGACTTGTGGCGCTTAAACATATCTTTTCGCGCCAGCGGAAACAATTCAAACCAGGTGCGAATTTTTAGCCAGCGGCCATAGACACCAAGTGGCTCAATAATAATGGAGGCAATCAGAATGCACGCAAATACCGCTTGATCAAGACCCGGGATTGAAACGTTTCCCATGCCAAATGCGGCCGAAATATTTTCACGGATGATGGTTATTACCAGCGGCAACATGCCGACTATCAGCGCGCCGAAATAAGCGCCGTGAATAGAGCCAAGCCCACCTATTGTCACCATTAGCAGCAACTGAATCGAGATAATGATCAGAAACGCTTCGTAATTGAACGCCCCGAGAAAATGTGCCAACAGGGCGCCGGCCAGACCGGTGAAACAACAGGACACACCAAATGCAATTGCCTTATATAACGACACGTTAATACCCATCGCCCGTGCGGATACTTCGCTGTCACGAATTGCCGTGAAGGCGCGCCCGGTCGGTGAACGCAGCAGGTTCTTGTAAAGCCAGGTCACGATAATGACCGCCACCAGGCACAACCAGTAAAAATTGTGGCCTGGCGCTGCCAATGGCAGACCTTGTGCATAACGGTCGAAGTCGGCGCCAAAAATGCTGACCGACTCGATGACGACACCTTCAACCCCACCCGTCCAGTGTTCCAGCAAAATGATCACGTCTTCAGTGATGATGCCAAAGGCGAGCGTGGCAATGGCCAGGTAAATACCACTCATCCGCAGCGCCGGAATGGCCACCAGGGCGCCGATAATTCCGGACAGTAACCCGGCCAGTGCAAACGCCACCAGAAAGGGTAAACCGGCATCGATCAGGTTGTATTGCAAATACGCGCCACAGGCCAGAAATGCGCCATGGCCAAGGCTGGCTTGCCCGGTGTGACCGACGAGAACCATCAATCCGAGACCGGCGATGGTCAGAATCAGCACATAGGTGAATTCACCCAGCAGGTAGTCGCCCAAAAAAAAGGGTGCGCAAAAAGCAACCGCAGCGACTAATCCGTACAGCACCCAGTCGTGCGGATCCTGGAACAAGCCAATGTCTTGCTGATACTTCGTTTTGAAATGAAAGCGCATATCAGATACCTACACTTTCTTTTGCTGCATCTGAGCAAACAAGCCATTGGGCCTGACCATCAAAACAACGAGCATGATTGCGTACGGTGCAATCTGACTGTAACCGGGTGGTGCGAAGTATTGAGCAAGCGGCTCAACAATGCCGATTAGTAACCCACCGGCCAGAGCCCCTGGCAGGCTGCCGAAGCCACCAATAACGGCTGCAGCAAATGCCTTGATACCCAACAAACCGGTGGCCGGATCAATCGAGCCTTTGGCGGCAAACATCACCCCGGCAGCCGTCGCGGTAATGCCAGACACTGCCCAGATTAGCGAGCTGATTCGCTTGACGGGTATGCCCATGTAATAAGCGGCGAGTTGATTCTGGCTTGATGCCTGCATCGCCACCCCAACCCGGGTATGGGCAAAAAACAAGTACAACAAGCCGGTAAGCAGGGCGGTCACCAGGATCACAAACACCTCGTCATAGCCAAGCACCAGGCCACCAGACTCAATGGATTTACCCGCCAGCGGCGTTTGCAACGCCTGCGGCTCGTGGCCCCAGATAAAACCAGCAATAAAGCGCAGAACAAAACCGATGGCAATCGTCAGAATAACAACCGCAAATTGTGGCTGGCCAAACAACTGGCGAATGACAACCACTTCGAGCAAGTAGCTGAATGCAGCCATCACCAGAATCGCCAGTAGCACCCCCACCAGAAAAGGCAGACCAAGCCACTCGTCGTTAACAAAACTCAAAGTGACAAAGGCACCGAGCATCATCATGTCACCCTGGGCAAAGTTGACCGCTTCGGTGGCCTTGTAGATCAGCACAAACCCGAGCGCGACCAGGCCATAGACACAGCCATTGGCGATGCCGCCAATCAATAGTTGGACAAGGTCCATTTGTCTCCACTGGTGTTATTTCCTGAGAATGTAGCGTATTTTCGAGAACAATGAATTGTCGGTGGCAAAATCGCATTTTGGCCGAGTGAAGCAGGTATGGACTTTGATGCCATCATCGTAGGCGCCGGACCGGTTGGCAGTACACTGGCCTGGCAGCTGATTAAAGCGGGCTTTTCCGTTGGACTGCTTGACGCGGAATCGGCTGTTGTTGACCAATTGCGGGCCTCAACTTTTCACCCGCCGACACTGGACATGCTCGCAGCAGACGGCATAAGCGATGAATTACATGCGGCCGGCCGAATAACACCGACCTGGCAAATTCGGATGCACAGCAATGACGAGCGTGCCGAGTTCGACCTGCAAGTTCTATCCGCAGACACCGATTATCCATATCGCCTTCAATGCCGTCAGGCGGTCCTGGTGAATAGTTGTCTCTCGCGGATTAATAGAACTCAACCCGGGGCAATGCGCTTAGGCGCCCAGGTGACCGCTGTCAGCCAGGGCAAAACCGACGTCCAGGTGCAATTCAAACAAGCCGGTACATTGCAGACCGTCACTGCCCGCTGGCTGATCGGTTGCGACGGTGCTCGGAGCATCGTTCGTGAGTCGCTTGGCATCGGGTTTGACGGGGATGCTTATCCAGAGCACACCATTCTCGCAACAACCCGGTTTCCGTTTGAAGAGCACCTGGACGGGCTGTCCGGCGTGAATTACATCTGGGGAGACAGCTCAACTTTCTCACTGCTGCGATTACCCGATGTCTGGCGATGCAGTTTTCATCCCCGGGAAGGCCAGAGCCCCGAACAGGCAATGCAAACCCACTCCATTCAGGAACACCTGGTCGCAGTGACACCCGCCGCCAGCGGCTGGGCAATTGATGAACGACGCATTTATAAAGTTCATCACCGCATCGCCCGTCGTTACCGACAGGGTCGAATTTTCCTGGCTGGTGATGCCGCACACCTGAACAGCCCAAAGGGCGGCATGGGAATGAACGGGGGTATACACGATGCATTTGAACTGGCCGATATCCTGACGCAGGTTGGGGCAGCAGAGGTTGACAGCACCTCAGCAGCCCTGCTCGATCGCTATGAACGCCGTCGACGTCCGGTCGCCGAGAACGACATCATCGGCCAGGCCGACCAGAATCGCGCCCGCATGGCTGAAAAGAATCGCGCGGCACGCCTCGCCCGTCTGCACGAATTGCAGGCGATAGCAGCGCGCCCGGACAAGGCCAGGCAATTTTTGCTGCGTTCGTCAATGATTGACGGCCTGCGAAAGTCACAAGCAGTGCTCTAGCAAGCTATTAATTTTGGCCTCAAGCCGGCCGTGATATCGTTCCAAAAACGGTTGATTCAAACAAAAGCAAGGGAGAACACAATGCGCCAGTTCTTAATATCCACAGTTCGTGCGTCAGTCGCAGCCGGTGTGCTGGCAACGTCAACCGCATTATTCGCCGGCCCACTGGTCAAAGTGGGCACTTTTGTGCCCGCGAAAAGTGTCGGGGTTTCAAAAGTCATCCAGCCGTGGATGGATGCCGTACAAAAAGATGTCGGTGATGCCGTCACCTTAAAAGGCTTTTGGGGTGGCACACTGGGCAAAAGCCCGTTTAAGCAGTTTGAACTGGTGAAAAACGGGGTTGCCGACGTTACCTGGGTCTTACCCGGTTATACCGGCGGGCAATTCCCACAGATGAGCATTTTTGAGCTGCCGTTTCTGTTCAACAATGCCACCGAAGCCTCTCGGGTGGGTTGGAAACTGCATGAAAAAGGCTTGCTAAAAGGCCTCGAAGACGTCCACCTTATTGGTTTTTTTGCGTCCGAGCCCAACGCCATGTTTTTTTCCAAGCCACTGGCGTCGCTGGCCGATTTAGACGGTAAAAAGATTCGTTCGGTGGGTGCAATCCACGCGAAGTGGCTGGAGTCAGTTGGTGCCAGTGCCCAAACCTTGTCGTCGAGCGAGTTCAATGAGGGGCTGCAGCGCGGCACGATTGATGGTGCTATCCAGGGCTGGACGGGCATGCGTACATTCAAGTCACTCCCCCTCGTGGATCAAGCCATTGAAGTGCCGGTTGGCGTCATCAGCTTTTTACTCGTCATGAACAAAAAAACCTGGGACGGTCTGCCACCCGTTGCCAAAACGGCAGTGATGAAACACGGCGGTTTGGCCATGGCTGACACTGGCGGTGGCGCCTACTCTGCCATCGGCAAGGAAATTGTTGCCAGCGTTGCCAAAGAGGGGCGAATTAAAACTCTTTCGCTGGATGATGCGACGCTAAAAAGTTATGCCGACAACGCTCTGGCAGTTCACCAGTGGTGGATTGAAAAAACACCCGGCGGACAGCAGGTTTACGATGAAGTCCAGGCGATGCTTAAGGCAATGCGCAAGTAAGCCGTCACCCGACCAACCGCTTCGAGGTTACGGT
>JBAUID010000014.1:0-2503 GCA_049680625.1 Burkholderiaceae bacterium | reverse complement strand
ATGTGGCGCTGCCGTTTGCCCCGGGACACAAAACGGATAGTTGAGTGTATGTCCGAACTGGTCAAGGAACCCACTCCTGCACGGAAGGAATCGCCGCTTAAGCGGCGGCGCCTATTGGCACGCATTCTATCCAGTCTGTCATTACTTCCCGAATGATCACCAACCCCGCCAGACCCAGGTCGTGTGCAAGTGATTGAGGGCTACTTTGGACTTGTCGGGAACCTCCCACGAGGCTTCGCCTTTTACAATTAGTTCAGACAATTTGGCGACATCGTATTTCACTGATCCGCGGAGGTACGCGCCTGGGGGTGAGATCGAAAACCCGTTTTTTTGATCCGACGTTAACGCTGCAGGTATAGCCACGCACCGGGTTCAGAGTTCGGCCTTGCCACCGTCAATGTATATCTATGAAATTGTCCGGCCTCAATTTCAATTTTACTTTGACGGCGAAACAATCACCCGCTTTTGCAAGCCACTAATAGGGCGACCAGTCGCTCAGGCAAGAGGAAATGCGCTCCGGATACACAAGCTGGTGCAAGCGCATACCATCGAAATCTATATGTCCAAGCGGTAGTGGTTTTTCCAGGCTGGGAAGTTTTAACCACACAACACACCAAACACGGTGCCAGCCGGGTAATTGAACCGAGGCAGCTACGGTCGATACTGCGACAACGGCCCGAGACCCTCAGTAAGAACGACGTCAATCGAATAGCGCACGGTCTCCAGGACTACTTACGCTCAAAAGGGAGCGAAGAAAGCTGATTGAACGATGGGAATTCACTTTCTTCACAACGCATTCTGTTACCTCGGCATCACTTGCCAAGCAGCGGTGTTTAACGTCCGAAACGCCCCCCAAGTTCAAGATGCCGGGCCAAACCCCTGGGCGGCCTCGACTGCTTCATCCCAGAATGCCTTGGGTTTATCAGCCATCATTTCGACAATTTTGCGCCGGTCAATGACACCGCTGCGCGCCGCCCATTGTTCGTACGCCAGCACATATTGCTTTAACCGTTCGGGTTCCGATGCAGCCAGGTTATTGACTTCGGTTCGGTCCGCATCCATATCGTAGAGTTCCCAGTCGTTTGGATACTCGCGCACCAGTTTCCACTTTCCGACCCGAATGGCGGCATTGCCCTCGTGCTCCCAGAACAATGGGCGCTCATGCGAACTATCCTGCGCGAAAACGGGCAACAAACTCGCTCCTTCCAGCGGCAGGATGTCATTGCCGTTGTACTGACTCGGGTATTCGGCGCCGGCCAGTTCAACCAGTGTTGCCATGATGTCCGGCAACTGCCCGGCGCCGTGGCGGATGCCGCCGCGCTCGTCAATGCCATCTGGCCAGTGACAAATTAGTGGGGATGCCACACCACCTTCGTGGGTCCAGTGTTTGTAGAGCCGGAACGGTGTGTTGGACAGATTGGCCCAGGCGACGCCATAACTCTGGTAGGTGTGTTCGCCGCCCGGTGTGACCTCGGGGCGGTTGCCGACAATAACCGGATCACCATCACGGGTTGTTGCGCGGGCAATTTTCAGGTCGTTAACCAGGGAGTCCATGGTGACATCGTCTGGAATCGGTTCTGCACAAGCGCCGTTGTCAGACATGAACATGATCAAGGTGTTGTCCAGTTGCCCGGTTTTCTTGAGCGCGTCCACAATGCGCCCAATACCCTGATCCATGCGATCAATCTGGGCCGCATAAACCTCCATGCAGCGCAGCAACCACTCCCGGTTTTCTGCTTGTTCCCAGGGTGGTTGGCCCGGATCACGCGGGGTCAGTTTCCATGACGGGTCGAGCATTTGCATTTGCACCAGACGCTCAAGGCGCTGCTCGCGCAGCACATCCCAGCCGGCATCGAAACGCCCGCGGTACCTGGCAATGTCGCTTTCATGCGCGTGCAGTGGCCAATGGGGCGCGGTGTAGGCGACGTATTCAAAAAACGGCTGGTCCGGGTTCGCCGCGTGATGATCTTCGATGTAGCGCACCGCCTGATCGCTGATCGCATCGGTATAGAAAAAATCAGGATTGTCGCGGGCCTCGTGATCAATATTGTCATTGCCCCGGGTCAGCGTGTTGGGGTAGTAAAAACTGCCCGCACCAATAACCGTGCCGTAAAAGGCATCAAAGCCGCGCTGCATTGGCCAGGCATCCGTTGGCTCGGTCAGGTTGCTGGCCACATGCCACTTGCCGCTCAGGTAATTCTTGTAGCCGGCGGTTTTGAGTACCTCGGCAATAGTCACGCAGCGTTTGTTCAGATTGCCCGCGTACCCTTCAGGCCCCATCGGGTAGGTGAGCACCCCAATACCCGTTTGGTGGGGGTGCAGACCGGTCAGCAGGGATGCCCGCGACGGACTGCAGCGCGGCGTGCTGTAGAACTGGGTAAAACGTAAGCCGTTGTTGGCCAGCGCATCCAGGTTTGGGGTCTGGACTTCGCCACCGAAGCAGCCGATATCGGAAAACCCCATGTCGTCACACAGGATCAGCACTACGTTGGGTTGTGTTGTC
>JBAUID010000013.1:0-15393 GCA_049680625.1 Burkholderiaceae bacterium | reverse complement strand
TGGCGGAGAGGGTGGGATTCGAACCCACGTTGCCGCATACACGACAAACCGGATTTCGAATCCGGCGCATTCGACCACTCTGCCACCTCTCCGGTATGCGCTGGGTCAGGGCGCGAGTATAGCAATTAGTGGGGGCTGGTGATTTAGTTTGAAAGAGTCGGGATTCTCCCGAGGCAGGCCTTGCAGGTCCCTAATATAGAAACTTGCCGGGCATGGGGGTTTGAGCCGTGAGCGCCTGGATACTCCGGACTCTTACATTTCGCCACCTTTCGACGGGATTTCTGGACACGGCGCAAGTGTTGCAAACCATTCGGAGTCGCGGCTTTTCGTGGGTGTCATCCGCAATTGTGTTGCTGCTTATAGTATGCAGGGTGTGCGTCCCGGTCCGCTTCATGGCCAAATTCAAAGGAAGAGAGTTAGCGAAATGAATACAAGTGACCACTCCGCTCGGCCCGAGGCGACTCAGGGCACCGAATATGCCGCTTTCGCCAGAGTGCGTGGCCGAACCAGAGAGCTCACTGCAAATTTGTCTGATGCCGACGCCACCGTTCAGTCCATGCCGGATGCCAGCCCCACAAAATGGCATATGGCCCACACCAGTTGGTTCTTCGAGGAATTCCTGGTTGCTCCGGCGCTGGGCGACGGGGCACGCTTTAACCCAGCGTTCGCGTACTTGTTCAACTCTTACTACGATACGGTCGGTTCCCGGCATCCGCGTCCGCAGCGCGGCATGTTGACTCGCCCGTCAATTGACGTGGTGCGGGCATATCAGGCACATGTTGATGACCAGATGGCGACGGTGTTGCGTTCTGCCACGGCGGCGCAGCTGGAGGTACTGCTTCTTGGACTGGCTCATGAGCAACAGCACCAGGAGTTAATGCTCACAGATTTACTCCACTTGTTCTCCCAGAATCCTTTACACCCCGCGTATCGTGCGCCCGAACCGTTACCGACGATAGCCGGGGGGCCGGCCCCGGTTCGCTGGATCCCCTATAGCGGTGGTGTGGTTCCTATCGGGAGCGCGGGCGATCATTTCGGTTTCGACTGTGAGGGGCCGCGCCATGATGCGCTGCTACGCTCGTTTGAATTGGCGGACCGCTTGATTACCAACGGCGAATGGCTCCAGTTTATGGCTGATGGGGGCTATACTCACCCGGGATGCTGGTTATCCGATGGCTTTGACGCCGCACGAACAGAAAACTGGCAGGCGCCACTTTATTGGTTTTGGCGTGACGACCAGTGGTGGTCGATGACACTGCGCGGCGCCCAACTAGTCGATTTGAAAGCGCCAGTATGTCATGTCAGCTTTTTTGAGGCGAATGCTTTTGCCACCTGGGCTGGGGCCAGATTGCCAACCGAGTTTGAATGGGAGCATGCCGCTTCTGGTTTGCCTTCAACCGGCAATTTTGTTGATTCTTTGCGTCTGCGCCCACATCCACAAATCGAAAGAAATCGGCAAGAGCATTGCGCAGACGCACAAGTCGCGGTTCCTCGTGGCATGTTTGGCGATGTATGGGAGTGGACGTCCAGCGCCTTTCTTCCGTATCCTGGTTTTCGGATACCGGACGGCGCGATTGGCGAATACAACGGCAAATTTATGAGCGGTCAAATGGTTTTGCGTGGCGGCTCATGCGTAACTGCACAAGACCATATCCGAGCAAGCTATCGCAATTTTTTCCATCCACAACAACGTTGGCAGTTTTCCGGTGTCCGGCTGGCCCGCGACAGGTGAACTACCAACAGCGGTTTGCGCTTTCCGGTCGCGAACTCCAGTCAAACATTGGTCGCAATCAAGTATCCTCCGTGCAAGTCGAGCAGGCTTGGTCACGTGACAGGCGTTGGTTCTCGTCGCCCTGGAAGAGAATCTGCGGTCAGGGGCGTGGTTCGAATTCTCATTTTTCAGGGCGTAGTGTTATGTCGAACAGTAGAATCATTGGTACTGTTGTTTTCTTACTTGTCACGGGTGTCTTACCCTGGGCGCTGGTGGCCCTGGATAGCCATGGAAGCTTGCTGAGCAAAGTGATAATTGCGCTTACGGTTGTGGCAATTGCACTATTGGTGTTCGACCTGGTTGTCCTCAAGTCAATTTCAAAAAGCCTCGGTAAAGCCATCCATGAGGTGTCTGCCGGAAGGTCGTTCTCTTTGTTGCGGGTCGGCTATCTGCTGTTTGTATACATCATGCTGATGAGTGCTGTTTTTGGATTGCTGACAGTGGTAAGGTGAGCTTGCAAACCCCTGAGGTCATCAAGGTTCTGGCTTCTGGGTCGGTAATGCCCACGGAGGCGTGATGTGTGATGAGTGCATCGCGGCGTGCATTTGTTCAGTATTTGGCTGGCTCGGCCTTGGCCTGGCACGGCTAGCCAAGGGCGCCAGGTCAGAACGCGCCAAAACGCGTATCTACGCCTTGTTAAACATCTCGTCAATTGGCCTGGTCGTTCTCAGCGAACTTTACCTCGACCCCAGGATGATTAACGTCAAGCGCGCTATTCGAACCATACGGAACAAGCGTGATTCGGTTATTGGACTCAAGCCCGGTAAAGTTAACTCCGATGCCTGAGCAAGTCGGTAGCTTAAAGCTTGGGACGATTGCCGATCTGGCTGTTCTTAACTTCCGCAACCGTCGCGTTTGAATCGCTCGCTGCGTGCACTATTTATTGAACAACTTTTGGCGCCGGTATCAAGCTTGGCTTCAAAAGAAATCTTATTGCCTGCGAACCAGGCGTGTTCCAGATAGCCGACGACTGTTTTGTCCGCCAGGGGCTTGCCAAAGTTACGTGCGTGATTTATTTTGACCGCCACCGGGCTCAATATTGCCGGTACGATTTGAAAAACCAGGAGGGTGGCAATACTTTGCAGCTGTCGAAGCAGTATCTTGACCACTGTTGTCTCGCCTGATGTCAGCGAAGGCTTATGCCGTATTGCAGCATTACCTGATTCAAAAATATTAGGCGCGTGCTTGTTTTGCGGTTTTGACGGTGATCAAAGGCTTGGCAACATGGTTGGGGCTGTCGACACCGGGCCACGCTGGCCGGCAGGGCGTCCTCAGGTCATTTCGTGACTCGAAAATGTCCAGATAATCAGCGGTGTTTTCTGCCCGCGTATTCTGCCCGCGTATTCCGCCCGTGTATTCTGCCCATGGTTTCGGCTATAAAACGGGCCTGGGCTTCGGTGCGCAAACCGTCGCCTTAGCACCAATTGCGCGCGCCCGGTATTCGCTTGTGGTCGCCGTTGCAGACACCTCAATGTTGACGTGCTAGAGTCGTTGCCAGGCTCAAATAACTAACCCAGGGAGAAAACCGTGAAAACAATATTTCGTGCGGCCGTTCTGGCCAGTGCTACGGCGTTCGTGTGTGCGACCGCCCAGGCCCAAATCAAGTGGGATATGGCGAACGAGTATAACGACAGCTCAATCCACGCTGAAGGTGACAAGATCTTTTCGAGCACTTTGAACAAGCTCACGAACGGTGGAATTGTCATTACCCACCATTTTGGCGGCTCGATTGGCTTCAAGTCAAAAGACCAGCTCGACGCGGTTGCTGATGGTGCGCTGCCAATTGCCGATACCTATGTCGGCCCACTGGGCGGCATCGACCCGATGTTCCTGCTGCCGTCGTTGCCGTTCCTGGCCAAGACCGCTGAAGAAGCCCGCAAGCTACTTGATGTGGCGCGTCCGGAATACGACAAGGTGTTCGCCGCCAACAATCAAAAACTACTGTATGCATCGCCCTGGCCACCGTCAGGCATCTGGGCAAAAAAGCCCGTTGACTCAGCTGATGCCTTGGCTGGCCTGAAGATTCGTACCTATGATGCCAATGGCACAATCACTTTAAAACAGGCTAACGCCGCGCCAATTCAGCTGAGCTGGGCGGATGTTGTGCCGCAGTTGTCTACCGGAGGTATTCAGGCCGTACTGACCTCCGCAGAAGGCGGTACTAATGCCAAGTTCTGGGAGCACCTGAGTCACTTTACTGAAGTGAACTACGCAATGCCATTGAATATGGTGCATATCAATCTGGATACTTGGAATCAACTGTCTGATGCTCACAAAAAGGCGGTAATGGAGTCCGCCAAGGCGGCGGAAGATCATGTGTGGTCGTCGGTCACTGCCCGGGTCGCGCAGAACTATAAAGAAATGAAGGCCGCAGGCATGACCGTCGTCACCGGCGTCGATACCGCGTTTCTGGGCGGCTTGAACAAGGCTGGCGCCAAGGCCCGTGATGAGTGGCTGGCTAAAACCGGCGATAAAGGCAAGGCCATCCTCGAAAAGTACATGAAGTGATCAGTTCCCGGCGATCAGTATAAGCAGCAGAGCAGGCAGTACAACCAGTGCTCCGATTTGTCGATCGAGCTTTAACCGGCCTTAACCGGGCGGCCGGTGCGCTGGCCGCCTTGTTGCTGGTGTATATTTTTGTTCACATCATCTACGAGATTGTGCTGCGCAGTTTCTTTGATGAATCCACCTTTGTGCTGGATGAGTTTGTTGGGTACGCAGTGGCTGCGATGACGTTTCTGGCCGCTGGTTACACTCTGAATGAAGGGGCACTGATTCGGGTCGATCTTGGTATTGGCCGACTCTCTGGCAAGCCGCGACGGTGGGCAGAACTATTTTGCCTGGCGGTCAGCTTTGCAATGGCACTTTTTTGTGCCTGGTGGGTCGGGCGTGACGCATGGCGCCACTATGGCCGCGGCTCGGTGTCGGAAAGTATTGCCGAGGTGCCGCTATGGATTCCCACCGGCGCTGTGTGGCTGGGGTTGGTCTTTTTAATGCTGCAGTTGCTGGCCTGTTTTCTACGCGTTGCGGCCGGCGGTAAGCTGATCGTCTCGGTCAATGCGGAATAACTGCATCTGCCGGGGCAACTAACCAATCAACCCACTAACAATCCTGGCTGACCATTGGACGCACTGCTTTCCGCTTTCATCATTCTGGTGTTGATTCTGCTCTTTCTGGGCAGTGGGGTCTGGGTGTTTATCGGTTTGTTGCTGGTGTCCACCGTCGGCCTGTTATTGGTACTGGACTTTTCCACGCAACGTATCGGTGTGGTCTTGTCCAAGATTTTGTTTCGCAGTGCGAGCTCCTGGGAGCTGGCAGCGATTCCGCTGTTTATCTGGATGGGCGAAATGATATTTCGTACCGATATTTCCCATCGATTGTTTCGCGGCCTGGCCCCGTTTGTTGCGCATATTCCTGGTGGCTTAATTCATACCAATGTGGCGGGGTCCACCCTATTTGCAGCAGTGTCCGGCTCATCAGCGGCAACCACTGCTACCGTCGGCAAGATCACAACGGTCGAACTCAAACGACGCGGTTACAGCGAGAGTCTGGCTCTCGGCTCTTTGGCGGGGGCGGGTAGCCTTGGCCTGCTGATCCCGCCATCTATTGTGATGATTATTTACGGTGTCCTGGCTGAGGTGTCTATCTCTCGCTTGTTTGCGGCCGGCGTGTTACCTGGCTTGCTGGTGGCGGGCTTGTATTCGTTATACATCGCAATCCGCTGCACCATCACGCCATCGCTGGCGCCGCGCGATACCACCGACTTATTGTCCAAGCCACGTGCTTTGCTGGATCTTTTACCAATCTTATCGCTGATCGCCGTGGTCCTGGGCGCAATTTATTCCGGTCTGGCTACTCCGTCCGAGGCGGCCGCAGTTGGCGTGTTTGGCACCTTGATTACTGTAAGCTTATTGGGTCAGATGAACTGGCCGTTGATCCGCGACAGCTTGATGGGGGCGGTGCGCTCGTCGACCATGGTTTGCACAATTTTGGTGGCCGCTGCGTTTTTGTCAACCGCGATGGGGTATATGCATGTGCCGCAGGATGTCGCCAAAGTAATTGCCGCCGCCAATATCGGGCCGTACGAGTTGATTGCATTGCTGGCGGTATTTTTTATTATTCTGGGTCTGTTTCTGGATGGAATTTCGATTGTCGTCATGAGCTTGCCGATCACCTTGCCGCCGGTAATTGCGATGGGTTTTGACCCGATCTGGTTTGGCGTATTTGTTGTGTTAATGGTCGAGCTGGGTCAGATGACGCCGCCGGTAGGTTTTAATCTGTTTGTGTTGCAGGGTATGACGGGTGTGCCGATTGGTCGGGTGGCCCGAGCCGCGATTCCGTTCTTTTTCCTGATGTTGCTGGCCGTATCGATCATTACCTGGTGGCCGGGAATTGTCCTGTGGTTGCCTGATGCATTGTTCAATAAATAAGGTGTGGTGATGACTGTTAAGCAACCGACGCAACCAGCAGATCTGGAAACGGCCTGGGCGGCCGCGGCACGCCTTGCACACGCCGTAGCCGCCGAATCTGACCCCCAGCTGATCTGGCCGGTCGCTGAACAAGTGTTCAGTGAACTGATTGGTCATCGTTTGTTTACCGTGCTCGCTTACACGGCGGGTGACGGTTTGGTCACCCGGACGTTTTCGAACCGACCCGACGAATACCCGGTCAGTGGCACCAAGGTCATGGGCCCGACCCCATGGGGAGACATCGTGCTGAAGCAAGGGCTGGCGTATATCGGACACAATGCCGATGACATTCGCTGGGCGTTTCCAGACCATGCGCTTATTGCCAGCATGGGGCTGGAGTCCACCTGCAATTTGCCGGTTCGTGCTGGCGGGGAAACACTGGGCACGATTAATCTGCTGGATCACGCTGGTTTTTACGCTGACAATTGTCTACCGACTGGTTTGGTATTGGCTGGTTTGTTGGCACCCGCGATGAAGCTCGCACATGCGCAGTTGTTTGGCGACGAAGGCTCACGAGGCAAGGCTTAAGAGTCATTGACTCCGGCGCAGAGACCGGGGGCAGAGGCTCCGTGGGGTCGGCGAAGGGTTTGCATCAAGGGAGAAAGGCAGATGTATATCGGCGTAGATGTAGGTGGCACGTTTACTGATATTGCCATCGACCTTGATGATGGTAGCGGCATGTTGCTGCACAAACTAGCGTCCACTCCGGGCCAACCCGAGCGAGCGATTCTGGTCGGCTTAACCGAACATCTCGCTGCGCATCAACTGTCGGCCGCTGACACGACGCGTCTGGCCCATGGCACGACGGTTGGCACTAATGCGCTGATACAGCGCCAGCATGGCAAGGTCGCGATAGTCACCTCCGAAGGCTTTCGCGACCTACTCGAAATTGGTCGTCAGACACGTCCGCTTGTCTATGACATGCATACCGATCATCCCGCGCCAGTGGTCGAACGATCGCTGCGTTTCGAAGTGCCGCAGCGGCGCCTGGCCGATGGCACCGTGCATGTGCCACTGGACGAAGCTGCCACCCGGCGCGTTGCGCGACAGTTACGCGAGCAGGCGGTGGACAGCGTGGTGGTGTGTTTCCTGCACTCGTATGCGTATCCTGATGACGAAAACCAGGCGGCGCAGTGGTTGCGTGAAGACTTACCCCCTTCGGTAACGGTACTCACGTCGTCGTCGGTGTATCCGGAGTTTCGCGAATACGAACGTTTTTCCACTGCCGTCCTCAATGCGGCCTTGATAACGATTGTTGGCACTTACCTTGACCGGTTGACGGCAGGCACGGCGACAATGGCGATGCCCGGCGACGTTAAAATCTGCCAGAGCTCCGGTGGGGTGATGTCAGCGCGTATGGCACGCCAGTTGCCCGTACGTGCGTCACTATCGGGGCCGGCGGCCGGAGTGCAGGGCGCGAGCTGGCGCGCCACCGCGGCGGGTTATGACAACATTATTACCTTGGATGTGGGCGGTACCAGTGCCGACGTCAGCCTGCTGGTGGGTGGGCGTCCGGTCGAAGTGAACGAGCGAGATCTGGCGGGTTTCCCGATCCGCCTGCCGTCGCTTGACGTGAACGCAGTGGGCGCTGGCGGGGGCTCAATTGCCTGGATTGATCGCGACGGTCTGCTCAAGGTTGGTCCGAAGAGTGCCGGTGCTGACCCTGGGCCGGCTTGTTACGATCAAGGCGGCGAACAGGCAACGGTGACGGATGCCAATGTTTTTTTGGGGCGCCTCAATGGTGACGCACTGCTCGACGGTCGCATGCCCATCAGAAAAGAACTTGCCACACGTGTCATCACCGAATTGGCGATGCAGATCAAGGTGAGTGATGAACAAGCCGCGCTCGGCATTATTCAGGTGACCTGCGCAACCATGGTCAAGGCAATTCGCTCGGTATCGGCCGAGCGTGGTCATGATCCGCGCGAGTTTGTATTGTTTGTGTTCGGTGGCGCCGGCCCGTTACACGCGATCGACGTGGCGCGAGAAATGGGCATCAACCGCGTCATCGTGCCGCCGAACCCGGGTATTCTTTGCGCTGAGGGGGCGCTGAACGCTCCCTTGCAAACCGAGTTTGTTCAGACATTACTTACCGAGGTGAACGCAGCCGGTTTACAACTGCTGCGGGCAGGCCAATCGGAACTTCTAAAGCAGGCCAGTGACTGGTTTGCCGATGAGGCGATCCCTGATGGGCAGCAAGGCATTCGCTGGGCCATCGGAGCGCGCTATCTTGGACAGAATTACGAACTGTCGTTGTCTGTGCCGCTGACGCTGGACAATGATGCGCTGCTTGAGCGACTCAACTCGGATTTCCATCAGGCGCATGAGCTGACTTATGGGTTTGCGTCCCAGGCGGAGACGATTCAACTGGTAAATTTGACGGTGCGCGCTACGGGCCAGCTCGCGGTCCCTGAGGTGCCGAGTTGGCCTACGAGGCAGGCAAGTATGCCTGCGCCTTCGCCAACCCACTCGCGCATCGTAATTTTCACAGAAGGGCAACAGGTCGACGCGCCGGTTTATCGGCGCGAGTCGCTGCTGGCCGGGCAGTGTCTGATGGGCCCGGCAATTGTTGAGCAGATGGACACCACCGTGTTGGTGTTTCCGGATGATACGTGCGCGGTAGACCCATGGGGAAATTTGGTGATCGATCTGCATCATACCGAATCTACAAATCGCTGACGAGTATGAGTGATCAACCGATAAACTGAGCAAAGACACATGAGCAACTGATGAACGATATGTCACCGATCGAGGTCGAACTGCTGCGCAATGCCATGAGCAGTATCGCTGACGAGATGTACATTGCCCTGATGAAAAGTGCTTACTCCACCAACATCAAAGAGCGGCGCGATCATTCAACCGCATTGTTCGATGCAAAGGGGAGAGTAGTCGTGCAGGGTGAGAGTATGCCGCTGCATCTGGCCTCGATGCTTGGGCTGGTCGAGGTTGTCATTGACAAGTACGGTCTTGATGGTGCCAACAGCATTCAGCCCGGCGATATGTTCCTCTCGAATGACCCTTATGTCGGACGCGGCTCACATCTGCCCGATGTGGCGATGGCAGCGCCAATCTATTTCGACGGTAAGCTGGTCATGTTTGTCGCAAACATTGCCCACCATGCCGATATTGGTGGCATGTCACCTGGTTCGATGGCGGGCGGCATGACCGAGATTTATCAGGAAGGGTTGCGCATTCCACCGATTCGCCTGATGCGCAATGGTGAGCTGGTACAAGATGTGATGGACATGATTCTGCTTAACGTACGCGTACCGCAGGAGCGCCGCGGTGATTACAATGCGCAGATTGCCGCAAATCAACTGGGTATTCGGCATTGTGCTGCCTTAGTTCACCGATGGGGCAGCCAGAAAGTTTCGAAGGGTTGCGACGCTATCATCGCCGCAGTGACCCGGCGCACCCGTCTTGCCATATTTGAGCTGCCTGATGGTGTTTACGAGTTCGAAGATGTCATTGATGACGACGGCATTGATACCAAAGACATTAAACTACGTGTCAAGATTACCGTTGTCGGGGAACAGATCGAATTTGACTTCGAGGGCACAGACCCGCAGGTTCAGGGCAACATCAATGTCACCACCGCCGGCCTGCAGGCTTCATGCCTGTATTGCATGAAAGTGTTGCTCGACCCGGAGTGTCCTCAGAACCATGGCATGCTTGATCCGGTAACCATTAAAGCGCCCGAAGGCAGTATCGTTAACGCCAGTTTTCCGGCCGCATCCGCAGCCCGCGCCCAAACTTGCCAGCGCATCATCGACCTGATTTTGGGTGCATTGGCACCAGCTTATCCAGACCGGGTTGTCGCCGCTGGTAATGGGGCTAATACCTCGGCATCATTTTTTGGACGCGGTCCGGATGGTAAGTTCTACGTGTATCTCGAAACCCTGGGTGGCGGAGCCGGTGGCCGATCATACAAAGACGGTACCGATGGCGTGCAAGTACACATCACGAACACTTCGAACCTGCCCATTGAAGCGCTTGAATCCGAGTATCCGTTAGTGATTGAACGCTATGAACTGGTTAACTACTCGGGTGGTGCAGGGCAGTTTCGAGGTGGCCTGGGTACGCGCCGTGTCTACCGTCCCATTGGCCACCAGATGACGTTTTCTGGTCAGGGTGAGCGTTGTGTCCACAGACCCTGGGGTTTGTTCGGTGGTGGTGAAGGTGGCACAGGTCGCTTTGACATCATTGAAGCTGACGGCTCGGCCAGACGCATTGGCAACAAGCCATCGGCATTGCGGATTGGCCCGGATCAGGCGATCAGTGTAACGACGCCGGGTGCGGGTGGTTATGGTGACCCTCGCAAGCGAAGCCCTGAACAGATTAATCGCGATCTGGACAACGAGAAGATCAGTCAAGGGATTGATTAGGATCAACCGCGCACAGTAGTGCCTGTGTTCGAATGCAGTTTAGGTGTTGTGCCCGATCGCAGAAATCCTTGAATACGCTGAATAGGCAGGCGTCAGCTCTTGTCAGTCGCGGCAACGCCATCAGTCCAACCTCTCGGAAGCAAACGATGACCAGCAAGATGCAGATAGAAGGTTTCTATGATCCGGCAACCTCTACCGTCAGTTACCTGCTAATTGATACTGGGACGCGTCAGTGTGCCATTATCGACAGTGTTTTCGATTATGACCCTGATTCGGGGCGCACCAGGAAGGACAGCGCGGATAAGTTGATCAGTCGTATTCGCGAACTCGACACTAAGGTCGAGTGGATCCTCGAAACCCATGTGCATGCGGACCATTTGACCGCTGCGCCCTATCTAAAAGACGAGGTCGGCGGCAAAACCGCGATTGGCGCAAATATCGCGATTGTGCAGACAGTTTTCGGAGACTTGTTCAATGTTGAGCCGGGGTTCGCACGCGATGGCAGTCAATTTGACCAATTATTCGTTGACGGGCAGGAATTTAGCATTGGTGGGCTGCATGGCACCGCTATGCATACACCGGGGCATACCCCCGCCTGCATGACGTACGTCGTGACCGACGGGACGGAGACAATTGCCTTCGTCGGTGATACCTTATTCATGCCGGACTACGGTACTGCGCGCTGCGATTTCCCCGGCGGCAATGCGGCGACATTGTATCAATCGATACAAAAAGTGCTGGCCCTGCCTCCGGAGACCCGGCTTTATATGTGTCATGACTATCCTCCAGGTGGGCGGGACGTTGCATTTGTGACGACTGTTGCCGAGCAGTTGGCGGGCAACATTCATGTGCATCAAGGTGTCACCGAGCAGGACTTCGTTGCCATGCGAACGGAGCGAGATGCCACGCTGGCGCTGCCGAAATTAATTCTGCCATCCGTGCAGGTCAATATGCGTGCCGGCGCCTTTCCTGAACCTGAGCAGAACGGCACCCGCTATATCAAGATTCCAATCGATACTGTCTAATGCGTTCGCCTGATTAATCCCGTAAAAATTGTTAGAAGGATCGCCGATGAAAATCAGTCGTTTGTCTGATGGCGTCAGTGTCAGTCCACAACTGCTCGTCGAAGATATCCCCCAGGTAAAAGCTGCGGGCTTTCGATCGGTTATCTGCAACCGTCCCGATGACGAAGGAGCGGACCAGCCAGATCATGAACAACTTGAGCGAGTGTGCGTTGCCCATGGCCTGGCGTTTCGATATCTGCCGGCTGAACCAGGTAAGGTGTCCGATGAACAAGCTGACGAGTTCGGTCAGCTGCTTCGAGAACTGCCGGGTCCGGTGCTTGGGTTTTGCCGCACCGGCATGCGCTCAACGACGATGTGGGCGTTACACATGGCCGCCAATCAATCGAGCGTCGATATTCTGGTTGCTGCATCCAGCGCAGGGTATGATCTTAAGGGCGTAGTGCGCCGAATTGCCAATGGTGGCAAGACACCAGTCGATGTTGTTGATGACCATCACGCGGTAGTGATTGTGGGTGGTGGGTCGGCTGGGATTGCAGCCGCAGCGAGCCTGCTGGATCGAAGCCCCGGACTGGACGTCGCGATTATTGAGCCCGGCGACGTACATTACTACCAGCCAGGTTGGACGATGGTTGGCGCGGGAATATTCGAATCGGCCACAACTGCGCGAACGGTCGGTTCGGTGATCCCCCGGGGCGCCCGCTGGATCAAAGCCGCAGTTGCAGCATTTGAGCCCGATCGCAACTGCGTTGTGCTCGAAGGATCTCGAATTATCGGCTATGACCAACTCGTTGTATGTCCGGGGTTGAAAGTGGATTGGCATGGCGTTGATGGATTAGCGGATACGATTGGTCGCAACGGTGTGACGTCGAACTATCGATATGATCTGGCACCGTACACTTGGAAGCTTGTCAATTCATTTCGTGGCGGACCGGCGCTGTTCACTCAACCACCTGTGCCATTCAAGTGTGCGGGCGCGCCCCAGAAGGCCATGTACTTGTCAGCCGATCATTGGCGCAGGAGCGGTGTTCTGAGCGCGACCCAAGTGCATTTTCACAGTGCTGGTGGGGTGCTGTTTGGGGTGCCGGAATATGTGCCAGCGCTAATGGAATACGTTCAGCGCTACAGTATTGATCTGCACTTTCTTGACCAGCTCGTCGCTGTTGACGGAAAGACAAAAGTTGCGACTTTTAAGCGCGGTGCTCAGGACGGAGTCACCGAAACGATACAGCGTGAGTTTGAGATGATTCACGTTGTCCCGCCTCAGAGCGCACCTGACTTTATCCGAGTCAGTCCGCTAGCTGATGTCGCGGGCTGGGTTGATGTAGACCCAGGTACGCTGCGGCACGTTAACTTTGACAACGTGTTCGCGCTGGGTGATGTGGGCAATATGCCCAATGCAAAAACCGCGGCCGCCGCGCGAAAACAAGCGCCCGTGGTGGCGCACAACGTCCTGGTCAATCGGGGGGCGAAGGCAACCGACGTCAATTACGACGGGTATGGATCGTGTCCGCTCACGGTCGAGCGGGGTAAGGCGGTTCTCGCTGAGTTTGTTTACGGTGGCAAGTTGGCTCCCAGTTTTCCGAATTGGCTCATCGACGGCACCCGTGCGTCTCGAGCCGCCTGGCTTCTAAAGGAGCGAGTTTTGCCACCGTTTTACTGGGGGGCGATGCTCAAAGGACGGGAATGGCTGGCCCGGCCAACGACTTCGACCCATCCCTAAGTTCAGCGAGAAAAACCAGCAGCAACGGAGAGTGCGCTCGCGCAGTTGTCGTTCAGGTGCGAGAGGAGAGGCTCGTGGTCCATCTATTGATATTCTTGCTGCGTTGCGCTGAAAAATATTTGTCAACGTTTGTCAATGTTTACCAATGGCGAAAACCCTTATTTGGTTTGACTCAGGTCAAGCCCGGTTGTCACGTTACGGTCGAGTATAGGTGTTATCGACACACACATTGTGGTGAGGGTTTAAGCAATGATCTACCAGTTCAAATCCCGGGCAGCGGGCAGTGTCTCAGCATCACAGGCGGCTGCGGAGCTGATACTTGAGACGATATCGCATCCGGTGGCACCAAAAGGCATCATCACCGTTGACCAGATGCCAGCGGCCATACAGGCGCTTAAGCAACTTAATAAAGGTGAAGATACAGAAGCAGCGGTCGCAGCACATACTGATTCTTTTGTTCGTATGCTTGAGGAAGCAATGGCCGGCGGCGCGGACATTACCTGGGGGGTCTAGTCGTGAGTGGTCTGACGAAAGAGAAAGTTGATGAATTTACCCAAAAGCTAGAGGCACTGCGCGCACGATTGTTGGAGCAGATTCAGCAAGATTTATCGAATTTGGGTCGCGATGATCTGGGTCAATTGGCCGGGTTGGTACATGACACCAAAGATCAGTCTTTGTCCGATCGGATGAGCCAGTTGGATTCGACGGTTGAAAAAATGCATCGGGACGCACTGACTGACGTGGATATTTCGCTGCAACGTCTCTCTGCCGGCGAATTTACCCGTTGCGTTGACTGCGATGGCGAAATCGGTTTGGCCAGACTGACGGCATTACCTACAACCAGGCGATGCATTAGTTGTGAGACTACCTACGAAAGTTTGTCCGCCGTTCGCGGTGGCCTGCGTTCTTGACGGAATTCATTCGATGAAACCTAACCGTTTTCAAATTGCCACACTGATGTTCTGCGTATTGCTTATTCCTAACGCATCTAACGCGAATGGAGTCGCAGAGCGGGGTCAACTGCTTTACGAAAATCAGTGTACCAGCTGCCACGACACCAGCGTGCATAATCGAATTGCGCGTCGGGCCACTGACTATGACGGGATCATCGCCCAGGTACGTCGCTGGAGCGTTGCAACCAGTTCCGGGTTTACCGATCAAGACGTAAACGACGTCGCGACATACTTGAACCTGCGGTATTACCGGTTTTTATGCCCGACGACTTATTGCAATCGAACACAAGTATCGCCCGAATCGAGTCAACAATCAAAATGGCAGCCTGGTACCAATGAGGTGCAACGCAATGGTGTTAAGACGAGCGTCATTGCCGATCAAGGTAAAAGTCAGAAAGATATTCAAGCGAAATAGTAGGTAAAAAGTAACGTCTGAATTCGTCTCGATATGATTTGGCGGGCAGAAAAATTGTCATACCTGCCGCGGATGAGCCATAAGAATTGACTGGGAGGGCCGAGGATCTATTCCTTGGGGCGATGATTCGGCAGGAGTAATGCCGATGATCGAAGGCCCTGTGGTGATCAAGTCAGGTGTGCGGATGTCGACGTGGTAGTCTCGGTACGCGGTAGTGTGATGGACATGCGCTTTGACGGCAGCGTCTGACATTTTCCGCTGCTTCCGAATCCCACCGGAGAAAACCATGAAAATCCAACTTAATACCGATGCCCACATTCACGGTACCGAGGCGCTGGGCGCAAAGATAGGTACGATCGTTGAGCCGGCGCTCAAGCGTTTTGGCGAATACATCACCCGGCTGGAAGTCCATCTGAGTGACGAAAACGGCGAAAAGAGCGGGCCGCAAGATTATCGCTGCCTGCTGGAAGCTCGTCTTAAGGGCCGGCAGCCGGTGACGGTAACCGAACACGCCGCGGCGCTGGAACGGTCGGTTCATGGGGCCGCACATAAGCTGGCTCATTTGCTGGACAGCACACTCGGACGGTTGCACGAGCATCGCGAGCGGGGGCCCGATCACTCGTCGGCACAGACCGATTCTGGTCCGGATCAGGAT
>JBAUID010000012.1:0-20373 GCA_049680625.1 Burkholderiaceae bacterium | reverse complement strand
GGTGCCGTCGCAGTTACCTGGATAACAATAATGTCGCCAGCGTTGTAACAACCACCGCCACCGATGTTCGCGACGTTGCCGTTACTGTCAACAGTTTTGAACTGCACGCTTGAGTTCAGGTTGTCGTAGTAACCCATGGACTGCTCACGAATCTTCTCGACGGCAGCATCACAACGCACGGTGGCAGAACCCTGATTTGTAGCAAGACCGGTGTTACCGGTCACGGCGTACCGTGTGCCTTCACGTACTGCGTGCTGCATGGTCAGGTTGGTAAAGAACAAATTGCCGAAGTCGACAATCGTGAACAAGATCATGAACAACAGGATGGCAACCATCGAAAACTCAACGACGGCAGCGCCGGCTTGTTTGGATCGTTTGTTCAGTCGTCTGATTACTTGACGTTTGCTTTGCCGGGCGCTTTGACACCCGGCGCTTAGATGCGAAATGTTCTGGGCGCTAGTTGTCGGATAGTTTGTTTGCATAGTCAGTCCGGTGTTCCTGGTGAGGCGATAAACGGCACCTATAAGAAGGGCCTCGCGACTGACTTGATTTTCCAATGCAATGAGTCTGGCTGCTGAGACATACCGCACCAGTTAGACCGAATATTGCCGATTTCTTTTACGAATTGCGTGACGGAATTCCTAACGGCCCAACCGCTTGTCGGGCCAGAATGTGTCATCTGTCGGGGATCAACAACCGGCAGGCGGTCAAGGCCTGAAGTTGCGACCGAGGCTAAAACTTTTAAAACCACTTTTAATTTTCTGCATGCAAGGAGTAACACCATGATCAAATCTTTCATTAAAGACGAAGCCGGCGCAAACGCAATCGAGTACAGCCTGATTGCCGCCATCATCGCCGTTGGTATCACCCTGTTCCTGCCGAACGTACGTGACGCATTGAACAACATGTTCACCAACATTGCTAACTGCCTGTGGAACAACGGCCAGTGTTAATCAGCTAATTGCTGGTATCGGCCAGGCCCGGTTGACGGGGTCTAGCAGCAAGAAAGATCTGGCCCGCAATATGACCCAACTTAAGTTGGGCGCGGGTCAGGCAAACAAGTAATTACTACGGACTGATGACATGGGTTTCCAAACCATAATCAATTTTGCAAACGATGAGAGCGGCGCTAACGCGGTTGAGTATGCGATTCTCGCTGGCGTTATTTCGGTTGCCATTGGTGTTGTTGTCCTTGATGTCAGCGACGCGCTTTCATCCAGCCTTCAGGGTATCTGTAACACCGTTGCCGGCGTTGTCGGCGCGGGCGGCTGTTAAGGAGCCTTTGGCGTGACTGAATCTCAGTTCATCATTTTTCGCGTAATTGTCGGTGTCGTCCTGGTGGGCATTGTTGCTGCTATCTGTGTCAGCGACACCCGCGAACGACGGATCCCGAACAACCTGGTATTGGCTGGCTTGTTGCTGGCGCTCATTTTTAATTCGGTGACGCCGTTGGGCTACGGCCTGTTCGATTACTACACCCCGGGTGGTGTTGGATTTGCGGCGTCGGCCTACGGTGCGCTGGCAGTATTTGTTCTTTTCTTTGCCTTATACGCCTTACGCATCATGGGGGCGGGCGATGTGAAGTTGATGGCCTTTTTTGGGGCTCTGTTCGGTGGCCTGACGGTAATTGATTTCACTGTAACAGTGTTTTTGTGCGGCGGTTTACTCGCTCTGAGCCGGATGTTCAATGCTGAACGGCGCGCCAAGGTGCTGATGAATCTGAAATTGATCACCCTCGATCGCATTGTTTCGCCCACCGGACGAGATCAAAGCTTTGATCCTAATACTGACACTGCTGAACGCCTGCCTTTCGCCCTGGCGATTTGCGGTGCAGCCACGGTTGTTGCGGTTAGCCAGTTCACGGGGCTTGAATTGCCCTGGAGCGTGGTTGCCTGAGTTTGTAAACCCAATTTGAAATTATTTACTGGAGTAAAGACATGCGCGCAGTTCGAGGTATTTTGATGCTCGGTCTATCAGCAGCGGCTGGCCTCGCGGCAGTCGCCATGGTTGACCAACCGAAGGCCACCGTTGTGGACAAAGACGTGCCGATGGTCGTCATCGCCAAAGAAGACCTCGTTATGGGTTCTGTTCTTGATGCGAAGATGCTCAAAGCGGTGCCGTGGCCAGGTGAAGTGGTTCCGGTTGGTACTTATACAGATCCACTGGCCCTGACTGGGCGTGTTGTAACTGCGTCTTTGGTTCGTGGTGAGCCGGTACTGGACCCGAAACTGGCCCCAGAAGGCAGTAAAGGCGGATTGTCATCAATGATTTCGGAAGGCAATCGCGCCATTACCGTCAAGGTGAACGAAGTTGTCGGTGTTGCTGGTTTTGCACTACCTGGCAATTTTGTTGATGTCCTGGTTTCAACTGAAGACAACAGCAAAAACGCAATCTCCAAAATCGTACTCGAACGAATCCTGGTTCTTGCCATTGCCCAGAAGGCCCGCGGAACAGGCGACAACGCGCCGCAAGTTGTTGATGCGGTCACTCTTGAAGTGTCACCACAGCAGGCTGAGCGTCTGGACCTGGCTCGCAGTGTGGGTGCTTTATCGCTGGTGTTGAGAAATCAGATTGACGAAGTTCAGGCGTTGACGCAAGGGGTACGTAAAGGTGACTTGTTTGCCAAGCGCCCCGTGGCACGCAAAACAACTCGCAAAGCCAGGCCGGCACCAGAAGTTGTTACTTACAAGCCAGCACCCGCAACCGCAACCGTTGAAGTTATCCGCGGCACCACGCGCGCTGACACCACTCTTTAATCAGGAGCTTATACATGAACCGCCTTACATCTCTCCCGCGCGCCGGTACCAAGCCCCTGGCAGCTATACTTCTCGCCGCTTTCACAATAAGCGCACAAGCGGCGGGTAAAGAAATCACCGTTAGCGAAAGCGGTCAGCGTGCTTTTGTTCAGTCCCAGGTCGGGTCTGACGTTGCTCCGTCAATGAATCTGACGGTTGGCAAGTCCACGCTTATTCGACTGAATGCTCCGATTAGCCGGATCTCGGTCGGCAATCCGGCGGTTGCTGACGTAACGTTAATCAACAATCGCGAATTATATTTGCTCGGCAAAGGTTTCGGCTCGACTAACATCATGTTGTGGCGCAAAGGTGGTGGCACCACCATTATTGATGTTGCTGTTGCCGCTGATGCTGGTGCCCTGCAGGCCCGCTTGAATCAGTTGTTGCCAGCTGAAACCGGTATTTCGGTTAGCGCCGCTGCTGATTCACTGGTGCTGTCAGGTGTTGTTTCGTCAGCCAGCGCCGCAGCCCAGGCTGTGCAAATTGCCCAGGCTTTTATTTCAGCTTACTCACGAAGCATGAAGCTGCGTGCACAAGGTCAGAATATTGACGTTCAGCAACAGCAGTTGTCGAGCAAAGGTGGTGATGGCGCCACCGTGGTCAACCTGATGTCAATCAGTGAGCCACAGCAGGTCATGCTCGAAGTGAAAGTGGCCGAGATTTCGAAGGTTTTGCTCGACAAGCTTGGCGCTGGTTTGAATGTTAACCGCAGTAGTGGCAGCTGGCGCTACGGTATCGTGAGCAACCTGCTGGCTGATGGCGCGTCGAGCCTTAACGCACTGAAAAACACGGGTGATGCCATTAGCATTGATGCCGAATCCCGCGAAGGCCTGGTTAAAGTACTGGCTGAGCCAAATATCGTTTCCGTCAGCGGTCAGGAAGCCAGCTTTCTAGCCGGCGGCAAGATTTTCATTCCAGTAGCTCGTACCAATGCCGCCCTTGGTGTACCGACGATTACGCTTGAAGAAAAAGAGTTTGGTGTTGGCCTGAAGTTCACCCCAACAGTGCTGAGCAGTGGACGAATTAACCTGCAGGTTGCACCCGAGGTGTCTGAACTGAGTCAGACTGGCTCACCGTTTACGGCTCTTGATGGCACAACCACTATTTTGCCGAGTTTCACTACCCGCCGCGCGCAGACTACCGTGCAACTGGGTGACGGACAAAGTTTTGCCATTGCTGGTCTGATCAAGAACAACGTGAATTCAACAATTAAAAAGTTGCCGATACTGGGTGACATCCCGGTCCTGGGTGCCTTGTTCCGCAGTACCGAATTTCAAAGTGATCGTACCGAACTGATGTTCATCATTACGCCGCGCCTGGTCAAGCCCAGTGTTGGTGACTACGTTGTTCCCACTGATCACTATATTGCGCCGAGCCGTGCCGAATTCATGGGCGCAGGGATGTTGGAAGGGTCTGGCCGCCAGGGTTTGCCGGCAGATCGTCCAAGCCGCGCTCCGCAACGCCCAAGTGCTGCGCTGAACACCCAAACTGAAGACTTTTACCTTAACTAATTTCCAAGAGGACGATTGATCATGAAATCACCTATCCAAACCGTCGCTCTGGCTTTGTCAGTGGTTGTACTGAGCGCCTGCGGCACCACGATGAGCAACGAAGGTAATCAGTTGTTTGGCGATTCGCTTACCGACAAACATTTTGGCAGCTCGGTACGTGAAGCCAAGCTTCGTCAGACCATTGACATGAACGCCGGTAGCAAACACGCCGCTACTGTTGGTACCGACGCCAAGAGCGCCGATGCCGCCATGCAGCGTTACTACAAGTCGTTTGAAAAGCCGACCCCAACCTTCCAGGTTCTGGGAATAGGCGAGCGTTAATCACAAGTTACTTAGCATGAACCGCCAGGTCATCGGGCCTGGCGCCGCAACACACCGAAAAAAATACAGGTGGTACTGGACATGATGAAGGCAACCGTAATAGCGAAAGAGCACGACCGTTTAGGTGAGCTCGACGCAATAATGAGAAAAGCCGGTCCAGGGATGGAAATAGAGTCCGTAATTGGCGGGGCAAACCTGCTGGGAGAGGAAATTGGTCGCCAGGGTACCAGCCTTGTTGTGGCCGACGCGGGTGCGATATCTGCAACCGAACGAGAGAACGTCGAGCTGGCGCTGTCCAGCCGCGCTGACGTAGCGCTGATTTTGCTGAGTGACGATCAGTCCTCAGAATTTCTGATGTGGGCGATGCGCAGCGGTGTTGCCGAAGTGGTACCGGCTTCATGTGAGCCGATTGATCTGCTCAAAGCGGTGCTGCGCCAGATTAAGCGTAAGGGTAGTGACCAGGCAAGGTTCGGTGCTTCGCACAAGGCATCGGTGATTGCGTTTCTGCCAGCCAAAGGCGGCAGCGGCGCCACTTTTCTGGCGACCAACGTTGCCTCGGCACTGGCAGCACGGGGTAAGCGTGTTGCGCTGATCGATCTGAACCTGCATATGGGTGAGGCAGCACTGTATCTGTGTGATGAGCAGCCAACCAAGTCTATCGCCGACATTGCTGTTGACGCCGAACGGGTTGACGAGAGCCTGTTGCAATCGGCCATGGTGCCGGTTGATGAAAACATCTGGCTGTTGCCCGCACCGGATACGCCGGAAGCGGGTATGGAGGTTGATGCGGTTGCTGTTACCCGCATTATCGAGATAGCCAGGCAGAACTACGACTTTGTAGTTATTGATACGGGTCGGGTTCTGGATGCACGCAGTATTGCGGGCCTGGATGCTGCCGACACGATTCACCTGGTGATGCAACTCGCATTGCCCTACGTACATGACGCGAAGCGTTTGAAGCGTGTATTTGATGGTTTGGGATACCCGGCCGAAAAGCTGCGCCTGGTGGTTAATCGTTACGAGCGCGGTACCGATGTGACGATTCGTGACGTCGAAAAGGCATTGCTCTCGACCGTTGCTACCAAAATACCGAACGACTTCAAAACGGTTACCTACGCCATTAACCACGCGCTACCAATTGTCAAATACAAAAAGCGCAACCCGGTTAGCGAAGCAATTTTTGATCTGGTTAACCAGATCTCCCCGGAAATTAAACGCCGCGGTGTGTTCGGTGCAATTGGATTGCGCACGGCCACTGCTGCACGAGGCTGAAATGATGAAATTACGCGAAAAACTAAATGCTGCCGCTACCCGAAGTGCGCCCGAAAAGCCATTAGTCCTGGCCCCTGGCAATGACGCGCCATCGATCATGCAGCGTGTTGTTGATACCGCTTCGGGCAAGGCCAGGGCCGAGCGCAGCGCCAATTTCCGTGCCCTGCGCGCCACCCTGCATACCAAGCTGTTAGATGAAATTGATCTGAAAGCCATGGGGCAGATGCCGGATGACCAGGTTCGCACCGAGCTGAAAAATGCAACCGAGCAGATGATTATTGAATCCGGGGTTGCGGTCAGCAGCAAAGAACGCGCCGTGCTGGTTTCAGAAATACAGGATGAAGTGCTTGGTCTTGGCCCGTTGGAAAGTTTGCTGTCGGACGACCGGGTGTCAGACATCCTGGTCAATGGCGCAAATAGTGTTTATATCGAGCGCGCTGGATTACTGGAAAAAACCGATGTGTGTTTCGACAGTGATGCCCACTTGTTGAAGATCATCGACCGCATCGTGTCACGTGTCGGGCGCCGTATTGATGAGTCCAGTCCATTGGTTGATGCCCGTTTGTCCGATGGTTCACGGGTGAACGCGGTTATTGCGCCATTGGCATTGGATGGCCCCTTGCTTTCGATTCGCCGCTTTGGCTCCAAGCCACTTGAGATGAAAAACCTGATCAAGAACGGCTCGATTACCGAACCAATGGCTGAGCTGGTTGAAGGCATGGTTAAAGCGCGGTTGAACATCCTGATCTCCGGTGGTACTGGTTCGGGTAAGACAACTTTTTTGAACATCATGTCGAGCTCGATCCCACATAACGAAAGGATTGTCACGATTGAAGATGCAGCTGAATTGCAATTGCAGCAGCCGCATGTTGCGCGGCTTGAAACCCGCCCGGCCAATATTGAGGGTAACGGTGCGATTGGGCAGCGTGAACTGGTCAGGAACAGCTTGCGCATGCGCCCGGACCGAATTGTTGTCGGTGAGGTTCGCGGAGCAGAAGCCTTTGACATGCTTCAGGCAATGAATACCGGTCACGAGGGATCAATGACTACGGTTCACGCCAATACACCTCGGGATGCCCTGGCGAGGGTAGAGAACATGATCAGCATGGCTGGCTTTGATCTGCCGCAAAAGGCAATTCGCCAGCAAATAGCCTCGGCGATCACGGTTGTCGTGCAGATCGCCCGTCTGTCTGACGGTACTCGTAAGCTGATGAACATATCTGAGATAACAGGGATGGAGGGCGATATCGTCACCATGCAGGATATCTTTGTTTTCGAGCAAACCGGTGTTGACCGTAAGGGTCGCGTTGAAGGAAATATGAAAGCAACCGGTGTGCGTCCCAAGTTTCTGAGTGAACTAGAAGCGGCTGGTATCCGGGTTTCTCCGAACCTGTTTGACCCGACGCGTTCGATTCGTTAACCGGGCACCGAGGATTCACATGGATATTATTTACAACGCAGGACTGGCCGCAGCATTTATTGCTGCCGTGCTCATGGTCTATGGCTTGTACGAGTTGTTTATAGGTAGTGAGTCGGCAGAACAGCGCCGACTGAACAAGCGACTCAAGCAACTACGTAACACGGCTAAGTCCGCTGACGGTATTTCGCTGCTGCGCAGTAAGAAGCGGCGCAACGAGCGTGCTATCGAAAAAATGATTGCACAGATGCCAAAGTACGGTTCTTTTACCGAGTACCTGGCCCAGGCCGGATATGAGATTGGCCCGACGGCATTTATTTTCAACTGTCTCATCCTGGTTTTTATAACAGCTTTCCTGGCGGTTGTCTTTGGTGCAACCCTCGGCGCGGTGATAGTCATTGCATTGCTGGTCGGCGCGATTCCGTTTTGCCAGGTTTGGTTTCGACGTGATCAGCGGCTCAAAGCCATTGAGAAGCAATTGCCCGACACCGTCGATCTTATTTCCCGATCGATGCGCGCCGGACATGCTTTTTCACCCAGCCTGTTAATGGTTGCGGATGAAATGCCTGACCCAATTTCGACTGAATTTCGCCAGATTTCCGAAGAAATTGCTTTTGGTATTCCGGTTGACGCAGCCCTGACATCACTGGCCCGGCGTCTGCCGCTTGAAGATGTCCGGTTTTTTGTCATCGCGGTTTTACTGCAGCGCGAAACCGGCGGCAACCTGGCGGAGATTCTTGACAACATTGGTCGCCTGATTCGCGAACGCTTCAAGTTGCTTGGGCAAGTGCGTGTACTGACGGCGGAAGGGCGGATGTCTGGCTGGGCCTTATCGCTGATGCCGTTTGCAACGGCTGGGATGATTTACCTGGTTAATCGCGACTTCATGAGTTCTTTGTGGCAAGACCCACTGGGCATACAAATGCTCACGATCGCCGGCGTGATGATGCTGATTGGCATCTTCTGGATGTGGCGTCTTGTCAAAATTCGGGTTTAAGGGGCATACAAAATGAGTAGTGGATATTTATTTATGGTGTTCCTGGCCGTCTGTGCCGGAACACTTGGCATCGCCCAGCTCCTGGTTGGGGAAAATACGGTTCGTGAACGCCTGGGTCGCCTGACGCGCGAAGCGAAACGCAATGCCAAGAAAGAGCGTTGGAACAAGACGGCTCGTTGGATGTCACCGGCCGCCAAGATTGGCGCTGGCAACGACGAACAGATCAAAACCATGCGGGCCCGTCTGATCATGGCGGGTTATCGTTCAGATGCGGCAACAACAATTTTCTTTGCGACCCGGGTACTGCTTGTTGTGCTCTTGCCATTGGCCATGCTCACTGGTTTGATTCTTGCCGAGCAGGAGTTAACCACTACTGAAACCATCTTTGTCATGCTCGCTGGTGCCGTGGTTGGATATATCGGGCCGCGGATGTGGCTGAACTACGTGGTTGAGCGTCGTCAGCGTGACATATTCGAGGCTTTTCCGGAAGCCGTGGACATGATGGTTGTCTGTGTCGAGGCCGGCCTGGCGATGGACGCTGCGATTGCCCGTACGGCGAAGGAGCTGGAAATTCGCAGCCCGGCACTTGCCGAAGAACTGCATCTGGTTGGCCTGGAAATTCGGGTTGGCGCAACCCGCGAGCGGGCAATGCGTGGCCTGGCCAGCCGCACCGGCGTTGAAGAAGTCTCCAGTTTTGTAGCCATGATGTTGCAGGCTGATAAGTTCGGAACCAGTGTGGCTGACTCCCTGCGTGTGCAGTCTGACGCACTTCGGGTAAAACGACGTCAACGCGCTGAGGAAACAGCGGCAAAACTGCCTGTGAAGCTGTTGTTTCCGCTGATATTGTGCATTTTCCCCTCGATGCTACTTGTACTGGTTGGTCCGTCAGCGATTCAAATGATTCGAATCCTGTTCCCTGCCATGGCTGGTGGCTAGAAACAAAACAAAGAGCTCAACTAGGAGCAACTCGTGCAAACGAACCGACTGATACTTACGATCATTGCCGCCGCACTGGCTGGCTGCGCCAGTACGCAGCCGTCACAACCGAAGGTCCGGCTTGACCCCTCAGAGCTGGGGCGTCCGGCGCTGATCAAGGCTGAGCCTGGTCCGGAAATTCAACCCGGCTCGAGTCAACCAGTTGTTCGTCTGAGCCATGCCGGCGCATCGGCTCCGGGGGCAGTGGGCACATCTGCTGCGACTGGTGCAACAACACTTGATTCGACAACCGATCCTGCGGCAGCTGGTGTAGCCAGCCCAACGGCAACCGGCAGTGAAACTGTCGCATCCGCTGTACCCGCTGATACGGTGGCTGTGGAGGATGTTGATTTGTCCCGGGCCGGCACAATGCAAGCCGTGTCCCGGATAACCAACGGGGTAAGCCCGGCACAGGCGGCTTACATTTCAGGCAAGCAGGCCTTAGGCCAGCGAGACTTTGGCCAGGCCGTTGAGTTCTTCAGCTCAGCCAAGCGTCTCGACCCGACCCTGGTGGATGCCTATGTTGGTTTAGGTGTCGCTCACAGCATGTCCGGTAGTAATGATCAGGCAATTGCCGAATTTGAAACCGCGGTCAGGCTTGAGCCGGAGAACGCGCGTTGGCATTCGAATCTTGGCATGGCATATGCGCGTACCGGACAGTTTGTACCAGCACAACAAGCACTTGCCAGGGCATGGTCGCTTAAGCCGGGTGATGCCCGTATCGAAGCACAGCTGCAGCGCGTTACCGCAGCGGTTAAGTCGGTTGGCGTCGCCCCGTCGGTGGGCCACGGACCAGTGAGCGTTGTGCCACAGGAGAGCGCCGACGAAAAGCAACTTGTCGAAGTGAAAGAGCGGGTTTTCGACCTTAAGTTGACCGGGGTAACCGATGCCGAAATGGCTGCGCCAGCGGTGTCGATCGCCGCCGCATCGCTTACTGGTAGTGCTCCTATGCACCGCCAGGTGACTGCACCGGCAAAGCCACGATCGGTGTTGAATTTCAAGCCGGGTACGGGAACGGTATCTTCGTCTTCAAATGCATCCGCTGCACCTAAACCCAGTGCCGTGGTGCCGGTGATAGATTCGCTATCGAAACAAGCGCCGGCTGCAGAGCGAACGGCTGTCAATGCGCCGATTACTAAGAGTGCTCCCATGCCTAAATTAACGCCGGTTGTTGCCAGGGCCTCGGCGTCCATGCCGGCCAAGCCAGTGACCACTGCACAAAAACCATCGGTTGTTGCCCTCGCTGTCAAAAGGCAACAGAGGCAAGTCAAATCGCGGGCGATACCCGGAATGTTTGTTGTGGCCCCAAGTAAAGAAGCCGGTACCCGGGTTGCACGTTTCCTGGCGAAAAATGGATTTCGCGCCGCGCAGGTTGGCAATGCAACCGACTCGCAGCCGTTGACGGAAATCCATTATCGTCCGGGTTTTGAAGGGGACGTCCACGATATTCGCCAGGCGCTGCCTGTTCGTGCCTACTCGGTTGCGCAGACCGAGTTACCGGCCGGCGTTAACGTCCGTCTCATCGTCGGTCGCGACATGCGCGCCGTTTCTGAGAATGAAGGGTCGGGCTCTTAAGCCAAAATCAGTTGACCGCTGTTGGGGCTCAGTTGTTGAGCCTCCGCTGTTAAGCTTCGTCAGACAGACCATGAACGTGCGCGGAGAAATCCGGCGCACGTTTTTTACTACGGATAAAGCGTCAGGCTTTGCCAACCGGCCGATTCGGATCAGCGCACCATTCGCTCCACGATCCAGGATACAGCCGTGAGCCAGTAAGGCCGGCGTGTTCCATCGCGAGCAGGTTATGACAGGCGGTGACTCCGGAGCCACAGGAATGGACAACGCTGGACGGGTCTCGGTCGCCAAGCAAAGCTTCGAAGTCGCGCCGAATAATTTCGGCCGGCTTAAAACGCCCATCCGGGCGCAGGTTCGTCTGCATTGGCCGGTTTAGCGCGCCGGGGATGTGGCCGGCAACCGGGTCCATCGGCTCAGTTTCGCCGTTGTAACGTTCCGCTGCCCGGGCGTCGATCACCTGGTATTGTTTGCTCAGTAAGTTGGTGACTAACTCGTCTACGGTAACCGAGTGCGCCTTGCCGCCGGTGCTACTGAACGCCCCTGCGCTGGCCTTTGGTGTTTCGGTTGACGTCGGAAATCCGGCCGCCTGCCAGGCTGGCAAACCGCCATCAAGAACCGCCGCGTGCGGATGTCCAAGCCAGCGGGCCAGCCACCACATGCGGCCCGCGAGTGCGCCACCCTGGCCATCGTAGGCAACCAGCTGCTTATCAGGAGTCAGGCCAAGCGCCTGCAATTTGTTGGCCAGAGTAGCGGGGTCGGGCAGCGGGTGCCGACCGGTGGAGCCGTCACCGTGGCTGGCAAGGTCGTGATCCTGGTGTAAAAAGTGCGCGCCCGGTATGTGACCGGCGGCGTAAGCCTGGGGGCCCGCATCGGGGTCGGTTAATACGTGGCGACAATCAATGACCAGACACTGGTCTATATGGGTGGCTAAATCGTCGACAGAAATTAAGGTAGTCCAGTAAGGCATGGTTAGTAGTTCACGTGTTGGCGAAGGAATTCATGAAAGTGGCGCATCCCGTCTTCGGTTGGACTCTGGTAGGGGCCTGTCTGGTTGAGTCCGCGTTGCATCAGGGCTTTGCGGCCAGCATCCATGCGCAGTGCAATTTCGTCGTCTTCGACCGCCGTTTCCATATAGGCGGCGCGTTCAGCCTCGATGAAGTCGCGTTCGAACAAAACGAATTCTTCGGGGTAATAAAACTCAACGATATTCATTGTTCGTTGCGCGCTGACCGGGTACAAGTTCGAGACGACTAGTACGTTCGGGTACCACTCGAGCATCATGTTCGGATAATACGTCAGCCAGATGGCGCCGTATTTCGGTAGTTTACCGTTGCCGCTGGCCAGCACCTGCGCGTGCCATTTTTCGTAAACTGCCGTGCCAGGCTCGCGCAGACCTTTGTGCAGCCCAACGGTTTGCACCGAAAACCGCTCGCCGAATGTCCAATGCAAGTCGTCACAGGTGACAAACTGACCAAGGCCTGGGTGAAACGGCCCAACATGGTAATCCTCCAGGTACACCTCAAGAAAGGTTTTCCAGTTGTAATGGCAGTCGTGCATCTCAACATGATCGAGGCGGTAGCCGGAGAAATCGAATGCATCCTCAAGGCCAACCGAAGCGAGGTCGGCCGCAATATTTCGTGGACTGTCAAACAACAGGCCGCGCCAGTTTTGTAACGTTGTTGTATCCAGGGTGGCACACGGCTGCTCGGCGAATTGCGGTGCACCCAGCAACTGGCCCGACAAGTCGTAAGTCCAGCGGTGCAGAGGGCAGACGATATTTTCAGTTGTGCCGCGCCCGCGCAGCATAATTGACTGCCGGTGCCGACACACATTGGACAGCAATTCAACCCCGTTTTGATTCCGGATCAGCACCCGACCGTCACCTTCGCTGGGCAGGGTGTAGTAGTTACCTGCCTCGGGAACCATCAATTCGTGACCAATATAACCGCCACCATCCAGAAAAATAGAATTTTTTTCGTTTAAAAGTATGGATTCATCAAAATAACCGGTTACTGGGAGCTGGCTCTCCGTTTTTGCCAGCACGGACCTGCTGCTGAGGTCAGACATAACGCAACGACTCCGTCATTGTTTTTGCCCACCTGCACCAATGCGCAGATGGCTTGCGGTGGCGGAATTTCCTGATGTTGATCAAGCGTGCAGGATAACCCGCTTTGCATTGGCTGGGACGACCCAGGTGAGGCTTAGCGCTGCAGCTTCGGATTTTTCCCGGCCAACTTCGCAGCGGCTGGCTTTTGTCGGGATGGAGCCGGTCATCCCGCTGACAACCAATTTCGCCGTAAAATGCCTGATTACTTATAAAGTTGCCGCCAGGCCCACGCCAATGCCCCGCAAAACTGCTACTGCTGCTGATACTGACGCCAAAGTCGCGGATCCCGATGTCATGGCGCCGGCTATGGCCACTGAAGGCATTCAGGATTTAAGTTTTGAAGATGCGATTGACGAGCTTGAGGGGATTGTTGAGCGCATGGAACTCGGTGAGCTGTCGTTGCAGGATTCTTTGTCCGCTTACCAGCGCGGTGCGGCCCTCGTGACCCGGTGTCGCGGAGCACTCGATTCAGTCAGCCAGCAAGTCAAAGTGTTGGAGGGTAATTTGCTCAAGCCGTTGAACCCGGATGACGTGTCGGGAGAATCGTCTTGAGCAGTGTTGCGAATCGGGTCGAACAATTTGCTGACTGGACCGATCGCCAGCTGGCCCGTTGTGAGTCAGCCCTGGGTCAGTATTTGCCGCCGGCTGATGCCGTGCCGGGCCAACTGCATGAGGCGATGCGTTATGCGACCCTTGGTGCTGGCAAGCGGGTGCGTCCGTTACTGGTGTATGCGGCCGCCGAGGCGGCGGGTGAGGATGCGCAGATTTCTCAAATCGGTGCGGAGGCTGAAGATGCCGCGGCTTGTGCGGTTGAAATGATTCATGCGTATTCACTGGTGCATGATGATCTGCCGTGCATGGACGACGACGATTTACGCCGCGGGCGCCCGACAGTTCATAAACAATACGATGAAGCGACTGCAATGCTTGTTGGTGATGCTTTACAGGCCAGGGCGTTTGAGATCCTCGCAAATATGCCGGTGACTTCGGTTGGGGCTGCGCTGGCCGCTCTGGGCCAGGCTGCTGGCTCGGCCGGCATGGCGGGCGGGCAGGCCATTGACCTGATGTCGGTTGGGGTAAACATCAATCGCAACCAGCTTGAAGAGATGCACCGGCGCAAGACCGGTGCCATGTTGCACGTGTCGGTTCAGCTGGGCTGGATGGCTCGTCGCCCGGGTAAACCCGTACCCGCAGCCTTCGACGCCTTTGCCCGTGCAATAGGCCTGGCTTTTCAGGTGGTTGATGACATTCTGGATGTTGAAGCCGATTCCGCTACCCTGGGCAAAACAGCGGGCAAAGACGCCGCCGCCAACAAACCGACTTATGTCTCTGTTATTGGACTGGAGCCCTCACGGGCACTGGCCGGGGAGCTGCATGAGACGGCGCTCGCAGCAATTGAACCCTACGGACCACAGGCACAGCGCTTGCGGGATATCGCCGGACTGATTGTCCTGCGTAAACACTGATTTCTCCGGAGAATTACGATGCCTGACAAGCAGCCGAGCCCCGATTTAGCCAATGCCTCATCGCAGCCACTGCCAAGATTGCTGGAAAACGTTAATTTTCCACAAGAGCTGCGACGCCTGAAGCGCGATCAATTGCCGCAACTGGCTGACGAGTTGCGCCAGTACATCCTGGACTCTGTCTCCAAGACCGGTGGGCACTTGTCGAGTAACCTGGGTACCGTGGAATTAAGTATTGCGCTGCACTACATATTTAATACACCCCGCGATCAACTGGTCTGGGATGTAGGCCACCAGAGTTATCCGCACAAAATTCTGACCGGGCGTCGTGAGCAAATGGGCGGCCTGCGCCAACTCGATGGCATCAGTGGGTTTCCCCGCCGGTCGGAGTCTGAATACGACACCTTTGGCACGGCGCATTCATCAACGTCGATTTCGGCAGCGCTGGGTATGGCCGTTGCCTCACGGAACAAAGGTGAGAACAAGGGCAAAGACCGTCGTCGCCATGTGGCCGTTATTGGTGATGGTGCGATGAGTGCGGGCATGGCTTTTGAAGCGATGAACAATGCCGGGGTCACGAAAGATATTGATCTGCTGGTCATTCTGAATGACAACGAGATGTCGATCTCACCGGCAGTCGGCGCGCTGAATCACTATCTGGCGCGACTGTTGTCGGGCCGCTTGTATTCCCAGGTTAAAGGGATGGGGCGGGCGGTATTTGCCCAGGTGCCGCCGGTACTGGAGCTGGCGCGCAAGATTGAAGAGCATGCCAAGGGCATGGTGGCACCGGGCACACTGTTCGAAGAGTTTGGCCTGAATTATGTTGGCCCGATTGACGGTCATGACTTGAGCGTTCTAGTGCCTACCCTGGAAAACCTGCGCCATCTGCATGGCCCGCAGTTCTTGCATATAGTCACCCGCAAGGGGCAGGGTTACAAAAAAGCCGAGGCTGATCCGGTCTCGTATCACGGACCGCCAAAATTTGACCTTGCTGAAGGGATCGTGAAATCAAGCGCTCCGAAGCGGGTCAAGTTCACCGATGTTTTCTCGGACTGGGTTTGCGACATGGCCGCGCTGGACGATCGCCTGGTTGCCATTACCCCGGCAATGCGTGAGGGGTCAGGGCTGGTGGAATTTGAACGGCGCTTCCCGGAGCGTTATTTTGACGTGGGTATCGCCGAGCAACACGCGGTAACGTTTGCCGCCGGTATTGCCAGCCAGGGCCTCAAGCCAGTGGTTGCCATTTACAGTACCTTTTTGCAGCGCGGATTTGATCAAGTGGTTCACGATGTGGCGCTTCAAAACCTGCCGGTTGTGTTTGCGCTGGACCGTGCGGGTTTGGTCGGGGCTGATGGTGCAACCCATGTTGGTGGTTACGACTACGCGTTTATGCGTTGCCTGCCAAACATGGCGGTGCTGGCACCAAGTGACGAAAACGAATGCCGCCAAATGTTGTACACCGCGTTTCAACACGACGGGCCAACATCGGTACGCTATCCGCGCGGCTCGGGGGCCGGGGTTGCGGTCAAGAAAGACCTGGTGAACCTGCCGTGGGGTAGGGCGAAACTGCGCCGTGAGGGCAAGCGAATTGCGTTCTTGTCTTTTGGTACCGTGTTACCGGCAGTGATGGCTGTTGCGCAGTCGCTTGATGCAACCGTCGTGAACATGCGATTTGTTAAACCGATTGATCGGGAAATGATTGCCCGCATGGCGCAAAGCCACGACGCACTGGTGACAGTTGAAGAACATGTAGTCATGGGTGGGGCGGGCAGTGCAGTCATCGAATCGATGCATGCCCAGGGCCTGGTAACACCGGTGTTGCAAATAGGTTTGCCGGATCACAACATTGATCACGGTGAGCAATCTGAATTGCTGGCGTTAGCCGGTCTGGACGCCACTGGTATCGAGCGTCAGGTCAGGGCCCGCTTTGGCCACCTGTTTGACGCAGCGGGCCTCGAGTCAGCACTACAAGAACCGCGTGGCCCTGACGATTCATCGTCGGCCGGTCCGAGGTTAGTTTCGCGGCGGGCCTGAATGATGTGTGAATATCGGAGTTTGTTTTTATGAGTCGCCAGTGTTTTGCCGATCGGATTGACCATATTGTGTTGACGGTTGCTGATATTGCCGTGGCCACCGCGTTTTACGAGCGTGTGCTTGGTTTTGAAGCCGAGTTTTTCCGGGGGCCCGAAGGCCAGCCCCGTCATGCGCTGCGCTTTGGCCAGGTAAAGATCAACCTGCAGGACGATGCCACCGAAACACCAACCAAAGCGGGCAGCCCAACCCGGGGTGCTGGCGATTTTTGTCTGATCGCCAGCGGGCCGCTTGAAGATTTCATCGCCCACCTGAACCACGAGTCGGTGCCGATAGAATCCGGGCCGGTAGGCCGGCAGGGAGCCCTGGGGCCGATACGTTCCGTGTACTTTCGGGACCCGGACAAGAATTTGGTTGAAGTCTCCGAATACCTGCCGTAATGATTCTCTGCCCAAAACCCGGCGACAAATACAGTAAGCTGGTGCCGGTACTTGTTTCACGGTTTAAGGGCTGTACCATAGCGCCTGAACCTGTTTCGCACCGGTAATATATTGCAGGCACATAGAGTTCAAGAAAATCAAGGAGGAGTACCCATGATGATTCGTACACTGGCCGGGCTGACCCTGGCCGCGATGATAACAGCGCCGGTTCAGGCTGCTGACAAGGTAAAAATTGGGTTTGTCACCACGCTGACCACCGGCGCGGGCGCAATTGGCAAAGATATGCAAAACGCCGCCAACCTGGCGATGGAACATATCGGCGGCAAAATGGGCGGACTACCGGCTGAAATAATTTTTGAAGACGATGGATTCAAACCGGAAATTGGTAAGCAGCAAACGGACAAACTGGTTAAACAGGACAAAGTTGATTTTGTGACGGGATTCATCTGGTCACACGTGTTGCTGGCTTCAAGCCGTTCGGTGCTGGGCCAGGGGCCGTTTCTGATTTCTGCCAATGCCGGTCCGTCACAGCTTGCGGGCAAAGACTGCAACAAGGACTTCTTTTCGACCAGCTGGCAAAACGACCAGACCACCATGGCCATGGGAGAAGTACTGAACCAGGAAGGCGTGAAGTCGCTTTATGTCATGGCGCCGAACTACGCCGCAGGCAAGAACATGGTTGCTGGCGTTGAGCGGACTTTCAAAGGCAAGATTGTCGGCAAAGACATGACCAAGTGGGGCAAAGATGCCCAGCTTGATTTCTCAGCTGAACTGGCCAAAGCCAAGGCGTCCGGCGCCGACGGCTTGTTTATCTTCTACCCGGGTAAAGCAGGCCCGGCATTCATTAAGCAATACCAGCAAGCCGGGTTGCGCGGTAAGTTGCCGCTCTACAGCACTTTTACTATTGACGCACTGGCGCTGCCCCGATTGCAAGATGCCAAGATGGACGGGGTGATGGGTGCCAAGTTCACGCAGTTCTGGTCTCCCGACCTTCAAAACGCGGCGAATCAAAAATTTGTTGCCCACTTTAAAGCCCAGTACGGTACCTACCCGTCGTTCTATGCGGCCCAGTCTTATGACGCGATCATGCTGATTAAGAGCGCCGTTGACGCGGTCAAAGGTGATATGAGTAACAAAGATGGCTTACGCAACGCGTTGAAAGCCGCTAACTACGATTCGGTGCGTGGCAAGTACACGGTCGGCAATAACCACTTCCCGATTCAGAACTTCTACCTGCGCGAAGTCGTTGCCGACAAAGACGGTGCGTGGACAACGAAGACAGTGAAGACTGTTTTCAAGAACCATCAGGATCCGTACGCCAAAGACTGCAAGATGTAACTGGCTAATAGGTGACACAAGGGCCGGCAATGCCGGCCCTTGTTGCATCAACTCCTTACTCGCATCGGCGATAGCTTTTGGTGCGGCTACCTTTTTATCAATTGATGAGACAACTATGGACGCCTCGATAGTTGACTGGGCTTTACTGATTACGCAGCTGCTTAACGGATTGCAGTTGGGCATCTTGTTGTTCCTGCTGTCTGCCGGTCTGACCCTGACCTTTGGCATCATGGATTTCATCAATCTTGCCCACGGTGCGTTTTATATGCTTGGTGCGTTGGTCTGTGCGGCGTCCACTATTTATTTCGATTCGTTTGTGCTTGGTATGGCGATAGCAATACCGGTAACAGCGCTGGTGGGCTTGCTAACGGAGTTTGTGATCGTGCGCCACCTGTATGCCCGTGATCATCTGGAACACGTCCTGGCAACTTTTGGTCTGATCTTAATTTTCGATACCCTTGCCCACATGATTTTTGGTGCCGAAGGCATGTCTGTGCCATTGCCCCGGGCTCTTAATGGACAAGTCCCGCTCTTTGGCAGCGTTGTGTTCCCAACTTATCGGATTCTGATCATTTCTGTTGGGCTGTTGATTGCGCTTGGGCTTTATTTACTGGTTAGCCATACCCGATTGGGCATGCGTATACGTGCCGGGGCGTCAAATCGGGTAATGATCAGTGCGCTTGGTGTGAATATTCAAATGTTGTTTGCCCTTGTTTTTGCGCTGGGGGCCGCCCTTGCCGGCATCGCCGGCATGTTGATTGCACCGATTACCGAAGCCACCATTGGTATGGGTAACGAAATAATTATCACGGCCTTTGTCGTAATTATTATTGGCGGCATTGGTTCTATTAAAGGGGCGTTTATCGCGGCGTTGATTATTGGCCTGATCGATACTCTGGGCCGCTCATACCTTGATGATGTGTTCAAATTATTCATGAGCGTGCAGGCTGCAGAAACCTCGGCGCCAGCGGTTTCGGCCATGTTGATTTACCTGCTGATGGCGGCCGTTCTTGTGTTTCGCCCGCAAGGCTTGTTTCCGCCGAGGACACGCTGATGGCAACGAATTCAGGTGATCTCATCAACACTGGTGAATCTGTTACCCACTCCGGCAGCCGGTCGGGTAGCGAATCTGGCCCGCTTACGGAACATCCCAGTTTTCTGGGGCGCACGGTACGGGCGCGCATCATCAACAGTGTGCTGATGCTGGCGCTGTTAGGCCTGCCGGTTTATGCGTATTTCAACGGCAACGAGTTCTGGCTCGATCTTGCCACCCGAATGGTCATTCTGGCGATTGCTGCTGTCAGCCTGAACTTTATCCTTGGTTTCGGGGGCTTGATCAGTTTTGGTCATGCGGCATTTATCGGTATTGGCGCTTATGCGGTTGGTATCCCCGCACATCATGATGAATTTAGTGCTATCTGGCACTTGTTTTATGCCCTGGTCGCTGGCGGACTGTTTGCACTGATCACCGGGGCTATTTCGTTGCGGACACGCGGCGTTCACTTCATCATGATCACGATGGCGTTTGCGCAGATGATGTTTTACGCGATAGTCTCCATTGAGGAGTATGGCGGCGACGATGGCCTGGTTATCTATAACAGGTCCGAAGTGCCCCTCAGCGAGCGGTTCGCCTGGCTGGACCTGAGTGAGAATCTGCATTTGTTCGTCTGGTGCTGGATCTCTCTGGTTGTGGTTTTGTATATTGTTTACCGATTGGTGAACTCGCGCTTTGGCCTGTTGCTACAAGGCGCCAAGGGCAATGAGCAGCGGATGTCAGCCATTGGTTACGGGCCGTATCCGTATCGTCTGGTGGCGTATGTGATATCGGGGGCAATGTGTGCCTATGCCGGTGCCCTGCTTGGCAACTTTACCGGCTTTATTTCGCCCGAAATGATGGACTGGACCCGTTCCGGTGAACTGATGTTCATGGTGATCCTGGGCGGTACAGGGCTGATTTTTGGCCCGGTCCTGGGTGCGGTCTTGTTCCTGGTGCTCGAAGAAGTGCTTGAATCGCTGATGCACTTGGTTCTGCCCGAGGCATGGCAACACTTTGCGATTCACTGGCATTTGCCTTTTGGCATTGCGTTGATTCTGAGTGTCTTGTTTCTTAAAGGTGGGGTGATTCGGTTTTTGT
>JBAUID010000011.1:0-83002 GCA_049680625.1 Burkholderiaceae bacterium | reverse complement strand
CTTCAACACTGACACCGCGCTCAAATGGTACAGTTTGCGTATCGGCACCCTGCACTACAAAACCGTCGACAGAAATATAAGAAGAACGGCGAAAATCAAAGCCACCTGAGTGATTCTGGCCAGGCACATCATTCAAGATGATTGCACCGTGCCGGTTTTCAGCTTGCAAATAAATATAGTCCGGCCCGCCGCAATTGCGGTCCAGCATTGTGATCCCTTTGCCACCGTGACCCGCCTGGGTACCGTCCGCGGCATAACCCATGTTGAAGCCACTGGTCAGGTAAACACCGTCCAGAAAGTTAATCGAATCACCGGGTTTGATTGTGTTCAAGGTGCCGTCGCAGATGCGCGCGATGGTTGCTGAAACGTCCCCCGGTGCTGACCGTGTGGTCGACACGCCAACCCCGGTGGGTGATACGTAATACATCAGCGCTGCGTCAGTCACGGCACTGTCTAGCCTCAAAGCCAGTTCGTCTACCTCCATCACCCCGCCCGAACCGTTCCATACCGCAACCTGAACTCGATGCGCACCGGGTGGCGCAACAAAATTCATCGTATGACCTGACCATTCGCTGGTGAAGCCGTCGCTGCGCTGAACCGAACCGACCACATTCCACTGCGCATCAAAGAACTGAACCATCAGGCCGGCCCAGCCGGCAGCGGAGCTTACCCGACCAAAACCAGAATAAGTATACGAGCGGCCGACAACAACGATGGCCGCCATGCCACCACCGTTATCCGCGGGCGCCTGACCAACCCAGTTTCCGGCAACCGCATCCGTCACCTGGACCGCTGTCAATTCTGACCAGCCTTCCCACGGAGCCACATCGCCCGACTCGAACCCAGGGTTGGTAATCAGATTGGTCGGGTCAATGTCAACGCTGCCACCGCCATCCCCGCCGTCGCCACCACCATCGCCGCCACCCGAATCATCTGAAACGACAATTGAGACATCGTCGATTCGCATGGGTGACGGACCGTTGTTCCAGAAACCCAGTTGCATGTAGGCCGCATCAGTCGGGCTGACAATCGTACCGGATCGTTCTTGCCAGCTATTGCCAAAACCGTCAATCGCCGCAGCAGAACCCGTTTCTGACCAGTTGGCAGCAAAAAATTTGATAAACATCTGGCCAGAGCCGCTGCCGGCAATTTGGCCCCAGGCGGACCAGTCATAGGCCTGCCCACCCGTGGTTTCAACCAACAGCCCACCACCAGACCCTCCGGCAATTTCGCCATACCAGTCGGCGCCATGCGCATTACTACCAGAAGCAATCGTCAAACCACCCCAGTCCTGCCACGGTGCCAACTGCCCCGTTTCGAAATCTCCGTTAACCGCAAGATTCGACCCGTCACCCGTTTGCCCGCCGTCGTCACCTCCACCGGTATCACCGCCGCCTGTGTCACCGCCACCTGTGTCACCGCCGCCTGTGTCACCGCCGCCTGTGTCACCGCCGCCATCCCCGTCGTCTGTAATTGCCTCAAAGCGCAAATCATCGACCACCAGGACATTAGGATTACCGTTCCAGATGGACAACTGAGCCCGTACCGCAGTCGCCGGCACAACAACAAGCACTGCTTCTTCAGAATAGGAACCGATAGCAAAACTATCGGACAAAAGTGGGGCGCCGAGTTCTGCCCACCCGGCATCAAAAAACTTTACCGCCAGTTGAGCACTTCCGCCGGCGCCGGCTACGTAGCCAAAGCCACTGAATCGATATTGCGACCCGGCGCTTACATCGACAAAAGTACCGCCGCCGTTATAGGGTGGAATACGTGCCGCGAAATCGCCGGTTCGAGCACTGGCATCGTTAGCCACGCTGAAGCTGCCCCATTGCTCCCAGGGTTGGGTGGTGCCGTCTTCAAAGCCGGGGTTGGGTAGCTGATTTCCGGTGGCCGTATCACTGCCACCTGTATCTCCAGAACCGCCCGTGTCTCCGGTATCACCTGATCCGTCATCTGCTACATCGAAAGAAACATCGTCCACCGTCACCTGGCCATTGCTGACATTCCAGACCGACACCTGAACCAGAGCAACACCGGCCGGAACTGTAATCGTCACCGAACGCAAATCGAAATCGGGCCCAAAGCCTGTTCCCCGCACATAGTCATCAACTGGAACCCAGTTGGCATCGTAATAACGATACTGAATGCCGGCCCAGCCACTCGTTGCCGACGACTTGCCGGTTGCGGACCAGGTGTATTGAGCGCCTTCGGACACCGGAAAAAACAAACCGCCGCCAGAATACGGTCCCGCTACAGCCGCCGCTACGCCACTAGCCGCATCGGCTGTCAACGAGAAATCACCCCAGATTTGCCAGGGATCAAGCGTGCCCGCTTCGAAGCCGGCATTAGTTATTTGATTCGCCTGCGCATACGGCACCACCCCCAGCAGGAATACGATGGCGGTGAACAGCGTTGAGCGGTGCAATAGTTTCACAATTTTGATCGTCCGGTTATCCACGCGAAACGGGCGAGGCAAGGGAGGAAAACAACCGGCAAATACTATGGCAACCGCCAGATCCTTCAAAGGAAGAAATTCCGACTATCGGCAATCGACCCCTAAACGATCAGCAATCGACCAGCAATCACAAACAGCATCTGACGAACCAGCCCGCAATACGAATTTCCCGAATTTGCCCGAATTTGCCAGTCTAGCTGCCGCTGCGCAGCAGCATGGCCGGGTTCAGGCGCATCTGGCGCAGCAGATAACGAGCGCCCAGACCCAGGCTGATGGCACTGACTGCAATGGCGGTGGTGGCGCCGCTCCAATACAACCCCAGCGGATCCATTTCGAGCCGCCAGCGCAGCAGCCCGGTGGCCAGCAGACTGCCGGCAATCATCGCAAACGTGGCAGTCACCAGCGTAAGCAGTGCGTATTCCCAGATTAGGACACTTTTTAGCACGGAATGCCGTGCCCCAATGGCATGCATTACGGTGGCCTCATAGACCTGCCGGGAGCGACTGGCTGCCACCACGCTGCCCAGCACAAGTAGACTGGCCGCCAGGCAGACCAGCGCGATCACCACCAGGCCGCCACTCGCCCGCGTCATTAACCCACGTGTTTCGCGTAACAGGGATTCAGTTCGGAGCGTCGCGATATTCGGTGCGACTGCCGCGAGGCGATCCTGGGCGGCAAGGGTTTCCTCTGCCGGCATATACGCTGCACCTACATGCCGGGTAATGAACGGCTTCAGCACGCCATCACTGAAAATGGCCTCCAGCCAGAGTCTGGATTGCATCCTGCGCTGGCTGTAGATGGCAGTCAGACGCACCTCAACCGGTTCGCCCATGATGTCAAAGCGCAGCTGATCACCGACTTTTAAACCAAGTTGATCCGCTTCGCGATCTTCCATAGCGACCAGCGGCTCGCCACGGTGGTCTTCGGGCCACCAGGCGCCGCGGTCAATGACTACATCATCGAAGTTGCCAGCCCGATTGCTTAGCTTGTGTTCGTCACGCGCCTCGCGTACGCGCTCACCATCCCTACTGTCGCGCAGAGCTTCGCCATTGACGGCCGCCAGCCTGCCTAGCACAAACGGTGCCGTGCGGACCTGCCGCAGACCAGGCGACTCAGCCAGAGTGTCATTCAGCAACGGAATCTGGTCGGTTTGAATGTCATAAAAAACCAGTGCCGGCGCATTCGCCGGTACAGTTTCGTTTACGGTGCGCAGCAAAGTTGTCACAACCAGGGTGCATGCCACCAACAAAGTCAGCGCAGATCCGAGCGAGAGCAATGCTGAGCGCAGTGGGGATGTAGGCTGCTGCAAATTGGCGAGTCCCAGTTGGAGTGCCAGCGGGAGCGTCAGCGCGTTAGCCGTACTCTGACCAGCCTCCAGGCGTCGCGCCAGTACACGCAGCAAACGCGTAATCGAATCGAGCAGCCCGAGCAGCAAAGCGGTAACAGCGACAAACGCCAGGCCAAATCGCGGGTCCGGCAAAGTCAGCACCAGCAAAGTCAGCAGTACGGCAGCAGCGCCGGCAGTGAACAGCCAGGCCCGGTACGGGGTGCGTAGCGCTATGCCATTGACCCCTCGAAAAAGTGCAGCCGGTGTGACCGACAAGGCCCGGCCAAGTGCCGGCAATGCAAAGGTCACCGCCGTCAACACGCCAAACAACAGGGCAATCAGAGAAGGCTGCCATAAACCGCCAAGCAACACGGCTATCGGCAATTGTTCCGCGGTGGCTAGTGTGCCGGCCAGCGCAAACAGATTGCCCAGCACAACGCCAATTATGCTGGCGCCCAGCGCCAGCATAACAATTTGAATCAGCACCATCGCCGCAAGGCGGCCGTCACGAAGGCCGAGCGAACGCAGGGTTGCCAATGAAGTCAGTTTGCCCTGCAGGTAAGCCTGCACGCTATTGAAAACGCCAAGCCCGCCGATGAACAAAGCAGAAAAACCTATTAACAGCAAACCCGAGCCGATTTGACCCAGCACTTCGGCAATCCGCTCGCTGCGTTCGTCAAATGTATCGACTTCAACATCAAGCGCCGGAAACGCATTCATGAACCGATCTCGCCAGTCGCCAGCCGCGTCCTCGGTCCGAACGCGATAAAGATATTCAACCCGGCTGCCGGGCTGGATGAGTCGACTGGCCTTAAGCCCACCTTCGTTGACAAGAACTGGAGCACCGCTCCAGTTCGCACGCAGACTGCGATCGGGTTGTCGTATCACCAGTGCACGCACATCGAATGTCTGATCACCCACCGCCACCTTGTCACCGACCCTGAGTGAGAGGCGCTTTGCGAGCGTGGCGTCAATCACCGCGCCCCAGACTCCATTGCGCTCGGCCAGGGTTGTCTCCAGAGAACCCGCTGGTTCAAGCGTGACTTCGCCGTAAAGGGGATAAGCATTATCAGCGCTTTGAAATTCAATCAACTGGGCCCGGCCACTATCGGTGAGCAACATGGTGCGCATTTCGATCAAGCGCGAGACACGGGCAGCCCCGGCGTCGGGCGACTGCATCCAGGTCAGAACTTCGGGGGTGAGTGCTTGTGCCGACGCCACTTCGACATCACCACCAAATAACAAACGCGCATCGGCCCGCATCGCATCCGATACCTGTGAGTAAAGTCCGCCGCCGGCAGCCACCAGCGACACACCCAGCACCAGGCAGGCGACGAAGATCCAGAGATGCCGGCCGCTGGCGCGCAGATCGCGCCATGCCAGGCTAAGTATAAAGCGCATTCACGTCACCTTCGACGTTAAGGCGACCCCGGTCTCGTGCAACTGGCCGTCGTGCAGACGCAGCACACGGTCGCAACGTGCGGCGAAATCGAGGTCATGCGTCACCAGCACGAGGGTTGTGCCGAGTTCACGGTTCAATTCAAACAGCAATTCGCGCACCGACTCGGCGGTCTGGTCATCCAGGTTGCCGGTGGGTTCATCGGCCAACAACAAGGCGGGACGGTGCACCAGTGCACGAGCGATTGCCACGCGCTGCTGCTCACCGCCCGATAGCTGGGACGGGTAATGATCAAGCCGGGTGCCTAATCCCACCCGTTCGAGCATGGTCGCGGCCAGAGATTTCGCGTCGCGACGGCCACTCATTTGCAGCGCAAGCGCAACATTGTCCAACGCGTTCAAACTCGGCAAGAGATGAAAATTCTGGAAAATAATGCCAATGCGTTCGCGCCGCATGTCGGCCAGACCGTCAGCATCCAGCGTGTTCAGGTCGAGCCGGTCGACCAGCACGGTGCCGCTGCTTGGTCTTTCCAGGCCGGACAGCAGCAACAGCAAGGAGGTTTTACCAGAGCCTGACGGTCCGGCAATGGCAACGCGGGTGCCGGCGACAATCCGAATGCTGACATCACGCAGCACATCGACCTGGCCATCGCCCTGGCTTTGGGCCAGGGCATAAGACATACTAAGATGTTTCGTCTCAATGAAGGGTTCAGACATCGAATGGCCTTTCGAAACGACTACTCCCACCACTGACCATCCAGCACCATTCCAGCAACAGCAAGCTGACTGTCCCCTTCCCGGGTAATCCCCTTGGAATCGGTAAATTCCACCGGGCCGTCTACTTGCGACAAAACACTGGCGTCACCCGGTGTACCGATAGCCAGTGAACCCAGTTCGGGTTTGCCAATCGCCTTGGCCGGACCCCTGGTTGCAGCTGCAATCACTTGTGGCAGGGTCATTCCCAAGTGCATCAGTTTTGACATCGTCACCAGCAAGTTGAATGCCGGGCCTTTTGCGCTCAGCGCATGTACATCACTGGAGATGCAGTCCGGCAAGAAGCCAGCGGCGAGCATCGTCTGTGCCATGGAAAATCCAAACGAACCCTTGCCATGACCAATATCAAACTGCACACCACGCTCGCGCGCCAGTAGAATTTCTTCAAATATGTGACCGTCGCGTCGCGCCGGTCCGCCTGGGAATGGGCGAAAGCAATGCGTCAACACATCACCGGAACGTAAACGATTTACTACTTCAAGGCGACTGGGCGGTGGCAAATCCAGGTGGCACATTATTGGCAACCCTGTTTCTTCAGCCACTACGAGGGCCAGGTCGAGGGGGGCAACGCCAGATGTACCGCCCGCAATAAGCCCAAGGCGTACCTTGATCCCAACAACCAGATCGCGATTAGTCTCAGCAACTTCAAGACATTCTTCGGTATTAAGCAAGCGAATGTCCGCACATTCACCCACCATTACACGCTCGCTGAAAGCAAAAATGCCGGCAAAAGAAATATTCAGATAAGCAAAAATTTTTGGTTTGGCAGGCTTAATAATGTGCTCACGAAACCCGGCAAAATTCCCCGGCCCTGCGCTGCCGGCATCCACCAAGGTAGTGCATCCCGATGACAAGGCGTACTGGGTCGGGTCAACCCCCAGGTAAGTACCTCCCCAGTAAATATGCGTATGCAGGTCGATCAAGCCCGGAGACACGATGTATTTCCTCACATCACGCACGTCGGCGGCTTGCGATTCGTCAATGGCCGGCGCAATAGCGGCAACCTTGCCATCTTTAAATGCCACATCGCGCGTCGCGTCCAGATCAGACGCCGGGTCAATTACCCGACCACCTTTTAACAGCAGATCAAACATTGGTACTCCCGTTGGGTTCGCAATATACGCCAGGTTTCTTCGGTGCATTGTGGGGTGAATCGGGGGTGGCAGCAAGAATTTGCGCCTCGGCATGCAAAAAACCAAGGGGCTAAAGGGAAAGAGCGCGGAAACAGAGCAGACCACAAAGCTGTTGCCATCGTTCGTCAGACGATACACAATTTGCCGAAGAGCACAAGATCGGAGCACTGCGTCAGCCGCGATCAAACCGGCCGACGTAATCGTGGCATCCGCCAAAAATCAGAATCAATCCAGTTGATCGACTTCCAGTTAATCGACTTCTAGCGTGAAATGATTCGAACACAGACCATGGGCAACTGAACGTGCAATACCATTTGGATGGATTTCAAACCGGCGATCCGAACATTAACCAGCCTGCACAGAACCGCGCGCAAAGTCCCGATCGAGTCGACGTTCTGATCGTCGGCTGCGGCCCTGCCGGCCTGACGCTGGCTGCGCAATTGTCCCAATTCGCCGATATCAGTGTCCGAATCGTTGAACGAAAGCCGGGACGGCTTGAAATCGGCCAGGCTGACGGCATCGCCTGTCGATCGATGGAAATGTTTGAAGCCTTCGGTTTCGCCGAGAAAGTGGCCAAAGAAGCTTACTGGGTTAATGAAGTCACCTTTTGGCGACCTGGCTCGGACGGCGCCACCCTAGGCAGGGCTGATCGTATCCAAGACGTCGAAGACGGTTTATCAGAATTCCCGCACACCATCCTGAATCAGGCGCGGGTACACGACTTCTACCTTGAAGTAATGAAAACCTCAGCAACCCGACTAGAACCAGACTACAACCTGGAACTGAGTCGCGTCGATCTGATCGATGGCGAACCGTATCCCGTTGTTGCCACGTTCAACCGTGTCGATGAAGAACGCCAGGGTTCAACACAGACCGTCCGGGCCCGATATCTGGTTGGTTGTGATGGTGCACGAAGTCAGGTACGCAAGTCACTTGGGCTCGAACTCAAAGGAGAATCAGCGCGCCAACTTTGGGGAGTCATGGACGTATTGGCGGTCACTGACTTTCCGGATATTCGCAGAAAATGTGCGATCCAGTCCGCAGAACACGGCAGCGTGATGATCATTCCGCGCGAAGGTGGCTACATGGCACGCCTGTATATAGAACTGGACGAACTGTTGGATGACGAGCGGGCGGCCGACCGTAACGTCAGCGCTGATGCGCTGATTCGGAAAGCCCAAACGATTTTCTCCCCTTATTTGTTGGACATCAAAGAAGTCAGCTGGTGGTCTGCCTACGAAATTGGACAGCGGGTATGTGATGCGTTTGACAACACCACAGCGGTACATCTCAAGACAACAACGCCCCATATCTTCATTGCCGGTGACGCCTGTCACACCCACAGCCCCAAGGCCGGACAAGGCATGAACGTCTCAATGGCGGATGCATTCAACCTCGGGTGGAAACTCGCTGCGGTGGTACGCGGCAGCGCCAGTCCGAATTTACTACGCAGCTATTCTGAAGAACGCCAGGCCAAAGCGAAAGAACTGATCGAATTTGACAAAGATATGGCACGTCTGTTCAGTGAGAAGCCCAAAAGCTCGGCCGAAGCTGAGCAGTTTCAACGTTACTTTCAAAAACACAGTCGTTATACCGCCGGCGTTGAGACCCGCTACGATCCGTCTATCATTACAATGGACAACTCACATCAGCCGCTGGCGACGGGGCTGACAATTGGCATGCGGTTTCATTCGGCCCCGGTTATCAGGCTTGCTGATGCCAGGCCGTTACACCTTGGGCACGTGCTTAAGGCGGACGGACGATGGCGCTTAATTGCATTCGCCCCCGATGATGACCGCGGCGATCCCGGTGGCAAAATTGCCGCCTTGTGTGCTTTTCTGGCTGACGATGCAAACAGCCCCATACGTCGGCACACCAGGCCGACCCAGGATATCGACGCATGTATCGATGTACGTGCAGTTTTTCAGGCCGGGCATCGCGACCTTGAACTTGAGACAATGCCGCAACTGCTCAAACCGTCAAAGGGAAAGTTTGGGCTGGTCGACTATGAAAAAGTATTTTGTGCCGATTTACATCCGGGTTCGGATATCTTTGAAATACGCGGCATAAACAGGACTCATGGCGCACTGCTTGTTGTGCGGCCCGACCAGTTTGTTGCCGGTGTCTTGCCACTGAGTGACTATGACGCACTGGCAAAGTTCTTTGCCGGATTTATGAAAATCGTATCGTAAGCACTGGCTGACTATAGACGACGGCGTGTCGAACCATAGCGCCTCATTGCAAAAGATGCTTACTCACCCACACACTTGCCAACTACACAGTTACTCGGGTCGGTGACGCACCCACCGCATCAAGGCCTGCTTATTGCGCGCAAATAAATGCCGTGCGAAAAGACAAGAAGCCGCACCAGCCAATCCAGCGAAAAGCAATGACCGGTCACTGTTCATAATCCCGGCCACCAGAAACAACGCTGCGGTCAGTGCAATCAACCAGAAAACGCCTGTGGCAATTGCAACGATAAAAACGCGGGGGGTAATTACCATCGGATATGGCTCAGGTTAAACATCAGCGCAGGAACCACAACCGGCTTTGTGTCTCGAAGCAGCCCACCTTTACTGCAACCGGGTTGAACCATTCGTCAGGATCAGCCCGGTTTATGTTGCCAGTCAGGCAGACGCTTGCGAAATGATTTCCCGCATCACCTTGTTCACTTCGGCACTGTGCAGTCGACCCTTGTTATTTGTCGGGGCCAGCCCTTCGTCGAGCATGAACTGCGGCAATTCGTCATCTGCCTCGGTGAATCCGGCCTGCTCATTGAACTGCGCCTCAAAGCGCAGTGTATCGCGGGCAATTTCGAGGAAGAAATCGGGAGTAATGCCGGCGTCAAAAGCGCTGTTAATGGCGTCAGCCAGCAACTGGCGATGGGTATCGTTAACCGAACGGCCAAACAAGCATAAGCCGGTGGAGTCGGCAATCGCACTGTTGAGCTGGACGTTGTAACTTTGCCGGGCCAGCTCTTCGATTGTTTTTCCTTTGCAGTCGAAGCCAGGTAAGTTACCAACCGTATGGTCAGCGCCCTGGGCGGTCAACATCATGGAAACGCCTGTGACTTCAACAACCCGCGGGTCGTATGCGCTGATGGTTTGCTTCTTTATAACCGGTACCCGTTTGATGCCGTAGTGCTCACCAACGCGTGCGGCTCCCTGAGCAAGAATGCGCCCTCTTTCGTTGCCTTTCATGATGTCGCTCATTAAGTCCATCATGAACTGCTCATCACCAAATTCACCCAGACCGTGATCCATCATTATGCCAACAACGCCACCCAATTCGATGGTATCAACCCCCAGGTCATTGGCAATGTTATTTACCCGGGCTATCTGGTCGGGATGATTGAGGCCACAGTTGGTGCCCATCAGACCGATCGTCTCGTATTCCAGTGGTGACACCATTTCTTTACCATCTTCGTCCACGTAGACATTACTGCACTTGATCAGGCAGCCCTGCATACAGGCATGGGTCGTGTCGCCACCGCGACCACTGTTAAGTTTCTGAATATGATCACCACCAACCAAAAGCGTTTCCTGGGTTGGGTCGACCAGGCGTCCGGCAGAAAAGTTTCGCACCGGCAAGCCGCCAATCGTGTTGGTCAGATCAGCCACCTGGGCGGTACCGTATTTACCGAAATTGGCAATTGCCTGCTCAGCGTTTAAGGCGTTGCCATATTCTTTGATCGAGTCCATGACTTTGCGTCGATCGTGAAACTGCGGCATCTTGAGCTTGTCGGCAACAATTGCCTTTACTTTTTTGTTACCCATGACTGCACCAACCCCGCCACGGGCGGCAATGCGCACCGGACGATCGTCGGCATCACTGATAGCAATACCGGAGAGCAAGCCTTCGTATTCGCCAACCGGCCCACAAATCGCCAGGCTGACTTTTTTGCCATACTTTTCGTGCAGCAATTTGGCGGTATCAAAATTGCCTTTGCCCATAAACGGGGTCGCATCTTCGAACAGAATCTCACCGTCTTTTGTCATGCGGATGATGACCCACTCATCAGACTGGCCGTTCAGGGTAAAACCCGCAATTTCCAGCTGCCCCATGGCAATCGCAAACGTGCCACCCGCGTTGGATTCTTTAATGCCACCCGTCAACGGGCTTTTGCAACCAACGCTCAGGCGGTTGGCATTAGAAAAGTTGGTGCCGGCAAATGGACCTGCGGAAAAAATCAGCGGGTTATCCGCGGACAGGGGTTCTACAGTAGCTACCCCATCTGCAAGTAAGGTCTTGGCAATGAAGTAACGTCCGGCTTCGGCCAGCGCGCGTCCCTCCAACTGCTCGGAGCGAACCTCACGGGAGTTTAAATTGATGTGCAGGTATTTTCTTGAGGCCATTGCGCTTTCCCTATCCGTTTTTCGATGTTCGGTTTTATATCTATCGTATTTTGCCACATGGACGAAATTCGCCCGAGGCCCACATTACAAGTGTTTTCCGCCATCCAGCAGGATCAGTTCCCCGGTCACCGTCGGAGCCGCGCCAGCCAGCCAGACCACGGCATCGGCAACATCTTCCGGGGTGGAAGCCCGCTTTAGCGGAACAGACTTCTCGTAACCTGCCTTGATCTTCTGATAGTTATCCTCGCCAACCCCGTCTGCAAACCAGCGACTGGTAATCAGGCCGGGGCAAACCGCATTGACGCGGATTTCAGGCGCCAGTTCGCGGGCCAGGTGTAAGGTGAGTGAATTGAGCGCCCCTTTTGAAGCAATATACGGCACCGACGAACCAACCCCTAAGGAGCCGGCAATCGACGAGACATTCACGACAGAACCGTTCGATGCCTTCAATGCCGCTTCGGCTGCCCGAACCATCTGGAACGAGCCCACCAGGTTCACATCGAAGATCCGGCCAAAGGTTTCGCGGTCGATTTCATCCCACTTATCACGGCCGAGAAACGCGGTCATGCCGGCGTTGTTCACCAAAACGTCAAGGCGTCCCCAGGCATCCAACGCCGCCTTGACCATTGCGCGGCAGGCCGCATCATCGGCAACATCACCCTGAACCAGAATCGGCTCGCCACCCAGTTCGCGACAAGCCGCAGCGGTCTGCTCGGCTTCGTCCTTGCTCTTGTTGTAGTTGATTAACACATCATAGCCCTGCGCTGTCATTAGCTTCGCGCAGGCCGCGCCAACGCCGGTGGCTGAACCGGTAATAATTGCCGTTTTTTTCATACTCGAATATCCACCCAGGTATCGTTATAACAAGCGCCGGCGGCAATATCCGTTCGGCGTTCCGAATCAATCAAGGCATTTACCGTCTGCCCGGTGCCACTGGTTTTCAGCCACGTGCCTTTTGGACTGTATAACACGCCGGCAGCAACCGCATCGCTCACCCGCGCAGTTAATGTCACTTGCCCCAGGCCATTGAACAGAGTCACGGTCTGTCCGTCTGTGATGTTGAGCCGGGTGGCATCCACAGGGTTAATTTCAAACAGCTCTGGCCCGGCAGATTCACCATGGCCGCCAAAAGTTGCATTGGTTCGCTTGATCGATGACGGTGAGATCAGGTTAAACGGCAGGTTGTGATCCACCGGTTCGTAGCGCGGCAGTCCGAATCCGTACTGATCCTGCATCGCCTGTGAGAACAGTTCTATTTTCCCGGACGTTGTTGCCGGTTTGACGTTGTGGCACATCAACATTGGTTCGTCGTTCTCGGTTTTCATCATTAGCGCACGGTCCAGCGGCAACTCGCTGGGCAAAAAACCCTGCAACCGATAATCGCCGGCGACCAGGGCCGCGTCCATCAGCTGGGTATCGGTGTCGAGAAAGGCTGCCTCGGTAAAGCCGAAGCGCGCTGCCAGCCGGCGAAAAATCTCGGTATTTGGTAACGAATTACCCACGGGTTTGATAACCGGAGCCGCCCGCTGCAAATAACTCTGGCCGTAAGCACCATAAACATCACCATGCTCAAAATGTGAGGCTGCGGGCAAAATGACGTCAGCAAAAAGCATCGAATCGGTCATCACGATATCGCTGCCCACGACAAAAATATCTTTCTGCGCCAATGCCCGCCGCATGCGATTCTGGTCAGGATGGGTAGCAACAGGATTATGGTTATATATGAAGACCGCACCAATCGGCGGGGCCAGGCTTTTGTCGAGCATGACCTTTGCCGCATCGACGATGTTGAACGTGCGCGTACCGGCAGGAATAAAGTCCGGTCGCTGCAACGCGTCGCCGTTATACGGGAAAGCCAATCCGGGTTTGGCAATTACACCGGCCCCTGGCCGACCAAGCTGCCCGGTCAACACATTCAGGGACATGATTGCCCGTAAACCTGAACCACCACTCTGGCCGCGTTCTATGCCGTTGCCAATCGAAAGCGCCAGGTTCTTTGCCTTCGCATACTGCCCGGCCAACGCATCAAATTGCCCCTTGGTAATATTGCAAACCTCGCAGGCCATCGACACCGGAAACTGCCGCGCATGTGCCATGTAGTCATCGAAACCATGCACCCAGCGGGCAATGAAATCTGCTTTGAAGCTACCCAGGCGTTCTAATTGTGCTGCCAGCGCAAGCGCCAGCACCACGTCAGTTCCCGGTTTGATTTGAACGTACAGATCAGCTTGCTCAGCAATGCGGGTGCGTTTCGGATCTACCACTACCAGTGACGCACCATTGGCTCGAGCCCGCTTGATCACCGGCGCAAGATGCATGTTCGACACGGTCACGTTATTGCCCCAAACGGCAATCACATCAGCATGCACGGCTTGGTCAGGCGCCATGCCGGGGGCCGGGCCAAATACGCTGGTATAGGCCGTACCGCGAACCGCACCACACAGTGGCCCCCGGTCCAACAGGCTAGCACCCAGACGGTGAAAAAATCGACGGTCCATTGAACCACCGGCCAGCTGACCGTGTGGGCCGGCGTAATTTAACGGCATAACAGCCTGGGGCCCATACTCGTCAATGACCCGGTTGAAGCCGTCGTGAACCAGATCGAGTGCCGCCGTCCAGGAAATCGGCTCGAACTGCCCTGCCCCTTTGGGCCCGCTGCGTCTTAAAGGATGGGTCAGGCGGCCCGGCCCATGAATCACATCAGGGTACAAGTGGGCCACCTTGTTGCAGATCGCACTGGCGGTATAGGGATTCGCATCAGAGCCACGGACCGAGATCACAGTGTCGTTACTCACCTCAACCGACAAGCTGCAGGTATCAGGGCAGTCGAGCGGACAAACCGACGGTTTAAACTGGGTTGAATTCATGGCGGCTCACAGGCGTGACGGTTTATTTTGCTGGCGGTGCATACAAGTGACGCAACTGACGCAACTGACGTACACATGGACTGCCAGCTTATGCGATAGTGTCGACACTGTACAAGTTCTGCACCGTCAAGGAGTACCCACTGCTACCTAGTTTGCCTGATTCGGTCACCAACTGTGGATAGACCGACCCAAAGTGGGCCAAAAGGCGGAACCGACACAACGGCAATACTGTATCTCGCCGGTGCGGCACTAATTTGGGGGGGCCACGCTGTAGCCGGTCAGTTGGCCGTTGGCCAGATCCAGCCATTGCTGCTTGTTTTTCTGCGTTGGGCTGTTGTTGGCAGCTTGTTGTGGGTTCTCCATGGCAAACAAGTCAAAGAGCACTGGCACGCCATTCGCCCCCGCCTGCTGATTACCGGGCTTGCGGCAACCATCGGTTATACAACGTTTAATTCTTTGTTTTACTTTGCATCGGAACGCACAACGGCTGTCAACGTCGGCATTTTGCAGGGAACGATACCAATATTTGTTCTCGCCGGTGCAGCGGTCTTCCAAAAGACCCGGGTCTGCGCTATTCAGATTATCGGTGCAGGTCTGGCTTTTGCCGGGTTGTTACTGGTTGCCAGTCGTGGCCAGCCAATGAGTTTGCTCACCGTTGGCCTGAACACCGGTGACGCATTAATGCTCGTCGCCTGCGGTTGTTACGCTATCTACACCTTGTCGCTGAAGAATCGCCCATCGGTTCCGGGAAGCGTGTTCTTCACTGTAATGGCTTTGTTCGCGGCTGCGTCGGCCGTACCCTTTGCCGTGGTAGAGATGGCTACCGTTGGGACCGCCATGCCATCGCTCAAAGGATGGCTGGTTTTGCTGTTTGTGGCAATTTTCCCGTCCTATCTCGGGCAGCTTTTTTACCTCTGGGGGGTCGACCGGGTTGGCCCGGGGCGCGCCGGAATGTATGTCAACCTGGTTCCGGTCTTTGCTGCGTTGTTAGCTGTGCTGATACTTGGTGAGCCGTTTTACTGGTACCACCTGGCTGCCCTTGTCCTGGTGGTTTTTGGCATCGGACTGGTGCAACGGCAATGACCCAATGGTTAAGACTTCTCACGCTTAGTGCGCAACCGTTTGTCCGAAACCAAAAAGCCGCCGGCCAACCGTCAGCAATAGAACAGCCAGTCCGCCTGCCACTATCCCGACCAAAGCATTTCCCAGGGTCGGCCCGATTGCAGATATCAGCCCGTTGTCCCCCAAGGCGATCAGATTATGAATCCAGTGTTCCACTGCCGGCAAACCATGGACCAGGATGCCGCCTCCAACCAGGAACATCGCGGCGGTGCCGGCTATCGACAACAACTTCATCAGCAAGGGCGCAAACCACAACAGGCCCCGACCAAACGCCTGGGCCACGCTGTTGTCGGACTGACTCAGGTGCAGACCAGCGTCATCAAGCTTGACTATACCGGCCACCAGGCCGTACACGCCAATGGTCATTACCGTGGCTATTGCAGTGACAACCAGTACCTGGGTCGCAAATGGTTTGTCCGCCACTGTCCCCAGGGCAATGACGATGATTTCGGCTGATAGGATAAAGTCAGTACGGATCGCTCCTTTGATCTTGTCGCGCTCAAACGCGACCAGATCTTCAGCCCCCGAAGTCAGTGCATTGAGCATGGCCTTGTGATGCTCACCATCTTCTTGTTTGCTGTGCAACAAGCTGTGGGCTATTTTTTCGAAGCCTTCGAAACACAGATACAGCCCACCGAGCATTAGTAGCGGCACAATCAGCCAGGGAACAAACGCCGAGATGGCCAGTGCAGCCGGCACAAGAATCAGTTTATTGAGCGCTGAACCTTTGAATACGGCCCAGACCACCGGCAATTCTCGCTCGGCCCGCACGCCGGACACTTGCTCGGCATTCAGGGCGAGGTCGTCACCGAGCACCCCGGCTGTTTTTTTAGCCGCCACCTTGGTGAGAACCGCAACATCATCCAGGACAGTGGCAATATCGTCTATCAGTGCCAGCAGACTACTCGCCGCCATTCAACGCTCCGCTAAAGATCAGGTTTGGCCGGTAGTTTAACGGAACCGAGCAAGGCCGGAATGAGGCAGGGTTAGGGCGCGGTGTCGGGCTTGCCTGCAGATCGTAAGCCTAACGGCGCGCGGCGCTGACCTGGGTGTCAACACATCGGTAATAAACCGGCAACGATTCGGTAAATTGTAAGCCGTCGCAGTTTCGGCGCACCGCAGCGCGCACATCGGATGACAAAACCATCAGATTGGGTTTTTTCTGGATACTGCGCAAACTGTTCTGATGATTGCTTGCGCACTCGTAATATGCTGCCAGACCTTTGCCATAGCGGGCGTCAGCACACAACCTCACAATTGAGCTGCGCTCAAACGCCGTCAGCGTCGCCAGGTTCGGCTTGCCAGTCTCTCGAGCCTGGGCAATTTGTTCTGTTATGCAATTGTCAAAAGCCGTGTTGTTGTTCTCACTTCCCTGGGCTGCACAAACCCACTCGACGGTCTGGCGCTCAAACTGATTCAACTCATCCAGTGAACCCTGCGATACGTTAGCCGACTGTTTTGGTGCGCGGCCGCCACCTGGTGCCGGCTTGGTATCGCTCGCGACAACGACTGCCGACGGTTTGCCCACAGACGCTGCCGATGTTGGGGCCGCGGCCGTTGACGAGGCTGCACGCTTCGCGGGCGCGCGACTCATCTCAACCGACGACCCGGTTTTCGATTCAGCATTCGCGACAGTTTTCACGGTCGCTTTGCCACGCCCGGGATACGCCGCCAGGACCGCCTCAAGCAATTCGAGGGTTACCGAACCATCAACCGCCAAATTGTGATCTTTTTGAAACTGCATGACGGCTTCACGGGTGCGCTTGCCCATCAGGCCATCACTGGGCCCAGGCTGGTAACCCAACTTGGTCAGCAGGCTTTGGATCGACAACACAGTGGGGTTCCACGGGTTTGCCTGTTCACTTGCTGCCGGTGCCACCGAAGACCCCAATGACCCCGGCTGCTTGGCAACACGGGTCGATTCAATGGCCCGCCGGTCGCGTGATTCGTTAGCCCCTGGCGCTGCTATCGTCTGATCGGCGCTTTGCCGACTTTGCGTGGTTTCCACCATTTTACTATTCGGTTCGGGTGCGCCCTGCCCGCCAGATCCCGCCTGCGACGGCGCGCAATCAGCATTGAACAAGCCGATGCGAACGTTCAGATTACTAACGGCGTCAAGGTCAAAACGATCGACCGCGCGACTTTCGTTTGCCAGCGCCGTGCGGCGGGTATCACATTCGTGTGCGGATACGCGGCCAGCCACATCAGCCATCGATGCGTCGGTAAGCCCGCCCAGGGAAACCTGGGTTTGCGAGTCCGAACCAACCCGGGTCGCTGCCTGTTGGCGTTGCGCCGCGTCAATGACTCCACTGGTAGCTGGCGCCGTGCCGTCACTCTTGCCGGGCCACATCATGATAGCCACGGTCAGCAAAAACAGGGTCGCGCCAAAGACCAGCACCAGGTAGGGCAAACTACGCCGGAGCAGCGACGACTGGCCCCACCCCTCATCGCGGGAAAAATACGGGTGACGGCTGAACCGAAACGGATTAAGACGCACGACCGGATACTCCCAAATCTGGCAACTGAGGCGACGCAATATAGCCAAATTCAAATGAAATTGCACCAAGTCTCTGCGTCATGCCCAACTCCAGCCCCAGTCCACGTGGGTTTCGTTAATAGTTGTAATCGTGATTTGCAACTGCTTACATCGAATCACCAACTTATTTGCACATCATTTGCTCATTTCAGAGGCAATCCGATCTAACAATATCTCAGTTGAGCCATCAACAAAACCCGCCATTCGCACCCCAACCTGGTGACGTGCCAGTGGATACCGGGCCCTGAGGCCCTCGGCCCCCATTGCCTGCATCATCGCACCCAAATGGCGCTCAGCCATTCTCGTGGCAAAGACTTTTGTCTTGGCGGCCTCAAAACGCAAATCCTCGCCCGCATCCAGCCGTGCGGCAACCGAATCAACCAATTGCTGAGCAGCATAGAGTTCAGCGGCCGCTTCACTGAGCGTCCACCGCCACCCCTGGTGTCCATGCAGATTAACCCCAAAGGTCTGGCGTGACAGTCCGTACTGTGCCGCGCTGTCAAGGGCACTGGCGAGCATGCCACAACACATTGCGGCAACATAGATTCGGGCACCATTGATGGAACCCAGTGCCGACTTAAACGCTTCACCCGGTGCCAAAATTAATTCATCCCCGGTTGCCTGATAGTCGGTGAGCAAAAACCCGCCAGCCCCGATGGAATGCTGACCGGCCATTACATAAGCAGGTTCACGTGAAAATCCTGCGCGACGACCGTCAATCACAAAGCCGGCGATACCGTTGCCGCCGCGGTTCGGGTCGGTCTGCACGTACATAACAACAACGCTGGCCTGGGCAGCATTGGTTATCCAGGCTTTGTGACCGTTGATTCGCCAGCCCGAACCATCTTTGACGGCTGTTGTTGCGATTGAAGAAAAATCAGATCCCGCCCCCGGCTCAGTTAATGCGGTACAACCAATGCGGTCTGCCCGTATCAGGTCGGGTACAAATTCAGCAGCAACGGACTCAGGCGCATCGATCGCCAGCTTGGCTGCTACATTGTGGGTATTGATAGCCGACATCGAAAAACCAAAATCTGCCTGGGCAAGTAGTTCTGCAACCGCCGCCTTGGTTCGAAACGAAGCGCCCATACCGCCGTGCGATTCCGGAACCTGCATGCGGGTTATCCCAATTTCACCAGCCTGCCGGAGTGCATCTATCGCCATCGTACGCTCGGCTTCCCATTGGGCTGCCATCGGCCCGATGGTGTCTCTAACCAGATTCGAGGTGGCATCGAGCAGTTGTTGTTCCGCAGAACTGAGCGTTCCACGTAGCCGATCATTGGGTGAGTGTTTAACGGACATGAATGGATTTCCATCTGATAATGAGGCCTTCAACTATCGCGGCCGCCTTGATTTGATCTCCCAGCCATGCTGAAAGTCCTGATCGCAGTATGTCTCTCAGTGTATGGGAGTGTCTATTGGAACGCGATTTCGGCGGCCACCACCAACAACGCTGACCATGCGACCGGGGCATACGAGGCGACAACCCGCACCGCAACTCTGCCCGGCATGCAAACCCCGGATATGTCCGAGCGGGCAAAACCGTGCCGCGTTTGTCACACCAAAAACCCGGGCAGCAGTCATGCCACTTATTTCCCTGGCATCGATGGTAAACCGGCGACTTATCTGTTTAACCAGTTGCGCCATTTTCGTGATGGTCGCCGGCAATACGAGCCGATGTCTCATTTACTCACGCACATGGATGATGCCTACCTGATGGCGCTTGCCAGGCATTTTGCCGCCGGCCTGCCACAAGCAGCGCAAACGCGCGCCAGGCCAATCGCAACCGATGACACACAACATTCCCGATCGCGGGCGCCTGACCTGGTAACTCGCGGTAACCCGGACGCCGGACTACCCCCGTGTACGGCCTGCCACGGGAAGAATCTAATGGGCGACGGTGTCACGGTACCCCCACTGCTGGGACTGCCACCCGACTATGTCAACGCACAACTCGGCAGCTGGCGAAATGGCACCCGCCACTCGACAGAACCGGACTGCATGGCGAGCATCAGCAAAAAGCTCGACCCTGGACAAATTTCTGCGATCAGCACATGGCTGTCTGAGCAGGCTCTACCGAGTCCAGGGGCTCCATCCGCAGGCAGAAAAAACGAAATCGACCCGTTACCCATTCGATGTGGCAGTGTCGAACTTCGGCCAACCGACCTCATTGCAGACAACCATCACCAAGGCCAGGACCGGGCCTTAGCACGCGGTCAATACATTGCCCGCGCAGCCAATTGCACAGGATGCCACACGGCGCCCGGCGGGCGCGATTATGCCGGCGGGCTGCGAATTGAGACGCCGTTTGGTGACATCTGGTCAACCAATCTCACACCGGACAAAAACAACGGGCTTGGACTATGGACAGCGGAACAGTTCTGGCAGGCTATGCACTCGGGACGCTCGCGCGATGGCCGTGCCCTGTCCCCCGCGTTTCCCTATCAAAACTACAGCGGGATGACACGTTCAGACAGTGACGCCTTATTCTCATGGCTGCAATCGCTTGCACCGGTGAACCAGAAAAACCGACCGAGCGAAATTCAATTTCCGTATAACACTGACTTCGCGCTATGGCTTTGGCGGCAGATATATTTCAAGCCAGAAGCCTTTAAGCCCAAGGCCAGCCAGTCCCCACAATTCAATCGCGGCGCCTACCTGGTTGAGGTACTGGGCCATTGCAGTGCCTGCCACGCCAGCCGAAACTTGCTGGGCGCATCGGCGAGCCGGCAACAATTTAACGGGGCACTCATGCCATCAGGTCGCTGGTACAGCCCATCGCTTCACGAGCCGGCATACGCCGGACTACAACGATTAGAAATTGGCGCCATAGCAAGCTTATTGAAATCCGGCCGGGCTGACGGTAAGGCTTTCAGCGGACCGATGGCGGGGATCGTGCACAACAGTACCCAATGGTTGACTGATTCAGACCTCACGGCAATGGCAACATATCTGAAGTCTGTTTCCAGCAATACAGAGCCACAAGCGCTGGCATATTCTCCACCTGATTCAGAAGCAACAACTGCATCCCCTGCAAAAAACGGCGCATCATCGACATTACTGCCAACCGAAGGTGCACTGTTGTATGAACGCCATTGTGAAGACTGCCATCAGGCAAACGGACGCGGTACTGATGCCTTTCCGTCACTCGCGGGTAATCCGTCTGTGCTGATGCGCGATTCAACCAACTTGATCACTACAATCCTGCGCGGCGGATACCAACCGGTAACCCGCCACCAACCGTGGCCATTCGGGATGCCGCCGTTTCAACAATCACTCACTAATCAAGAGCTTGCCCGCCTGGCGACTTTCATCAGACAGTCGTGGGGTAATCGCGCACCCGCGATATCAACCACCGAAGTGCAACGCCTGCGATAAGCCGGGCCGTCAACCCACGGGTTTTCAGAGCAGCTTATTTTTTCTTTGGACTCATGTTCCGCAGATACTGGAACGTCTCACTTTCAGTCGACAAGATCAGGGTCGAGTTGCTGCGCAGAACCGATTTGTACATTTCCATCGACTTGACGAACTCGTAAAAGTCAGCAGCATCCGGGCTCTGGTTATACGCCCTCGCGTAAATTTCAGTTGCCTTGGCATCAGCTGCACCCCGGATTTCTTCAACCAGACGATAGGCTTCCGACTGAATCCGGTTCAGCTCGCGCTGACGATTACCGTTAATTCGCGCGGCCTCACCATTGCCTTCTGATCGAAAACGTTCCGCAATCTGTCGCCGTTCACTGATCATACGGTCATAAATTTTTGGGCGGACGCTGGTGTTGTAGTTAATTCGCTTGAAGCGAATATCCAGCAGTTCGATGCCAAACACCTTCACCTTGTCCGCCGCGGCTCTAAATATTTCCTCCTCAACCAGGGCACGCCCTTTGCCGATTGGCACCAAGCCGCCCAGGGTTGCCAGATCTTCAGGGGAAAGCGAGGCATCCCTCATCGGCTCACGACCTTTTGTGGTTCGCACTAATTCGATCAGTTCATGCTTTGCGACGGCATTGCGGGTTTCGCTGCCAAGAATGTCATCAAGTCGCGATTGCGCGCTGCGTTCGTCGCGCAGACGCAAAAAGTATTGCAGCGGGTCGGTAATTCGCCAGCGCGCAAACAAATCGACGGCAATATATAGTTTATCTTTGGTTGGCATATTGCTTGGATTGCCGTCCCATTCGAGAATCCGTTTTTCAATCGGATTTACGTTTTGAATGAACGGCACTTTGAAATTCAAACCGGCCTCGGTCACCGGCTCACCGACCGGCTTTCCAAACTGCGTAAGAATGACTTGCTCTGTTTCGCGGACGGTATAAACACTTTGAAGCGCCAGCACGGCCAGCGCGACAAGAGTCACAATGGCACCAATTCGTAAGCCGTTCATTTGGTTGCCTCCCCACCGCGCAAATGCATCAGCGGCAAAATTTGCTGCGCCGATTCATCAACAATAATTTTTGAGTCCAGTTCGGGCAAGACCTCTTGCATCGTCTCAATATAAATTCGACGGCGAGTCACGTTTGGTGCCTTCTGGTATTCGGTATACACCGCATTGAACCGCGCCGCGTCACCTTCGGCTTCATTAACCCGCTTCAGTCGATAACCATCTGCGGCTCGAATACGCTGATCTTTTTCACCCTCAGCCAGCGGCACCACTTTGTTGTATTCACGACGGGCTTCGTTTATCAGGCGTTCTTTTTCCTGCTGCGCCTGGTTCACTTCGTTGAAAGACTCCTGCACCGGGCGTGGCGGATTAATATTCTTTAACTGCACCTGGTCGATATTGACACCAATACCGTATTTTGCCGTTAACTCCTGCATTTTAACTAAAGCCTCGTCTTCGATCTCCTGGCGACCAATAGTGATGACTTCGTCAACCGTCCGGTCTCCAACGACTTCACGCATGACAGACTCGGACAAGTCGCGCAGCGTCTCTCCGGGATTGCGCACATCGAACACAAACTTGCGTGGTTCAGAAATACGAAACTGGATGACCCATTCAACCAAAGCCGCATTCAGGTCACCGGTGACCATCTGGCTCTGTTCGTTATAGTCCTGCCGGCTCTGAGATGGATTGGTCGCACCAGGGGTACCAAAACCAAACTCCTGCTTCAGCTGACGTTTGACCGGCACAATCAATACACTGTCGGCACCAAATGGCAGCTTGAAGTGCAAACCCGGTTCAACCTGATCGATATACTTGCCAAAGCGGGTGACAAGGCCCACAGAATCACTTGGAACTGTATATGCAGCAGTCCAGGCCATCAGACCGAGTCCGATCACCGCAGCGATTATCAAGCCACGAACAAAGCTGCCTCCCCCGGGCATTTGAAACCCCGGCCTCCCCCATCCCGGCCCGCGCGGGCCATTGCGATTGCCGTTGCCGTTGGCACCGCGGGTTAAATCAATAATGGCCATGTCAGACTCCTTGGATTACCTGGTTGTTATCCGGCGACCAAATGATTGGTATTCACTGTTGCGCGTTGTTGCATATTCTACGGACTATGGCCGGTGGCTCCCGTGCGAATGCGGTTGTTGTTGTTTCGATGCCCGCCCCAACTCAAAGGAACAGCAGTTGGCCTGACTAATCATCCAATACCAGTGGCCCTCTTGTGTCAAAGACATCACCGGGGCCGGGATTACCCGGTGAACAGTGGCCACCAAGGTGATTCAACACCCCCCAGACGGCATTCAATCCTGTATGGACAGCGCCTTCGGCCCAGGCCGGGGTCCAGCTTACGTCATCACCGGCGAGAAAAATTCCGCGCATTTCCGGGGCAAGGTCCCGCTGCATAAAGTGGGAGAACATCCGATAGTTGTAGCGATAATGCCCGGGCAGCGCCCCCTTAAACGCACCCAGAAAATTAGGATCAGCCTCCCAACTGACACTGATTGGCTCACCAACTATATGGGCGGCGATATCGACTCCAGGATAAATTTTCGCCAACGCTGCCAGTGCTAATTCAACCCGCCGCTCTACCGGCAGGGGCAACATCTTGAGGGCATCGCTCATCCATGTATAGGTCAGACAAATCACCGCCGGCAGGTCCGGCCCGTTATCAAACAAGTATGTGCCGCGGGTCAAACGATCGGTCAGGGTCATGGACATCAGATCGCGTCCGGTTTTTGGGTCTTTGTCTTTCCAGAACGGCCGATCCACCATAACAAAAGTTTTAGACGACTGCATGTAGCGGGTTCGGTCCAGTGCCATCCACGTCTTGTTCGCGAACAGCGATTCTTCGGTATCTATTGCTGTTGTCAGCAACCAACTCTGGCAGGTTGCAACAACGGCGTCAAAACACTCGCTGTGGCCCCAACGATCGGTCACCCGAAAGCGCTGACCTGGCGCCCGGGAAATTGCTCTGACGGCCGGCCGAGTCGCGTTGCGATTCAGGCTGGCGACAGAGGTACCTTCTGGCCAATGCGCCATCCGTTTGGCCTGGCGGTGCCACAACCCCCACGGTACTTGTTCTGCGCCACCAACAATGAGATGTTGATTGTCGTCACACTCAGTTAGATTGACCCGCAGGATTTCAAGCATCGAATTAGGGAAATCAGAATCCCAACCGCCGGTTCCGAAGCCAACCTGGCCAAAAATCTCGCGATGGTGAAATGTCAGCGCCCGGAATGCCCGGGATGTGGAAATAAAGTCGTAGAACGTACGTTCGTCCCATTGCCGAACCAGGGGGTGCCAGATCTGATGTACGGCCACGGCATCACGAGCCCGGATCGCCTGCTTTAAATCAGAAAATCTGGCGCCCTCTTCCAGCGCAGCATCCCAGGCCGCCATGACATCGCGAAATACGGGCGGCAAATCGACCTCTGACTCGGCATAGTAAGACCGGCCTTCAATATCGATTAAGGTCGAACCCGCCGCTGCGGTCAACGGGTTCGGAAAGGGTTTCAAGCCCAGGCTGAGCTGGTGAACATAATGGTAAAAACTAGTCCCGGATTCTGGGAACCGCATACCGCCCAATTCGGCAATGACATCCGGGTTGCCTTCAAATGGCTGCGATCGCAGGCGACCGCCCAGTTGCGCTGACTCATACAAAATTGGCCGCAAACCAAGCCGCATCAGTTCGTAGGCGATAACCAAACCGGATAGACCGGCACCAACAATGGCAACTGAAGTGCCATGCTTTTCGGCCGGCAACTGGCCCAGTCCATCCGGATGTGACAACCAGCTATCGTAGGCAAAAGGAAAGTCCGGTCCAAAAACCGACATTGGTTTGGTATCTGGCATCAGCCTCGACTCAGTTTTAACACCAATTGATCACCAATCGATGTCAATGCGACGGTCTTCAAGATAATTAACTGCAGCGCGAACACGATCTATTGCTCTGACATCGATATCCGCAAACAACAACGCCGCGTCGTTCTGAGCCCTGACAATATCGTTTCCGTCCGGACCGCACACGCATGACAATCCGGTGTACTGAAATTCCTGTTCGCGGCCAGTGTAATTTGCGTAGGCAACAAACAGCCCGTTTTCTTCAGCCCGGGTCGGGATAATTCGCAATGCGACACTGTCATACGGCGCCATGTTGGCAGTTGGAACCAGGATCAATTGTGCCCCTCTCAGCGCCAGGCAACGCGCCAGTTCCGGAAATTCGATGTCGTAACAAATGGCCAGGGCAATCGCAACGCCATTTAGATGGATGATGGCACTTGGGCTGCTCCCGGGGACGAATCGGCTTCGATCGGTGTCGCCGAACAAATGCGCTTTTTTATAACGTAATACCATCTCACCGCCAGCACTGATAATTGCCGCCATGTTGTACAAGTTATGAGTGGGTGGCTTAGACCAACCCAGGTAGCCAAAGGCAATTGCCAGGTGATTTGATCGAGCCACCACCGCAATCTGCTCAAGTACCGGAGAATCCTGGCCCAGTGCACGCTGGCGCGATGCCTCCGGGCCAATGTGGTAGCCAGAAAGAAAGGCCTCGGGAAATAACAACAGGTCAGCCCCGGCTGCGGCCGCATCGCCAGCCAGTTGGCCGAGCAAACCCATCCGCTCGCGCAGGACGTCATCAGCGACACAAGCATCACGAGCGGCCGCGTCATTGGCACTGGTCGGGGGTTCACATTGTGCTATCGCAAGGCGCATGACCCCAGTGTACCGCCCTGATATGCCCATGCATCAATATCGGGAACCTGACGCGACACCAATCGTTTATGGGGTTAGGTATAGCTTTGCGCTGACCCAGTGTTGAATAACCATTCGGAAGCCAAATTTGGCCGCGAAGGTTTTTCAGCCGCCTGCTAGGATTCGAAAATGTTTGATTCAATCCAGCCCAGCCCCGAACCCGTCTCCCTCATACGACGCCTGGGTGTCGTCCTGTTGCCGCTTCTTTTGGCACTTTCCCTCTTGCACCCTGCCGTGCAGGCAGCTGGATTCGAATCGATGGGAGTTGAAAAAGCCCGTGCGGCCGCGCTGGCGGGCAGCCTGATCCTGGTAGATATTCGAACCCCAGACGAGTGGAAAGGCAGTGGCCTGCCTGACGTCGCTGTTGCGCTGGATATGCGGGAAAAAACTTTTGTCCAGTCGCTACTTGCGCTGCGCAAGAAGAACCCCGGTGTGAAGATTGGCTTAATCTGCGCAACCGGCGGACGCTCGCGCTACGTTGCCAACTGGTTAAGTCGAAACGGAGTCAGCGATATCGTTGATGTGGCACCCGGTTTGCACACGTCAAAAACCGGCTGGCTGGCCAAACAATTGCCGGTTCGTCCGCCTGACAAGTAATCCGCGACACCGTAAGTGCGCCCGTACCGCGGCTTATTCGCTCAGAACAAAACCTGAATAACCCTCAGCGACAACCTGATCGCAGCGATCTGCATAAGCTGGAAACCCCAGCAATGGCATGAAAACCCGTGGCTTACCCGGCACGTTGGCACCCAGGTACCAGGAATTGCAAGTGGGGTACAAAGTACTATCGGCAACCGAATTCACGTGCCCAACCCAGTCATCTTCAGCCGCCGGATCGGCTTCGATCACCCTCTTGTGCTGACTGCGCATATGGGCAAGGCAATCGGCAATCCATCGTGCGTGCTGCTCAATCGACACCAGCATGTTTGTCAGTACCGACGGGCTTCCTGGCCCGGACACCATGAACATATTCGGAAAGCCATGAGTGGTCAGGCCAAGGTAGTTGCGCGGCCCCGCCGCCCATTTGTCCACAAGCGTCTGCCCGCCTCGCCCGCGGATATTCATGCGCAGCAAGGTGCCAGTCATGGCATCGAAGCCTGTGGCGAGGACCAACATATCGAGGGGATGCTCCGAACCAGCAGTGATTAATCCGTCCGGCGTGATGCGCTCGATCCCGTTTTCAGAAATATCAACCAGGCTGACATTCGGGCGGTTGTAGGTCTCAAAGTAGTTAGTGTCAATGCAAATCCGCTTGCATCCAATCGTCTGTTTGGGCTGTAACAGCGCCGCAGTGACCGGGTCGTCAACCGTGGCTGCAATTTTCTGACGGACAAATTCGGCCGCCGTATCATTCGCCTGCTGATCAAAGATCAGATCGGTGAATGCACCCATGAAGAACAAGCCACCGCGTTGCCAGCGATCTTCATAAGCAACCAATCGCTCAGCCTCGGACACTTCAAGCGCTGACTGATCCCCGCGCGGATTGTTTGATCCGAAACCATTGGGCATTCGATTGTTGCGTTCGCGAAAAGCGAGGTAGTCAGACTTAACCTGGCTTTCATAAGCCGTGTCCATTGGCCGGTTGCGGGCCGGCACAGAATAGTTGGCCGTTCGCTGAAATACAGTCAGGTGACCAGCGCTTTCGGCAATCACCGGTATCGCCTGGACGGCCGAAGATCCGGTGCCAATCACCCCAACCCGTAAACCGTCAAAACTAACCGGTTCGTGTGGCCACTGCCCGGTGTGGTGTACCGGTCCACGAAAAGTATCAAGGCCTTCGATTTGTGGTTGATTAGTTGATGACAGGCACCCGGTTGCACAAATCAGGAATTGCCCGCGAATCTTGTTTCCCGAGTTGGTTGTTACCGTCCATGATTCATCATTATCGTTGAAGTCCGCACCAACCACCCGGGTATTAAATCGAATGTGTTCGCGAAGATTGAAGCGATCAGCAACATGATTCGCATACCGGAGCAGCTCGGGCTGCGGCGCAAAGCGCTCAGACCATGACCATTCCTGCTGAAGCTCGTGCGAAAACTGGTAGGAATACTCCATGCTCTCGATATCGACCCTGGCACCGGGATAGCGGTTCCAGTACCAGGTACCGCCAACCCCGTCTCCCATTTCGACACAGCACACCGAAAAACCCAGCTCACGCAGGCGGTAAATCATCAACATACCGGCAAAGCCCGCACCTACAATAATTGCGTCGACTCTCGTTTCCTGGGCGGCAGCCTGTTGGGTGGAATTCTGTTGGGTGGAATCAATACTCATGTGCCTGACGAAACCCCGCTTTTTCTGTAGACAATAATTCTGCTCGACCGCCAGGTCAGTTTGTGATCACTGAACCCATCGGGCATGATGCCAGATTCTAAAGTCTGGACAGCAAACATGCCGCAGAGCCATAAAACAGACGAAATCCGCCTGCCAACCGCAACTGTTGCCGACACGGCAATGCGTGCTCTCGTCAGCCTTGGGCTCGGCAATGCCGACGCACGCGCCGTCCTGGCGGTGTTGATGTACGCCCAGGTACGGGGTAGCACTCAGGGGCTGATCAAGATTGTTGAGCGCACCGTATTTCCGTCACCCGTCGCCACTCCAATGGCCGTGAACCAGGCTTTCCCGGGGGTTGCCCAATTGGCAGCCAACGGAAATGCCGGCATGGTTGTCATGACCCGAGCCAGCGAACTCGCCACCCAGATGGCCGCCAGTAACGGCATCGGGCTTGTTTGCACTCACGGCACCGCGTCGTCAACCGGGGCGATTGGCTTTTACGCGGGCAAAATCGCCCAGGCCGGCATGATTGGCGTGGTATTGGCCGGTTCGCCACCAACCACCGCGGTCTATGGCGGTGTTGACCCGGTGCTCGGCACCAATCCTATTGCTATTGCTGCGCCCGGTTCGCATGAGGCGCTGGTCTTTGATATGGCCACCGCCGCCACCACCGTGTTCGGATTGATCGCGGCACGAGACGCACAACAGGCTATCGAGCCCGGGCTTGCGTGGGACCCTAATGGACAAGACACCCGGGATGCCGGCGCCGCGCTTCAAGGCGCAATTCGAACCTTTGGCGGCGCGAAAGGCTCGGGACTGGCACTGATGTTCGAAATACTGACAGCAACCCTCAGTGGCGCCGGCTTACCCGGTGATTCGGTTGATAACCGCGGCAACTTTGTCCTGGCGATTAATCCTGAGGCAACGGTAGGCCTGGCCGCCTTCAAGGACCGCCTTGAGGCCCTGACCGACAACGTGCTTGCCAGTCGTCCGTCCGATCCGGGGATCCCGGTTCGACTGCCAGGACAAGGCGCACGCGAACGCGCTCGGCAGGTTGAGGACAGTGGACTAATTTCAGTTAGCGAACGCGTTTGGCTGGCGCTGCAGTCAATGGCTAGCTGAATCACGGCCGACGGAGAGTGAGCAACTGGAAAAACGACACTAGTTGGTCGCCAGTGCTTCGAGCTTGACCCGTGCTTGTTCAAACAACTCGCGATACATTTCCTGGGTATCCTGAAAGTCGTTGAAGCCAAATTTTCGCGCTTTCAACGTGCAGCCCATGACATCCCAGGTGCAACCCAGCATGTAGTTTCCAAAGCCCCAGTCTGGTGCGGCTTTTGTGGGCAGAAATCGTTTTCCTAAGGCCGGCATTGTTTTGGTCAGGTCTTGCGTGACGACCTCACCCAACGGCATATCGAACACATTAGCCAGAATTGGCCAGATGAGTTGCCAGCGGATGTAATCACCGTTAATGATATTGAAAGCTTCACCGCCGATTCCCGGCGCATCCATTGCCCAACGCGCGGATTTGGCAAGCAGGTTTGCATCAGTTGCCTGGTTAACCCGACCATAAGCTTGCTCAGGCCCGGGATAATTCAGTGCTTCTCCCGCCTGCTTTTTCAAATAGGCGAACTGCGATAAAACTGAAATCGGGTTTTGGGGCGCTCTGTCATTATGGCCGCACACCATGTGGGGTCGCAGGCATACGTAGTCCCAGGTGTTGCCCGAATGGGCGGCCGCGCAGCGCTTGGCCAGCAGATCCTCCTGGTTAAAGTAAAAGTTCTCACCAGCGTGGCGCGGGTCAGATTCCCGCGCCGGTGTCTTGAACGGGCCAAGGTGCGTCCCGTAATACTTTTGTCCCTGCATGAGAATTATGCGGCGCAGGTGCGGGCTGTTGGCTTGAACCGCATCCAGCAAGTTGGTAAACATGCCGGTATTCAGTTCGGTGAGTGCCCCCCAATCCCGACCCGGGCCGCCGCCGGCAAAGGCGGTATAAAAAATATGGGTCACTGGGGTCAACGCATTCACGATACTGTTCACTGAGGCTGGGTTGGTGAGGTCGGCCTTCAGGTCTGCCTCCCCACCCCGTGATAGTGTGAGTACTTTTCCTGCGCCGTCCGTCGACGGCAGAGCGCGGAGTGACTGGGCAATATATGAGCCGGTGATGCCACTGGCTCCTGCAACTAAAATAGTTTTTTCCATAGCAACAACATTAGCAGACGACTAACCAATAAGGAATCCAATGAATATAGAACGGGTCGGATATATTGGCCTGGGGGTCATGGGTGAACCCATGTGCCGACACCTGGCCACCAAGGCAGAATCGGTTGGGGTCAGTATGGTTACCGCCTTTGACTTACAGCCGGAGCCGCTTAAGCGGGTTGCCCAATGTGGTGCAATTCCAGTAGCCAGTGCGGCAGAAATCTGCAGTACTGCTGATGTTGTGATGTACTGCCTGCCCGACGGCGACAAAGTGCGCGAGCTTGTCTTTGGCAACGGGGAGCTGCTCGACGCCAGTCGACGCGGACAAATAGTGCTCGACCTGGGCACAACCCAGGTTGGGCTGACGCGGGAGATTCATCGTGCGTTTGCCGACCGTGATGTCCACTTCATGGACTCGCCTGTTACCCGAACCCGGCAAGCCGCGCAGGACGGCAAGCTGTCAACCCTGGTGGGCGGCGATCAAGACATGTTCAACCTGGTCGAACCGTTGCTGCGTTGTTTTTCAACCGACGTCACCTTGTGTGGCCCTGTCGGATGCGGGCAGGTTGTCAAACAAATGAACAACATGGTGTTATTTCAAACCGTTGTTGCCATCGCCGAAGCATTAAGCACATCACGTGCCGCCGGGGTTGCTGATGACGTCTTGTTCGACGCGATGTCGAAAGGGTCTGCTGACAGCTTTGCCCTGCGCAATCATGGTCTGAAGTCTATGCTGTCCGGCAATTTTCCAGAACGGGCTTTTTCAACCCGTTACGCTCTCAAAGATTTGCAATACGCACTCGAACTGGCCGCAGAGAATGGTCTTTCGCTCAGCGGAGCACAAAACGTACGCGAAATATTCGAAAAGACAATCGCCGCTGGCGATGGCGACTTGTACTTTCCCGTACTGATACGCAGCCTGCGATCGCTAAACTGACATGGAATACACGACAAGAATCAGCCAATACGCCACAAGCCGGACAACAAATACGTAACATCAACGAAACAAGTTGTTGCTATCAACCATCAGACAGGGGGCATAAAACCGAAGAATTGTCGTCATTTCAGTAAGTTAGCCATAGGATTTAACAAATAAGTTGAACTCCAGCCAATAGGACAAGCCCGATGGCCATCGAACTGCTCAAACGACTCTTCTGCCGCCTGCCGCTGCGCCAACAGCAGGCGCTCAAGCGCCGGGTATATCGTCGACAAATGAGCAGTGGCCGTTTTGTTGCCCCCGAATGGGAATTCAAACAACTCGAGCGGTGGCTAAAGCCCGGCGATTGGGTTGTTGATGTGGGTGCCAACATCGGTCATTACACCAAACGTTTTTCCGAATTGGTTGGCCCTGCCGGGCGGGTATTTGCAGTTGAGCCGGTGCCCGATACGTTTGAAATCCTGGCATCGAATGCAGCCATGTTTGCCGACCAGAACGTCACCTTGTTAAACGTGGCGGCATCCACAATCAATGACCTGGTGCATATTGAGATACCCCGCAATGACAACGGATTACAAAATTATTTTCTTGCCAGTGTCTCGGACAACAAGGCGGGTATTCCCGTTGTTGCAATGCCAGTGGATGCACTAGGCATTAAGCAGCGCGTGAAGTTAGTCAAGATTGATGTCGAAGGCCACGAGATTCATGCGCTGCGCGGCATGCGCCAATTGCTTGAGCGCGATCATCCAGTCCTGATTGTTGAAGGCCAATGTCAGCAGGTGAATTTTTTCCTGACTGAACTGGGTTACCGCTTCGAGCAACAACCCGGTTCCGTTAACCGGGTATTCCTGCCACTGGCTCAAGCCTGGGTGATGCCATCATTTCCGGCATCCGGGGCAAGCGGCGATACGTCATTCGAAGATGGCTTCCGGGAGCAAGGCACTCACGGTTACGTTCGGCAGGTCAACCGCGTTGCTAATGCGCAAGTCCGCGGCCACTGAGCAAATCACGTAGGCTTGTTCACGACTGAATCCACGCTCACCCAGCAGTTTGATCATCTCAAGAACAGCGTTTCGCGCCGCCAGGGTGATATCTTCGCCTTCCTGACGGCCATCATCACGAATCGGGTAACCCACGGTGCCAATCAAGTTATACGGTGCCGCCCATTCTGGCTTTAGAAAAAACCCGGAGTGAAAGAACCTGGGATTACGTATCTCGTTTTTTGCGGCGAGCTGCTTATGCAATTGAAAGCGAACCGTAACAGTTGCCCCCATTTCGATGGCCGTAATGCAGCACTCTGAATCCCCCTGCGCATAGTGGGCGTCACCGGTTGAGAATAATGCGCCGGGCACGTTCACCGGCAGTTGCAACCGGCTGCCGCGGGTTAATTGTTTGATATCGGCGTTACCTCCGTTCTCGCGTGGCGGCATCGTTCGTAAGCCGGCGCTGGCGATTGGTTCGGTTGACGGGACGGCATCCTGGGCGTCTGGCAACAAGGCCAGGCCGCCGCGGTTCACGAGGTCAGCCTCGCGCGCCGCCCATTGGTGCATTTGCTGGTGTGATGGTGCGACGCCGGAGGTCCCCATAAATACGCTGTCCGGAATCCTGACCCCGGGGATTTGTTCCGATCGGGCGAAGCCTTCAGTGACATGCCAATGCGCGAGAAACGGCTGGTCGAAATAGTCGCGTAAGAATCCGGCACCGGGTCGAATACGTGTCCAGCCATAGTCCTGGGCCACGATGTCAACAAACTCAACTTCGAGCAAATCACCGGGCTCAGCCCCTGCCACCCAAATGGGCCCGGTCAGAGGATGTCCGGCTTTGGCGTCGAGTCGGTCCAGGTCGGCGACAGTCATATGCGGTTTTACCTGGCCATCCGCGGCATCGCGCGTTTCCAATTGCACCAGCTCGCCGGGTGCCACTTCAATAATCGCGTCAATATCGGGATGCCAACGATTGTGCCCGGTGTTTGGATCGTCTTTCAGTCGAGCCTGGCGGTTAATCACGATGCGTTTCATTTGCTACCTCCAACGGGTTTGCCGCAGCATCAATCGTAGGCCGCAGCGGATTATTCGTCATCTTCACTGGTACCGGACCAACGGGTCATCCGCTTTGATAGCACGGATACTCCGGCATGAAGGATCACGGTAAATAAAGCCAAAACGAATAATGCGGCAAACATCAGGTCTATTTTGACCCGGCCATTGGCCAAAAGCATGAGGTAACCCAGCCCGCGCGATGCGCCGACCCATTCGCCAATGACGGCACCAATCGGGGCATAAACCGCCGCCAGCCTTAGTCCACTTGCCAATGATGGCAACGCAGCCGGCACACGGATTCGAAACAGGGTCGACAGTCCATCCGCACCCATCGTTGTTGCCAGGTCCAGCAGGCCCGGGTTTGTACGTCGCAAACCATCGTAAAACGTTGCCGCCACCGGAAAATAAATGATTAGCATCGCCATCACTATTTTCGACCAGATGCCGTAGCCGAACCACAGGGTCAATAGCGGCGCCAGTGCAAACACCGGTACCGCCTGGCTAAATACCATCACCGGCAACACAAAACGACGAGCGAGCGGCGATTGCATTAAGTGCAGTGCCGTTAGCACGCCAAGCGCCGTGCCAAGCAGGATGCCAATCAGCACTTCAGCAATAGTGATCACCGCGTGGTGAGAGATCAGTTCGGCATTGTCCACCAGGGCTATGGCAACCCGGCCCGGCCCGGGCAGAATGTAGTGCGGCACGCCGGTCAGCCACACTATGGCTTGCCACAGAGCAACAGCCGCGATGAAGGCCAGAACTGCGTCTGCGAAACGGTTCATCGCCGCTCTGCCCGCAGCGTGGACAACAACGCGGCCTGAGCCTGCAGGGTGTCAGCTGAATCTAGCGGGCGAACCGGTTCGGATGCTGGCACCGGGTGTTGGTGCAATCCGTCGTCAAACAATAATTCGATTCGATGACCCAGACGTATCGCTTCAGCGGGGTCGTGAGTGGCGAGCAAGACGGTCGAATCCGTCAGCAGTTGAAATGCCAGCTCCTGCATGTCAGCCCGACTTCGTGCATCCAGGGCTGAAAACGGTTCATCGAGCAGCACAATCGGACATTGCTCCATTAGAGTCCTGGCGAGGGCGACACGCTGACGCATTCCCCCGGATAACTCCCGTGGCCGCTTACTGGCATGCTCACCCAGGCCAACCCTGGTCAGCAACGCCTGCGCTTTCTCTTTGTCTGCGACTTCACCGCGCAATCGGACACCGAGCAAAACATTATCCCGGACGCTAAGCCACGGGGCGAGCAGATCGGACTGCGCCATATACGCAACCCGCGGGATGACAGCCTGCCCGTCGGCAATAATCCGACCGTCAAACTGGCCACCGGTTGGTAAGCCAGCCAGCAGCCGCAACAAGGTCGATTTACCAATCCCTGACGGACCAAGCAGGCAGCACCACTGCCCGGCTGGCAGATTCAGGTTCAGATTTGTAAATAGCGCGGAGCCACCAAATCGAAACGAACCACACAGTTCGATTGCCGGCGCACGCTGCCCAGGCCTGGTCACTGGCCAGCCCTGAGACCCATTTCCCAGAAGCCGACTTCGAGCCGGGTTGCAGTGTCGAAACGACGGGTTAACGTCGACCAACGCGGGCTGTTTTTCGCAGCTTCGACATAACCGCCATCAAAGGCTGGCAGGCGCCGGGCACTGGCCGACTCGATCAGACCGGCAACCGTTCGGCAAACCTGTTGATATTCGCCGCCCGCATACATATCGATCCAGGCCTGATACGGGTTGGATTTTGCCGAGATTTCGACCAGTCGTAAGCCGATGTGTCCGTAGCCAAATACACAAGGAGACAAGCAGGCCAGCATGTCAAGAAAGTCGCCACTGAGGCCGGCATCGAGGACATAGCGCGTATAAGCAATTGTCTCGGTTTCTTCCACCGCGCTGAACAATTGATGCTCGCTAATACCGGCGGCAGCACAGGTCTGAACATGTAAGTTCATCTCGTCGTTCACGAGGGCGCTGACCGTAGCGGAGGCAATACGCATTTCCTCTACGGTATCGGCTTTGACTACAAGCAGCGCCCAGGCCCGTGCGAAATGCACCAGGAACAAATAGTCTTGAACAAGGTAGTGCATGAATGCGGCGCGTGGCAACGACCCGTCACCAAGCCCTTGAACAAAGGCATGATGGGTATACGCCTGCCATTGCTCGTCACAGGACTGACACCAGGCCCTGAGAACCGGAGAGCCAAAGTCGGTTAGCTTCATGTTTTGGGCCTGCTCTATTGGCTGACGTCGATTGCCATCTCGGAGACTGGCTTGATGCTCTTAATCATGCCAAATTCTTTAAGAAAAGCCTCCATCCGCTCGTAGCGACCAAAATCAAGCGCGGAAGGCCGTAACGCAAATCGCGGTAAGGTATCCCGCCACGCCCGTTTATTCAGTTCGTCCTGTAATTCTTTTGAAGTTGCTGAAAACATCGCCCAGCTCTGTTCGGGATGGTTGACAATAAACTGGGTCGCCAGCTCGGTCGCCTGGAGGAATCGACGCACAATGTCTTTGTTAAGCGTTTTGCTGTTGGCCACGTAGATCAGCTCGTCATAGGCAGGCAAGCCTTCTTCTTCAATATAAAAGCAGCGCCCCTTCACCCCTTCGATATCCATCTGGTTGAGTTCAAAATTGCGAAATGCGCCAATGACAGCGTCCACTTGTTTAGACATCAGCGAGGGCGACAGCGACCAGTTCACATTCACCAGTTCAATATCTGTCAGGCTCAAGCCGTTCTTTTTCAGGATCGCCGACAGCAAGGTTTCTTCCATGCCGGCAACCGAAAAACCCACCTTACGACCTTTCAAGTCAGCTATTTTCTTTACCGGCCCATCCGCCAGAACAAGAAGGCAGTTCAGTGGGGTTGCCACCAGAGTGCCAACCCGAACAAGGGGTAAACCTTCATGAACCTGAAGGTGCAGCTGGGGCTGGTACGACACCGCCAGATCGGCTTTACCGGCGGCCACGAGCTTTGGCGGGTCCGCCGGATCAGCCGGCGGAACAATTTTCACCTCGAGTCCGGCTGCTTTGAAGAAGCCTTTTTCCTGGGCAATGATGATCGGGCCGTGGTCCGGGTTAACGAACCAGTCAAGCATTAGCGTTATTTTGTCGGCCACTACTTTGTTCGGCTTTTCCGCCGACCCGGAAGTCTGGCCCAGCACGGGTTGGGTGACGCCCAAGGAGACCAGCGCACTTAACACCACAAACATCGCGGCAAAGACCTTTTTCATTTTCTCTCTCTCCAAACTATTAAGCGGGGTTCAGATGACGCCAGCAGCGTCATTAACGCGGCCCACGAAAACCGGTTAATCGCTGGGACACAATCAAGTGCGCCGAGAGGTGCAACCACTTTGGCGGCAGTTGCGACAGGCGTTCGATTTCCTGCGCCGGCATTACCCGGATCAGGTTCCTGGGTTAGACAGACTGACAGCCTGGCTTCTCAGCAAATAGATGCACCCCAACGAATTGGCTCGCAGGGTATCACGGCCCGCGTTGCCCCCTGCCTGTCAAAAGCGATTGCCGCATCAACAAATTTGTTGCGAATCTTAATACGAATCATTATCATTAAGATACAAACCAACTCGCCTCCTGAATACCGCATGAAACACTCCTCTTTCCTGAAATCGCTGGCCGCTGCTCTCGCTTTCCTGGCCACCGCCGCTTCGGTAGCCGCCGCTGCTGACATCAACCTGTATTCCTACCGACAGCCCTTTCTGATAAAACCCCTGACCGACGCCTTCACCAAACAGACGGGCACCCGGGTCAATGTTGTTTATGCCAGCAAAGGCGTACTTGAGCGGATTCGGGCCGAGGGACAAAACTCGCCCGCTGACGCTGTACTAACAGCTGATATTGGCAGCCTCACTGACCTGGTCAACGCCGGAGTGCTGGCGCCCACCCGATCGGTGACACTCGAGAAATTGATACCGGCGAATCTGCGCCATCCCGATGGCCTGTGGTATGGACTGACCACCCGGGCCCGGGTGGTTTTTGCCTCGACCAAACGCATCCCTGCTGATGCAAACATCACTTATGAGTCACTGGCTGACCCGATTTACCGGGGTCGGATCTGCACTCGTTCGGGAAAACATGTTTATAACGTCTCGCTTATTGCGTCGATGATTGCCCACCACGGTGAAGACAAAACAAAGCAATGGTTGCAAGGCGTCAAAGCGAACCTCGCGCGCAAGCCACAAGGAAATGATCGCGCGCAGGCGAAAGCAATTTACAGCGGCCAGTGTGACCTGGCCATTGGCAATTCGTACTACTACGGCAAAATGGTCACAAACGATGAGAAGCCGGAACAGAAAGAATGGGCTAAAGCAATTCGCGTGGTGTTTCCGAATCAACAAGACCGCGGAGCCCATATCAACATCAGTGGCGCTGGCGTACTCAAAGCCTCTAAAAACAAAGCGCAGGCAATTGAATTTATCGAGTTCCTGACCAGCCAAAAAGCACAGGAAATTTATGCCAGTCAGAACTTTGAATATCCGGTGATTGATGGAGTCGCGATTGATACCGTAACAGCAGCTATGGGCAAGTTTAAAGGCGACGCAATCAGCCTTACCGAAGTCGCAAATCATCGTAAAGCAGCCGCCAAGCTCGTTGATGCGGTTGGCTTCGATAACGGGCCAACCGATTAGGCCATGTTGGTCAAACGATTGATTTCTCTGCGCTACTGGTGAGCAGTTCGACAATGGCCCGACCGCTTCGGGCGGGCCCGCCCTCCCCGGTTGCCGCCATCGGGCCAAAACACTCGAGCGGTTTCCGTCGATTTTGGGTGCTCGGCACACTACTTATATGCGCTCTACTCTCGATGCCACTGTTAACAGTCTTATGGATATCGGCTGGCAATAATGCGGGCATCTGGCAACATCTAAGCTCGACTGTCCTTGACACTTACCTCTGGACAACCGCCCTGCTAATGCTAGGAGTTGGCTCCGGAACCATTGTCATCGGGGTCAGCACCGCCTGGCTCGTTACCATGTGCCGATTTCCGGGTAAGAGCATCTTTGAATGGGCGTTATTGCTGCCAATTGCAATGCCGGCCTACATCATTGCCTTTGTTTATACCGACATCCTCGAATATGCTGGGCCGGTGCAAACCCAACTCAGAAGCTGGTTTGGCTGGGCATCGCCGAACGATTACCGGTTCCCGGAAATTCGCTCACTTGGTGGTGCCATCACCATGATGACGCTGACGTTGTATCCGTATGTGTACTTACTGTCGCGCGCTGCGTTTGCTGAACAAAACGTTGGCGTATTTGAAGCCAGTCGGACACTGGGCATGACCATCTGGCAAAGTTTTTTCAGAGTTGCCCTGCCGCTGGCCAGACCGGCTATTGTCATAGGCGTTTCACTTGTCTTAATGGAAAGCCTGAACGACTTCGGTACCGTCGATTTTTTTGCGGTCAAAACATTCACCGCCGGCATTTACGATGTCTGGCTGAATATGAATTCGGTCGCCGGTGCCGCTCAGCTGGCGGTTGTGCTGCTCGTTTTTGTTATTGCACTGATTGCACTCGAGCGGCACGCCCGGGGTAGCAAAGGTTTTCAGCAGACCACCGACACTTATCTTCCCCTGCCCAGTTTCCCATTAAGCGGCTGGCGCGCCGCCAGTGCCAGCCTGTTGTGCCTGGTGCCAATTGGCCTGGGTTTTCTGCTGCCGGCTGCGGTTCTAACAGGTTATGCCAGCCGGCATTACGAGGCCACCATTGAGGCCAACTATCTGTCGTTCCTGAGTAACAGTCTGATGTTATCGTCACTGGCAGCAGTGATTGCACTTGTACTCGGTTTGTTCCTGGCATCCGCAAACCGATACAGCCGCTCACGACTGCAGTTGTTTGCGAGCCGCTTCGCGGCAATGGGTTACGCCATGCCCGGCGCCGTACTGGCCGTTGGCATTCTGGTGATGTTCGGGCGTTTTGATAATGCAGCGGACGAATGGATGCGCCAACTCTTCGGCGTACCCACCGGATTATTGCTCAGTGGCACAATGATCGCCCTGACCTTTGGCTATGTGACCCGCTTCCTTGCCCTGAGTTTTGGTGCCGCCGAATCAAGCCTGTCAAAAGTAAAACCGTCCATGGAAGACGCAGCACGCTCGCTGGGTGAAGGCCCGGTCGGAATTTTGCGCCGGGTGCATTTCCCGATCATTCGCGCCAGCTTACTCGCAGCTGCCCTGCTGGTTTTTGTCGACGGCATGAAAGAGTTACCAATGACAGTCATTTTGCGCCCTTTCAATTTTGAAACGCTGGCGACCTTCGTTTACCAGTATGCTTCGGATGAATTACTCGAAGAGGCCGCCCTTGCCGCGCTGACAATCGTCGCTGCCGGTGTTCTACCTGTCATTTTGTTAAGTTATGGTCTGCGCCACACTCGGCCAGGCGATCGAAATTAATAGTCTTTCAATTAAGGAGTTACCCTTACGTGATTAAGTTTTACTACAACGCCGGGCCAAACCCGATGAAAATCGCTCTTGCACTTGAAGAGTTTCAGCTTCCGTACGAAGGAATTCCGGTTGATACCCGCCGCGGTGAACAACACACGCCGGCTTATAAAAAGATCAACCCCAACGCAAAAGCACCCAGCATTGACGACAACGGAACAATTGTCTTCGATAGCAACGCCATATTGCTTTACCTTGCCGAGAAGACCGGAAAGTTTGTACCCGCCGGCGCAGCCACCAGTGAACGTGCCGCCATGTTGTCCTGGTTGATGTTCGTCGCCACCGGTATTGGCCCGTACTCAGGTCAGAGTGTTCATTTTCGTATCGCCGCCCCCGAGCCAAAAGAATACGCATTGAACCGGTACGATTACGAAGCGAACCGACACTGGCAGATTATTGACAACCACCTGGCCGACAGCCGCTACATGCTGGGTGACCAGTACAGCATTGTTGACATGGCAGTCTGGGGTTGGGCGCGGATGGTTCCGTTGATTCTTGGTGACGATAACGCCTGGGTTCGGTTCCCGAACCTTAAGCGGCTGATGGACGACATCGCGGGTCGCCCAGCCGCTGCAGGTGCTGAGAAACTGCGCACCTCACATGCTTTCAAAACAGAGATGGATGACGAGGCGAAAAAGGCAATGTTCCCTCAAAACGAACGACTCGCTTAAATCGTCCTCGGTTTTGTTCAGAGCTTTGCGAGAAAGGCGAACAAGCCGTCGCTAAATGCGTCGGCTTGTTCTGCGTGAACCCAGTGACCCGCATTGGCAATGCCAAGAAATTGGGTTGTCGGAAAAACCTGGGCCAGACGCTCTCGGTGGGGTGGGCGCATGTACTCGGAACGGTCACCGTAAATCGAGAGAACCGGGCCGCCGTATCTGCCGGCGCCGGCGGCGCTGTCAACACTAGCCCGATCGTTTGCCACGCCTGCCGGTTCTTCACCGAGTTGCTCAAGGTAGTGGTCAATCGCCGACAGATTGATACGCCATTCGTATGCGGACGATTTGCCCACCAGATTTTGCAGAAGAAAACCGCGCACCATCGGGTCGGGCACACCCTCACTCAGTGCGCGATCCGCATCAGACCGGCGGCTGACCATCTTTAGGTCAAGTGCCATCATTGCACTGAGAAAAGGCCGCAGGCTTGGTTGGTAGACAACCGGCGCAATATCTACAACAACTAATGCACGGACCAGACCGGGTGCCTGCGCGGCAATGCTCATCGCGACCTTACCTCCCATGCTGTGACCGAGGATTACCGCACTCTCAATCTGGCGGGTGACAAGGTAAGCCTGAACATCATCAGCCATGGCCTGGTAGGACATCTCATCAGCCCAGGGCGAGCCGCCGTGGTTTCGAAGGTCAAGCGCATGCACCTGCCAGCTTATTGCCAGTTGGCGCTGCACTGAGAACCAATTGCGGTGCGATCCGAATAAGCCGTGCATCAGCACAATTGCCGGGCCTTCACCTTCTATTCGACTATTCAGTTTGACAATGCTACTCATGATTCACTACCTGGCAGTTGCGCCTGAGATCCAAAATCATCACTATTGTGCATCGACCTGTTCTTTTGGCGTTTGGCCCATTCGCTGATGTTGCCGACCTGTGCCGGAATATCAGTGGCCTGGGCAGCCCCACGGCCAACAATCGTTGGCTATGGCTGGCTATGGCTGGCTATGGCTGGCATGGATGCTATGGGCGCCGATGCCAAATCCGACACCCCGGCCATCCAGTCCCCATCGGTACAATGACTCGTCAGCCATTCGTCCTGCGACTATATGCGGTTGAACCCCAGGAGCCAGCAATGACAGCATTCGTGAAGCCAACTAATCCACCTGCCGCTAAGCTGATGGCCCGGCGCAATGCAAACGACTCCCGAATCAGTTGGCCCCCGATAGGCACTTTGCTCGCAATTTTCGGCACCCTGATGCTTGGCGCATGTGCTGACAACAATCCAGTCATCCCCTCCCCGGCAGTTGCCCCAAACGCCAGCCTGAAACAATTTGACGGACCCCGGGCTTGCGAACAACTTGAGGTGGCCATCGAATCATCGGCCAAAGCGATGATGCGCGAACAAGTATCGGGGTTACGCAGTTACGCCCGGGTGTCGGATCCAGTGACCGGCCAGCCAACACCCACCCCGGTAGCGGCACCGGCGCCAGAAAATGACGCGAACCAGGGAGAAAGTATCAGCGGCGACCCGGGTGGCAGCAACTATTCCGAAACCAATGTCCAGGTTGCCGGCATTGATGAGCTCGATGTTGTGAAAAACAACGGACTGCACTTGTACACCCTGGCCAGTGTCGGCGATGAAGTCATTCTGACCAAAGCAAGCCTGCGGCCGGCTGTTGATATGCAAATCAGCGGACAGGCACGATGGGCAGCCAAACACACCACCACCAACGGTGCCGGCTTGATCCCGGCACCTGAATATCCGGTGGGAATGTTTCTTAACGGCACAGAGCAAATCGTAACAGTGGGCAGCGGTGCCGCCTTTTACGCCTACCCGCCCATTGACAGCCCATTAGTCGATGCTGATGTCAGCATTGCCCGCCTCTCGATCTGCAGCGACGAGGGTTGTGGCCCGGGCGGTGGGCAATGGGCGCCGCCACAAACAACAATGCGTGGGTTTGATGTCAGCCAGGATAGTCCAGTACAGGAGTGGACTATCGAACTCCCCGGCCAGTTACTCGAAGCCCGGCGTATTGGAAACAAGGCCTACGTGATTACCAAGGCGCCGTTGCACATGCCGTCGACCGTGCGGTGGTGGCCAGATATTCCGTCGGGAGACAACTCGTCAACAGAATGGAATGCATCGATTGAACGATTGCTAACGGCCAATGAGCTCGCCATTGACAGTACACCGCTGAGCAACTGGCTGGCCCCACTACGATTATCGGGCGACAGCGCCAGCGAACCGACGGCGGCCGAATGTGCCGCATTCTCCGCGCCGCAGGCCAGCGTTCGTCTGAACTGGTTACGGGTAAACACCATTGACCTGGAAACACAGTCGGTTGACCACCGAACAATTCTGGCCAGCGGACAATCGGTATTCATGTCCGCCAGCTCGTTGTTGGTTTCCACGAACTACTGGGCGCCAACGGGCACTGACCGGCCGTTTAACAGCGGCGCCGGTACCTTATTGCACCGCTTCTCGATTGGTGAAGACCGTGTGGCCACCTACGACGCCAGTGGCGCCCTGAGCGGCCGCCTGATCAATCGCTTTGCTATCGGTGAATCATCTGACAGTGTTATCTATGCAGCAATGTCAGACCGTAGTGACACCGGCCCATACAGCTACCTGGCCACGCTGGCCTCCAGGGATGGCAAATTGCAAACCCTGGGCAGGTCAGACGTTATTGCCCCAGGCGAAACGCTGCAGTCTGCCCGATTCGTTGGCGATCGCGCTTACCTGGTTACGTTTTTGGTGGTCGATCCATTCTTCGTTTTTGATCTGAGCGACCCGGCCAGACCGGCGCCACTGGGGGAGCTGAAAATTCCAGGTTTCTCGAGTTATCTGCATCCGCTTGGTGAAAACCACGTCCTGGGCATCGGTTATGACGACGGGGGTTGGCCACGCCGGATTAAAGCCAGCTTGTTTGACGTGACGGACCCGGCCAATCCGTTAGAACAAAGTGTTCTTTCCCTGGGGGACTCTTACGTTGGTTCCGATGCCCTGTGGGATCCGCACGCATTCACCTACTACCGACCCGACCCAACGCAGGCTGCCGGATATATGGCAGTACCCATTAGAAGCTATCAGTCGACTCGCTACGGTACACAAAGCGAGACCGGCATCCGGATCGTTGCAGTAAATCCGTCGGAACTCAACAACGGGCTGCAACTTCAAGGCACGCTCGATATGTCTGACCTGCTGACCGACAACAACTCGGTTGGCCCGTGGCGTAACACGGATGCCCGCCGGGCTGTGTTTATCGATGCGGATGTTTACGGGGTATCTGACGCGGCTATCCGGTCGGCCCCCATTGCGCAACCCGAGACCGTTCTTGATACGGTGCTGATTCCACGCTGATTCAAAGCAAACTTCGCACCCGGTTCACGCGGGAATCGATTGCCGCGCAGGCGGGGGCTTGCGCCCCGGCCTGCTGATTTCTGCTTACCGGGCTTCAAGCGGGCAGTAGCGGCTCTACCGGCTCATAGCCTGAAACAAATCCACTGGCTTGCCCGCTGGACTCATCATAGACATGACGATTGATGTTGCCAATATCTCCGCCGTAAACATGAATACTGACAGCCACATCGTCCGAGACATTGCCCACTCGGTGAACGTCACCAATCTGAGGTGAGACGGCGCCGACTTCCCCGACAGTGGCATCTATGGTTTTAACCACTTGCAGCTTGCCGTCGATTTCCCGAAATGCTTCGGTCCGCTCAACTCCCTGGTGAATACCAACAACACCCCAAACCGTGTGGTCATGAACCGGGGTCTGCTGACCGGGGAGCCAAACAAAAGACACGATTGAAAACGAGCCGTCCGGCGCCACGTAAAGTGGATATTGTGCATAACGGTCATCACGTGGCTTGGTATACGCCGGGGGTAACCAGCCCGGTTTGCCAAGTAAAGTTTTCAAGCTGTCACTGACTGATTTCAACAAAGTCGCTTCGTCTGTGACACTGGCGACTTGTTGCTTAACGGTATTTGTGAATACTTCAAATAGCTGGCTCATCGACAAGGCCCTCGTTCGTTAGCTTGCATCGGGTCGGGTGTTAGTCATACTTGGGCGCTCAGAGAATTCCTGATACCACGCGGCCAGGCCGGGGGAATTTTCGCGCCACGGGATTTGCTCGACAAATCGGAAATCAAGGTAACCCAGCAGACATGCCAGGGCGATCTGGGATATATCCAACGCCCGCTTGCTGATTTCCGGGATTTGCGATTCGAACCGGCTAAGACCGCTATTGATTTTTTCCAGGTAGTCGTCAATCAGAGCCTGCCATCGCAAACCTTCTGGTCGCAAGGCGGTTTCGTAACGTAAAAGTACAGCCAATTCGGTCATTCCGTCAGCCAGCGCATGGTCGCTCAGAACCTCCCAACGCCGGGTGCTGGCCTTCGGGTATAACTTGTTGCCGCCGACAAAGTTACACAGGTATTCGCAGATGACATCCGAATCCACGAGTGTGTTGCCACCACTTAATGTGAGCGCCGGAATTCGGCGAATCGGATTAAACCGACCCGAGTACTCTGCATTAGGCGTACCCGGTGCTACAGCGGTTGGGACCAATTCGATCTTATCGTCAATACCCAGCTCAATAGCACAGACCCGGACTTTCCGCGCGAACGGGGACGCCAGCGCAAAATGTAATTTCATCTAGAACCCTCCTTTCGGATGATTGTACAGACTGACCGATCGGACAAAGTCTTGATTCGGTGAAAAAATACCTCGACCCATACCAGTTGAGTGACCAACGACACACCGAGCGGCCTGAACCGAGGTAAGAATACAGACCTTGTTGCTCCTGCCGGAAACTTGTCAATGATCAAACCTATGCAAAACTTCGGACCAGATTTCTCCGCCCGCGAAAAGCTCCAAGCCCAGGAACGACTGGCCCAGACGGTGATGATTTCTACGGCGTCACGCCGCGAACTGGAAACTTTGTGCATTCAGCTGGGCGTACCTTATCAGGGTCAGCCATCCGCAACCCTGCGCCAGGCGCTCAAGCAACGCGTGCTTGCCGTTTCGTAACAGCACAGCCGGCAAACCTAACCCGTGAACCGGGTAACGGTTATTTACTCGTGGCGTAAGGCTTCAATCGGATGTAGCCGGGCCGCCGCCCTGGCTGGATAAAACCCAAAGAAAATTCCGATGGCGCCCGAGAAGCCTACCGCCAGCACTATCGCATCCAGACTCAGGCGAACCGGCCAGCCGGCCAAATGGGCAACCAGATAGGCAACTCCGATTCCCGTTGCTATACCCAGCGCGCCGCCAATCAACGACAAGGTTACGGCTTCGACCAGGAACTGCGACAGAATGTCGCGCGAGCGCGCTCCAACTGCCATGCGTAGCCCTATTTCACGGGTTCGTTCAGTCACGCTGACCAGCATGATGTTCATGATTCCAATGCCGCCGACCAACAAACTCACACCGGCCACTGCGCCCAGCAGCCAGGTCAGCACTTTGCTGGACTCTTCGCGGGCGGCCATCACTTCGGTGAGATTTCTGATCGTAAACGGCTCAGCCTGATCCCGGGTGAGGCGGTTTCTCTGCCGCAGTAAGTCGCGGACAGATTGCTCAACCAACGACATATCCTGACCGTCGTGAATCTTGAGCGAAATTGCACCAACCGTGCCCGTCCGGCCCCGGCGCCGGGCCTGAACTCTTTCGCGCATTGTTCCGATGGGCATGAAAACGACATCGTCCTGATCGGACCCCCAGGAGTTTTGCCCCTTGGCCGCAGTGACACCAATAATCGCCAACGGTGTGCGATTGATTCGAATCTGTTGCCCGAGCGGGCTGGCATCACCGAACAACTCGCTCGCCAGTGTTTGCCCCACAATCGCGACCTTTCCCCCGCGCCGCATCTCATCCGGAGTAAACATCCGTCCCTGGTCGATGCTCCATTCGCGCGCAAGCAAATAATCGTTGGTGATACCGTAGCCCGTACTAGCCCAATTGCTCTGCCCCCCAATCACTTGAACACCGGTTCTTATGCTCGGTGCCGCATACTGCACTTCGGCAATTTCGTTGGTAATGGCAATCGCATCTTCTTCGCTAAGCGGTTGCGACTCCGCTGTTGTCATCCGAAGGCCACGGGCATTACGTGCGCCGGGCAGGACAAGCATGATATTTGAACCAAGCGACTTGATTTGCTCCTGAACACGTTCCTGAGCACCACGTCCGATGGCAACCATCGCAATAACCGCAGCCACGCCGATAACAATCCCCAGCATTGTCAGTGCAGAACGCAACAGGTTCACAGCCAGCGCCTTGAGTGCTATCGAAAAAACCGATAGCAGTCTCATCCGGTCAACACCTGGGCAACCGTCGGCTGCTGGCGCCGATCGCTGAGAATCTGACCGTCCAGAAAACTCACCACACGCTGTGCAAAGCTCGCAACTTCGGCCTCATGGGTCACGATGACTACCGTTTGTCCTTGTGCATGCAGGCTTTGAAACAGCGCCATCACCTCAAGCGAGGTTCGGGAATCCAGTGCACCCGTTGGCTCATCGGCCAGGAGCAAATCAGGTGAGTTGACCAGGGCACGGGCAATGGCGACGCGTTGCTGCTGACCACCGGACAACTGCGTTGGCCAATGCGATTCGCGCTCCCCCAGACCCACGGCAGCCAGGCTGGCGCGGGCTTGCTCCACTCGATGCCGGGCACTTACCCGTGTATACATCAGCGGTAAAAGTACATTGTCAATAGCGCTGGTGCGGGCCAATAAATTGAATTGTTGAAATACAAAGCCGATCCGGCGATTGCGTATGTCAGCCAGTTGATCGCCTGACATCGCAGCCACGTCTTCACCAGCTAACCGATAACTGCCACTGGTAGGTTGATCGAGGCAGCCGACAACGTTCATAAAGGTTGATTTACCGGAACCGGAGGGCCCCATAATCGCAACCATCTCTCCCGCTTCGATTGACAATGACACGGCATCAAGCGCCCGAACAGTAGACGAACCCATTTGGTACGACTTGGACAAGTCGGTTGTCTCGATTAGCGGCATCAGTCAGCGGGCCTGGCGACCTAACGGAACATCTGCAGCAACTTCAGTGAGCCGTCTTTACTGGCGCTCACTTTCTTTACCGCAGTTGCGACGACGTCACCTTCGGACAGGCCACTGACAACTTCTGTAAAACTGCCATCGGTTAAACCGATACGCAAGTCGACAGCCCGCAGTTTGTCACCGTCGAGTTTATACACGCGGGCCGGCGATGAGCGCGCACCGCCTGTTGCGTCTTGCCACAGTTTCAATTGTTCAGGAGTGAGCGCATCGGCGATGTCGCGACGCATTTGTGCCCGCAGGGCTTTTGCCCTGGCATTGCGCTGCTCTGCGGGTACCGTTCTTAATGCCTTAAAGTCAGTAGCAGCGCGCGCAAATACCGCGTTCAACGAAACGATTTGGTCAGCACTCGGGTGGGTTATCACAATTAGCTTTTCGCGCAGTGCCTCCAGACGCCCCCGACCGCCCTGCCCGGGCGATGTATTGGCCTGAGTATTTTCGCGGGCGTTTTCTTGCGATTCGGCCGCGTCTTTAGCCCGATTGTCGGTGGCCAGCAAGGCTGCCGGCACCCGCACGCGTAGCGCTGTGTTGGGCACCCGAAGCACACTTTGTCGATTCGATGTTGTGATTTGGACATTTGCGGTCATACCAGGTAATAAACGCAAAACGCTGTTTTCGAATTCCACGAGCACTACATAGGTGATGACATTCTGGGAGTTTTCAGCGGAAACTCGAATCTGCTCTACCTTACCGTCGAAACTTTCAGCCGGAAAAGCATCAACGGTGAAGCTGGCCGGCATACCCTGCCGAACCTGACCGATATCGCTTTCATCTACACTCGCTTCAACCCGCATCTCGGTGAGATTTCTTGCGATCACAAATAATTCGGGAGCCTGCAAGCTAGCGGCGACTGTCTGACCGGCATCAACCGTGCGCTTGATGACAATACCGTCGATGGGGCTACGAATAATTGTGCGCCCAAAGTCCAACCTGGCATTGTTCAGCGCCGCCTCGCGCTGGGCAACAATTGCTTTCGCATTGTCGATTTGGGCAGCAGCGACCCTGCCCGCAGCAACGGCTGAACGCAGATCTTCCCGACGAGTTCGAACGATAGTGAGAGCCGAATCTCGTTCAGCGGTTGATATGAAACCCCGGGTCAGTAATTCGCGTTTTCTGGCCAGGTCGCGGCGGGCATCACTCAGGCTGACATTGGCCCGGCTGACATCGGCCTGCCGGGCCGCAGCCTGGCTGATTTGCACCTGAACCTGGGCCTTCGCGGCATCCAGATCAGCCGTCGCCTGATGGACGCGTTGATCGAAATTCGAAGAGTCAATCCGGGCCAGGATGTCACCGGCGGCGACCCGATCGTTATAGTCGGCAAGGACTTCCAGGATCTGGCCCGAGACCTGTGAACCAACTGATACAGAGCCTTTTGGGGTGACAGTTCCCGATGCGGAAATTGTCGATTTAACATTCCCACGGCTCAGGTCTGTGGACTCAATTTTGAACGCAGCGGTTGAGCCCGTGGCAGCCCAGAAATACCAAAGGCTGGCGCCAAGAGCACCAATTACGACCAGCCAGAGGAACTTGTTGCGCGTTGACATGGAGATAGATTACCACTGGCTTCAGCTTTGTCAGCATCTACTTAACAGCTTTGTACTTCTTTACGTAGTCCCGCAGCAAACTGGCGCGGACAGTATCGCCACGTGCGCTCAGATAGTCGGCTGCTGAGTAATTGTCTTTGTTAACCGGCCTTGGGTCGGCACCGGCTCGCACGATGTGTTCGTATGCGCTGAAATGTCCAAAGCGAGCAGCCAGAATCATTGGCGTACTACCGTCTTTCGCCTTTGCATTCAGGTGAGCCCCGGACTGGATCAAGAGATTGACAATATTTGCCTGCCCGCTTCGCGCGGCTGCGTGCAGCGGGGTCCAGCCTTCCCGATTGATTTTTGCCCCGCGCTGAATCAGGGACTTTGCAGCCGCCAGGTTACCCTGGCCGGCAACAACCACCAGAGCGGTTTCACCTTTGTTATTGGTCGCCTCGATATCGGTAGCTGGAGCGGCCAGCAACTGGCCAAGCGCTCTGTAAGACCTGACGGTCGCAGCCATGACAACCGCCGGACCACGATCCACTTCTTTGATGTTGGGATTAACACCTTGTACCAGGAGGTCTTGAACAGCATCGCCATCATCGGCCAGCACTGCCTCGAGCAGCTGAATTCTTGGATCGTCTTTGCCGGGCTGTCCTTTTGCCCCGTCATTGGCACTTGCGCCACCAGCGGCGACCATCATGGCAAGGAAAGCAAGTTGCAGTAACGGCTTGGTTACTCTGGTGATCATCTCAACAGTCCTTTATCTTTTTGGTGAATTCAGCTTTGACTAAGTTGTGCGACTTGTGGGCCGCTTGGCTCGTCCGAACAACCGGTAAAAATTATCCGTTGTGTACCGGGCTATGGTGTCGACCGACTCGCCCCGGATGTCTGCAATTTTTTCTGCCACATGTCGCACGTATCCGGGCTCATTGGTTTTACCCCGAAAAGGCACAGGCGCAAGATACGGCGAATCGGTCTCGATGAGCATTCGGTCGAGCGGCACTTTCAGAGCCACCTCTCGTAGGTCGACCGCGCTTTTAAACGTGACAATTCCTGAAAATGAAATATAAAAACCTAAATCCATCGCTGCTTTTGCCGTGTCCCAGGTTTCGGTAAAACAATGCATAACCCCTGCGGATTGATCAGCATTTTCTGCGTGCATGATGGCCAGCGTATCGGCAGCAGCAGCCCGGGTATGGATAATAAGTGGCAGACCGGTGGCACACGCCGCCCTGATATGGACGCGAAACCGCTCGCGCTGCCACTCCAGGTCTCCGGTGGCCCGAAAGTAATCCAGGCCAGTCTCACCAATTGCCACGATACGCGGGTTGTTCGCCAGCTCGATGAGTTGCGAAACTTCTGGTTCGGTTGTATCAGGATAATCGGGGTGCACCCCGACGCTGGCCCATAAGTGTGAATAAGCCTCGGCCAGGGCCAGCACTCGCGGAAAATCGTCCAGCGTGACAGAAACGCATAGCGCAGCCTGTACCTGATTGTCGGACATGCGATCAAGAATCGGAGCTAAATTTCCGCTGAGGTCAGGGAAATCAAGATGACAATGGGAATCAACAAACATCGGAATAAACCAACATCCCGGTTTTTTATTTTCAGGCAATCACGGCAATTGCCGCCAGCGAACAAGCGATCCCACAACGGCCTGGGTCGCCTGTGCGAGACTAGTTATTGTATCCGGGACCACAAACCCCTGGCAAAAGCTGCGCTGTACAGATGGTTCTAATCAACACAAATACATCAGATGTAGCACCTCTCGGGCAGCACTCCCCAAGAGCGGGAGGTGATATAGCTATACCGTGTGGGTCGTCCGGCCAGGGCCAAGACTGCCGCCGACCAGGGTCTCAATCTTCGAGCGCGCCTGCTCACCGGTTTCATCATCAGCAAACTGAATGCCAATCCCTTGCTGACGACCCGGTACACCAGGAGGGGTAATCCATATCACTTTGCCGGTTATGGCCAGCTTGTTCGGATCATCCATCAGGGTCAGGACCAGGTAAATCGGATCACCGAGACTCGCGGAGCGAACGGTTGGTACAAACAAACCACCGCCTTTAACGAAAGGCATGTAAGCCGCAATCAGAGCAGGTTTTTCTTTTATCGATAACTGGATCACACCCGGACGGGAGGTGGTACGGGGTGCCACTTCTTCCGCTTCGGCTGCCGGGGCCGCATTTTGTTCCGTCGCTGCTACTGTGCTCATCAAATTCTCCCGCTGCGTTCAAATACCTGGCAATAAGCCAGGATCGTGGATTCACAAATCATGCGGGCATTCAGCGGATGGTCGATACGTGCGTTTAAATCCAGCAGGCGGGTCTGCAAGCGGGTCAGGTGATCGAGACGGGTTCGTGCGGACAACTGTAAAAGGCGGTCCGCAAAAGCCGGGAAATAGTGTGGGGCGGCGCCCGCGCTAACCCTGGCCAGATCACTGATCCAACGCTGCAGGACACTTGCCCACCGAATCGGCTCATGCCGGTCAAGTGCTTCTACTGCCCTTAGTTCAGCAGTGTCAGGCAGGGCGGACACGGTCTCCAGAATTGCCTGATGAGCGGTCGCCACAGCCGGGTCAGCGAAGTCAAGAGCACTAAGCGGCGCCCCAGTCGCGGCAAGGGCGCCACGGGCGGATGATTCATCCGTCATCCCGTTTGCGAGCAACCAACTTACGGCCTGGTCTGTATCCGGCGCGGGCAAGCGGATTTGCCGGCACCGGGAGCGGACTGTTGGAGTCAGGCGGTTTGGCTGACTGCTGACAAGAATAATCAAGGTATTCGCGCCGGGCTCTTCCAGAGTTTTCAACAAACCGTTAGCCGTAACAAAATTCATTGCTTGCGCAGGGTGAATCAACACCACGCGCCAGCCGTCCCGGTGTGAGCCTACCGACAGAAATGAGGACAGCGCCCGAATCTGATCAATCTTGATGTCGCTGGACGGCTTGCGGCTTCGGGCCGGAACAAAATCGGGGTCATGTGCTTCGGGCCGGACAAACCGGAAGTCCGGATGAGAACCCTCTGACATCCAGTGGCAGGCCGGGCAGGCACCGCAGGCGAGCAAACCCGCACGATCACTCTTCTCACACAGCAGTGATGCGCTCAGGCTCAAGGCAAACTGTTGTTTACCGATGCCGGCCGGCCCGTGTAACAGCAAGGCGTGATGTAAGCGGTCGCGCCCGGTGAGCAATTCGGTTAGCGGGCCTTCAAGCCACGGAAGCAAAAGCGTGGCTGAGGACCTCTCACCCACGGTCGAAGCCAGGCAGGGAATTCAGATCAGCACTGAGTTCAGCGCGAATCGCGTCAATCGATCGCGCGCTGTCAATTACCCGGATACGGGCCGAGTCACCGGCCTGACGCTCACAGTAGGCATTGCGGACACGCTCAAAAAATGCCGCGTCCTGGGCTTCGAAGCGGTCGGCAACCCGGGCGGCCTCTCGCCGTCGCTGCGCCTCGACAGGCTCGAGATCAAACCAGTAAGTGCGTACGGGATGACAGTCACTGCTAACCCATTGCTCAAGCGTTTCAAGGATGCTGACCGACATGCCCCTGCCGCCGCCCTGATAGGCAAAGCTCGAGTCGACAAAACGATCACACAGTACCCACCGACCCGCTGCCAGTGCTGGCTTAATGACGGTTTCAACATGGTCTGCACGGGCCGCAAACATCAGAAGTAATTCTGACATTTCGGGCATTGCCTGGCTTAATACGAGATCTCGCAGGGTTTCTGCCAACGGTGTTCCGCCGGGCTCGCGGGTCACAACCACCTTATGGCCGGCGCGTTGGATGGCTTCAGAAAGCCAGTCGATATGACTACTCTTACCGGCGCCATCAATCCCTTCAAAAGTAATGAACTGACCGTTTCTCACTTTTGACCCAACTGGTATTTGCGCACCGCACGCTGATGCTGTTTAAGCGTTTCTGAGAACTCGCTTGAACCATCACCGCGGGCGACGAAGTACAGTGCTTTGGTCTTTGCCGGATGTAAAACCGCCTGAATCGACGCCCGCGAAGGCATGGCAATCGGGGTTGGGGTCAGGCCTTTACGGGTATAAGTGTTGTACGGGGTATCGGTACGCAGGTGGCGTCGTTTGAGATCACCGTCAAATTCGTCACCCAGGCCGTAGATGGTAGTGGGATCGGACTGCAACATCATGTTCAGGCGCAGACGATTAATAAACACACCTGCAATGATGTCGCGGTCTTCTTCTATACCGGTTTCTTTTTCGACTATCGAAGCAAGCCGTAAGGCATCGTACGGTGTCTCCAGGGGCAGGTTCTCTTCACGACCTTTCCAGGCATCCATGAGAACCGATTGCATTTTTTCGTAGGCCTGGCGGTAAATATCAAGGTCGGTGGCACCAACACCGGCCTTGTAAGTACTTGGAAAAAACAAGCCTTCAGCCTTTTTGCGTTCGGACCCTAGTCGGGCCATCAACTCACTTTCAGGCAAATCAGAGGCAACAATTTTGATATCCGGATTGGCGCGGATGGCATCGCGCATTTGCGCGAACCGCCAGCCTTCAATAAAGCGTACCTCGGTTGCCATGACCTCCCCGCCAACCATTTTGTCAACCAGAGTCTCCAGTGTCATTGGCGGGCTCAGTAAGTAGGTACCGGCCTGAATTCGACTCGCATCCGGTCGATAACGCCCGATCAGTGACATGGTGAGGCCCGAGACGTGAATCCCCGAATCACTTAGCCGGCTGGCCACCTGGCGCAGATTATCGCCGCGACGAATTTCGACCCGAACTGGCGCCTTGTCAAATCGAAGTGGCTCCTGGTGGTACCGGTGGTTTGCCCAGCCGACTGCACCGGCAGCAACAATTGCGATCACAAATAAGAGGGTTGCTAGCTTTTTCATGCATCAATGCGCAGGTTGGGTTTTCTTTAAGGACAACAGAGGCGTTCCCGATGTCAAATCCTGAATTCCCACGGGCTTTGCACGCCCGGTTAAGCCCGCTTCGTATAATAAGTCCGGTATCTTAACCGCTGAATTTGCTGTACCCGCTGCCCGGCAATGCCTGGGACGGCCGCCGTGATCAGACCCACGCTCCAACCAAATTTTAATTAATGGAAAGCCATGACCGAGGTCAATACAAATAGTGCCCCTCAGAGCGGAAATACCGGAAATGCGGGCAATACAGACAATACAGACAACAATAATTACCTCGCCCCGCTGCTGGCAGCCTGCCAGAATCGGTTAAGCGTCGACCCTCATGGCCCGCAGGCCACACCGCTGAGCGCCGATCCAGCCCCGTGGTCACCCGATTACCTGGCTGCGGTACCGGCACTGAGCCTGATTCGGGTGCACGGACCAGACGCGGCCATCTTCCTTCAGGGCCAGTTGACCAATGATGTTGAGCACCTGGCCCAGGGCCAATGCCAGTGGAGCGGTTTGTGCAGCCCCAAGGGCCGACTGCTGGCGAGCTTTTTGGTTATCCGCGAAACCAATCAGGCAGACGCCTATCAGTTGCTGATCAGCCGGGAGCTGGCCGCGTCGACCAGTAAACGGCTGACAATGTACGTGTTGCGCGCTAAAGCCAAGGTCGAAGACTTGTCAAACGGGCACTTGCTTATCGGTGTCCAGGGTGCGTCAGCAGCCGCCAGTCTGGAAAAAGCCGGTCTGCAACCACCGGATATCTTGTTCACCAGTGGTAGCAGCCGAATAGTCATCCGCCTCGAAGACGTTGTTATCAGCGGTGCCACCGCCCCTCGTTACCTGGTCGCTGCCGGCGTGGATTTGCTGGCCGAAACCTGGAACCAGTTAAGCGAGTCACTGGTGCAACGCCCGTCGAGCTGGTGGCGGGCGAGCGAAATCATCAGTGGGGTTGCACATATAACCCCGGCGATTCGGGAAGCCTTTGTTCCGCAGATGATTAACTACGAAATTATCGGCGGGGTCGATTTTGACAAAGGTTGCTACACAGGGCAGGAAGTGGTGGCCAGAAGCCAATACCTGGGCAAGATGAAGCGGCGTATGTTCCTGGCAACTTCCACCGCGGTCCCCGGGCCAGGCGATGAAGTTACCGACGAAAATGCCAGATCCATCGGTACCGTCGTGGCCAGTGGCCCATCTGAGGCGGTGGCCGCAAACGATACCAGCGTCGTGCTGTTTGAGTCGCAGGTTGAGCATGGCAGCAGCGCGATGACCGGTGGCATGCCACTCGCGGTTATTGGCCTGCCGTATGAGATTCCCGAGCCCAAACCCTTTGTTCGCCCGGTTTGACTTCTGATGTGTTTGATCACGTTTGCTCTGGACACGACCGCGGGCAGTTTTGTACTGGCGGCCAACCGTGATGAGTACTACGCCAGACCAACTGTCGCAGCCCACTGGTGGCAACAGGAAAGTGGCATATTTGCCGGGCGAGACGGTCTCGCAGGCGGCACCTGGCTGGCAGTGAATCAGCAGGGACGGCTGGCCACCCTGACCAATTATCGTGAACCCGGGCACCCGCCTGCGGACAGCCCCTCGCGTGGCGAACTCGTGCTGGCAGCTGTCCGCAAAAACCAACCCGTGCAAGAGATCATCGACGCATTCAGTACATCCGGAACCCGCTACGCCGGCTACAACCTGTTGGTTTTCGACTGGACCCCCGATCGGGCAACCGGGCGCACCACCGGGCTACAGGCCTGGTATCTCAGCAACCGGGCGCCACAACCGGTACGGGCATTGCAGCATGGTGTTTACGGGCTCAGCAACGGACTGCTCGACGATCCTTGGCCAAAAAGCCAGCGCCTGAAACAGACATTGTCCGCGGCGCTGGGATTACCGGGCCGGCAACGCGATCAGCACTTGCTTGATGCCCTGACTGACCGCTCAATTGCCTCAGACCACTTGTTGCCCGACACCGGAATTGGCCTGACCCGAGAGCAAGATCTGGCGCCGGCGTTTATCCGCACGGTTGGCGCTGACAACCAGGCCTACGGAACCCGCTCCAGTGCAATTGTCCAACTCGATGGCGCCGGGCAACTGGATTTCACCGAGTGGAGCTGGCAAGTCGATCTGCTGACTACGCGTAATGCCGCCGACTCGGCTCTGTCCGCTCGCTGTCGGAAAATGCGGGTTCATTCCGTATTGCAACAATAAAAACGGCGTCCCGGCACAACACCGCCGCAAGCGGGAGCCGATTCAAGGGCAAACTATGCTGTCTTTGGCTTCTACGCGAACCTATCTATGCTCCTAAGCAACCTGGAAGTCCTGCCGGATAAGCGCGTCACCAATCACCTTGGCTTAGTGCAAGGCAGTACGGTGCGCGCCAAGCATGTAGGCAAAGACATTCTCGCTGGTTTTAAGAATGTCTTTGGCGGTGAACTCAAAGCCTATACTGAGTTAATGCACGAGGCACGCCAGGAAGCCACCGAGCGGATGATTGCCCAGGCCGAAGGCCTCGGAGCCAATGCAATTCTGAATATCCGCTTTGCAACGTCGTCCGTTGCCCAGGGTGCCGCAGAATTGTTCGCCTACGGCAGCGCGGTGATCCTGGAAGACCGCTACTGAGGCTGGGTCCGGACAATCCAATGCAATACCTTCAATACTTCGACCTGATAGTTCCACTGGTGCTGCTTCTGATTGGCTACGGTTTTGGTAGCTGGGTGGAGCGCCGGCATTACCGGTCTATCGTCAAACGCGAGTCAACGCTGAAAAGCGTATTGTTGTTCGAATCAAAACTGATACCTGAAAATCTCGCTGCCCGGGGCGGACATCTGGTTTGCGGCGATGTCGTCATTTCGGTTGACTACTTCAAACGTTTTGTCGCCGGACTACGAAAGCTATTCGGTGGGCGGCTGAAGTCGTATGAATCGCTGCTTGACCGTGGCCGCCGCGAAGCAATACTAAGAATGAAGCAGCAGGCCGCCGACCTGGGTGCCACAATGGTTTTTAATGTTCGTTTTGAAACCGCGTCAATTTCCAAAGGCGGCGGAAACGCTGTCGGTTCAATTGAAGTATTCGCCTTTGGCAGTGCCATCATCCCCGGAAAACTTGTAACCAATCGATGAGCCTTCCCCGGGGGGAGACAAACGCCAAACCCCACCGTGGATTCAGCCCCTGCATGAAATTTGACAACCCTCAAGTCAACCACGACGTCAACGTCAGTGCTGAGCATCCGCTAAAAGAATTTGTTCAGCTGCTCGCCGGCTTGCTGATAGTGGGCATTGTTATGCTGGCGGTGATTCATTTCGCCGCCGGATATTTTGCCAGCAAGATCCCTTTTCGCTACGAAATTGCAATGGTCAGCCACATCGATGCCTTGCGACCCACGCCATCGGCACAACGTGAAACCTTGCAGGCTTTGGCGGACCGGATCAGTGCCAGGATGGATCTTCCGCCTGAAATGACAATTACCGTTCACTACAGCGATGAAGAAATTGTTAATGCCTTCGCTACTCTCGGAGGCCACGTCTTTTTTTACAAAGGCCTGATCAGCAAACTTGAATCGGAGGACGCGCTGGCAATGGTAATGGCCCATGAAATTGCCCACGTCAAACATCGCCATCCGATAGTATCAATGGGCAAAGGGCTCACAATTTTGGCATTAATGGGTTCAATAGTCGGCTCATCTGGCAGCGCAGCCGGAGAGACATTACTCGGCACGACAATCCAGGTTGGTTTGCTCAAATTCTCGCGTGATCAGGAAAGAGAATCTGATTTGACAGCATCAGCCGCCATTAATGCCAGTTACGGACATATTCTTGGCGCCAAAGCCTTGTTTGACCTGTTTGACAAGGTAAGTGCCGGCCAGCGGCCACCCGAATTACTGTCAAGCCACCCTCACAGTACGGATCGATGGGAATCCCTGCGGGCAATCGCACCGGACTTTGGCTGGCAAACCAATGGGGATCTCACCCCACTGGTGTTTGCGTTTTAGGCAAGCCGTTACCGTGACTAAACGGCGCTAACTATTTCATTGCACCAAAAACTTTCTTGAGTAATGACGAACCGGCTTTGAGCGGGTTTGCGCGAATAGCTTTTTCTTCTTCAGCAATCATCGCGTATAAACCGTCCAGTGCCTTGCTGGTTACGTAACTTTCTATGGTTGTCGCATCCCCTTTGACCAGACCCAGCTTCGCACCCTGCCCGGCCAGGGCGTTGTACTGCTGGGCGATACCCAGCTTAGAAACCTGCTCGGTTACAACGGGCAAGAATTGTTTTTGTAGCGGCGCACTGGTGCGCTCACGAAAGTACTGGGTTACGGAATCGTCACCACCGCTCAGAATTTTACGGGCATCTGAAACCGACATCGAACGCACCGATTCAACCATCAGGTCGCGGGCTTTTGGCACCGCTGCTTCCGCGGCCCGGTTCATCGACTCGGTCAGCTGGTCCAGCTCATCACCTCTACCAAAAAGGCGGATCATTTTTTCGGTTTTTTTCAAAGTGTCCGGCAATGGAATTCGCACCTTCGGGTTGTTTAAGAACCCGCCGGCCTGACCAAGATTGGCAATTGCCGACCCGGCACCTTTTTCGAGTGCCAGTTTCAAGGCACCGGTGGCATCAGCATTACTGATTAAATCCAGCCCCGCATGTCCAACCACAGGCACGGTCAACGCAAAACTTATGGCAACAGTCTGGGCAATTCGAAGCAAGGTTCTCATCAGTTTCCTTAGATAGATATTTATTATTACAGTGTAAACACGATAGATCGTAACTCTAACAGGCCGTTGAATAGCCTGCCAGCACTAACGCCAGAGTCCTAAATAGCGTTGACCGAGTCACAAGAGTGAATTCACACTCGTCGTCCGCCATCGAGTTCATCTTGCAACTTTCTTAGCTCAGCCCATCGCCCGGCTGCCGCCAATTCGGCTTGATCTGACCATGTGCCGGGGTCTGCCAGGGCAAAGCGCGGACCGGCTTGCTTCAATATTTCCTGCAACCGGGGCAATGGAATTTGCGCCAGCTCAGCAAAGCGCGAGACGCCCTGCTGTTTGAACACATCCGCGATTTTTGGCCCTATGCCTTCAATTTTAGTCAGATCATCGGCGCCGGTTGAGCCGCGATCTGATGTTGTTGCAGCCAATGCCGATGGCGGGGTCATTCCCTGTTGCATCGCAGCCAGAGCGTCCCATTGATTATCCGCCGCAAGGCGTGCCTGGGCCGGCCAGTCTGACGGGTCTAGCAGGACATAACGGCTGCCACCGTCCTTCAGAACACCAGCCAGGTGTTGTTGATCAGCGGCCGCGAGATCAGCAAACGAGGTGATGCCGGCCGAGCGTAATAACTGCGACGCCTTTGGGCCGACCCCGACAATCCGGGTCAGATCGTCCCTGACTACACCACCAATGGAAGAGGCAGCCGCGCGAGTCTTCGTACCGTCACGATGCACCGGAAGATTACCGGGGGTTGAAGCAGCCGGGGTTGCTGCGGGCGATCCGCCTTTCGCCGCGTCGGTTGGACTGGTTGTACTGGTTGGCTCGGTTGAAACCGATGAATTTTCTAATTTGGATGATTCTGGCAAAAATTGTAAACCAGCTGATTCCGCCACGCCGGCGGAAATCCGCATCCCGTTTGATCCAAACTCGTCATCAATCTGACGCCACTTGCCTGCCATGGCAAGTTCCGCCTGCTCCGGCCAGGAAGATGGATCGTTAGAGGCGAACATCGGCCCAACATCACTTAATATCTTTTTCAAGTCAGCCGGTGACTTCGCCGCTACTGCGGCATATGTTCGTATACCGTTTTTGTTCAATAGACGGGAAGTCTTCATCCCAATACCCTTGATCCGGGTCAGATCGTCTTTACCGTGGCCTGCTGGCTTGTTTCCATCCTCAGGCTTTTTTACCGTCGCGCCTGCGTCCGAGCCAGCACCGGCAATGACGGTCGCTGCCGTTGCCGCGGTTCCGGTCACCTGGCCCGTTGCTGCGCCGGGTGAGCCCAATGAGTTGACAGTATTGGCTGACGAGTCACCTGATCTGGCTTCAGGTACAGAACCTTTTGAGGTGGCATCATCAGACGCTTGCGCGGACTTATTTACCTGGGCTTGAACCGAATCGTTGGCCCTGAAATCCGCCCCCACCTCCGAAACTGCACCAGCATCGGCTGGTGGACCAGGTTGGTTGTCGTCTGCGATAACCGGCTTGTGTTGGCCTCCGATGGTTGGCGTTTCCGGACCCGCAGCAATATCTCCAGCCAGCCTTACGTCAACTTGTTGGGTGTCATCTGGTTTCTGATTAGCACTTTTCGAATGGATTCCAGATGGCACCCCTACACCCAAAACCGATGTCGGGCCAATGAGGCCCCGTTCTTGCGGCACTAATGAGCTTTGCGATGTTGAAGCTGCCGTTGGTGTCCCCCCATACGCTGGCTTTGTTCCGGACGTCGTTATGGCAGCAGTCGAAGTGGACTCGGCAGTTCCGGCAGTTCCGGCAGTTCCGGCAGTTCCGGCAGTTCCGGCAGTTCCGAAATTCCCAGAAGCCGGAGAATCCCCCGAAGTTGCAATTGATGCCGGGGTTGTCGCTGATCGTGACACTGCACTCGCCCCCATTGCTACCTCCCCTCCAGCCACGCCAGCCACGCCAGCCACGCCACTCACCGCTGACGACCCACTGGATCGTCCCGCGCTTGCCGGAGCACTGGCGACACCCGATTCCTCCCGATCTGCAGCCTCCCCCGTAGCTAGCAACCCAGATGGCGCCGGAGAAAGACGATCTGCGGCAGCTGTCGTAGCGACGGAGGGCTCGGACCCGCCCGGCCGCGGCGCAGAGGCAGACGTGCTTGTTATACGCCGGGCTGGCGGCATCACATTGGATCGCGCCGACGAATCTGTTGCGTCGAGTATGTTCCCGTCACCCGCGCAAGTTGAGCCCGATCCGCCCCCTTTTGGACCCGAATCGTTGGAGGTGGTCGGCGTGCTAAGTGTGTTCGGCGTGTCCGGTGTGTTCGGCGTGTCCGAATATTTCGACCTGGCGTTTCGTGAGCGGCCGTCAATAAACCAAACCATGCCCACCAGTAACAACATCCCCAGAACCAGGGTGAAGAAACCCGGCACATCGTACAAACGATTCAGGTCAGAGGCACCTGCCTGGTTAACGACAACGCCGGGGATTTTGGTCACGATCGCTGAGCCGGGGACTGCTTCAACATTGGCAGCACCAGGTGTAACGGCGACACCACCCTGCTCCACTTTTCTATTTTCTCCGGCGTCAACTGTCGGTACAGCCGGATTTGTCTGAGATGCAGCCGAATCGTCTGCAACCTGTTCACTGCAGGCCGTCAACGCCAGAAAAAAAACCACCCCCCAAAGCGCGGCATTTAGTTTACGGACGTTCATTGCCTTTCTCCATTGGTTGCCAGTGTACGCATTCCCGCAGTGTAAACCTCAACCCGGCGACACATTGAAAGACAGTGGCGACAGGCGAGTCCATTTGGGAAGCACCGCGGGAATCAACAACAATTAGGAGAAATTGTGAGACATAACTGTAAACAAAGGTCTCCCAACAGTCGCTGGCGCCGCGTCGCAGCAACCCTTGGCATGCGGTTAACCCGCTACTTTAGCCGGTCAGACTAGCCGGCCAAACAATAACAGTTAGTAAAATTCAAGCAGATCCGCTGGTTTCAAATGCCTGCAGGCGCTCGCGCAAGTCATCAGGTACGGGAGATGTTTCGCCATCTGGAGCATAGACGTAAATATTTTCTCCGGACACCAGTGCAACCCCCTCTCGCAGAATACTAAATTCAAAGGTCAGACTACTGTTTCCGATTCGGGCCACCCGTACTCTTACTGATATTTTTTCATCGAATCGCGCCGGTGATTTGTATTCGACAGTGCTTTTGACAACATACAATTTATCGAAGACTTTGTGTAAAGCATCAGCGTCTGCTTTAAAGAGCTCTCGTAAATACTCGGTCATGCCAATATCAAAATATGTCAGGTAATGCCCGTTGAACACGACCCCCTGGATATCAGCTTCTGCCCATCGGACCCGAATCACGTGTTCAAACCGAAACGCTTTTTCGGCTGAGGTCAGTGCTGAAGTTTCAGTAGTCATTAGTCGTATCAGTTGTCGTTGGGAGATTGTTCATTATTAGCGAACTCATTGGCGAAGTCTTGGATCTTTGACGCGACTAATCCGGTTTGTTCATGGTGTAACCAGTGGGTTGCATTCTCAATGCGCTGAATCTCGAGATCAGGAACAAACTGTTCAAGCCCGGCAAGCAGACCTGGCCGCAAGGCCGAGTCGCGCATCCCCCACAGCATACGGATGGGAATCTTAAGTTGATGTCTGGCCGGGTCCAGGGACAGGGCCGCCGCCCCCGCATCCCGACCCTGGGGTGGATATACCGGTGACGCACGATAGTAGTTAAGAGCAGCTCTGGCCGCGCCAGGTTGCTGCCATGCGCTGCGATACTCTGCAGCGACCGCGGGGGTAAACCAGCGCTCAAACCCCGGAGCACAAAAAAACCTTTCGAAACCGGCGCATTGATTGGCTAACAACTCGCGTTCGAACCCGGGGGCCCGCAACCGGTTCATGTAACGACTCGCTGATTGCTGTTCCGGATTGGCGGCCAGGGCCCTGGCAAAAATAACCGGATGTGGCGCATTCATGATCATCGCGGCGCGAAATCGGCGCGGCATCGCGATAGCGGCCGCCCAGGCAATCATGCCGCCCCAATCGTGAGCCACGATACGCGCCTGTTCGTGGCCAAGACTGTCCATCAGCTGGATCAGGTCGGCAACAAGAAACAACATCTGGTACTGATCAACATCGGTGGGTTTATCCGACAGGTTGTAACCTCTCAAATCCGGCGCAACAACATGAAAGTCGCTCGCCAGTGCAGGCATAAACTCGCGCCAGGCGTACCAAAACTCGGGGAAACCGTGTACGAACAGAATCAGCGGTGCTCCCGGGTTACCACAACTGGCGTAATGCAGGCGCAGACCACTATCGAGATGCGCCACCTGACCGGCTTGTAGCAAGGGGCTGGATCGGAACACCGTTGTAGACTCCGCTCAGTTAACTAGAACATATTGCAGCATACACAGCCCGCAGAGTCCGGCAACGACCATGGGCTCACAGCTCCGGAGTGACATCCTGCTTGCGCGCATAGGGGTCAGTCGGATTGCGCAATAAGGCCACATCTTCAGCCCGGGTTCGCACTGAATCCATAATTTTCCCGTGTGTAACGATATAAAACCGATCGTCTTCAATCGCCTTGAAAGTTGCCTGGGCAACATCGGCTGCTGAGATTTTCCCGGCCCCGACAGCTTTCGCTGTTGCCTGCTGTGCCGCCTGCATTGAGGCCGTCGGTGGCTGCTTTGACCGCATGTCTTGCGGCCGATTGCGCTCAGATGCCGCAATGCCCGTGGGCACAAATGCCGGGCACAACACGCTCACGCCGATGGGCGCTTTAACCAGTCGAAAGTCGTGATACAAGGTTTCTGACAAAGCCACAACACCGTGTTTGCTGACATTGTAAATTCCCAGGGTTGGCGGCGAAACCAAACCGGCAACGGACGCCGTGTTTATGACGTGCGCAGCCTTGCCGGCTGCCACCATGGCAGGCACAAATGCGTGCACCCCGTTCGCAACACCAACCAGGTTGACCCCAAGCACCCAGGCCCAGTCAGCTGGTTCGTTTTCCCACAGTAGCCCACCAGCCGCAACACCGGCGTTATTAAACAGTAAACTGGCCGGGCCAAACTGCTCATGGCAGCGGTCTGCCAGCGACTGCATCGATTCAAACTGACTGACGTCGGTCACTTGCGAAATGACCTCGGTTGCGCCTGCCGTGGCAACCATTTCAGATGTTTGAGCCAGAGCGTCTGCCTGGACATCCGCAAGTACCAGCTTCATCTTACGGTGCGCGCCGATGAGAGCAAACTCTCGTCCAAATCCACTGCCCGCACCGGTAATGACGGCGGTTGCGCCGGCAAAATCTTTTAGCATGGGTCAGTCCGCATAGCCGGGGGACTGGCGGTCGACCCGCCGAAGCAAGGCTGGCCAGGCAAGACCACCCGGACTGCCTGTTGATACCCGTTTGATGTTTTCTTTTACCCCGTCAAGAATCGACTGGCCAATAGGAATCAAGGTTGCGCCGCCGGCCTGGGCCATCACCTGGATCTCACAACTGCGTTGCAGTGTGTAGAGAAACAAGAAGGCTTCGGCAACACTGGCACCAACGGATAACAAACCGTGATTGCGCAAAATCAACCCCTGGTTTTTACCAAGATCGCGCTGTAGTCGCGGTTTTTCCTCGTCGTACACGGCAATGCCTTCATAGCTGTGATAACCCAGGTTCGGAATAACCACACTGGCTTGCTGAGAAATGGGCAGTAAGCCATCGCGCTGGGCTGATACGGCAACACCTGCAGGGGTATGCGTGTGCATAACCGCCACGACATCTTCCCGCCCGGCATGAATGGCACTGTGAATGACAAAACCCGCGTAGTTGACCGGATAAACGGTGTCGATAACCGGCTTGCATTCCTGATCAACTTTGACCAGCGACGATGCGGTAATTTCTTCGAAGGCCAGGCCGTAGGGATTGATAAGAAAATGATGTTCAGGTCCGGGCACACGGGCCGACAAATGGGTAAAGATCAAATCATCCCAGCCGTGCATGGCGATCAGTCGATAAGCAGCGGCCAGATCGACGCGCAAAGCCCATTCCTGCTCAGAGACACTGGCCTTAATATCAATACTTGGTGCATTCATTGTTTGCTCCTGTTTCCCTGTTTCCTGTTCCTGAAGCCGCTCAGATGTAGTTCACACCCGGCAGTTCAAACCAAGCGAACCACTTGCTTGCCGACATTTTTTCCGCGTAGTAATCCCATAAAAGCCTGCGGCGCAGCAGCCAGGCCTTCAGCAACAGATTCGCGGTACTTCAGCTTGCCAGACCCTACTGCCTCGCCTAATTCACCTAAGGCCTGAGGCCAAAACTCCATGTGTTCCGACACGATGAAACCCTGGACCAATAATCGATTGACCAGAATAGAACGAACATTACTAAGTTGCATACCCCGTCCGTCATATCCGGAAATCAGGCCGCAGACCGCAATTCGCCCGAAGGCATTCATGCGATTCAAGATTGCGTCGAATACCTGGCCGCCGACATTTTCGAAGTTACCGTCAATGCCATCCGGGGTTGCCGCGCGCAAGTCAGCCTCAAGATTGCCCGCTTTGTAATCAACGCAGGCGTCGAAGCCAAATTCATCGGTAACAATGGCACATTTTTCCGGGCCACCGGCAATGCCCACAACACGACACCCGTGTGCCTTGGCCAACTGCCCCACGACAGAACCGACGGCACCACTGGCAGCGGACACGACAACGGTTTCACCACTCTTAGGTTTAATAATCTGGTTTAAGCCATACCAGGCAGTTACCCCAGGCATACCAACGCAACCAAGGTAGGCGCTGAGTGCAATGCGCTCGGTTGACACCTTGCGCATGTCTTTACCTTTACTAATTCCGTATTCCTGCCATCCAAACCCTCCAACGACAAAATCGCCCACGGCAAACGCGGGGTTATTTGAAGCCATCACTTCGCCAACCGTGCCGCCACCCATCACTTCGTTCAATGGCTGGTTCGCGGTATACGACTTCACATCGTCCATACGTCCGCGCATGTACGGATCGAGCGACATGAAATGATTCCGCACCAGCACTTCGCCGTCGCCCGGTTGAACCACCGGGGTCTCAACCATTTTGAAATTATCAACGGACGCTTCACCTTGCGGACGACTGACGAGGTGAATCTGGTGGTTAACAAGTGCTGTCATGGGTTCTCTCAGGTTTAGATGTCGGATAAAACAATGTCGGCATTGCTTTATCGTGAAGTTTTACTTGGGTTTTCGTTGTTTCATATATTTAAAAGTACCAGTCGCCCGGGCGAGGATCGCACCCGTCTCATTAGTGAGTGCACCCTCACAAAACGCCATGGACGCAGTCCGGTGAACACAAGTGCCGAGGGCTCGCAAATCTCCGATCGCAGGCTGCATAAAGCTGGTTTTCAATTCAATCGTAATCAGGCTTTTCATTAAATCGTCATCATCACGCGGCATTGCACGCCCGGCCATCAACATACAAATATCCATCATGGTCATCACGACCCCGCCGTGTGCCATGTCAAACGTGTTCTGGTGATGCGCCTGCGGCATTAAGCCGACAACAGCCTTGCCATTGCCAAATTCGTGCAGGGACAATCCAAGATAGTGGACGAACGGAATGCGTATCGGAAACGGGCCTTTCGGATCAGCGGCGATGTCGTTGGTATGAATAGCAGCGGGTACATCGGCAGCAGAATCAGACGGCACTGACGCCTCCATCGATTGCCAGGATCTGGCCGCTGATATGTTTGCCAGCTTCTGAGCAGAACAATAAAGACGCCCCTTTTAGATCTTCGGAATCACCCAGACGATTCAGCGGAGCCGCCGACTTCAGTGTCTCCTCCAGCGTGTCAAGCGCATGATTCGTCATCTTGGTCGGAAAGAATCCCGGCGCAAGCGCATTTACCGTGATGCCGTACTGCCCCCATTCACCGGCAAGTGTCCGGGTAAAGTTCACTACCCCGCCTTTCGTTGTGTTGTAGGCAAGGGTTTCATTGGTGCCGAGTTGGTTCCCCCGGAGCCCGGCAATAGACGCAACATTCAGCACCCGACCATAGCGACGCGGGATCATCGACAATTGGGCTACCCGCTGAGTCAGAACAAAAATGCCGGTCAGGTTGATATTGACCAGTTTTTGCCAGGCTTCAAGCGGATGTTCTTCTGCTTTGGCAACCCAAACCGCGCCCGCATTGTTGACCAGGATGTCCAGGTGCCCGGCTTGCTCAACCGCTTGTTCAGCCAACGCAGTCACCGAATCGGGTTTAGACATATCCGCAGAAATCGCACTGGCGGTGGCTCCCAGGCCTTGCAAGTGAGCCACTGCCGTATCAAGTTCATTTTGCTTGCGGGCCGAAATAATCACCTCGGCCCCGGCGCTGGCCAGGGCTTCGCTGATTTGCAAACCGAGGCCACGAGAGCCACCGGTGACCAGGGCCTTACGCCCAGCAAGACTAAACAACTGTTCCGGTGTCGACATCAGATAACCTCGAACAATCCAGCCGCACCCATGCCACCGCCAATACACATGGTCACCACTACCAGTTTGGCACCACGGCGCCTGCCTTCGATTAACGCATGCCCGGTCAGTCGCTGCCCGCTCATGCCATAGGGGTGTCCAACCGCAATAGCCCCACCGTTGACATTGAGCCGGTCGGCCGGAATACCTAGCTTGTCACGACAGTAAATAACCTGAACGGCAAAGGCTTCGTTCAGCTCCCATAAGTCGATGTCTTCAACCTTGTGGCCAGTTCGGGCCAGCAGCTTGGGGACCGCAAAAGCTGGGCCAATACCCATCTCGTCAGGTTCGCAACCGGCCACCGCAAATCCGCGAAAATACCCAAGCGGCTTAAGACCCTGCTTCTCAGCTGCCTTCGAATCCATAACAACACAGGCGCCAGCGCCATCAGAAAACTGGCTCGCGTTACCGGCGGAGATAACACCGCCAGGCAATGCAGCGCGGATTTTTGACACGCCTTCAAGCGTTGTGTCCTCACGCCGACCTTCGTCTTCCTGGAGCGTGACGTCGCGGGTAAGAAGCTGCTTGGTGTTCTTATCAGCCACGGCTGCGCGCACAGTAATTGGAATAATTTCGTCTTTAAATTTCCCTTCAGCAGCTGCCGCACACGCACGCTGCTGGCTCTGAACACCGTATTCGTCCTGCACGTCGCGAGATATTTTATAGCGCTCGGCTACTTTTTCCGCTGTCTGGAGCATGGACCAGTAGATTTCAGGTTTCGATTGCTTCAGATTTTTGTCGGTAATCATGTGCATGTTCATTTCATTTTGAACACATGAAATTGACTCAACACCACCGGCAACAAAAACATCACCTTCATCGGCAATAACCCGTTGTGCCGCCATTGCGATAGTCTGCAGGCCTGACGAGCAAAACCGGTTAATTGTTACGCCGGCCGTTGTGACCGGACAGCCGGCAGCCAGCGCAATCTGGCGGGCAATATTCGAGCCGGTTGCACCTTCCGGATTGGCGCATCCCATCAGCACGTCTTCGACCTGGGCCGGGTCGATACCAGCCCGGTCAATTGCCGCTTTGACGACATGACCACCCATGGTTGCCCCGTGGGTCATATTTAACGCGCCACGCCAACTTTTTGCCAGCGCAGTTCGCGCGGTTGAGACAATCACTGCTTCTCTCATTGGTTTTCCTTATGAATCTGAATCGAATGGTTGGGCAGCTGGCGCCACCATTAATCGTTAAATGACTTAGCATCAGCGGCGAGTCGCGCCAGAAGCGGCGCTGGTTCCCAGAAGCCAGGGTCACCAGAATCTATGGATGCGAACTCCGCCATTTTGTTCACAACGTTGTACAAACCGTATTGATCGGCATAGAACATTGGCCCGCCGTGGTGCAGTGGAAAGCCATAGCCGGTCAGATAAATCAGGTCGATGTCGGATGCGCGCATCGCGATGCCTTCTTCGAGAATCTTCGCGCCTTCGTTCACCAGGGCAAACATCAGGCGGTGCACAATTTCATCGTCCGACAGCTTGCGCTGTGGGGCGCCGATGTCTGCGCGGTGGCTGGCAATGATTTTGTCAACTGCCGGATCGGGAATTGCCTTGCGACTACCCGCTTCATAACGATACCAGCCAAGCCCTGTTTTCTGACCAAATCGCCCGGCCTCGCACAAGCGGTCCGCCACCGCGGAATACTTTACCTCGGGCTTCTCGACATAGCGGCGTTTACGGATATACCAACCCACGTCGTTACCAGCAAGATCACCCATCCGGAACGGCCCCATCGCAAAGCCAAGTTTCTCAATTGCCCGATCCACCTGCGCCGGAGATGCTCCTTCGTCAAGCATAAAAGTTGCCTGACGAGAATACTGTTCAATCATCCGATTACCAATAAACCCGTCACAGACACCGGATACAACGGCAGTTTTTCGAATTTGTTTAGCGAGCTTCATGGTCGTTGCCAGCACGTCTTTGGCGGTCTGCCGGCCACGAACAACCTCGAGCAACTTCATCACGTTTGCGGGTGAGAAGAAGTGTGTACCAATAACGTCCTGCGGTCGCGCTGTGAATTCAGCGATTTTATCCACATCCAGAGTTGAGGTATTGCTGGCCAGGATCGCACCGGCCTTCATGGTTTTGTCCAAGGTCTCAAAAACGGCCTTTTTCACATCCATGTCTTCGAATACTGCCTCAACAACAATATCGGCATCTTTGAGTGCCGCATAATCAAGTACAGGTGTAATCAATCCAAGCCGTTGCTCTGCTTGTGCCGGTTTGAGCCGACCTTTTTTTGCCGTGCGTTCGTAGTTTGCCTTGATCGTAGCCATGCCTTTGTCCAGGGCTTCCTTTTTTGCCTCAAGCAAAAACACCGGAATACCGGCATTGGCAAAATTCATCGCAATACCACTACCCATCGTGCCAGCGCCAATTACGGCGGCCAGCCTGATGTCACGCAGCGGGGTATCAGCCGGTACGTCAGGAATTTTGGTCGCGGCACGTTCCGCGAAAAACGCATGGCGCAATGCCTTGGATTCTTTGGTCAACACCAGTTTGTCGAAACCGGCACGTTCAACCGCCATACCTTTGTCGAACGGCAACAAGGCAGCGGCGCGAATCGCTTCGATACATGCCGCCGGCGCCGGAAACTGTGGAGCCATCGCCGTGACCGTATTCTTAGAAAACTGCAGAAAAGCCTCCGCATCCGGATAGTTAACCCGCAAATTTCTAATCAGCGGAAGCTCGCTGCCTTTGGCGACGACTTCACTCGCAAACTTAACCGCGCCACTGACCAGGTCACCGTCAATCATGCGATCGAATAACTGTGAGTCACCAAAATTTTCAGATTTAATCGAAGCACCGGAAACAATCATATTGGTAGCCATCTCAAATGGCACAACCCGCGGCAGCCGCTGCGTCCCACCGGCACCGGGCAGCAAACCAATTTTGACTTCAGGCAAGGCGATCAATGCACCGGCTGATGCAACCCTATAATGGCACCCAAGGGCAAGTTCAAGCCCACCACCCATGGCAACCGAATGCACGGCAGCGATGACCGGCTTGCTTGCCGCTTCGATGACTTCGATAACCGTCAGCAAGTGAGGAGCCGCAAACGCTTTCGGTGTGTTGAACTCGCGAATCTCAGCGCCACCAGAAAAAGCCCTGCCCGCACCAGTCAGCACAACGGCTTTAACGGTATTGTCAGCCATTGCCCGCTTCATACAATCAACAATTGCGCTGCGCAAACCATGCGATAGCGAATTAACTGGCGGGTTGTTCATCGTAATGATGGCAACTTCGCCGTCTTGTGAATACTCTGCCTGTGTCATTGAGACCCCGTGAATTGTCTGTTTAAAGAATAATTTTTGCTTAGTATGCCGGCAACCTAAGCCGTTTAACTATGGCAACGAACCAATGACCAACGAAAACCGCCACCGGAAAACGGCCCGACCTGGTCAGGCCGTTGGTAACACGTAGTCAGAAAATTGTTCGCGCAAGCGCGTCTTCAGAATCTTGCCGGTAGCGCCGAGCGGAATTTCTTCAACCACTTGAACGTCGTCCGGAATCCACCATTTCGCGACCTTTCCGTCATAAAAATCCAGTATTTCGCGAGCATCAATCGTTTCTCCGGCAGTCGGCACAACAATCAGCAAAGGTCGTTCGTCCCACTTCGGATGCACCACACCGATGACGGCAGCATTGGCAACTTTGGGATGGGCAATCGCCAGATTCTCGAGATCGATCGAACTGATCCACTCGCCGCCTGACTTGATGACATCTTTGCTACGGTCGGTAATCTGCATATAACCATCCGCATCAATTGTCGCCACATCCCCGGTGGGAAACCAACCGTCGCCGTTTGCATCATACAAAAGGGGGTCACCACCCGCACCTTTGAAATACTCACGCATCACCCACGGGCCGCGTACCAGCAAATTGCCATAAGTTGTCCCGTCCCACGGCAGTTCCGTGTTGTTATCATCGACAATTTTCATATCGATACCGCAGATGACGTGACCTTGTTTCTCAAACACTTTGAGCTGGGTCTGCTCATCGGCATCGAGATGCTTAAGCTGCAACTTACTTAAAGTTCCCAATGGCGACATTTCAGTCATACCCCAGGCATGTATTACTTCGACACCTAAGTTGCGGAAACTCTGAATCATTGCTGGCGGGCAGGCAGAACCACCGATAACTGTTCGGGTAAGGCTCGTGAATTTCAGATTGTTTGCCTTGACATGATTCAGCAGGCCCAGCCAGACGGTTGGTACCCCGGCCGAGTAGGTAACTTTTTCTTTTTCAAACAAATCATGAATCGATTTCCCATCCAGGTTTTGACCCGGGAATACCAGTTTGGCGCCAACTAGCGGAGCAACGTAGGGAATACCCCAGGCGTTAACGTGGAACATTGGAACCACCGGCAGAATCACATCGCGGGCAGAGCAACCCATCGCATCCGGCAGCGCCGCGCCATAAGCATGCAAGACTGTGGACCGATGTGAATACAAGGCACCTTTCGGATTGCCTGTTGTTCCGGATGTATAACAAAGAGCAACCGCCGTATTTTCATCCATCGACGGCCACCGGTAGGTGGGGTCACCGCTGGCCAGAAAGGTCTCGTAGTTCAGCAGGTTGGAAATTTTGTCAGACGACGGCTGCTGGTCCGGATCAATCAGGGCGATCCACGACTTCACCGTGGGGCACTGACTGGCAATTGATTCAATGATTGGCAGAAAGCTGATATCAAAAACCAGGTGGCTGTCTTGTGCGTCATTGATGATCCACGCGATCTGCTCCGGATGCAGGCGCGGGTTGATTGTATGGATCACCCCGCCCATACCGCCGGCGGCGTAATAGCTTTCCATGTGGCGGTATCCGTTCCACGCTAACGATGCAATCCGATCACCGGGTTGCGCACCGGCCTGTTGGAATGCACTGGCAAGCTGACGGGCCCGGGACTCAAGCTTGCTATACGTGGTGCGATGCAAATCACCTTCGATTCGCTGTGAAACAACTTCAACATCACCATGGTGTCGAGCCGCGTGCTGCAAAAACGACGATACGAGCAAAGGCATCTGCATCATCAAACCATTCATATCTGTCTCCTGATTCCTCTATTCTCAATGGCGTATCAGGCCGCTGACCGTGGGTCTGTTGCCGCGGTTACGTCTTGAGTACTGTCGCAAACGAATTCTACAGCCGCTTGTTGCGCCGCAACCGACGCAAAGCCCTGCTATGAACAACGCGACGACATGCCCAAAGCTTCAAAGCAATCGGTGAGGTGAAAGCTTGTGGCCCACGGCAAGCAGGTAGCGCCTACGCTGCCCAGCAGGGAGTAGCCAGGCGCTCCTGGGGCCAAAACCCCCGGGGACGGCATTGCTGACCCTGACCTGCCGACTCAGGATTCCATCTCAGGTCGCCGATTCAAGCTACCGATTCAAGCTACCGATTCAGGTTACCCGATCTGTTTGCCAAATCGGGATTGCCAACGCAAAAAGGCCGCCCGCGGCGGCCAATTCTTAATTTCTACCTGCCCTGCCCAAAATACTGGCCAAAGCCTGGACCAAGCCCTGGCCAACGTTTTGCGGCTTAAAAAGCCCCCAACCCGCTTTGTTTAGCGGCGATTTTTGGTTGGCTTGACGAGTTCGAGCATCTTAAAAGTGCTCTTCTGAGCGCCTACAAACAGACGTTTCAGAGACTTGGGCAGGCACTTGCGTTCCAGGGTGTTGCGTCTTGTACGGTTAATGTCGGCCACGCGTGGGCTCCCGTTGCATAATCGAAGCCCTCAATTATAGCCAGTTCCGGCCGGGTCAAGTGAACTTATGGGCAAACTCTTTCTGGACCTCTTCCCGCTGCTGTTGTTTTTCGCAGCGTACAAGGTGTACGACATCTATATTGCCACCGGGGTCGCCATTGCCGCCAGCATTGCCGTTATCGCCTGGCTGAAAATACGCGGTCGGCCCGTCGAGAGTATGCAATGGCTCGGTCTGGGCATTATTGTGGTCTTTGGCGGGCTCACCCTATTCCTGCGCGATGAAACCTTTATCAAGCTCAAACCCAGTGTCCTGTACCTGGCGTTTGCCGGGGCGCTGCTGTTTGGCAGGCTGATTGCCGGCAAGAACCTGATCAAATCGGTCATGGGTGGCCAACTAAAATTACCTGAGCACGTCTGGAACACCATGAACTGGCTCTGGATCATCTTCTTTGCACTGATGGCGGCGCTCAACCTGATCATTGCCTATAGTTTCGAAACCGCTACCTGGGTCCAGTTCAAGGTATTTGGGGCAACCGGCCTGACCATAGTGTTTGTGATCGGGCTGGCTATCTGGATGGGTAAACATATTGTCGAAGACGACCCCCAAACCGTTCCCACAGTTGCAGATAAACCAACGGATGATCAATGAACGCATGTAATGGGTGCAATTCATGAGTGATAAACCACGAACACGGCCATCAGCTGACGAAGTTCGCGAACGCATGGCGGCGGCATTTCCCGGCGACCCGATCACCGTGACTGATGAAAGCCATTTGCATGCGGGTCATGCCGGCGCTGCCGGAGGTGCGGGACACTATCGGGTGCAAATCAGCAGCCGCCGATTCCTCGGGATCAGCCCGATCGCCCGCCATCGCCTCGTGTATCATCCCGTGCAGGACTGGATGCCTGAACGCGTCCACGCGTTATCAATCGAAGCATCAGTTCCGAGCGATGAAAAAGACGCCTCCTGATAGTGCTGCCTGATAGTGCTGCCTGATAGTGCCACCTGATAACTCCGCCAAAAACAAATAACAGATTCCCGACTTTGCTAAGGACTGCAATGAAACTATCCAAAGCCTCAATCTGCACAGCAGTTTGTGTCATCCTGATGTGCGGCAACGTTAGCGCGCAAAACGCGGTAATCGTAAATAACGAAGCGATACCGCTATCGCGGGTAGATGCCTTTGTCAAAGCAATGGTTGCTCAGGGTAGACCCGACACACCTGAACTGCGCGAAATGGTGCGCGAAGAGCTAATTTCTCGGGAATTATTCGTTCAGGAAGCGCAGGCCCGCAAACTGGCAACCTCACCGGAAGTTGAAAACCAGCTTATCCGTGCACGCCAGGACATTCTCATCCAGGCCTTGATTCGTAACGAGCTTGCCACTCAGCCAATTACTGACGAAGAAGTACAAGCCGCTTATGCCAAACAAAATAGTGAGCAAAAAGGCGAATTGGAATACCGGGCAAGTCACATTCTGGTCGAGGACGCCGCCACGGCAAAAAAGATCATCGCTGATCTGAAAAAAGGTGGTGATTTCAAGGCTATGGCCAAGCAGTCCAAAGACCCGGGTTCAGCCGCGCGCGGTGGTGACCTTGACTGGAATTCGCCGTCAACCTTTGTACCCGCGTTTTCCGAAGCCATGGTTAACCTGAAGAAAGGCGAATATACGAATGAACCGGTGAAAACCGACTACGGCTATCACGTAATCCGGCTTGATGACACCCGCGAAGCACAACCGCCGTCACTGGAATCTGTCAAACCGCAGCTGCGGCAAGGTATTGAACGCCAGCGAATTCTCGGGCTTCAGAAAGCTTTGCGCGATAAAGCAAAAATCGAATAAAGCGATATCAACAAGGCAACAATAGCTACCGGCGCGAGTTACAAGAAATAAATATAGAAATCGCGCAGGCTGTTCTCATCCAGCGCCGCTGTTTTTTCAATTTCATCACGTTTCATAAACACCTGGTTGCTGGCAATGAGCGAACCAACGGCATCGCTCAGAACATCATCGGCTTCGAGTGCGTCAAGAGCTCCAGCCAGGTTATCCGCGACTGAAACCGTTGCCTGCTGTCCCTCAAAACAATCGCCGGTTTCAGCCGGCGGCAACGGATATTTATGCACCAGACCCAAACGTGCCGCCTGCAAGACCGTGGCAACCGCCGTATACGGATTTGCAGCGCCGTCAGCCATGCGGTGTTCTATGCGAGCAAAGTCGCCGGTTTCGGAAGCAATCCGTGTCGTAACGCCACGATGGTCTACTGCCCAGTTTGCCCAGTATCCTGACAGCGACGCCGGCTGCAGCCGGTGATACGAATTGACAGTCGGAGCCAGTAAACCAGCCATTGCGCAGTGATGATGCATCAGACCGGCAACACAGGACTCGCCAAGGGCATTTAGCTGGCCCGCCACATCAGTGGCCAGCGCATTATTCCCTGCTTTGTCCCAAAGCGAAAAATTAATGTGCAACCCGTTACCACCTTTATCGGCAATCGGCTTGGGCATAAAGGTCAGCAACACGCCGTGCTCTAGAGCAACTTCGCGCGCCATCAGCCGGAACAAGAAGGCATCGTCAACAGCTTGAACTGCATCGTCGAAGGTTAATGTGAATTCGAATTGCGGATGGTCGTACTCACTTGTCATCACCTCCAGGGAAAAACCGACTTGCTCCGCCCGGTCCCAGATCGCATCGAGAAACCCCGTCGGATCAGCGAGTGGGCCAGTACTGTAAACATAGCCTCCCGGCGCATCCAGGGGGGCCAGACGTCCGTCGTCGGCCTGCTGAAACGCAAATGCTTCCAGTTCGATGCCAACCTTGGGTGAATAGCCAAGAGCCTGCCAGTCGGCGACTGCCTTTTTAAGCGCACTACGCCCACACAGGGCCAGGGGTGAACCATCGTTTTCGTACAAGTCGGCAATCACTAACTGAGTGGCATGCTCCCAACCCGGCCGAATATCGCTCATCAGGTAACGGGCTTCGAGGTCGGGCAGACCCTCGAGCATTTTGGAGCCGGGCGACGGTAACAAGTCTTTGTCATAAGTCACCCCGAACAGACTCTGGCAAAAACGTGAAGAGCCGTCGCCAATCTTGCTGGCCGGCAGATACTTACCGCGAGCCAGGTTCAAATGGTCACAAAACAACATCCGAAGGCGTTGGGCTTCACTCATCAGTTTCTCCGTTTTCGGCAGACACGCCTTGGTTAAATAGTCTAATCCGACTCAGTGGCCGCTTAATCTTGCTGGCAGATGTTTTATCCCGCCCAGGAAATTTGATCGCACAAACTCATGAGGACCGGTTTGCTCAATGCGGCTGATTTTGTCCCGCAATGCCTCCAGCACAACCCGCACTTCAAGCCGGGCGAGCCACATTCCGAGGCATAGGTGAGGCCCCCCTTGTCCAAAACCGAGATGCCGATTCGGTTTCCTGGCTGGATTCACTTCAAACGGCCGCTCAAAGGCTGACTCGTCAAAATTGCCTGATACGAACCACAGCACAATTTTGTCACCCGCTTTCATTTCTGATCCGTGTAGCTCGAAGTCACGCGTCACTGTCCGCCGAAAGTGCATTGCGGGTGACGCCCAACGGACAAATTCGTCAGCGGCCAGGTCCAGGGTCGCCCGGTCCGCCTTGGCCAGGGTAGACATCAACCCAGGCTGATTCGCCATCGCGTGTAATGCGCCGGCAATGGTATAGCGGGTTGTATCGTTACCAGCGGCTACGAGCAGGCAGAAAAAGTTTCGGAATTCGGTTTCAGTAATTACGTTGCCGTTGTCATCCGGTTGCAGGATCAGGTGCAAAATGCTGTTCGTATCGCCCGCCCGGGCTTTGTCCTGCATCAACTGGCGCGCATAGTCGTATAGTTCGACTCCTGCGGGCGACCGAAAAGGCATCAGGCGATACGCATCTGTATTTGCCTGGTCCAGAACGTAGTCGGTAAATTCCGGGTCCGAGTTGGCGATCAGCTGATCACCTTTGCTAACAAGCCAGGGTAGATCGGCCTCCGGTGTACCCAGAATTTGGCCCAGCATGCGCATTGGCAGCTGACGGGCGATCTCAGCGACAAGATCCCCTTCTTTTTTTGCCAGTGCCTGCCCAACTATTTCATCACTGATCCGGCGGATCTGCGCTTCGAATTGCGCGATCGCCGCCTTCGAAAAAGCGCGCGTAACCAACATCCGAACCCGGGTGTGCTCCGGGGGATCGGTTTCCTGAAAAGTACGTCTTGCCAGATACTCTTCATATGTCTGGTCTTCCATGCGGATACCGCGCGCTGAGCTGATCAGCTGGTGGTCACGGTTCAGCGCAATAATGTCCGCGTGGCGGGTAACTGACCAAAAGCCTTTGCCTCCTGACCAATCACACCAGGCGATGGGGTCGTCACGCCGCAGGCGGGCAAAAGTGTTATGCGGCGCGCCGCGGACAAAAGCGTCAGGGTCTGACAAGTCCGCAAAGCCGTCGTCAATGGGAGAAAAAACCGTCATATGAAAAAAATAAACGTAGTCAGCAATCAACTGCCGAGACACAGGCTACCATCATACTCAACCTGCACCCCTGCTCTGGTCCGATTGTGCCCATGAAATTGAATATCGGAATATTGCTCAGCAATACCGACCGGTCGGCATTTGCTTCCCGCTTTGACAACGACGGCCTGAAAACTGCCGCCCTGCTCGCGCGCCAGCGCCCCGACTGGGGCTACACCATCTACCAGGCGGTTGACGGCGAATTGCCAGCCCGCACAGATGCTCACGATGGTTACGTTATTACCGGATCGCCGGCCTCGGTGAACGTGGACGAACCATGGATGTCTGGATTATTCGAATTTATCCGACGCTGCGCCGCTGCTGAAGCCCCCGTTGTCGGCCTGTGTTTTGGCCACCAGGCCATCGCTCATGCGCTGGGCGGTCAGGTTGAACAGGCAAGCGATTGGGGTCTGGGAATAGCGGTGACTGAATTTGATGCGCCGGCGCACTGGATGCAACCGCGCCGCGAGCAATTGTCCCTGCATGCTGCTCATGAAGACCAGGTAACCGGGTTACCACCGGGGGCGCGGCGGCTGGGTGGAAATGCCTGGTGCCACTACGGGGCGTTTGCCATTGGCAATCATGTGTTTACGACCCAATACCATCCGGAATTCAATCACGACTTTATGCACGCACTGGTTCGCGACAAAATTGGACCACATCTTGACGTAGCGACGGTGTCCGATGCCCTGGCACAATTGGCGCAAACAGATCCACAGGCGGACGCTGACATCTTTGCCCACTGGATGGTCCAGTTCTTTGAGCAAGCCTGACTAGCTGGCCGACGGCGGGTGGTTTGTCGATGGGTCCGGGGCAAGTTGGCTGGCCACTGCCTGCAACGTCTGGATGTTGAAACTCATGCCCAGATGGCTGCTGCGCACTTCGATATTGCGACGCAATTGATCCTCTTCAGGCTCCTGGCAGGCCTGCCAGGCGACCACACCGTCGACCCGGGAAAACAATGCCGTGGACCGCACCGGCACCGGATCCGACGTATGCTTCAGACGTCCGTCGTTTGCACGTTTTGCTTTTTCGCTTTTAATCAGTTCATAAACCCAGGCTACGTAGCCCGAGTTCAAGACGTCACCGAAGGGAGAACCCAGGGTAATAACTTGTCGGACCGATTCACCCAGGTCGCGGGCCGCTTCGCGAGCGTAGATCCCGCCCAGGCTCCAGCCAATCAGGCTGACTGGCTGATGATGCGAGCGGGCAATATCAGCAATGCGGGCCTGCAGAGCCGTCACCTCGCTAAGGTCGCCTATGTTGCGGCCCAAACCCCACGGGTAAGCGGTGTAACCGATTTTTCTGATAAAACCGCGCAACGAAACACAGGCATCGTCTGTTGACAGAAAACCAGGAATCACCATCACCGGATGCCCGTCACCGGCGACCACCGGCCGAAAGTTTTCGATGTAACGGCGCCCCTGACGGCGCTCGACCAGTGCACGAAAAACCTCGGTCAGCAATAGTCGGGGTGGCGGTCGCTGAAATCGCCGGGCCATCTTAGCCCCCGTCCCATGTTCTGGCCCAACCCGGTCCAAGGCGAATAGCTTTGCTCATCGCCGTCATCGTTGTTTAACCCATATTGATTGTCATATCAGTTTGTCACAAACTAAGCCCGTGTACTGGGTCGGTCGGAAAACTCGCGATGCCAGCGGGCGACGTTTGGAAAATCCGCCGCGAGATCAATTTCAAGCCGGGCGGCGATATTGCCGGTGAACCATCCGGTGATGTCAGCAATGCTGACCCGATCACCCGCGACAAACGCGTTAGCGGATAACTGACTGTCGAGCTTACCAAGAAACTCAGCCATCATCGCCGTGCCACGCTCGACCATCACCGGGCTCTGTGGCAGAGCCATTCGGGTACCTGGGATTACCTTACCGGCAAACATCGGAATCTTGTTACGAACAGCATGCAGACCGGGGATATATCCGTCAAGTTCGATGCGCCGATTCCACATGTCAATCACAGCCCGAGAACCGGGCGAGTCTCCGAACAATGGCGGATTGGGGTTGAGCTCTTCAAGGTAGCGACAAATAGACACCGATTCGGCAACAACCGTCCCATCGTCTAACTCAAGAAAAGGGACGCAGTGGAAAGGGTTCATCGAATTGAACGGTTCTTTGAACTGTTCGTCAGACCGCACATCAAGCTGCACTGTTGGCACTGAAATGCCCTTTTCGGACAGGAACACCCTGACCCGATGGGCGCTGGGGGCGGGTTCAAAATCATATAGTTTCATCGTCTGTCCTAAAAAATCGTGAGCACCGGGTTTGCCGGTATTACGCGGCCTTGTGTCGGCGACGTGCAAAAAACTCACTGAGTAATACCCCGCACTCGTCAGCCAGGAGCCCCCCGGAGACAGTGGCATGATGGTTTAACTGCTGAATGGCAAATAAGTCAGTCACACTACCGCAGGCTCCCGTTTTCGGATCGGATGCACCAAACACCACACGGGATATGCGCGCATGTTGAATCGCCCCGGCACACATCGCACAGGGCTCAAGCGTGACGTAAAGCGCACAACCAGGTAAGCGGTAGTTTTGTTCGAATGCGCCAGCTGCCCTCAAGGCCACGATCTCAGCATGAGCAGTCGGGTCACTGCCCTGAATCGGTTGGTTGGAGCCACGCCCAACAATATCACTCCCGCGGGTAACAACTGCACCAACCGGTACTTCACCGGATTCACCAGCAAGGCGCGCAAGAATTATTGCCTCGCGCATCATTTGTTCATCAAAAGTCAGGTTCGACACGATGTTGGCTCCAGTTTTTAGTCAATAGGTTGCCCGGCCGCCAGACAGATCAAAGGCGGCCCCTGTCGTAAACGAATTCTCGGCGGATGCCATCCAGAGAATCATGCTGGCAACCTCTTCCACTGTCACGAAACGCTGGCGCGGAATTTTCGACATCATGTACTGAATGAACTCTTCACTGACCTGGTCAAGAATGCGGGTTTTAGCCGTCGCCGGAGTTACACAATTAACCGCAATATTGTTACCGGCCAACTCCTTACCAAGCGATTTAGTCAGAGCAATAACACCGGCCTTGGAGGCAGAGTAGGCAGCTGCATTCGGATTTCCCTCTTTGCCGGCAATGGAGGCGATATTGACGATTCGGCCATAATTGCGCTCAACCATTCCGGGAACAATGCATCTGCAGCAATGAAAGGTGCCGTCAAGATTCACTTGCTGCACCTTGCGCCACATATCTACGGGATAGTCAGCCACCGTACTGGTTGGCCCGGCAATACCAGCACTGTTAACCAAGACATCAACATTACCGATAGCTTCTCGTGTCGCCGCCAGCGCGGCCTCGACACTTTCGTAGTTACTGACATCCGTTTGCACCAAAGTTGAACTGCCGGCTGGGAGGGACTTTATCTTCTGCTCGGGGTTGGTAGTGTCCATATCCCAGATCGCCACTTTCGCGCCGGATGCAACGAGGCGACTGGCAATTTCAGCACCAATACCGTTGGCACCGCCAGTTACGACTGCAACCTTCTGTTTGAAATCATAGCTGTTCATTCTTTACCTCCGTATATTCGTCAATATCCCACTACGCACCAGGTCGGCACTAAAAATACTTTCTGAGAGCAAACCCGGCACGCAGCAATCGAAGTCTTTTGGTGATACCTCGAATTTGCTTTTTTCCCTCTTGATCGAAGTGACGAAAATCAATCGCTTCGTCGTTATATCCGCCATTGTCACAAAGACTCGACATCATTTCAGACCCGCTCCGATTGACATGAAAGGCCACCACGGACTCAAATATTTGAATCGACCAGACCCGCCTGTCAGATCGAAATTTAGAAAACTTCTCAAACCGAAAATTTAAGCGGTCAGCAAACCGCTTTACGTACGCCAGGAAAGAGAAACGCCTCGGGCCAAAGCCCCGCATGTACGAAGTATGTGTGTCTTCAACAACCAGCAAGCCGTGATCTTTTATGCTATCTAACAAGAACTCTGTTGTAACGATTTGCTGTTCATAGGTATGGCCGCCATCGTCCAACACGATATCGACGGGTCCAACAGCTTTGACAAACGACTTCCAGAACTCCGGGTCATTTTGGCTTCCGATATAGATTTCAAAGCCAGCTTCTTCGTACTTTTTCGCGTTGGGATTTAAGTCAACGCCAATAATCCTGGCTTTATCCCCAAAGAATTCACGCCACATAAACAAAGACCCACCACCCAAAACACCAATTTCAACAAATGTAATTTCTCGGTCTCTGAAAGGCGAAAACAAGCAATCGTATATCTGGAAATAAGTGTTGTATTTGATGCTTCTGTTTGGGCTCTTAAGGAAGGCTTGATAGCTGGGCGATTCATCAATATTTGTCATAATTCACTGTGAACAGATTTGTCCTGACCGATCAGAACAAAGAACTACTCCCACTCTATTATCAATAAGCCTTTTTTGTCTTTTATATTCAATGGCTTATTTTCCTAATAAATGGCGATACCATGATAAATAGCAAGCTCAGAAAATCCTTCAAAATACTCGAAACATCTGCAGATTGAGCACCGCCACAACGCACTCTAGGCCACCTTCCGGGCTTTAACTTCCAGGTATATGCCCTCCTGCTCCTGCAGGTAATGGATCACCGCGAACAGGTTGCTCGCCTGGGGGTTACCTTTCGGCCCGAACATGCGCATGAGACTCTTGCTCGATTTGCCAAAGACCCTAGACAGCCCCTCAAACCCGATGGTCGCGTTGATGTAGTCACGCAGCACCGCCTTGCCGGTATCGACATCATCGGCGAGCAGGCATTCGACCCCTTCCTGCAGCAGGGCCTTGCGAAACGCCGGATCCCGTTGGGCGCGAGCCTGTATGGTGTCCTTAAAATCTTTCGTCAAAGCCATCAGGTTTCTCACTGTCGAGGTATTCTCTAACCTCTATCATGTGACGCCGATGGTAGCATATATGTTACCGATTTAATGCCCCAACAATGTTCCGTTACTGTGACTGGGTTATATCACCGGGCCATCGTCGTCACCACCGACGCGCTTTCTTCTCTGTAACGCCTGGCGCACAAACTGTCTCGCCCCGTTGTCGTTCGCCTCAACCAGTTGCCGGATCTGGCCGCTTACGTCGTCAGCCCTATTCAATCGGGCGGCAGCATCCATTGCCCGGTCGTAAGCCTCCATCACATCGACGCTGGTCACCTCGTAACCCCACCCCTCACTCAGCCAGCGCAATGCGGTCAGCGCTGAACCCAGAGCAAATTCCGGTGCCGAATCGAGATTATCCCTAGCCGCCCTGGTCAGGGTTTTTGGATCACAGGGACTGCGGTTCGCAAGGTCCAATGCGAGTTCGTACAGTTCGAGTTCCTTTGCGGTTGCAAACCATTTTCCTTCATCTCCAGGAGTCGTGGCGATGAGGTCAGCCAGAATCGCTGGCGCATCCTTCATATG
>JBAUID010000010.1:0-13159 GCA_049680625.1 Burkholderiaceae bacterium | reverse complement strand
GGGTAGGGGGGAAGCGTTGGAGTTAACGAAAACCTTTGGTTTTCGTTTGGGGGCACGGCGACATGGGGGGAATGGCGTTGTTGGGGTTATCGAAAACCTATGGTTTTCGATTGGGGTGCTCCGAAGTGACCGGTTGGAACCATCACCCTGAAAACCTGCGTTTCAGGTCGGCTACGGCCAGGTGATGCATCAGGTTCATCCGACGAGGGGTGATCACAACAGCATCGCTCAGAGGCGGTAACCTATTTTCGCTCATTGGCACAAGGAATATTTGATCCCACCGGTACTTCAGAAGCAGCTCCATTGTATGCCATCAAATTAGGTCGCAAACAATTTTGTTGCCAATTTGGCAAGCCGTTTGTCGTATCGTGATCGGTAGCCGAAAACCCATCCCTTAGCCCGGGTATTTGCCGTCTATCGGGTATAGGATGACGATAGCTTTATATTTTGTTCCGGCGCACAAAACCAAGGGAAGTTATCGCCGCGGCGGCACCCGGTCAATGAGGTTTGTGTGAATGCTGCGTGTGATCTCAACGGCTTGAGTTATTCATCTGGCCGGGCTGACCGTAGCCGTAATTACTGTTATGAAGGAAGCAAAATCAGAACAGGCTTTCCTGACGTTTCAGTTCCGCTTCGAGATCGTCATTCATCCTGCGAATTTTGTTGAGGTTTTTCTCAGCGGCACTGCCCTTCGGTGACGCACCGCGCAAGGCTACGAGTTCGTTGGCGATTTGCAGCGCAGCCATCACGGCGATTCGGTCGATGCCGGCAATTTTTCCGGTATCGCGTAAGGAACGCATTTTTTCATCGACTAGTCTTACAGCGCGTTCAAGTTGCGGTTTTTCACTCGGCGCAACGGCAAGCTTGAAGTCGCGGTCAAGGATCACCACCTCGATTTGTTCACTGGGGGCCTGGACAGCGGGGGCTTTGTTGGTCGCCATTTAAGCGGTCTCCTCTTCTGATTCAGCGGTCAGCGGCAGTCGGGCCAGGGCTGCCTCGACCCGAACCCGGGCCTCTTTAATGGACGCTTCCAGTTGTTGACGAGTGGCACTGTCTTTTTCCAGTTCAGCGCGCAGGCGAATGTTGTCGTCACTGAGTTTTTTCATCAGCGTTAGCAGCCGGTTGATTCGGACGCTTAAAGCGTCGATGTCTTCATTCATTACCCGTGTTCCCGTGTTCCCGTGTTCCCGTGTTCCCAGGCTTCCGGTTTCCCGAATCGCCCCTTGTGGTGGTTGTACAGTGTGACGCAATGACGCAATGGCCCAATCGCAATTTCGGAGTTATCAGAGCGGCCACCACGCTTACCCGATATTATTGGTGCCGTTGGTGTCACAGATACTGCAAAACCGTCGGTTGGGCGTGCCGTAATTCAGCCTGCTATGTTAACCCGTTCAGGTTTTTTTGCCCCCTGGCCGGTAAACTAGAGAAATGATGCCTTTCAAATCTTACGTTCCCACACTTCAGTCGCGAGCCCAACGCAGGGCGAGAGTGGCATGCCAGCCTTGCCGGGACGGACAGAGCGGGGCGCCGACGACGAGCCCACGACAGCAACAGCAGCAACAAAGTCAGCAATTTGAGCATCAGCAATTACAGCTCCGGCAACGGGATAGCGGCCGGGCTTTGGGCGTGGCATCGGGTTTCGCGTCGGGTCCGGTTTTTAGCGGATCTTTGCGCTGGCTGGCGCGCCGCCTGATGACGATGCTCGCGGCATGTCTTGTTATCGCACTGGTGCCCACGGTGGCTGGGGCTGCGCAGGCGATTCAGCGGGTTGGTGCGGTTGAAGTCGAATTAATCGCCAGTGTTGACGCCGTCGCGCCGGGCCAGGCGTTCAAGCTGGGCTTGCGGCTTAAACACGAACCGCAATGGCATACCTACTGGGTTAATCCTGGTGATTCCGGGTTACCAACTCAGTTTAAGCTTAGCTTGCCGAGCGGATTTTCAGCCGGGGATGTGGCATGGCCGCGCCCGTCGCGGTTTCTAATTGGTCCGTTGGCGAACCTGGGCTATGACCGCGACGTGGTCTTAATGCGCGATGTCATGGCCGCAAAAGAAATCAGCGGCAAAGCGCTGACGTTTTCGGCGCTGGCGCAGTGGCTGGTCTGCCGCGAAGTTTGTGTACCCGGTGAGGCGACGCTGACCCTGAGCCTGCCGGTGGCCGCCAGCAGCACAACATCGAGTCAAGCGGCCGGCCAACCAGGAAGCAACGCCTGGCGTTTCACCGATGCCGAGCGCGAACTGCCGCGCGACACGGTGACGGTAGCCGCGGCAGTCGTAGGCAACATGTTGCATCTGCATGTCCCTGCCACACTGGTGTCGGGTAAGCCGAGTCGAATCGAGTATTTTGGGCTTGAGCCAGACACTATTGTCCATGCCGGCGCTCAGTCATTGCATCAGCTCGATGGGGATGGCGGCTGGCGGCTCGAAATTCCTCTAAGCCCCGATTTACTCAGTGGCACGGTCAAGAAAACCCTGAAAGATGCGGTGAACGGATTGCTGGTTTTTGACGATAACCAATCGGTTCTGGTGACGGGCGACTTGCAAGCGAAGGTGTCGGGTTTTACCGGTGGCACTCATCTTGGCGAGATCAACGGCCATGCGGTCGCCTTTCTCGAGCAACAACGGGGGGCTGCAGGCAAACTTCTCGCGGCTACCGGTGGCGCGGGCTCGCTGCTCCGAAATCGGCTGGGTGAGCGGCTGGGTGAGCGGCTGGGTGAGCCAACAGCTGGCGGGATGTCGTCGTCAATCAACACTGTTCCGTCTGTCTTGCCAGCTGCAGCCGCCTCGACGACTACCGGTGCTACGTTAGTTGCCGTTCTGATGCTGGCCCTGGTTGGCGGCTTGATATTGAACCTGATGCCGTGCGTGTTTCCTGTGATTGGACTGAAAATTCTCGGTTTTGCCGGCAGTGGCACGGGCGCTTCTGATCTCACCCAGGCGCAACGCACCAGCGTTCGTAATGGCTGCCTTTGGTTTGCCGCCGGGGTGGTTTTGTCTTTCCTGGCGCTAGCCATTTTTCTGCTGGCTCTGAAGTCGGCGGGGCAGGCAGTCGGCTGGGGCTTCCAGTTACAGTCTCCGGTCTTTGTTGCATTCATGGCATTGCTGTTTCTCGCCATAGGCCTGAATTTTGCCGGCTTATTTGAGGTCGGCAGCAGCCTCACCCGCCTGGGTCAGTTCGATACTGCCGGGGTTGCCGCGGCCGCTGCGCCCGCTGGGTCATCCGGTGGTGCCGTTAAAGGGGGCTCGAATACCCGGGCATTTTTCTCAGGGGTTCTGGCGGTATTGGTGGCAACCCCGTGCACAGCGCCGTTTATGGGTTCGGCGCTTGGTTATACCTTGACTCAGCCATCGGCAACCACGCTGATCGTGTTCGCCGCACTGGGTGTCGGGATGGCTATTCCCTATCTGCTGCTTGGGTTGATGCCGGGCTGGTTGCGTTGGTTGCCACGGCCCGGCGCGTGGATGGAAACGCTGAAACAGTTGTTGGCATTTCCGATGTTTGCGGCAGCTGCGTGGCTCGTCTGGGTGCTTGGCCAGCAAGTCGGCATTGATGGTGTCTTGCGGGTCTTAATGGGGATGGTGATGCTGGCCCTGGGTTTTTGGGTATTCGGTCGGTTTGTGCAGGCAGGTCGTCGCTGGCGCGAAATGGCGTTGGCGCTGTCAATTGTGTTGATTGGCAGCGCGGTTGCGCTTAGTTGGCCTGGGTCAACTGTTGCCCGGGTGCCGGCGGCGGAGCACGCGCAAGCCGGCTGGCAGCCTTGGTCGACAGCCAATGTACAAGCAGCACTGGCCCGCGGCGACTCAGTATTTATCGACTTTACGGCGGCCTGGTGTGTTACCTGCCAGGTCAACAAGAAGCTCGTGTTGGGTCGCGCATCCGTGCTTGATGCGCTGGCGAATAATCGGGTGCGCTTGTTCCAGGCCGACTGGACAAACCAAGATCCGGCTATTACTGCTGAACTGGCGCGCCATGGTCGAAATAGTGTGCCCTTTTACCTGTTATACCGTCCCGACGGCAAGCCACCTGTGGTGCTGCCAGAAATTCTCACAGAGACGATCGTCCTGAATGCCATTAACGGGCAACTGCCCGGGCAGTAGCCTTGGCTCGTGCCTGTTTTGGCTGGGCAACCACCAATGCCCAATACGTGCGATACGGGTCCAGTGGGTTTTGAGCATTGACCCGGGCAAGACCAAATTCGGAAAAACGCGCATCCAGCAAGATATTGCAGTGGCTGGTTGACAGTAGCCATCCGCGAACAGCTTCGTCCACCGAGTCCTGGCCTGCGGCCAGATTTTCACCGACAACTCGCCAGCGATAGCCAACCGCTTTTACTCGTTGTCCGACTGTTCTTCCCTGCGGATCGGTATGATCAAAAAATTGCTGCCGTGCCATCGCAATGGCATGATCGCTGGCGGCAAGATCAAGCAGCGGATTCCAGTTAAGCGACGGTCGGGAGGGCACTGTCGTCGTTGCTTTTGTTGCGGCGGGTTCAGCCTGAACGGCCAGCATGCCATTGTCGCCACAGGCGTCGAGCTTGGTTCGGATGTTGTTTATCAAGGCGGCAGCACGCTTGCGGGCCTCGGTATTGATCAGATTGACTGCGGTTTGTTCACCGGCCAATGCTGCGTCACGGGCGATGTCAGCCGTACTGGCTCCTGCACCATCCAGACTTTGCGCGCTGGCCACGCTCGCCCACAGGGTTGCTCCCACCAGCACGGCGGTAGTGCACCAGAGGATGGTTCGATTCTCAATCGCTTGTTCGTTCAATCGGTTCTCTGCCAGTTCGGTGCATTTCTGCGTTTTCCACACCAATTGGCGATCCGACCTTTTGGTGGGTACGTGGTCATTAAACGGAATCATCGGGTTGTGCGCAGTGCCTGCCGGATCAATGGTCGCGGGCTGGTCGCGGACGGCCGCCCGTTAAGCGCCACTGGGTTGCCGGTTGGACCTATGCAGGCATCGGGGGAGGTACACTGGCAGGTCTGCGTTTGGCGCTTGTGGCGGCTCGGTTACACTGAATGTTTAGAACCCTGCCCGCCAAAACCCTGTGCCGCCGCTTGTAACCCAAACTGCCGACCGGGCATTCGCTCCGATTGCCGCCGAGTTGCCTTTACATCTGATCGAGGGATTCTTCGGGCGACCGTGGCCGTGGGCAGTGCGCGAGTCTTTTCAGCCTTTTCTCAAAGACGCTGGCTTCCAGTCTTATATCTACGCGCCCAAAGACGATGCGTTCTTGCGCCGCCAATGGGAGCATCCATGGCCAGAGGACATTCGCTTAAGAGTGGGCCGGGTCAGTGACGCCTGTCAGCGTGCCGGCATGATGTTTGGTATTGGCTTAAGCCCGTTTGAAATCTACCGGCGGTTTGGCGTAACGGAGCAAGCCGTTTTGCGGCGCAAACTCGACGAATTGAATTCAGTAGGTATTGACTTGTTGTGTGTGCTCTTTGATGACATGCGAGGGGATATGCCAGGCCTGGCACAAACCCAGGTTGCGGTTGCTCATTTCGTTGCCGAGCATTGTCGTGCCCAGCGAATTGTGATGTGTCCAACCTATTACTCAACCGACCCGGTTCTTGAAAGCGTTTTTGGTCAGCGGCCGGCAAACTACTGGGAGGATATCGGGTCACAATTGGATCCGGCCATTGACTTGTTCTGGACAGGGCCCCAGGTTTGTTCAACTCATTACGATGCGCAACATCTTTCGCAAGTGGCCCAGATGTTGGGTCGCCGGCCGTTCTTATGGGATAACTATCCGGTTAATGATGGCTCGGCCACGTCACGGTTTTTACATCTCAGGGCTTTCAGCGGACGGCAGGCTTTGCTTGACGGGGCCAACGGACATGCAGTGAACCCGATGAATCAGCCGTGGTTGTCTCGTATCCCGTTGCGTTCGTTATCCGCCAGCTACCGGCAGCCCGACTACGACCCGCAGCAGGCGTTCGAGCAAGCCTGTATCAGCGAATGTGGCTCAGCCATGGGTGCGGCACTGATACAAGACGTCATCGAGCTTCAGGATAATGGCCTGGACGGCATGAGCGAGCAAGACATGATCAAATTGCGGCGTCGCTATGAAGGCTTTTTGCAGGCGGAACAATCCGCGCCGTTTGCCCGCGAGTTACTGGACTGGCTGGCGGGCGATTATGCGTTTGATCCGGCCTGCCTCACCGGATAGTGGTACCTGGCTTGCCTAACGCAGGCCAAGGACGTCATGCATATCAAATAAGCCATGGTCGTGTTGTGCAAGGTAACGACAGGCACGCAGGCTACCCATTGCATACGTCATGCGGCTGGCGGCTTTGTGGGTAATTTCAATTCGCTCGCCAATACCGGCAAACATCACGGTATGGTCGCCGACGATGTCGCCACCGCGAATGGTGGCGAAACCGATCGCGTCATCAGCTCGCTCACCCGTGACACCTTCGCGCGCAAAGACAGCTGTTTTTTTGAAGTCTCGCCCCGTCGCTTTGGCAAGAACTTCACCCATGCGCAGCGCAGTGCCCGATGGCGCATCAACTTTATGTCGGTGGTGGGCTTCAATAACTTCTATGTCGTAACCCGACGACAGAATTTTCGCGGCGGTCTCGAGTAGTTTAAAAGTCACGTTCACGCCGACACTCATGTTGGGTGCAAACACGACAGGTATTTTTATTGCGGCTTTTTCTATTGCTTCCTTGCCGTCATCGTCAAAGCCGGTCGTGCCGATGACAATACCGCATTGATTTTCAACGCAGGCGATCAGGTGATTCAGTGTGCCTTCCGGACGGGTAAAGTCGATCAGAAAGTCAGCGATACGGCAGGCTGCGTTTACATCCGAATGAATTTTGACTCCGGTTTGCTGACCAGCACCTTGCCCGGCGTCGCTGCCAATCGAGGTGCTGCCGTCGACGTCAAGCGCCGCCACTAACTGACAGTCATCTGACTCGGTGATTGCCTGGATCAACATTTGACCCATTCGCCCGGAGGCGCCGGCGACAGCGATTTTGTGCATAGTGGTTTTGCCCGTGATTGCAGTGATGGTTAATAGAATATTGTTGTTGCCGGGGCGACTAATAGTGGTCAGCCCGAACGTTTCAGTGCCTCGGGGTTGAATCGGGGCAGGGCGGGGTCGGAAGGGTCTTCAGTGGCGGGCAATTCATCGGCATCTATTTTGCTGACTTTTTCATCAGCACCAAACAAAATGACCACCCGGCGCAGATCAACCCGGCCGTTCGGATGGCGGAAACTGAACACGTAATTCCAACGTTGCGGAAGGAATACATCGGTTAGCAGCGGAGAGCCCAGCGTACGCTGAACCTCAAGCCGTGACATGCCAATCTCAACCCGCTTGAGCATCGCCTGGGTGACGTAATTACCCTGTGGCAGGTCATAGCGATGGGCCTGAAGCAGGCCACTGCGCCGGGTATCGTCGCTGGAACAGCCCGCCAGGGCCACGACAAGAACAGCGGTGGCAATGCTCATACAGCCCACATTGCTCACGCTGCCCCCGCTGCCCAGCTTCGCGAAAAGATTGGATATCTTGATATTTCTCATCATGAGTGGTGAGGCCTCTGCACAGCGGCTGGTCAAGGTGGCCAGCCAAACCGTTATGATACGGGGAGACGAAATAATTGTTTTGGCAATGCCAATTGCGCCGGTCAGAGCCCCTATATGCCCATGAGTGAACCCAAGGAACTGAGAAACGTTGGCCTGAAGGCAACCCACCCGCGCCTGAAGATTCTGGCGGTTTTTCAAGAGGGGAAGCAGCGCCACATGAGCGCCGAGGATGTTTATCGCGAGCTGATGCAAGTTGATCACGATATTGGCCTGGCGACAGTCTACCGGGTACTGAACCAGTTTGAACAAGCCGGCATCCTGAAACGCAGCGTCTTTGAGACCGGGGATGCCGTATCGAGTAAAGTTTTCGAACTGGATGAAGGTGAGCATCATGATCACCTGGTCTGCCTGCAATGTGGGCGGGTTGAAGAGTTTTTTGACTCACAAATCGAAGCCCGCCAGGCTGAAGTGGCGAATGAGCGTGGCTTTGAACTACAAGATCATGCACTGGCTTTATATGCGAACTGTACGCGCAAGAATTGTCCACATGCGAACTGACTAGCAACGACCCAGATCACGCGGCTGGCGGCACGGTCGCCTGACGGGGCTCAGGCTCTGGCAGTTTTGCGGCGCTTTTCGTGGTTTTTTGATGCTGATTTTCCCGGCCGTTTTTTTGTACTCGCGGGTGGCTCCGGTGTGCGGGCTATAACTTTTTTTTGCTTTGTGCCCCGCCCTGATTCCTGCGCTGATTCCTGCATCCCTTGTTTTGATGAATTCGGGTCACCGGGGTTCGTTTGACCCAGGGTAAGCAGCTCGGTCGCATGTTGGCGCGTCGTGCTGGTTACCCGGGCGCCACCGAGCATTCGGGCAATTTCATCAACCCGTTCAGCCGCTGACAGCGGGGTCACCGTTGACGTGATCTGGCCGTTGTCACTCTGTTTGCTGACCCGATACTGATGGTGGGCACGGGCCGCAACCTGTGGCAAGTGGGTAACAGCCAGAACCTGGCGCGATTCACCCAGGGTACGCATTAACAATCCGATGGCGTCAGCTACCGAACCACCGACCCCGGCATCGGCTTCGTCAAAGATCAGTGATTGAACCGGATTGGCCTGGGCCGCGCTGACGGCAATGGCCAGTGATACCCGGGACAGCTCGCCACCAGAGGCCACTTTGGCCAGAGGGCGCAAATCGATGCTCTCGTGTCCCGCGAACTGAAAGACCACCTGGTCGATACCATGCGGGCCGGGGGAGGTTGGGGTCAGTGTGATGTCGAATCGAGCAGCCGGCATACCTAGCGTGTCCAGCCGCTTGTTCACACTGATGGCCAGTGACTGGGCTGCTTTGTGCCTCATGGCGCTGAGTTTGTCTGCACTGTGGCTGAAGCTTTTTCGGAGTTGATCAACTTCGGCGCGTAGTTGATCGAGATCCTGGGCACGCTGCAGTTCGTTGAGCCGCGTCTGCAGTTCGGCGCCCTTTATATAAAGTTCGGCCGGGTCCACTGACATTTTTCGGGCAAGGCGAAAAATTGCGCTGACCCGTTGTTCGGTCAGTTCAAGGCGGGCTGGGTCTGCTTCGACCGAGTCGAGGTAACTCGCCAGGTCGGAGCCGGCTTCGGCGAGCTGAATTCGCGCGCTGTCGAGCAGATCAACCACGCTGTCCAGCCCCTTGTCCACCCGCGCTCCGGCCTGTAGCTGCCCAATAATCCGGGCAAGTCTGACTTCCAGGGCGTCATCACTGTCGGTTAGCGCCTGTACTGCCGATTGGGCTGATTCGATGAGTTCTGACGCGTTCGCCAGTCGACTTTGCTCGCTGCTTAACGACTCCCATTCGCCGGCGGACAGTTGCAGGGCGTCGATTTCTTCGAGTTGCCAACTGATGCGTTCGCGTTCTGCATCCAGGTCAGCACTGTGGCCGCTGGCTTCGGCCAGGGTTTTACTGGCCGATTGCCAGCGGCGCCAGTCGGCCGCTACTAATGAGCGCGTATCGTCCAGAGTGGCCACGTTATCCAGCAGCTCACGCTGACCATCGGTCTGCAGCAACGATTGCGATTCATGCTGGCCATGGATTTCAAGTAGCTGTGAACCGAGTGAGCGCAGCTGGGCAAGCTTCACGGGCGAACCGTTGATAAAAGAGCGGCTGCGTCCATCGCGGTCAATGACCCGGCGCAGCAGCAGCTCGCGGTCATCTTCGTTAACCAGGTCGTGTTCTGTCAGCCAGCTTTGAACCGCAACAGATGGTTCAAATCCGGCAATGATTTCTGTGCGTTGCGCGCCGCTTCGAACGGCCGCGGCATCCGAGCGGCCACCCAGCGCAAGCCCAAGGGCATCAAGCAGAATTGACTTGCCGGCACCGGTTTCCCCCGACAGCGCGCAAAAACCACCCTGGAAATCGATTTCAGCATGATCGACGATGACAAAATCGCGGAGAAACAGGGTTTGCAGCATAAACGCCCCGGATTAGTCCCTGGCCGGGTTTGCCCGGTCACTGAAAATTGGCAGCTCATGCCAGTACAACTTACTGCGCAAAGTTGCGAAGTAGCTGTAGCCGGACGGATGCAGGAACTGCACGGTAAACGGTGCCCGCATCACTTCAATGGTGTCACCGGCTTGTAAGTCTTCGAAGGTCTGCATATCGCAACTGACCCGCGGTTCGCGACATTCGACAATACGGATTCGTACGTTGACATCTTCGGGCAGGCATATCGGCCGATTGGATAAAGAATGTGGCGCCACCGGTACCATGACAATGCCTTTGATCTGTGGGTGCAGAATTGGACCGTTGGCCGATAACGCGTATGCGGTCGAGCCGGTGGGGGTTGCCACAATCAAACCGTCGGCCCGCTGGGTGTACATGTAGGAGTCGTCGACGTGTACTTCGAGTTCAATCATGCCCGAGCGGGACGAACGATTGACCACGACATCGTTCATCGCAATGTCACTCCATATTTCGCGTCCGTCGCGTAGTGCCCGCGCGGTCAGCATGGAGCGCTTTTCCGCGTTGTAGTGTCCCTGCAAAATGGCATCCAGTGCGTCCTGCCAGGCATCAACCGGAATGTCGGTAATAAAACCGAGGCGGCCATGATTGATGCCAACCAGCGGAACCTGAACCCCGCCCAATTGGCGGGCGAGGCCGAGCATGGTGCCGTCTCCGCCAATGGCAATCGCAAGGTCGGCATTATCACTGATGGCATCACCATCCACCTGCCGAAAAGCGGTCAGCCCCGGGTAAACAGCGGTGCCTTTATCAACGACCACTTCATGGCCTCGCTGGGCGACAAAGCTGGCGATGTTGCCGATTGTCTCGGCCACCCGTTCGGAATCGGGGCGGCCAATTAAAGCAATGCGCTCAAAGCGGGGCGGGTTAAGGCTCATGGGCGCAAGCATATCAGCCTGCCACCTGGGTCGGGGGCTCCAGGCTCAGCCGATGAGCCTGGCCCCATACTTTCTTGTTGCCTCGGGGAAACAATACTTCCGGTCTGGTCTCAATTACCGGTGAACCAGGACCGGAATCATGCACGAAGACAACACTTTTTGTGTCTCACTGCCAAGAATCAGGCTCTTGATCCCGCTGCGCCCGTGCGACGCCATCACGATTAAGTCAATCCGCTCATCTTTAGCGACCCGGATCACTGCCTGATGCACGCTCTGGTCAAAGACGGTAATCGTCTGGCAGTCGACCCCGAATCCCTTGGCGGTTTCCTCAACCTGGTCGAGGATTTTGCGTGAATTGGCACGGGCCATTTCATCGTATTCATCGGGATTATGGGCAAAAGTCGCGGGTACCTCACCAGCAATCGGCGGCTGGTAAGGCGATTGGACGTTCAGGGCGATCACCGTCGAGTCAAAATCACGAGCGAGTCGCAGGGCGGCTTTTACAGCCTTGGAGGACAATTCCCCGCCGCCAGTGGTAACCAGAATTCTTCGGTACATCGATGGGTACTCCCGGATGTGTCAATAGTCGGGTTGAGTCATGCCGAGTATAGAATGCCCAGCTATCCATTCTTTGTGCAGTGAAGCATCGTGAGTATGATCAATTTTGCCCGGCTGTGCCGGGTTCCCCCCCACGCGCCCTATTGTCGGCCGGATGATCAATGAGCCTGATGTCCGATCCTCAGCTGATTATTGCCGGAATTGTTGTCATGGGGGTTTTGTCCCATTGGCTGGCCTGGCGCCTGAGACTACCGGCGATTTTGTTTTTGTTGCTGGTGGGTATTGTGGTCGGTCCGGTGCTCGGGGTTGTCAAGCCGGACGTTTTGTTTGGCGAGGCGTTGTTTTCCCTGGTGTCGCTGTCAGTGGCGATAATCTTGTTCGAAGGCAGCCTGACCCTGCGATGGAGTGAGCTGCGCGGTATTGGTGCGGCAGTCTGGGGGCTGGTCACTATTGGCACTCTGGTCACGTTTGCTCTTGTCACCACGGCGGCTAACACCTTACTGGGCATCAGTCTGCCGGTCGCGGCCATGATTGGTGCGATCTGCACGGTTACCGGCCCGACAGTCGTGGTGCCAATGTTGCGTGCGATCCGGCCGACCAGCGCGATTTCAAAAACCCTGCGCTGGGAAGGCATTGTTATTGACCCGATCGGCGCAATGCTTGCCGTATTGGTATTTGAACTGATCCTGACCAGTCAGTTCGGGTCTGCAACCGAGGCGATTGGTATCCTGGTGATCTCGGGTCTGGTGTTCGGAGCCGTTGCCGCCCTGGTCCTTGGCTACCTGCTGCGTCATCACCTGATTCCCTGGTATTTGCGCGACATCACAGCGCTGGCATTTGTACTGGCATCGTTTGCCGGCGCTAACTACTTCGCCCATGATGCCGGCCTGCTGGCAGTAACCGTGATGGGTATCGCGCTGGCCAATATGAAGCAGATCAATGTCGACGATATCCTTGAATTTAAGGAAAGCCTGACATTGTTGCTGGTGGCAATCTTGTTCATTACCCTGGCGGCCCGCCTCAATTTTTCTGACTTCAGCTCGCTGAACTGGCGTCTTGCCGTATTCCTGTTCATTGTTATTTTGGTTATCCGACCCATGGCGGTCTTTGCCAGCACGATGTTTTCGAAGCTCACGGTCAAAGAAAAACTGCTCATATCCTGGATCTCTCCGCGCGGTATCGTGGCCGCCGTCGTGGCCGCCTTGTTTGCGCTCAAGTTGCAGGAGCTGAACATCCCTGATGCCGAACTACTGGTGCCCGTCATTTTTGCGGTCATTATTTCTACCGTGGTATTGCAAAGTGCAACCGCGGCAAAAATTGCGCTGTGGCTGGGTTTATCCAATCCCGAGCCACGGGGAGTGATCATTCTCGGTGCAAATGAAGCGAATCGTGCCTTTGCCAAAAAGCTGGTGGAACGGAAATTTGACGTGATGTTTGCCGACACCGATTGGGCGGAGGTGCGACGCGCCCGGATGGACGGCTTTAACGTTTATTTTGGCCGCATCGTTTCAGACCATGCGGAAGGAGTGATCGATCACGGCAACATCGGTTACTTGTTCGGCATGTCGGATCGGCGCGACCGTAACCTGCTGGCTTGTCTGCACTTTCGTCCAGAGCTCGGTGGTGACGCGGTTTTTGTACTCGACATTAAAGAGATGGGCAGCAGCAAGGGGAAAGGTCATGAGCTGGTCGGAGG
>JBAUID010000009.1:0-5294 GCA_049680625.1 Burkholderiaceae bacterium | reverse complement strand
GAGGATCACGCCGTCAGCGCCGCGTTGCCCCGCCTTCGCAACAAACTTTGGATTGTTCGCCGGCACATAGAGTAACGAGCGCCATCGGGGTAAGAGTTGCTGTGCCATTTGAGGTACCACTAGTTTTTAGATTTGGATTTAAATACGATTTCCTGAGTCAGAGCGGCTGCAATTTCGGACTCAGACAGACCACAGTCGCGCAGAATATCTTTGGTATCCGCGCCGATTTCGGGGGCTGGTCGGCGCAGTGTCCCCGGGGTGGCGGACAGTTTCGGTAGTGGGGAATGAACCGCAGCCTGGCCGAGCGTGTCATCCGGTGTGTTGACGTAAATGCCGCGCTCGATAAAGTGTGCGTCGCCGACAATGTCTTCAATGTTGTAGATTGGCGCAGCGGTAATGCCTTCGGTTTCGAAATGCGCCATGGTTTCATCCCGGGTGCGCTCGGCGATCCAGCCACCCACTATGGCGTCAACTTCGGCGCTGTGTGCAATTCGGGCGACGTTGGTCGCAAAGCGCGGATCGCTATTCATGTCGTCGCGACCAATCGAGGTGAACAATCGCTGGGCGGCCGTTTGGACCGATGCGGACAACGCGATGCCATGTCCGTCCCTGGTGATATAAACATTGCGCGGGCTTGACGTGTTTGACCCGTTGCCAACTCGGGGTTTTGGCCTGGGCGTCACCTGGTAATCCATCGCCTCCGGGCCTAACACGGAGGTCATTGCATCAAGCAATGCGAGGTCGATTACCTGACCGTGACCGGTTCGATTGCGGGCGTACAAAGCCATCATCACCGCGCTGACCCCGTAAACGCCCGATATCATATCGGCAAGCGCCAGCGGCGGCAGGAGAGGGCCGCCGTCACTTTCACCATTGCGATGGGCAAAACCCGACATCGCTTCAACCAGGGTGCCAAAGCCAGGGCGGGCACTGTACGGGCCGGTCTGCCCAAAACCGGAAATTCTCAACACCACTAATTTTGGATTGTCAGCCAGCAGCGAATCGGGGGCGAGGCCCATCTTCTCGAGCGTGCCCGGACGAAAGCCTTCGATCAGAACATCAGCGCTACCAATCAATTGTCTAAGCAGGTCGATCGAACCCTTACCGTGAAAATCAAGCGCCAGACTGCGCTTGTTCCGGCCATAGGCTTTCCAGAATGTCGGAATACCGTCGAGCTTCCAGGCGCGCAGCGGGTCGCCATTCGGTGGTTGTTCTACCTTGATGACATCAGCACCAAAGTCGGCCAGCTGCAACGAGGCCATATTGCCGGCCACCAGGCGCGACAGATCCAACACCCGCAAACCATCCAGCGCGCCGCTGGCCTTCGGCTCAAACTTGACCGTTTTCCATTGATTGTTGATCACTGCGCTCGCCTAAAACCGTATCGTCACTGTAGATAGCGGCTTAGCCCAGGCCTGTCAAACGGAGCTGGTGATTGCAAATGGTCGTCGATCGACAGCGAAATGAGTCACCCAAATGCAAAGGGCCCCGGAAACTCCGGAGCCCTTTAATTAGTGGCGCGGCTGGCAAGATTCGAACTCACGACCCCCTGGTTCGTAGCCATGTACTCTCTCCAACTGAGCTACAGCCGCATGCGCAGGCAAGAGTATAACGAGTTGCGACGCACAGTTGTTAGGCATGGGTGCGATTTCGTGTGCGGCCAACAGGTTTTTTTTCGCTTGCATGGTCTTTCACGCCTAACTGATGATTTGCGTGGCACGATGTTTGGAGTCGGCGCAAAAATTGCCATCAGGTTCGGTCAGTACGAATCCGGGCGCCGGGCCGCCGGTATGTTCCATTCTGTCTTGAAACGATGAATTACGGGGTAAAACACCGGCAATTCATTCCGTTATGTGAGAATGGATACCACTATTTGCAATGAAGGCTGTTTGCTGATAAATTGACCGACTACTATCCCGTAAAAGAGAAACGGAGAGTGTTATGTCGGCAGTGCCCACTGAGCTTCCTGCAGCAAACGACCCCGGCGATATCGATCCGGTCGAAACCAGGGAATGGTTAGACGCTTTGGAGGCGGTGCTCGATCGCCTTGGCCCGGAAAGGGCGCACTACTTGTTATCCCAGATGATCGACCAGGCACGCCGCTCCGGTGCCTTTATCCCGTTCTCTGCCAACACCGCCTACCTGAATACGATTCCGACGCATCTGGAGGCACCCAACCCGGGTAACGCAGAGTTTGAGGAGCGCATTCGTTCGTTTATCCGCTGGAATGCGATGGCCATGGTTGTCCGGGCCAACAAGCACAACCCACCCGACGGTGGTGATCTTGGTGGTCACATCGCATCGTTTGCCTCGCTGGCAACAATGATCGGTGCCGGCATGAATCACTTCTGGCATGCGCCGCATGAAGGTCATGGCGGTGATCTGGTTTATTTCCAGGGTCACGTGGCACCCGGCATTTACGCACGTTCGTACATGGAAGGGCGGTTAACCGACGAGCAACTCGCACATTTTCGCCAGGAAGTAGACGGCAAAGGTTTGTCTTCGTATCCACACCCTAAGTTGATGCCCGACTACTGGCAGTTCCCGACGGTATCAATGGGGCTCGGCCCGTTGATGGCTATTTACCAGGCACGCTTTCTGAAGTATCTGCATGCCCGCGGCATTGCTGACACAAGCAATCGCAAGGTCTGGGTATTCTGTGGTGATGGTGAAATGGATGAGCCCGAATCTCTTGGTGCAATTAGCCTGGCTACCCGCGAGAAACTGGACAACCTGGTGTTTGTTGTTAACTGTAACTTGCAACGCCTGGACGGGCCGGTTCGGGGTAACGGAAAAATCATCCAGGAACTGGAAGGAGACTTCCGCGGTTCTGGCTGGAACGTGATCAAACTGATCTGGGGTTCTTATTGGGACCCATTGCTGGCCAAAGACAAAGATGGCTTGCTGCAAAAAATCATGGAAGAAACCGTTGACGGTGAATACCAGTCGTACAAAGCCAATGATGGCGGTTACGTTCGAAAGAATTTTTTTGGTAAGTACCCTCAGTTGCTCGAGATGGTGTCCCGCATGTCTGACGAAGACATCTGGCGCCTGAATCGTGGTGGCCACGACCCCTATAAAGTGTATGCCGCGTTTCAGGCGGCAGCGACGCACAAAGATCAGCCAACCGTCATCCTTGCCAAAACAGTGAAGGGTTGGGGTATGGGGCATTCGGGCCAGGCGAAGAATCCGACCCACCAGATGAAAAAACTCGATCCGGATTCTATTCGTGAATTTCGCGATCGTTTCAACATCCCGGTTGCCGACGAGGATCTGGATCAAATTCCGTTTTATCGGCCGCCGGAAGACGCCCCCGAAATGGTCTACATGCACGAACGTCGCAAGGCCTTGGGTGGATACGTGCCCGCACGCCGGTCGGCTAGTGACGAATCGTTTAAAGCGCCAGAATTATCTGCCTTTAAAGCGGTACTTGAACCAACAGCTGAGGGCCGTGAAATTTCAACGACCCAGGCTTTCGTTCGGGTGCTGACTAACCTGCTGCGTGACAAAGAACTTGGCCCGCGGGTTGTGCCAATTGTTCCCGACGAGGCACGGACTTTTGGTATGGAGGGCATGTTCCGCCAGTTAGGCATTTACTCGCCGGAAGGGCAAAAGTATGAGCCGGTCGATCGCGATCAGGTGATGTACTACCGCGAAGACAAGGCCGGGCAGATTCTGGAAGAGGGGATCAACGAAGCGGGTGCGTTTAGTTCCTGGATAGCTGCGGCAACATCGTATTCAACGAACAACCGCATCATGATTCCGTTTTACATCTACTACTCGATGTTCGGTTTCCAGCGTATTGGTGACTTAGCGTGGGCGGCGGGTGATATGCAAGCGCGTGGTTTCCTGTTGGGTGGTACCGCCGGTCGCACAACCCTCAACGGTGAGGGTTTGCAACACGAAGATGGCCACAGCCATATCCTGGCGTCAACTATTCCAAACTGTGTGTCCTACGACCCGACTTATGCCCACGAAGTAGCGGTGATTATTCGACACGGCCTGAAACGGATGGTTGAAGACCAGGAGAATGTTTACTTTTACCTGACCCTGATGAATGAAAACTACGCCCAGCCTGGCTTCAAAGAGGCAGACGAGGCTGGGATCATCAAAGGGATGTACAAAATACGCGATGCTTCGAATGGCAAGGGTTCGGGAAACAAGTTAAATGCTCAACTGATGGGTTCGGGCACAATTTTGCGCGAAGTCTTGGCAGCGGCGCAGTTACTCGAGCAAGACTGGAAGGTCAGTGCCGACGTCTGGAGCGTCACCAGTTTTACCGAATTGCGTCGAGACGGTCTCGATTGTGAGCGTGCCAACCTGCTTAACCCCACGGCGAAAGCCCAGGTGCCGTACGTAACTGAGCAACTGGCTGCAAGTGACGGCCCGATTGTTGCGTCAACCGACTACATGAAGCTATTTGCTGACCAGATTCGCCAGTTTGTACCAAAGGGCCGAGAGTTCAGAGTACTTGGTACTGACGGTTTTGGCCGCTCTGATTTTCGCTATAAGTTGCGAGAACATTTTGAAATTGACCGACACTTTGTTGTTGTCGCAACGCTCAAGGCGCTTGCTGACGAGGGTGCAGTTCCAATGAAAAAGGTAGCGGAAGCAATTAAGAAATACGGGATCGATCCGGCCAAGGCCAATCCACATTACGCCTGAGGGTTGACCGGCGAAATGCAGATCAACAAACAGAACAACGACCTGACTTGCGGGCGGGGTGACAGACAATGACGAGTGTTGCGCGATGAGTGAAGCGATCGAAATTAAAGTGCCGGACATCGGTGACTTCGACCAGGTTGAAGTGATCGAGGTATTGGTCAAACCCGGTGACAGCATCACCGTGGAACAAAGCTTGATCACGGTCGAAAGTGATAAAGCATCCATGGAAATACCGTCCCCGGTTGCGGGTGTGGTTGCTGACATTCGGGTCAGCGTGGGTGATCAGGTCAAACAAGGGTCGGTCATTGTGACGGTTCAGGGTGGCGCCGGTGCTGTTGGCGCTGCTGCGCCGGCTGTACCTGAGGCGGCTGTACCCGAGCCGGCGGCGGGCGCCGATGTTGTTGTCGCTGTGCCAGACATCGGTGATTTCGACGGGGTAGAGGTGATCGAAGTGCTGGTTAAGCCTGGCGATGTCATCGCGGTTGAACAGAGCATCGTAACCGTGGAAAGTGACAAAGCGTCGATGGAAATCCCGTCGCCGCACGCAGGCACGGTCGCGGAGGTATTGGTAACCATTGGTCAAACTGTTTCAGAAGGGATGCCGCTGGTTCGCATGAGTGTGTCAGGCG
>JBAUID010000008.1:0-2872 GCA_049680625.1 Burkholderiaceae bacterium | reverse complement strand
GATGATACCTAGTACGTCATTGTCCGAATCAACCACTGGCACGCCACTGATTCGGCGTTTTAGTAATAGGTTTGCGACCTCTCGAACCGTTGCGGACGGGCCAACAGTTGTCACGTCGATTGTCATTATGTCGCCAGCTTTCATGATTTCTGCTCTCCTATGGTTCTGCGGTTGCAAGAAACACTGCATGAATAATCATAGCTTTTCGTCAAGGGGAAGAATTGACCATGGTCAAACCCGGTAGCGGTTAATGCAGGCGTTATAAATCTCCGTTACCCGAGCAGGCGCCGGTGTTTTTTTTATTTGTCGAGGCAATTCGGTTGACGAGGCGATCTTCTTGCTAACGGGGCAGAAGGCTGGAACCGGTTGGTGGGTGGTAGATATGATACCCAGACGATCAATGGCAAGGTATCGGCGCAGCTGGATGAGTTTACCCAAATGCGCCAGCGACTCGGCGGGCCTGTTAGAAATAGAAAGGCGAAACGCTCATGATGTCCATGTCTCCATCGGCTGAGAATGACTCGGTACGATCGATAAGTCGTTTTTTTGTTGCCTATGATCATCGGCGGCACAATGAACAGACCTTGGTTGACGCGATCGCGCTGGCCGGCCAGGCGCGTGCGGAGGTAGTTGTCTTGTTCATACAAGACGAGAGCCTGCTTCGCCTGGCAACTTTGCCGTTTGCTCATGAGATCAACCGGACTTTCGGCCTTCCGGTCTTGCCAGCCGATTAGACTCCGAGATATTGGCGCGGCAATTGGCGCGCCAGGTGTCTTTTGTGCGTCGACTGGTTGCACAGTCAGCCAGTCGGCAGCAGGTGACAGACAGGGTTAGGGTTGTTCGCGGTAATTTGGCCGAGCAGGCGCTGGCTGCGACCGGCGATGGTGACGTTTTGTTCATCGATGTTCACGACCAGTCTGTCAGGTTCTATTCGGTTTCCGATACCTTGGGAAGATTCAAACGTATCGCTCGGACGGCACCAGTTGACTCGGAAAACCAAATTCGCAAGACAGTGGCCTCGATTTATGACGGTTCCGTCAGTTTGGAGCGCGCGTTATATATTGCTCACGACTGGTGCGGGGCAATGCACGCGGACCTGGTCATTGCGGTGCCGGTAGAGTCCGGGAGTCAGGCGGATTACTCAGCACATTGCGAACGGGTTGAGCACCTGATAGATAAGGAGGGGGTTTCGATACATTTCGAGAGTTTCTCTATGACAGACTCGACTAGTCTGCGCCAACTGGCCCGGCGTAGCGCATGCACGATGATGATTGCCTTGGCCGATAACCCACTTTTTTCCTGGCCGGCGATTAATCGATTGCTTGACACAATTGATTGTCAGGTGGCGCTGGCGCACTGAGCAGAGATTTTGTCAGGAAGCTTATTAGGGGCTTGGTCGGGGTTTTAGTTGGGCGTCGAATCAGACTTAATCACGGAGCGGAATCTGGTTCGTGTGAGATATCGTTGATATCAATCAACAGCACGTGAGTTTCTCCCACTTAATATTACCGATTTAGTGCGCTGACAATGTTCACTGCGACATTCGCGAAACATGACCAAAACATGACCGACACACAACCGTTATTTCGCATCCGAAAGCTCAGCAAAGTTTACCAAACCGGGGATGTTCAGATTCACGCGCTGCGCGAACTGGACCTGGATGTTTCAACCGGCGAATTCATCGTATTGCTGGGCGCTTCCGGAAGTGGAAAGTCAACCCTGTTAAATATCATGGGTGGACTTGATTCGCCAACGAGTGGCTCTGTAATGGTTGGCGACCTTGATCTTTCCGCAGCGGACTCTGCTGTGCGCACCCGGTTCAGGCGCGAGCGAGTGGGTTTCGTTTTCCAGTTTTACAATCTAATTAGTAGTCTTACGGCGGGCGAAAACGTCAGGCTGGTGACCGATCTGGTCCCTGAGCAATCGATGAGTGCGATCGATGCGTTGACGCGTGTCGGGCTCAAAGATCGGGTTGACCATTTTCCGGCACAGTTGTCTGGTGGCGAACAACAGCGCGTAGCCATTGCACGGGCAATTGCCAAGCGGCCTGCTGTGCTGATGTGTGATGAACCCACCGGTGCACTTGACTATGCGACGGGAAAAATTGTGTTGGAAGTTATCGCACAGATCAACCGTGAACTGGGAACGACTGCGATTATTATCACTCACAATGCCGCCATCGGTGGCATGGCGGACCGGGTTCTTCGGCTTGCCGACGGTCAATTGATCAGTGATGAACGAAACAAGAGTCCGTTAAATGCGGACCAACTCTCTTGGTAAAGACAATCGACCATAAGCTGCTGCGTGATCTTCGATCGATGTGGGCGCAGGTATCTACTATTGCGCTGATCGTCGGTTGCGGTATCGCCGCGTTTATTGGTTCCTTGTCGACTTACGAATCAATTAAACTGTCACGCGACAATTATTATCAGTCCGCGCGCTTTGCCGACGTATTTTCCGGTGTAACGCGCGCGCCACAGAGACTGCTTGATCAGATTCGCAAAATCGATGATGTCGCCCAGGTTCAAACTCGTCTGCAATTTACAGCGCAAGTTGATTTGCCCGGTGTGCGCCAACCTTTAACGGGAGCGGTTATTGGTCTGGACCTAAGCCAGCCACGCGGCGCTTTAAATCAAGTGTCGTTGCGTCGTGGCACCTGGCCGACGCGAGGACAGGCCGAAGTAGTAGTCCACGAAACCTTTGCGATCAAGCGCGCACTGAACCCGGGGGATAAGGTAAAAATCCTGCTCAACGGCCGGATTCAGGAGCTCACGATTGTCGGGATTGCCTTATCACCGGAGTTTATCTTTGCTGCCGCTGCGTTTGGCTCAATGGACGAAACCAGCTTTGGCGTGTTCTGGATTGATCAGGT
>JBAUID010000007.1:0-4487 GCA_049680625.1 Burkholderiaceae bacterium | reverse complement strand
GGTGCGCTGAACGGCCTGCAGCGTCTCCTAATGCTGATAGCTGCAGCACTGACCCTGTTGCCACCGGTGATTACGGTTGGTGGGGTCGACGGCTGGATCTGTAACATTATTGGTGTCGTTCTTGGTGTGCTGTTGTTGTGGGGACGGATTCGCCCTGGCGCTCGGTCCGAGGACGAAGTGAATAAGGCTCGCGGTGACGCAGGGAGCAATACAAATGCCCAGGCCAAACCCGTGGGTGCCGACTAATGTCTCAATCCTTCACCAACCACGCATCAAACCGGCCAACCGGTTACACCTTATTCGGAGCACACTGACATGGGCCAGTTTTTTTTAGGAAAGTGGTGGCACTGGTTGTTACTGGCCATCATTGCCGGCCTGCTCTGGCAGGCGGGGGCGGTAAAAATGCATGTGACGCATTTCAACTGGTTTGTGATGCTGATATTGGCTGGCACGATCATCGGCATAATTGTGCTAATTAAGACAACAAAGTCGGGTGAACAGATTACCCGAGAAGAATTGCGCGACCCGGATGATTCGGAAGAGAATGGATCGGCTTAAACGACTTGGCTTAAACGACTTGGCTTAAACAGATACGAGGTTGATAACGATGAATCGAAGACTATTGTTAAAAGGCGCTACCGGCCTGAGCGGACTGGCAGGCCTGGCTTATCTGCAACCGGCATTATCGGCAAGTGATGTCGTTGAGTACATTGACTACACACCGGAAGTCTTTGAACAAGCCGTTGCGAGTGGCGAGCCGTTCATGCTGGATTTTTACGCCTCCTGGTGAAGCACCTGCCGTAGCCAAGAACGTACCGTGAGTGCGTTAATGCAAAGTAATCCCAAGTATGCAACTGTCAAAATCATCAGGGTTGACTGGGATGAGTACGGTAAATCTGAAATAGTTGCGCAACTCAAAATCCCCCGGCGCTCAACCCTTGTGATGTTCAACAAGGGTAAAGAAGTGGCCCGGGCTGTTGCACAAACCCGTAAAGATCAAATAGAGAAGCTGTTCAAAGCCGCCACTTGAACATTGCCGTGGGTCAGCAGGTGACAGTAAAGCTGAAGCAAAGATGATTCTGTTCTGGTCTTATGTCGCGGGTTTGCTGACGCTGATCAATCCATGCGTACTGCCGCTGCTGCCCATTATCATCGCGTCTGCCATGCAGGCAACGCGTTGGGGCCCATTGGCGCTGGCAGTTGGTCTGGTCATCTCGTTCACCATTTTTGGGGTGGCTGTCACCGCCTTTGGCCATTTGATTGGCCTGGATGCTGACCGTCTGAACCAGATCGCCGCCATGCTGATGATGGTTTTCGGTTTGATTCTGATTATTCCGAAAGCCTCAAGTGCAATGTCAGCCTTGATGTCGCCGCTGGCCAATCGTGCCAACAACCGGATGGGCACCATGCAAAACAGCGGCATCGCCGGCCAGGTGTTGATTGGCATGTTGCTTGGCGCGGTTTGGTCACCGTGTATTGGCCCAACCCTGGGTGGCGCAATAGGCCTGGCGGCCAGTGGTGAAAATCTCGGTACGGCTGCGCTTACCATGGTGTTCTTCGGGTTGGGGGTTGCCACCGTCCTGCTGGCTTTGGCCTATGGCTCACGCGAAGTGCTGTTGTCGCGTCGCAATAGTCTGCACAAATGGATGCCCTGGGCCAAACCAATCATGGGTGCCACTTTGATACTGGTTGGTATCACCCTGTATTTCCATCTCAATCAAACCGTGGAAGTTTGGTTGCTGGACAACCTGCCGGCCTGGTTGGTAGATCTGTCGGTACGATATTAGGGCCTGCGCCGCTTCCGGGCTGGGCGCAAAAGGCGCTGCGCTAGAATTGAGTGTCCGGGGGATTAAGCGTAACTTGGGGGAGATGAATGCCATGAATATCGAACCAATAAATGCCGGCTTCGCTGCGCGGGTTACCGGGGTGAACGTTGCCTTACTCGACGATGCCACCTTTGCCACACTCTACGAGCATTGGCTTGAGTACGGCCTGCTGGTGTTTCCGAATCAGCACCTGGACCGAAAACAGCAGGTTGCTTTCGCCAAACGTTTTGGTGATCTCGAGTTCGATTACGCAGAGATCGGCAATATGAAAAAAGACGGTTCACTGCGCCCCGACGATGGCAGTGACGATATGATGAAGGTAAACCGTGGCAACATGGGCTGGCATCACGACAGTACGTACATGCCGGTGCAGGCCAAGGGTGCTGTCTTCTCCGCCGAAATATGTCCGGCTGAAGGTGGGGCGACCGGCTTTGCTGACATGCGTGCGGCTTATGACGCACTGGACGATGCAATGAAGCAAACCGTTGGCAGTTTGCGTGCCCACCATTCGCTTTACCATTCACAAAAGCAAGTAGGCCATGACGCCAGGCCGGTCGAAAACGGCACTGTCACCTCTGCAGACAACAGCGGCAAGACTTACGGTGGCTATGGTTTTCACGACGGGCCGGTGTCGATTCACCCGTTGGTTAAGACGCACCCGGAAACCGGACGCAAGAACCTGCTCATTGGTCGTCATGCTTACGACGTCGTTGGCATGAGTTCGAACGAATCCGAAGCCTTTTTACGCGAGCTGAATGAATTTGCGTGCGCCCAAAGCCGAACCTACCACCACGAATGGGCACCCGGTGACGCGGTCGTTTGGGATAATCGCCGGCTAATGCATCGGGCCACCCCGTGGCCGTTCGAGCAGGCGCGACGCATGTGGCATAGCCGCATTGCTGGTGACCCCGCAACAGAAGGGGCGCTGCGCGAGTAGGGTTCTTAATATGTCGTTGAAAATCTATTTATCATCTTGATCAATCAACACTCGGAGCAACCCATGGCGCTGAACCTGAATATTCTGCATTCCGAACTGGCCGCGGAGGTCAGTGGCATTGATCTTCGCGAACCGTTAAGCACCGAGAATCTGGCTGGTTTGAAATCTGCAATCGCCCGTTACCCGGTGCTCGTTTTTCATAACCAGAATCTGTCGGATGACGAACACGCCGCCTTCACCAAATCGTTTGGCTCGATCGACCCTGGTTTGGTCAAGGCATCGACCCGCAAGCCACGCCTGAAAAACACCGATGTGATTGATCTGGCAAACATCGATAGCGAAGGCAAATTGCTTGAGGCATCAAACGCGCGCAACGTGTCCCTGATGGCAAATCAGCTCTGGCATAGCGACAGCTCGTTCAAACGACCGCGCGGGCATTATTCGATTCTGTGCGGCATCAACTTGCCCGGCGGCGGCGGTGAGGGTGGTGAAACCGAGTTTGCAGATCAGCGCGCTGCCTATGATGCGTTATCCGAATCCATGAAGGCGCGAGTTGACCCCCTGGTCGCAGAACATTGGGCGTTTCACAGCCGCAATATGCTCGGTGGTGGAGACTTTACCCCCGAGGGGATGGCAAGCTTGCCGCCGGTTGACTGGCCCATTGTTGACACGATTCCGGAGTCTGGACGCAAAACGCTGTTTATTGGGGTTCATACCCGCGAGATACGCGGCATGGCGACAGCCCAGGCGCGCGTGTTCCTGCTTGATTTACTCGAACATGCAACCCAACGCCAATTTGTCTACCGCCACGTCTGGCAAAACAATGACGTGTTGATGTGGGACAACCGTTGCACTTTGCATCGCGGTCGCCCCTATGATCTTGCCAAGTTGCGCGAACTGCGTCGTTGCACCACTGAGTTGGCCTAGCCTAAGGCCTCAGGTTCACGGTCTGAGCCTTGGCCCAGACCGCGGTGTCTCGGTTGCGCGTTTATTTAGCTGATCAGCTTCAAGCTTTCAGCCCGGCCAGCATCTCATCGAGATACTTGTCCGCGAGTGCGTGCAGCTCCTCGTTCGTGCGATCCTGAATCGGATGTGGCACAAACACGTAGGCTGGGTCGGTGCCTAGGGACTTTGCCTGGGCCTGCGCCGCCTGAATGAACTCGGTTGTGGCAATGCCAACCACCGGAATGCCTCTGCTTTCGAGATCTGCAATGTCATGCGTACAGCACGACGTACAGGAGCCTCAGTCGCTTAGTGCTTCGATGACCAGGTCGACCTCGGTCGCAATCTGTTGCGACAAGGCGGTTGGTGCTGGCCGGGTGTTGGTGGGCTTGGCATAGCGCTTCACTTCGAAGCCGCGCTCGGTGAGCTGTCGCTCAACACGATCCAGGAAAATATCGCCTTTGGTCTTCGCGATATCGAGCAGGCCGATTCGCATGCCATCGATTTTTTCCGGCCGCGCCAGACGCGGGCGTGAAGCCACCGACCGTTCTGCTGTCGGGTCTAAGATTGTTGTCATGGTTTGATCTCCTTAGTAACTGGTGATGACCCGCGCTCGCCGCTGGCCAGCCATCCGCCAATGATGCCACTGAACATGCCGGCGCCACCGCCGGCCCGCACAATCATGAGCCCGCCTTTGCGGAACTTGCGAACCATCGTACCGGAAGCAAACGCGCTTGTCCCTTCGGCCATGCCGTCAACCCCTGGCATGATCTCCTCGGCCG
>JBAUID010000006.1:0-2221 GCA_049680625.1 Burkholderiaceae bacterium | reverse complement strand
GTTTGCCTGGGTGTACCCGGCGATATTGTCCACCCACACACACCAACGGTGTTGCGTTTGTTCAGCAATGCGTGCCCGCGGGCACGCATTAAACTCACCACAGGCCTGACCGTTGAATTAATGCGCGGCTTACAACAAGGCCAACACGATTTGGTTTTGACGACCCTGCCCGACCCACCGGCAAACGGTGAATTGCTTGCCACCGCCCCCCTGGTCTGGATCGGTGCTGTTAACGGCCGCGCTCATTTTAACTCGCCATTGCCGATCGGGTTCACCCAGGGCTGCAGTTTTCGTGCGCCAGCAATTGCCGCTCTCGACAAAGCCGGGTTTACCTGGGTTGACACAGTCGATACGACAGATCTTGACTCGGCAATCGTATCCGTCGCCGCTGACATGGCTGTCACGGTCGAGATGGATACCTTTACCCATGTCGCGCTGGAAAAAATAGATTCGCCGGAACAACTTCCCCAACTGCCGCTCAGTCATGTCGCAATGTTCGGCGCCGAAAATAATAATAATGAACTGGTGACTTTACTGGCCAACTTACTGCGTCAGGAGTTTGGCAACAAGCCGGCCTCCGGTAAACCAGCAGTGGTGACGTGACAGAATCATCTAGTTCATGGGGCTCAAAAACCAAGAACATCGCGTAATCGTGTGACAGGAAAGTCGCGGCAACCGGGCGATACAATTGAACCTGTCTCATCAAATTCCAGCCGCTTCCCCACGCGCCTAAACTTGAGTCAGACAAAATACCACTAGCCAATCCCGCGAGGATATTGGCCATGACTGTTAAGAGCAGGAATGTCAGAGTGAATGGGAACTGTCTAAATGACAAAATAAGAAATCCACACTTTCGCTCGCTCATCCTGACGTCTTACATAGCGCCCGCGCCAGTCCACCACCGACCAGGGCATTAACATCAGCGCTGCTAGTAGGGGATCAACCCCACCCCAGGTAGCCATATATCGCAGCCGCCATTGGGGCCCAAATTATTCTTTATAGTCGCGAAGTCCTGGTAAGACAGAATCATCATGGGTCAGTATCAATATTGCCCCGGCGCTTATGAATCTGCCTGCAGCGTTTCATGATGGCGGTAGCCAGGCCTACGAATCAATCGAGACCCTGATAGACAATGCGGTCCACCAACTGGACATTGGAACCTACGTACTGGGCAACGACCGGGTCGGTCAGGCTCTGACAGGAAACTGATTGATGCCGCCGCGCGCGGCGTCAGGGTAAGGCTGTTAATCGACTCGGTCGGCAGCCTGGCAACCCCGCAGCGTATCATCAAACAATTGCGCCGCGGTGGCGTTGATGTCCGCCGCTTTATGCCCTTGCTTCTTAACCCCGTGCGTGGCCGGACTAATCTGCGCAACCATCGGAAACTGGCCATTGCCGACCAGCAATGCCTATGGAGCGGCGGACGCAATCTGTGTGACGAATACTTTTATCCGCGTCCCGGCCACCCCGCCTGGATCGACATGACGTTTGATGTTGCCGGTCCTATTGCACAACAGGCCACGGCTCAGTTCGAACAGGACTGGAACAGAACGCGCCAGATTTCCACTGCGCCAGCAGATTCGCAAATGGTTGATAGCCCTGAAGGCTCAGACTGCCTGTGCCAATGGATACCGTGCGGCCCCGACCAACTGGAAGACTCTGTGCACGACCTTCTTATGGTTGCTGCCTATCAGGCTCGATCACAAATTCTTGCCGTGACACCGCATTTTGTACCAAATGAGGCGCTCCTCAATGCCTGGTGCACGGCCAGTCGGTGCGGAGTCCGCGTGCACCTCGTCGTGCCACGTCAATCGAATCACCGCCTGGCTGATATTGCGCGAGAACGCGCGCTGCGCCAGCTGGTTGACGCCGGTGGGCAGGTGTATTTATCGTCAACTACGGTGCATGCAAAGTGTATCGTCATCGATGATCAGATCCCGTTGTGCGGTACGGTTAATTTGGACGGACGAAGCTTATTCCTGAATTACGAAGTAATGACGGCGTTTTACAGCCAGCCCGAGATCGCCCGGTTAAGTGGCTGGGTCAACAAGCTGTCCGATGAATCAGAACCATATGAGTCACGGCAACCCGCCTGGCTGAAAGATTTAACCGAAGGCGTTGTGCGCTCCGTCGGTTTTCAACTCTGAACCGGGGCGATTGTGTTGCAGGAACGGCAGCTTAGAATTGGGTTTTCACGCTGAGCCATTACCATGCCCCGGTC
>JBAUID010000005.1:0-11203 GCA_049680625.1 Burkholderiaceae bacterium | reverse complement strand
GGCACAATACGGGTTTTGCGCCGATGGCAAACAACTCAGCTCTGTACGAGAGCTCAATTACCTCGCTGAAATTGCTGGGTCGCGGCAAGGTTCGTGAGAATTACGCGGTTGATATCGATAAGCTGCTTATCGTCACCAGCGACCGCATCTCAGCCTTCGACGTCATCATGTCCGAACCGATCCCGGACAAAGGTCGCATTCTTACTGCGATGGCGCTTTTCTGGTTTGATCAACTGGCTGATGTCGTACCCAATCACCTGACCGGCATCGATCCGACAACTGTTGTCTCCCCAGCCGAACAAGACCAGGTACGCGGGCGGTCGATGGTTGTGAAGCGTCTGCATCCATTGCCTGTTGAGGCCGTGGTTCGTGGTTACCTGATTGGTTCTGGCTGGAAAGACTACCAGGCAAGCGGGCAGGTGTGTGGGGTTGTGTTGCCCCCCGGCCTGGTTCAGGCCCAGGAACTTCCAGAGCCAATTTTCACGCCGGCAACCAAGGCAGAGCAAGGCGACCATGATGAGAACATTTCATTTGAGGTCATGGCACGCACAATTGGTGCCGACCTGGCTGAGCGTATTCGACAGATCAGCATTGAGTTGTATTCAAAGGCGCGGACAATTGCTGCTGCGCGCGGCATTATTATTGCCGATACCAAGTTCGAATTTGGCCTGGACGATGCTGGCGAGCTACACCTGATGGACGAAATTCTGACGGCAGATTCGTCGCGGTTCTGGCCGGCAGACAGTTATAAAACCGGCATCTCACCACCGTCTTTCGACAAACAATTTTTACGCGACTATCTCGAGTCTTTGTCAGGCTGGAACAAGAAAGCACCCGCGCCACCGTTACCGGCTGAAGTCATCGCGGCTACGGCGAAAAAATACCACGAGGCATTGACTATTCTGACCGGCGTCAGCCTCCAAGCTCACGAATCCGGAGTGAACCACAATTGACTGATCCCGTAATCGGCGTAGTAATGGGTTCCAGCAGTGACTGGGATGTGATGAAAAACGCCTCTGATATGTTGCGCGAGTTTAATATCGCTCATGAGTGCCAAGTGGTTTCGGCACACCGAATGCCTGACGCGATGTTTGACTATGCGCAAACTGCCAGAGACCGAGGCTTGCGGGCCATTATTGCCGGCGCCGGTGGGGCTGCCCATCTGCCGGGCATGCTGGCCGCCAAAACGTCGCTACCGGTGCTGGGTGTGCCGGTACCGTCCCGATATCTGAAAGGGCAGGATTCGTTATTATCAATCGTTCAAATGCCCCGCGGAATCCCCGTAGCGACTTTTGCGATTGGTGAAGCTGGTGCTGCCAACGCAGGTTTGTTCGCGGTTGCAATGCTGGCGGCAACCGATAGCGCCCTGGCTGACAAGCTCGATCTATTCCGCACCCGACAAACTGAGGCTGCTGCGTCAATGAAACTGTCTGGCAAATGAGTCAGCCTGAAAAAATCCAGCCTTACGATCAAGCTTCGAGACAAGGCGAGTCTCTCCTGCCTCCCGGCTCCTGGCTGGGGTTGCTGGGCGGTGGTCAGCTTGGGCGAATGTTCTGCATGGCCGCTCAGAGTATGGGTTATAAGGTTTGTGTTCTCGACCCGGCGCAAGACGGGCCGTCCGCGGCGGTAGCCGACCGTCATATCCAGGCCGATTTCATCGACCCTGTGGCGCTACAGCAGTTAGCCGATTTATGCACCGCGTGTACAACCGAATTTGAAAACGTGCCTTCCCAGGCGCTGGACTTTCTGAGCAAACATTGCATTGTTGCGCCCCGTGCGAACGCCGTATCTATTGCTCAGGACCGCATTGCAGAAAAAGAATTTTCTGTCTCCTGTGGCCTGGACTGTGCGCCGTATTGCGCTATTGCATCTGTCGATGATGTCGACAGCCTCGATACCAAGCTGTTACCCGGGATACTGAAAGTATCCCGGCTGGGTTACGACGGAAAAGGCCAGGCACGGGTTGGTTCGGTCCAGGAAGTACGCGAGGCTTTTGAGCGTTTCGACTCCGTGCCGTGTGTGCTGGAAAAGAAATTATCACTGGCCACTGAATTGTCGGTGGTTGTTGCCCGTGGCCGGGACGGTGAAGTGGTTTCCTACCCGGTATCCGAAAACGTTCACATTAACGGCATTCTGGCAACGTCAACTGTACCTGCCCAGGTTAATTCGGCGCTGGCACAAAAGGCAACCGAAGCCACCGTCAAGATGGCGCAGGCTCTGGACTACGCAGGCATACTTTGTGTCGAATTCTTCGTCCTTGATGACGGTCGTTTGATTGTCAACGAGATGGCGCCGCGGCCGCACAACTCGGGTCATTATTCTATCGACGCCTGCCATACGAGTCAGTTTGAACAACAGGCCAGGGTACTCGCCGGCTGGCCTTTGGGCAGCGTAGAGCAACTCTTGCCGGCGGTTATGCTGAATCTGCTAGGTGATTGCTGGTTTACCGGGCACTCAGGAAACGCAGTGAATCAAGAATGTGCGATTGAACCCCCGTGGCTTAAAGTGGTCAGCCATCCGATGGCCAAGCTGCATTTGTATGGCAAGCGTGACCCCCGGCCGGCTCGGAAAATGGGTCATGTCACCGTGCTTGCTGATTCCACCAAACAAGCACACCAGGTGATTCGCCAGATTCGATTAGACCTGGGCATCTGACGCGCTACTGCGTCTCATAATTGCCGTAATGCCGACCAATATCGACATTTCATTCGCAGTGACATTGTTACGTCGCGGCGATGTTGTGGCGTTTGCGACTGAAACGGTGTACGGCCTTGGCGCCGATGCGCATTCGGCCCGTGGGGTTCAGCAGATTTATGACATCAAGGGCCGGCCAGCCGGCCACCCGCTGATCATTCATGTCAGCAATCAGGCCGCGGCATGTTATTGGGCAGATTTGGGTGCCGCCGGCAAAGTCCTTGCGGACGCGTTCTGGCCCGGCCCGCTGACCTTGATCGTGCCGCGTCGCGCCGACGTGCCGGCCTACGCCTGCGGCGACGAATCGACTATTGGCTTGCGTTGTCCGTCACATCCGTTGGCCCACAAATTACTGGCGGCATTTGAATACGGCGGCGGCCGCGGCATTGCTGCACCGTCTGCTAACCGCTTCGGTGGGGTCAGCCCAACCAGTGCTTCCCATGTTCGAAGTGACTTCGGTGAAGTGGTCCCTGTGCTGGACGGCGGGCCGAGCGATCACGGCCTGGAGTCAACCATTGTTGACCTGAGTCGGGGATTCGTGAGCATTTTGCGCCCCGGATCTGTGACGGCAGCGCAAGTGAGTGAAGTTTTACGGGCCCGGGGTCTGGCGGCAATTGATACCGAAGTGAATGCTCAACCTTCTTTAAGAGACAAAACTGTTCGGCAACCGCGGGTGTCCGGGTCTCTCGCCGCTCACTATGCACCTGATACGGCAATTGAATTGCTTTTGCCTGAACAATTGAAGCGCCGGGTGGTTGAGTTGTCCGACTCAGGGCGCCGCTACGTGGTTTGTTCAAGCAGCCAGCCCGAGCCACCCGGATTACACTGGGAGCATGCCAGTTCAGATGCCGCAGTGTTTGGGTTCCGCCTATACGCGATGTTGCGCGAATTTGATCAATTGGGCGCAGATGTCATTCTGATCGAGGCGCCGCCGCGCAGCGCGCAGTGGGATGCGGTCAATGATCGTTTGCAACGCGCTCAAACCGGGTCAGGTTTGCCTGCAAGGTCGGGCCGTTTAAGCGGTCCGGATAACTTAAGGTAGGTAGGCCGCTAATTGGGCGCCCACGAAAGCCTGTACAGAGTGCAGAACTTTTGTGGGTTGATCCCGTTGTGGGCTGTGGCCACAGCCGGTGAGTTTCAGCAGTTCAACCTGCGGAGCGCGACTAGCCAGTTCATCGAGTTGTGCCATCGTTCCGTATTGATCATCAAAACCCTGGATCGCCAGAACCGGGCAACAAATGTTGGATGCTTCTTCTCGGATATCCCAGGCAGAGAAAATAGGGTTTAGCCAGGCTTGTGTCCAGGTATTAAACGTCGTGACCGGATTGTGATGATATCGGGACAGGCTCATTTGCAGCCGATCATCAGTATCAAATTGTTGACGCAATTGAGCAATTGCTTCGATGCAAACAGGTTCAACAAAAAGATGCGGGGCCATCACGATGACGGCAAGCGGTGCGCGTGGCTGGTCGGTAAATTGCGCGGCGTGAATCAGTGCGATTGACCCGCCGTCGCTGTGACCAAAAAGGATTGGGGCTTCTAACCCATAATGGTTGATGATTGCCGGTAGATCCCGAGACGCCTCACGATGCATGAAATCAAGATCGAGCGGGCCGTCAAATTCAGGGGATTGTCCGTAACCGGTTCGAGAGTAAAGAATTCCGGCAATACCGCAAGCCTCGCAGACCTGCTGGGGAAAATCTCGCCATCCGGAGACACTGCCCAGACCTTCATGAAGAAAAACCAGGGTAGGGGTATGTGGGCTTAGCTGGCCAATCACCTCAGTTTCAAGTGAATGCAATCCGATCCTCTGCGTTAATCAGGCACTTGTCGGCAAGCTTAGCACCCTTTGGCCGGGCTCCTGCGCTATAGTGCCAGCCGAGAATTTAGCAATCCCCACTGACATGCCCGACACCGATTCAACGACAACAGACCAACCATCTTCTCCCAGTCTTGAAAGTGAATTTCTGAAGTCATTGGGATTACGGGTTCGTCGTCGACGTGAATCAGCCGGATATACCCGCAAAGCCCTGGCAAAACATGCCGGTTTATCAGAACGCTACCTGGCGCAACTTGAATTGGGTTCTGGCAATGTGTCGATGTTGCTGCTGCGAAAACTTTCGCTCGCCCTTGAATGTGATTTACCAATCCTTATCGAAGAGGGCAAGGTCACGCGTCCGCCTGAGCGAGCCGCAATTACCAAAATCAACGCCTACCTGCGTCAGCTCGGTGATGATCAGCTGATTGACGTTCTCGATTTACTTGAAACGCGTTACGGCGAAACGACGACGATGCGTCAGTCGCGGATTGCGCTGATTGGTTTACGCGGTGCCGGCAAATCCACTATTGGCGGGGAGCTCGCAAAACGATTAGGCATGCGGTTTATCGAACTTGACAGCGAAATAGAAAAAGACCTCGGTACCGATCTGGCCGGGATATTCTCGCTTTATGGTCAGGATGCTTACCGCGAATCAGAAAGCCGCGTCTTGAATCAACTTACCGAAACTGAGCATTCCTGTGTGTTCGCTACCGGTGGCTCTTTGGTGACCTCCAGTGTTACCTACGCGATGCTCCGATCCCGCTGCTTTACCGTTTGGTTAGCAGCATCTGCTGATGATCACATGAACCGGGTTATCGAGCAAGGGGACATGCGACCGATGCGTGGGCGCCAGCATGCGATGGCCGAATTGCAAGGTATCCTGCATCAACGCGAAGCCTTATATCGCATGGCTGATTTATCCGTCGATACCAGTCGGCTGAGCCCGGATGAAGTTGTTGACTGCATCATTAACGAGCTGCGTTAACAACCCGCGTTAACAACCGAAATGCCTATCCGGCGACTTCTGACCGGGCAATCGTCAACCAGTCTTCCATCCATTCAAGCCCGGTATCTTCCAACAACTCACCGCTGTTTGCATCCAGTTGTGCCCGCGTACCAATGGGTATCGCACCCAGTTCGGTGAGCAAGTTTTCGAACTGCATGCCGCCGTGGTTAAACGTGTCCGAGTACGTCATGTCACCCAGGCCAAGTACCGCAAACTTCACCTCACTGAGATCGGGGCGTTCGGTCTGCAAAGCCTCAAAAAAACTTTGGCCGTTATCGGGGACATCACCTTGTCCGTAGGTTGATGTGCAGATAATAAAAATCGCATGTGGATGAAAAACATCCGGTCTCAAGTCATCCATAAGTTGCAGGCTGATCAATGTTTGCTCGTCAGCAAACGTGAGTTCAATTTCCTGGGCTACGCGCTCGGCCGTACCGGTCATCGTGGCAATCAGAATTTCAATTTGTAGGCGGGGCATCTCGGTTGGGTTGGGCATTCGATAGACAGGTTCAGGTTCAGGTTCAGGTCTAGGGTATCGGGAGTTCACCTGATTTATTTGGAAATTATGCAATAAACTGCATTTAAAATATTCAGTGGGCATTTTATTGCAAATCTGATGGTCAGTCAGTAGTATCGGGATCAATTCGATAGGTTCGACGACGAATAGTTCGAATTGTTCGAAACAATCGATTACTCAACTGTGTTCGGAGCCCACGTATATGTCTGATCTCTCAACCCCGGCGACTAGTCATACCGATACCGCCTCGACGCCGGTGGTGACCTTTGATACGTCACCCGGGGAATATCGCCACTGGAAACTGTCGGTAAGAGACCGGGTGGCAACCCTGCATCTGCAAGTAGATGAAGACGCCGGGCTAATGCCTGGATACAAGCTCAAACTCAATTCTTACGACCTTGGGGTTGATATTGAGTTGTACGACGCCCTGAACCGTATCCGTTACGAACACCCATCTGTTAGCTGTGTTGTGATGACCAGCGATCGCCCAAAAATGTTTTGCTCCGGTGCCAATATTTATATGCTGGGTACCTCGTCGCATGCATGGAAGGTCAACTTTTGTAAGTTCACTAACGAGACGCGAAACGGTATCGAAGATTCCAGTCAGTTCAGTGGCATCCGTTTTCTTGCTGCAGTCAACGGTGCCTGTGCCGGCGGCGGTTATGAAATGGCATTGGCCTGTGACGAAATCCTGATGGTTGATGATCGTTCGTCAACAGTCAGCCTGCCGGAGGTTCCGTTGCTTGGTGTATTACCGGGTACTGGTGGGCTGACCCGCTTAGTCGATAAGCGCAAAGTCCGGCGCGATCTGGCTGACGTGTTTTGTACGACGGCTGAAGGCGTCAGGGCCGAGCGCGCCAGGCAGTGGCGCTTGGTTGATCATGTTGCCAAGCCAGCCAGTTTTGATGCTGCAGTTGATGAGCACAGCCAGCGCCTGGCGTCCAAAAGTGTCCGACCAGCTGAAGCTGATGCCATTGGTGTGTCGTTGACTCCTCTGAGTGCAAAATTCGATGATGACGTCTGGACTTATCCGTGTCTTACTGTTCGCATCGACCGTGAGCAGCGCACGGCAGAAATAATGCTTAACGGAGCCGCGCAGTTGGTACCGGCAAGCGTGGCAGACGCGCTGAACCAGGGCGCCGGTTTCTGGCCGCTTGCCTGTGCCCGCGAACTCGAAGATGCCGTGCTGCGTCTGCGGACGAACGAAACCGAGATTGGCCTGTGGCTGCTCAAATCCACGGGAGAGCACGCCGTGCTTAGTGCCTACGATGAATTTTTGCACGATCACCAGGAAAACTGGTTCATTCGCGAGGTTCTTGGCACCTGGCGGCGTCTCTTATCGCGCTTCGATGTGTCGTCACGGTCAATATATGCGTTGATTGAACCGGGCTCGTGCTTTGCCGGATTGTTTGCCGAACTGGTTTTTGCTGCCGACCGCAGTTATATGCTGGATTCCCAAGAGCCTGGCGAGCAAACGGCAATCACTCTCGGACGGGCGAGTTTTGGCTCGATGCCAATGGCCAGCGGTCAAAGCCGAATACATGCGCATTTCTGTGGCCTGGTTCCTGATGAATTGTCCGCCATTGTCGGACAGGCGCTGGATGCGCGCCGCTGTGATGAGCTTGGTCTTGTCACCATGGCACCGGATGATCTGGACTATGGTGATGAAGTGCGCATTGCCATCGAAGAACGTGCGTCTTTGTCTCCTGACGCTTTAACCGGCATGGAGGCCTGTCTTCGTTTCCCAGGTGAAGAAACCATGTTGACCCGGATATTCGGGCGCCTGACCGCGTGGCAAAACTGGATATTTATACGACCCAATGCAGTAGGTGAACAAGGTGCACTAAAAGTTTACGGCAGCGGCTCACGTCCGACTTTCGATTACCGTCGGATCTGATTTGGTTTGATTTGATCTGAATTTATCTGACCCGCCCGCCGAGTTTGAGCTAATACCCCGATAATCCTGAATCGAGAAACCTATGTCCAGCATCAACTACAACGAACGTATTCCGAACAATATCAATTTGTCGACCGACCGGGCGCTGCAACGGGCGCTGGAGCACTGGCAACCCCGCTTTCTAAACTGGTGGAAAGAGTGTGGCCCGTCCGACTTTCAGGCAGACGATGTCTACCTGCGAACCGCAACCGGTGTTGATGCCAAAGGCTGGGCCAGCTACGGGCAGGTAGCCATGCCCGATTATCGTTGGGGCATCTTCATGGCCGACCAGGATCCGAACCGGACCATTGGCTTTGGTGACATGATGGGTAAGCCGGTCTGGCAGTCGGTCCCCGGTGAATTTCGATCAGCGTTGCGGCGGTTCATTGTGACCCAGGGGGATACCGAACCAGCCTCGGTTGAGCAGCAGCGCTTGCTCGGACATACCGCACCGTCACTTTATGACTTACGAAATTTGTTCCAGATTAACGTCGAAGAAGGACGGCATCTGTGGGCAATGGTCTATTTGTTACACGCTTACTTCGGCCGTGATGGTCGGGAAGAAGCCGAGGCATTGCTTGAGCGACATAGCGGCGACCCCGACAATGCGCGCATTCTTGGTACGTTTAACGAGCCAATTGATGACTGGTTGTCGCTATACATGTTTACGTATTTCACCGATCGTGACGGCAAGTACCAGCTCAAGTCGTTTGCAGAGTCGGCTTTCGACCCATTGTCGCGTACTTGCCGCTTTATGCTTACCGAAGAGGCCCATCACATGTTTGTTGGGGAGACTGGTATTGGTCGGATTATCACCCGAACACTGGAGCTGATGACGCAACTGAAGACCGATGATCCGGATGCGATTCGTAAAGCGGGCGGTATCGAATTGCCTTTATTGCAGCGCTATATCAATTTCTGGTTTTCTTCCTCGCTGGACTTGTTTGGTACCGAAGATTCGTCAAATGCCGCGGCCGCATTTGCCAATGGCTTAAAAGGGCGGGCGGACGAAGTAAAATTTGATGACCATGTTGAGAGTGGAACTCAGTTTGAATTGCTTGTTCCGGGCAGCCAGTGGGACGGTGCCGGGGACGGCATTGTTGCCAGCACGGTTCCAACTCGAAACGCCATGAACGAAGTGGTTCGCCTGGCTTACGTCAAAGACTGCGGCCTTGGATTCAAACGCTGGAACCGGAGTATTGAACGAGCCGGGTTTAGTTATCAGCTCACGTTACCGTCGACCCGTTTTCGCCGTAATATCGGCGCCTGGGCCAATGTGCCGACGACACCCGACGGGCAGCGAATCAGCCAGGAAAAATACGATGCGTCAATTGCCGGATGGTTGCCGTCCGACAGTGACCGAGACTATGTAAAGTCGCTCATGGCACCGGTTCGTGAACCGGGAAAAATGGCGGGCTGGATAGCCGCACCGGACAGGGGAATTAATAATCTGCCTGTAGACTATCCGTATGTCGAGTTTCATTAAAGATCCGATTCCTGCACGCTTTGTGTTCGGGCTAAAAAATAAGAGGAGACTATGTCGACATTGTCACGGGCAGACTATTCGCAATCCCCGCCACTAATAGACATTCCCCGGCTCTACAATGCTGCCGTTGATCTGATCGACCGAAACCTTGCGGCAGGGCGCGCTGACAAGCTTGCGTTTATCGACGATAGCCAGGCGATCACTTTCGGTGAGCTATCCCACCGGGTCGACCGCTTTGCGCATGCACTATCGGAGGCTGGCGTTCGACGCGAAGAGCGCATTTTTTTGTGTATGCTTGATACCGTGGACTGGCCGGTCGCCTTTCTGGGCGCAATCAAAGCCGGGGTGATCCCGGTTGCTGCCAACACCTTGCTCAAGTCACAGGACTATGAGTTTATGCTGGCCGATTCAAAGGCGCGGCTTGCCTTTGTGTCCGAGCCCTTACTACCAGAATTCGCCGGACTGGCTGAAAAAACAGAGTCTTTGCAGCAGCTTGTTTCCGTGAGCGCAACGGCGAATGACAATAAATATCTGAGCTTTTTTAATTCCAATGAGTTAGTCGACCCGTATCCGGTTGCGGATACGACGGCAGATGATGCTTGTTTCTGGCTGTACTCGTCTGGCTCAACCGGGCAGCCTAAAGGTACGGTACATGTTCACGCCAGCCTGATTCAGACCGCGCAGTTATACGCAGTGCCCGTTCTGGGTCTGCGCGAAAGCGACGTTGTTTTTTCGGCGGCGAAATTGTTTTTTGCCTATGGTCTGGGCAATGGTCTGAGCTTTCCGATGGCGGTCGGCGCAACAGCGCTGTTAATGAGTGGCCGACCTACCCCTGAATCAGTTTTTGAGCGAATCACCGGCACGCATCAACCGACCGTTTTCTACGGTGTGCCGACCTTGTTCGCAGCAATGCTGGCCAGCCCTATGTTTCCACCACGCGACAAACAAAATTTAAGAGTCAGTACCTCTGCGGGTGAAGCTTTACCTGAAGACATTGGCAAGCGGTGGCGTGAGCGTACCGGTGTTGATATCCTCGACGGCATCGGATCGACGGAAATGTTGCATATCTTTTTGTCCAACCATCCGGGAAACGTGCGTTACGGGACAACCGGGCAACCCGTACCCGGGTACGAACTGAAGCTGTTATCAGAAAGTGGTGACACCGTTTCCGATGGGGAGATTGGCGACTTATATATCTGCGGGCCGACGGCGGCATCAATGTATTGGAATCAGCGGGAGAAAACGCGTGAGACATTCCAGGGAAAATGGACTCGCAGCGGTGATAAATACACCCGAGATGCAGACGGTTTCTATACCTATGCGGGCCGATCCGACGACATGCTGAAAGTCAGCGGACAATACGTTTCCCCGTTCGAAGTCGAGTCTGCGCTCGCAACCCATGAAGCAGTCCTCGAAGCGGCAGTTGTTGGCACTACTGATGATCAGGGGTTAACGAAACCCAAGGCCTGGGTGGTGCTGAACCAGGGGGTAGCTGCCAACAGCGGGCTGGCCGCACAATTGCAAGCCCATGTGAAAGACCGGCTTGCGCCGTTCAAATATCCGCGCTGGATAGAATTTGTGGACGAATTACCCAAGACGGCGACCGGAAAGATTCAGCGCTTTCGCCTGCGTAACTAGTTCTTGTCCGGAAATTGGTGTTTCGAAACAGAATGCCGGGAATTGCACGAAACGTGGCGATCCAAAGTCCCCGGGATCGGGGATTTAGGGGGCGAGCCCAAAAAAAT
>JBAUID010000004.1:0-1549 GCA_049680625.1 Burkholderiaceae bacterium | reverse complement strand
CGCGCGCTCCGCGCACAACCTGCCCCGCACGCAAATGCGGCTGAACTCGGACGTTATGCGGTCGCGCTTATTTTTTGCCACCAAACTTTCTAGGCAAGTATGAATGCGACTCGCGGCGCTCGAATTTTGCGAAATTCGATTTAGCGCAAGGAGCCGTCGAACTCGGTACAAAATCATGCCTTGCTGTCAAATTTGGCAACACCCGATTGGTAATCGGCTTTCGGCGCCAGTAATCTGTCCAGGTCGAAATAAGGCATTTGCCCAAAATTGGTCTTGCAATTGCGCACAAACTGCCTAATTATCCTCGCGGAACTTCAATGGGAGTCAGGGTGAATGTTTTAGAGCGAGAAGCGAATCCGCGAAGGCTCTTGGAAATGCTGGGGTCGATGCCTTGTGCGCCTCGGCACGCGTTTGTTGTTCTTTCCGACGGGAGGAAAATTGGCGTTAGTTGAACCGGCGGCCCCAAGGGCGAAGATACGTGATACGGCGGACGGGCTTGAAATTGTCGTTCCCGCAAAGAAGGCCTGGTTCCTTACCCTATTTATAGGTTTGTGGTTGTGCGGCTGGTTCTTGGGGGCCGTAATGGCAATCGTCACGCTGGTATCTGCGGAAATTGGCGGTATTGGGCCGGTGGTTTTTCTTATTGTCTGGCTTGTGGGCTGGACAGTTGCTGGGCTCGTGGTGCTCTACGTATTTTTGTGGAGGGTGTTCGGCGTCGAGCAGATATTGCTATCGCCAAGTGTATTAAAGATTAAGCGAAATCTTCTTGGCTTCGGAAGGCTTCGCGAATACGAACTGTCTCAAATCTCGGAGTTAAGGGTTGCACCAAGTCATTCGAACCTTTTTGATCCCAGAACCGCGCTGCAACTATGGGGGATCGGCGGTGGGTCGGTTGCGTTCAATCATGGTGCAGCGACTATTCGATTCGGCGCAGGACTCGACGAAGTGGAAGCCAATACGATTGTGTCGCGAATGCGGGATTGTCGAGGTTTCGGCGAAGGGAGTTCTTGAACGCACGCATACTATGGTGGTTGCTGCAGGAGAATTGAAGATTAGAACGCATAACATCGCGTTGGAACTGACAGTTGACAGCGGGGCAGAACCTGCGCTCCTCGCAGAACCCACCCCGCTATCAACTGCAGCTCAACTCAGGCGTTAGCCGGCCGGCGAAAGTAGAGGGATATTTACAATATGAAAGAGCTTGTAGCTTCAGTCCGGGAGTTAGTGTCAATATTGCGCACTACCGATATATCTCACCCGGAGCTTGGAACGGTGAATGGCTTTGTGGAAGCGGCCACAGACTTAAAGCGGTTTTTAGAGTATTCGGACCGCCTATTGGGCTCTACTGAGTCATATGGTGATGATCTGCGGCCTGCGTTTGTTGAGCAGAGCCTAACAAAGCTTAAGCAAAGCAGTGACCAGTTCGTGTCTGCCGTCACTGCGATCGAAGCGCTTGTATCTAACGGTACTAATCAAGCCAACTATCCCCAGCAGAACAAAAACAACCAGGCTCGCGCTAAGAAAATAGCCGACGATACTGAAATAGCAC
>JBAUID010000003.1:0-8988 GCA_049680625.1 Burkholderiaceae bacterium | reverse complement strand
TCGATGCCAAAGGAGAACTACAGCTTTAGCTTTGACGTCGATTTCGAAATTGAGTCTTATCTGCGTTACCAGGGTGAGAAATTTGCCAGCTTCTTTGATGCCAATACGTATTTGTTAATTACCCGGGCCCTGGACTATTTTGATCCGGCACGTGACCACAACGGCGACCTGACCCAGGCTTTGTCTGGCGCGACTTGCCGCTTTCTCGTGGCATCGTTCACCACGGACTGGCGCTTTGAGCCAGAGCGTAGTCGCGAAATTGTTCAGGCGCTTGTGAACAACGACCATCGGGTAACTTACGCGGAAATCGAAGCCCCCCATGGCCATGACGCATTCCTGCTCGACAATCCGCATTACCATGCCTTGGTGCGCAGCTTTTTTGAACGCATCAGCGTCGGTGACGCCGACTACGTGCAACAAGACAACGCCGGGGGCCTTGCCTGATGGAGCGTTCACTGCTTGGCAAGCCAAATGCTTACGGATTACGCCCTGATCTGGCCTTGATCGCCGAGTGGGTGCCAAACGGCTCACGCATACTCGACCTTGCCTGCGGTGACGGCGAGTTGCTCGCCTACCTTGGCAATAAGAAAAACTGCTTTGGTTACGGGGTTGAAATTGATTCTGACGCCGTGCTGGCCTGCGCACGACGTGATGTCAATGTTATTCAGCGTGATATCGAAGACGGTCTGGATATTTTCAAAGATACCCGTTTTGATTTAGTTGTCTTGTCGATGGCAATCCAGGTGACCCACCGGACCGAGCTGGTTCTGCGTGAAATGTCCGAGGTTGGTGAACAAGGCATTGTTTCTTTCCCGAACTTCGGACACTGGTTTCATGCGTGGTCGATTCTTCGTGGCCGTATGCCGGTATCCAAAGAAATGCCATACAACTGGTATGACACGCCCAACCTGCACCTATCAACTGTGCAGGACTTCGACGACTTTCTGGAACACCTCGGGCTGGAAGTCACCGCGCGGGCATTTTTCAACAACGGAAAACAATTGCGCTATCTGCATAGCTGGCGTGCCACTCAGGCTGTTTACCGGTTTCGTCGTCGGGCATAATGAGTCGGGTGACGGCGGACGCAAGCGTGCGGTTCTGACTGTTGTTGGATGCCTTTGCCTGGTGGTTACGGCACTACTGCTCAATAGCTGATCTGCCTTAGCAACACTGTTTTGTTACCCACTGTTTATAGAGGCATTGTGATGTACCAATCAATACCTTCCCGTTTACTTTCCCGTTTGCATTCCCGTTTAGCCAGGACGCTGGTTATTGTCGTTGCCTGCGTCATCGCCTGCGGCCCGGTTTCGGCGGGCAAGGTACACGAACACGGCGCCGTCAAACTCAACATAGCAATCGAGGGCACGGAACTCCTAATCATTATGGAAGCTCCACTGAATAACCTGCTTGGCTTCGAGCGACGACCGCGTACCGATGAAGAGCGTCAGGCCGCCGCCGCGGTATTGACCCGCTTGCGTGGTTCGGACAAGGGAGTCTCGTTGTTTACCTTAGACGCTGCTGCCCAGTGCCGCTTGAAATCGGCAACAGTGCAGGCACCAGTCATTGAACCCGAGCTGAAGTCAGGCACCCAAACCAACCCAAAAGGCGGACATGCCGACCTTGATGCGAGTTACGAGTTCAGCTGCGCCACGCCCGGCGAGCTGCGCATGCTCGGCACCACTTTGTTCAGCACTTATAAGCGTATCCAGCGCATTGATGTGCAAGTTGTTGGGCCTAATGGTCAATCAAAGCTGACGCTTAAGCGGCCAGACCGGCAGGTGCCGCTAGCCAGGTAATTTGATTGTCGCGCCCGGTTTGTGTCGGCGACGCTCACACCTGGTGACGTTAACTCGAAGCCACTGTCGTTTGGCTTTGTCTTGCCCGAACCCGTTGAGCATTGGGCACACCGAGTTGCGGATGCATTTTTCCGGCCAGCATCCAGGCGGCCAGTAGTGCTAGCCCACCAACGGCAAACACGGCCGGTAAGGTAGCGAATTGCAACAACAGCCATACTGCGGCGGGCGTCAAAACGTTTGCTACGTCACGAAAGGTTGAAAACACCGCCAGCATTTCAGTGCGCTCACTGGGTTTAACCGACATCAGAAACGGCAATCCGCCACAAATATCCAGCAACACCAGGTAGCCAGCGGCGACAACCAGCAAGACAATGCTTAGCCAGGGCCAGGGAGAAAAGATGGCCGCCGCAACAAAAAGACTGCCCGAAACAAGGAATCCATTACGTACGGCTTGTCGCAGCGTGCGACGTTGGATCCAGTGCAGCATCAATGGTGTGAAAAACAATGCGGTGGATGCCAGGGAAGCTGTTATGCCACCGACTTTATCACCCAGCCCGCTGGCAACGGCGAAGATACCCAGGTAGACCATATAGACGGCCCAGCCGCATGATCGGATCACGGTCAGGAGCCAGCCACTGACCAGCCTGGGCTGCGCGAGAAAACGGCCGAGGTAGCGCAACGGGTTCGATGACGTTCGCCTCTTAGAGGCCTTGAGTCGTGTGCTGCCCATGCCGGTTAGCCAAATCATAGAAAGCATTGTGATTGCTGCAATAGCCACCACAAGAAACGGTGCCCCCTGCCAGTATTGCATCATCCAGACACCCAGAAAGGGGCCAACTGACCAACCGACACCCGAATAAACCAACCGCATTGTTTCCATCCGACCGAACTGGTCCTTGCGAACATGGTCAAGGACGTTAGCGTTGTAGCACACGAATCCAACGGCCGTTGCTTGCGTGGCGCATAGCAGCGCGAGGGCGGTCAGTTTGCCGCCGGTGATGCCAAGGCAGCCAGCCAATAGATAAAGCAACGTGGCGATTGTATGTAACCATCGCCGTGGCACATACCGCGTGATTATCGGTACTGTTAACGTACTGATCAGCGAGAACACACCAACCGCAAGATAGATTTTGGAAACACTGACCGCATCACCCCATATCCGGAATAAGGTGAGTGGATACACGGCTAAGGTCACGCCGCGTGCGATTGCTTCGGTTCCGCAAATCAGAGCGAAGCTGCGCAGCGCGGGAACCTTTAAAGGATTGGGTGGGGTCAATGGGTGCATTGGAATCACCAGAAAACAAACTGGCCTACGCTGATCTGAGTTGGCGTCGCATCATGCGACTGGAACACAGTTCATTGACAATCAATGCCATCAACACCAGTGTTCCCCCCCACAGCGTGGCGTCAGCCGGCCGCTCGCCGACACCTATCCATACCCATAGCGGCGTAAAGATCACCTCTAGTAGGGTAATCAATGCGGTTTCATGGGTTGGCAGGTATTTTGCGGCGATTACATACATCACACAGGGCAGTGCGATCTGAAAAATCCCGAGAAAAGCCAGCCAGCTGATGTCATTAACCGTGCCGGTCAGTGGCAGCGACAATGGCAGGCATACCAGGGTGGAAATGGCGGCGCCGCCAAGAATGGCCGGCACCAGGTCGAGTGATTCCTGCGTGCGTTTCATCACGATGAGATTGATAGCGGCGGCCAGTGGCACACAGGCCGCCACCAGCATGCCCAGAGCGCTGAGCGGATAGTTACTATCACCGGCAAGCCCATCGGACACCATCCAGACGATGCCAACCCCGGCTACGGTAATTGCCCACCAGGTGTGCGTCGCAATCGCTGTTTTCATAAACCATCGGGACAGCACGGCAGTCAGCAAAGGCGCAATGGCCAGTGTCACCATGGCCTTGGCGACCGTCGTCATGCTCAGCGCGATCATGAAACAGGTAAACATGACCGCCCACATCATGCTGGACACCAGGCCGGGCCAGCCGCTGCTTAACAACGATTTGAGCCAGCCTTGCTTTTCGGTCAGCGCAAGCCAGACGGCAACTGCGAGCGTTGTGGCCAGCGAGCGCCAGAATGCAGTTTCGAAACCGCTGGCCGATTCAATTTGCCGACTGACAATACCCGACATGCTCCATAGAAAACAGCAGGCAACCAGGCTGAGAACTGCAAACTGATGACGTCGGTGAGGGGTCAATTGAGTGTTGGAATAGAGGATGTTGCGTGGGCGCAGGCGCGATTATAGAGAGCACTCAGGCAACTACCGGCGTTGTATTTTGCGCACTGTTATGGGCGATCGGGTGCTCAGCGAGGTGCCGCAATCAACTGATCTTTTTCGAACTCACCAGCGACGCCAGAAGAAACGGGAGGCCGCTGAGAATCATGATGATGACCACCGTCGTACCGGTTGGCCAGTCAAACCAAAACGACACTAAAACGCCAGTCACAAAAACGGCAGACGCCGCGATTGATGACCAGACGCGGTGCCCGCTGTGCTCGATCCACAGGGCTGGAACTATCAGGCACACAAAAACCAGGTACAAGCCGAGCAGCGGTACCGACAAGCTCACCAGAATGGCAAAGCTCGGATAAAACAACCAGTCTCTCGCCATTGCATCGGGTCGCCGGTAAAGCAAAATCCGATAGGCCACGGTGGCCAGGAACAGGGGCAGCATCGCAGGCCAGGTTGTCCACAGTACGTCACCGCTCAGCAACGACGATACCCGCTGTACGCCGTGTGCATCTGAGCTAACCCAAAAGATGGTGACTGAGGCGGCGCCAACATATAACAAACCGATGAGCGCCTCCCGTCTTGCCGGCCAGGCGCGGCTAAGCCAGGCAACCAGCATTGCTCCGATGATGGCGAAGCCTGATGCACTCAGTGACACGATCAGTGCTCCGCCGCCGAAGCTTTCACCGATCAGCACGCCAACAGCAGCGGTCTGCGCAATCGCGAGATCAATAAAGACGATCCCCCGCGTCAGTACCTGTCTTCCCAGCGGAATGTGGCTGGCCAGCACCAGGATGCCGGCGGCCATTGGCGCCAGCATCCACCAATAGTTCTCCATCGACCGGGTTACCGTTTTACCGCTGCCGAGGCCGCTACCAGTTGGCTAATCAGTGAGTCGAACAAACCACTGAGGCTTGCGGATTGTCCGTCGTTGGTGACGGTCGATGGTAGCGACAACGGCGCAATGCCAGTCCGTTCATGTAGCCACTGTAACGGTGCTTTGTCCTGGTAAAGCGTTTGCACAATGGCGATTGGATTTGAGCCTTTGACCTGTGCAACCAATGATGCCAAATGTGCCGGTGTTGGCGGTAGGCCCGGTTTGGGTTCAAGGTCGGCGATCTGCTCGATGGCCAGCCATTGCCATAGGTAAGCAAAACTCGTGTGTTGCGCAACAACGGAGTGGCCACGCAGAGACACGGCCTGTGCCGTCCAGCGCTCGATATGTTGCGTCCACTGTTTATCCCAGGCGTCATACCGCATCTGGTAGGCACGTGCGCGTTCAGGATCAATCGTTTGCAGCCTGTCGGCGATATTTTTTGCAACCCGTGCTATCCGGGTGGGGTCCATATGCAGATGGGGGTTGCCTGCCGCATGCACATCACCATCGGCGCGGGTTACATTGTCCCTTGGGTTAAGCAATGCCACGTTTTCGCTCACGAACAACATGCCGATCTGCCCGGTTTGTACCTTGTTGTTGGCGGCACGTTGCTGCAACACGGGTAGCCAGCCAGCTTCCAGCTCCGCGCCCGTGCAAATGGCCAGGTCAGCCCGTCTTAGCTGGGCGATCAGGCTGGGGCGCGCCTCGACATAGTGTGGGTCCTGGCGCGCGTGGGTCGCACTGGTAATACTGGCATCCGGTGCCAGCTCGCCGGCCAGGGCGGCCCACTCTGGCTCACAGGTGAAGATTGTCAACGCCATTGCGCCGGGTGAGATGGCAGTGCCAAGTACCGCAGCCAACGCTGAGATGCTGAACCGGTTAAAACGAATGTGCACCGTGGGCTCCCAGGCTCATGACATATTGCAGCATGATGCTGTCAGTGGCGGTGCTGAACTCGTTTTTGTTATTTTGCTTGGTGAACTGCAGCCGGAAGGCTGAAAACTCCGACCGTTTGTAGGCCAGCATCAGACTTGTTTCCTGCAAGCGGCCACGGTGGATTTCATCATCTTCCGCAATGCTTACTTTTAAGTCGCCAAAACGCACACCGGCTTCCCACCGAGGGTTGAATCGATAAACCGCTGACAAGTACCAGGCCTCGTGGCGCTGATCGTTAATTGCTAATGCACTCAGGTCGGTAATTCGCGCATACTCGGCAGACAAGCGCAGTTGCCGGGTCCGGTTGTTTCCGTTCGGCGCCCACTTCCATACCAGGTCAGCAATAAACATGTTTTTACCGGCATAGGCGGCGCCGTGTTCGTCACCGTGTTCACTGTCGTGGTCGCCACTGCCATTCTCAGCGTCCGCTTCATCTTCATCCGCTTCCTCAACGGCGTTTAATCGGTTGCGCAGGTATCCCAGGCCGAGTTGCCAGCTTTGATTGGTGCCGATGTCACTACCGAAACGGGTGCTGAATGTCAGTGCGCCAACGGATGGTTCATTGGTGCTTTCCCCAACCAGCGAACCACCATTAAATGCCTCGACGCCAACTCGCCAGAAAAAGTCAGTGGGTATGACATAGTTTAGCCGGATGCCGTCATCAAAATAATGGTTACCCAGGAAGGAGCGGTATAGCAACGGACGCTCGGCGAAATCGTCTGTGTGCAGGTGCTGGCTATTCAGGTAACCGATCTGGGAAAGAAAACGTCCCCCGCGCATTGTTAAGCCAGCGGGCAGGGCCAGTGTTTCGAGATAGGCTTCTTCAAGCTCTACTTCGAGTTCACCCTCGTGGTTGTCCAGCGCGACGGTGGCCTGGCCGCGAAACCAGTCGTCAATATTTGCGCTGGCAGACAGCTCGGTATGGCCCAGCCCCAGGCCTTTTGCGCGCCTGCCCAATGCCAGCTCGCGAGAAGCGTAGGAACCGTCCAGCACCAGGCCTAGTTTTAATCCGGAGAAAGTCCCCTTCGGTTCGGTTGTTGTCTGGGCCGCCAGGTGTAATGGACTCAACATGCCCGCACAGGTAACGAGAAAACCCGCGACACCCGTCCACCGCGATCGAAGCCCGAGCTTATTCGAAATACCCTGCATCTTTCCTCCGTGATTACGATCATTGCAACAATGTTGCGATATCGTAGAGGGAAGTACCGGTTAATGCAACTTTATTGCATTAAAGCTTTCTTACGCAGACTCTGTTAGCAGTAAAAGCCTGGGCCGGGACGGTTATTTCGAGCAGTTTGGGCAGTGGCCGCGAAGCAGCAATTCAGATTCAGACACTTTAAATCCGGCTGGCACCTGCGGCGTGGTGACCGGGTCTGCGTCGTCCAGGCAGTAAATTCGATCACAGTCCTGGCAAGCGAAGTGCACGTGTTCATGCTCTGCCAGCTTTGACGCATTGAACTGCCATGCCCGCGAATCACTGGCAATTCGATGGGCGAGTCGCTGTTCAACCAACCAATCCAAAACACGGTAGGCGGTGACCCGGTCTAAGTCGTGGCCCGACTTTTTAGCAGCCTCGCAAATGTCGTCGGGTGTCATCGCGCTGTCCGCTGCGAGTAGAGTCGCCAGGATGCGCTGGCGAGACTGAGTCACGCGATGGCCGCCATTGCTGAGCCGTTGCCCGGCGTCAAACATGGTGTTGGCAATGCTCGGCATTTTTCGTGAGCGCGTCATTTGTCGATATTTTGGCCTGAATCTCAGCGATTTTATGCTCTTGTTCGCAACTTCGCTTCAATTTGGCTCCAATCGAAGCACTTTTCCGCTGTCAGTCAATACATAGGGGTATCCATCCGGCCCTTCGCGGACATCGCGAATACGTTCATCCAGTTCGGTGAGCAAGCGTTGCTCATTACTGACTTGCCCATTCGTGATGGTCAGGCTGATCAACGCTTTTCCGGCCATTGCGCCCAGCAGCAGCTTGCCGGTGAGTGCGGGCACTTTGTCACCGGTGTAAAACACCATGCCGGCGGGCGCAATCGACACGGGTATCCAGTAGTAAACCGGTGGTTCAACGTCGGATGCTGTTGTGCCTTCACCAATGGCAGCGCCGTCGGCGTATTCCCGTCCGTAAGTAATGCGCGGCCAGCCATAGTTTTTGCCAGCCACCAGGCGGTTAACCTCGTCACCCCCAAGCGGGCCGTGCTCGTGAATCCAGATGTCACCGCTTTCAGGATGGCGGGCCGCACCTTGAGGGTTGCGATGCCCAAGCGTAAACAACTCTGGCAGATAGGCACTGTTGCCGGTAAAAGGATTGTCAGTTGGTATACCGCCGTCGCGTTCAATGCGAGCAACTTTGCCCTGCGTATTGTCACCTAGCTGGGCATTGTCCCTTTGTCCCCGGTCACCGAGGGTAATGATCAAACGACCCGTCGAATCAAATACCAGGCGTGAGCCGAAATGGTGTTCAGCAGAGACCGCGGGTTGCTGGCGGAAGATAACCAGCAGATTATTCAAACTGCTGTCGGTGAAGTCGGCTTGCGCCACTGCGGTGCGATATTTACCGTCACTGGTGGGTTCTGAATAGCTGAAGTAAATTTGCGCCGTGCTGGCAAAGTCCGGTGCCAGCTGCACATCCAGCAGACCGCCTTGTCCGTTAGTCGCAACCGCAGGTACACCGCCGATTGCGGCAGATATGTTGCCCTGCGTATCAACAATGCGCAGATTGCCAACCCGTTCAGTCACCAGCATTCGGCCGTCCGGCAAAAACGCCAGCGACCACGGGCTTGTTAACCCTGACGCGACTTCAACTGTCTGTACTGCCAGGTCCGGTTTTGTATTGTCCGGGCTGCACGCCGTCAAACTCACCACAATCATTGAACCAATGAGCATCAGCATTACAATTTTTATGCGAATTGGTTTAGCAATTGGTTTAACAATTGGTTTAACAATTGCATTAGCAAATGAACGCATCAGAATGTCATCCGATAAGCCAGGGGGGATTCCAGTATACGAGGGAACCACTGAAACCCGCTAGGAGTCTGCGCGGCAGAATGAGTGGACAGCGAGACGGTGGCATGGCGAGCAGATTTTGTGACCATTTTGAGGTTCATAGTGGGGCTATGAGCCGAAAAATGGG
>JBAUID010000002.1:0-61589 GCA_049680625.1 Burkholderiaceae bacterium | reverse complement strand
TTTGCCGTGGTCGATGGCAAGCTCTACCTGAACTACGATGCCGACATTCAGGCCAGCTGGCAGAAAGATGTGCCAGGTTTTATCCAGCGTGCCAATAAGGAGTGGGCCGGGCTTAAATAGGCCAAGGCAGGGCCCCGGCCGATCGGGTTTCTGCACTTGCCGCACCGACCGCAATTACCTTGGGCAATGGCGTCATCCGGGCCACCGGACGGCGCCGTTTTGGTGTCTCCGGCTGATTGACGGTTATTGATTTAACGTATACATTATCGTATGCGTATAGATCCCGAAGCCGATTCCCGTACCGACGCCATCGAGTTTGTCGGCCAGCCCGTTAACCGTCCGGAATGTGTGTTGTGCACTCGTACCGGCCATTTCTACAGCTCAGACTGGCGGGGAGGGGTTGCCCATCATCACCCCGACGGAAGCCAAACGCTTTACAGCGCGCAGCTGGATGACGGTCGCCCGCTGCGTCCGAACGGCTTTGCCATGCAGCGTGACGGTTCTTTTTTGCTCGCCGACCTGGGTGACACCGAGGGTGGGGTGTTTGAGTTGCGTCGCGACAATACCGTGCGGCCGTTTTTGCAAGCGGTTGATTCAATCGAGCTGCCTCCCACCAACTTTGTGTTGCTCGATCATCAGGGCCGAATCTGGATAACCGTGAGTACCCGGTTGCAACCGCGCGCCCTGGGTTACAACGCGGGCTGTCGCGACGGTTTCATTATTCTGGTCGACAGCGACGGCGCCCGCATTGTTGCCGATGGCTTGGGTTACACCAATGAATGTGTTGTCAGTGTTGACGGTAAAACACTGTGGGTGAATGAAACCTTTGGTCGTCGCCTGAGTCGTTTTGATATTCGGCCGGACGGCCAGCTGGTGAACCAGTTTGTTGTGACGGAGTTTGGGACTGGTATTTATCCGGATGGCCTGGCCATGGATACCTCCGGTGATTTCTGGGCCACCAGTATTGTCAGTAACCGGGTGGTTCAGGTTCATCCGGATGGTGAGCAAATCGTGTGGTTACAAGATGCCAACCCGGTATATGTTGAGAAAGCGGAAGAGGCTTATCTTGCGGGTTGTCTTGGGCGTGAACATCTGGACGGTATTGAGTCGCGCCGCTTAGGCAGTTTGTCCAGCCTGGCCTTTGGCGGCGCTGATTTGCGCACCGCCTATCTGGGCTGTCTGCTGGGTGACCATGTTGGCACCATTCGCATGCCGGCGCCGGGGGTTGCCCCTGCGCACTGGACGTTTGATGGGTAATGCCGATTTGCCGGCGGCTGGGCAAGCTTCGTTGAATGAATTAAATAAGTCGGGTCCGTCGGGTCAGACGAGCAAGCCGGCTAAGGGAATTCGCGCGGGCAGGGTGCCTCTGGTGCAAACGGCCTACCAGGAAATTCGGCAACGCATACTCGACCTGCACTGGCCACCGGGCTTCACCATGCTGGAGCAAGAAGTCGCCGAAACGCTCGGCATGAGTCGCACCCCCGTGCGCGAAGCGTTGATTCGTTTGCAGGAAGAACGCCTGGTCGAAGTGGTACCGCGTCACGGCATGCGGGTGCTACCGATCTCAGCAAAAGAGATGCGCGACATCTACCAGGTATTAACCTCGCTGGAGGCAACCGCAGCTGAGCTGGCGGCAACAGCGATGTCGGCGCAAGGCAGTCCAGAAAGTAAATCGGCACCAGGTACGCGGGTTAAAAATGAACCCGTAAAGAACGACTGTCTCGCCGCGCTTGAGCAAGCCACCCGCGACATGGAACAAGCCATTGCGAATGAAGACCGTAAAGCATGGGCGGCTGCCGACGAGCGTTTTCATCAGTCTCTGGTGGCTTTGTCGGGTAACCTGTTTTTAGTGCAGACAGTCAACCGGTTTTGGGACATGGCTCATCGGGCACGCATGATGACGCTGGAGTTACGGTCGATTCCAAAACAGTCGACCAGCGAGCATCGCGATTTATGTGAAGCGATCAGGCAGGGTAACAGCCTGCGCGCTGCACAGATTCACCGTGCGCATCGTGAGCGGGGTATCCCCGAAATGACGCGCATCCTTCAGATTATTGAACATAAACAGGAAACAAGATGAGCAAATTGCGTATTGCCGTTTTGCCGGGTGACGGCATTGGCGTGGATGTCGTGGCAGCCGCCGCGCAGGTCATCAAGCGGGTTGAAGCCCGTCTGCCCGGCGCCGCATTGGATTTAGAACACCACGAAGCCGGCGCGGCGCATTATCAGAAAAGTGGTGAATCTTTACCCGCTGCGGCACTAAAAGCCTGCGAAGACGCCGATGCTATTTTGCTTGGCGCCATGGGTATGCCGGATGTCCGCTACAAAGACGGCACTGAAATTGCGCCGCAGCTGGATATTCGCGATCACTTTCAACTATATGCCGGGGTGCGCCCGATTCGCGCCTTGCCGGGTTTGCCGCTGGTGCTTAGCAACCCAAAATCAGCCGGCATCGACATGGTGCTGGTGCGTGAACAAACCGAAGGCTTGTTTTTTAACCGTGGCAAAACCCGAATCGAAGACGGGGTGGCTTACGACACCATGGCCATCAGTGACAAAGGCGCACGCCGGGTAAGCGACTATGCGTTTCGTCTTGCCCAGCGTCGCGGCCCCAAAGCCGGTGCCGACAAACCCCTGCTAACCCTGGTGGACAAGGCCAACGTGTTGGGCTCGATGGCGTACTTCCGCGAAATTTTTCTGGATGTTGGCAAAGCCTTTCCGGCAGTAGCCGCCGACTGCGCTTACGTGGATGCCACCGCATTGAACCTGGTGCGTAAGCCCTGGGAGCTCGATGTCATGGTGACCGAAAACCAGTTCGGCGATATTTTGTCTGACTTATGTGCAGCATTAATTGGTGGCATGGGCATGGCCCCATCGGCCGATATTGGTGACACCCATGCAATGTTTCAACCGGCCCACGGCAGCGCCCCCGATATTGCCGGCAAAGGGATTGCCAACCCAACCGCCACCATTTTATCGGTGGCCATGATGTACGACTGGCTCGGCGACAAACACGGCATTGCTGATCTGGTCAGTGCCGGCAAGTTAGTGCAAAGCGCGGTCGACCATGCCTTTGCCGGTGGCAAATTGTTGCCGTCAGAATTTGGCGGCAAGGCTAACACCGCCGATCTGATGTCAGCTATTTGCGCCCAGGTGGATGCACTGGCGATTCCGTCTGCCTGAGTGGGGCTGCGATGTCGCTATCTGTTGCGCTAGTGGGTGCCGGTTACTTCAGCCGCTTTCATCTCGAAGGCTGGGCCGGGGTTGCCGGTGCGGAGGTGGTTGCCCTGTGTGACCAGGACGAAGCCCGTTTAATCGAACTGGCGGATGCTTTTGGTATCGAGCAACGGTTCACCGATGCCGCGCAGATGTTGGCCACCGTAAAACCCGATCTGTTTGATATTGTGACCCCGCCGGCCACCCACTTATCGCTGGTGCAACTGGCGGTTAAAAACGGGGTGGCGGCGATTTGTCAAAAGCCGTTAGCACCGACGGCCGATGAGGCGCAACAAATTGCCGACATTGCGGCCGCAGCTGGCAACTTACTCGTGGTGCACGAAAACTTCCGCTTCAGCCCGTGGTATCGCGAAGCGCGCGCTATGGTTGATGCGGGGCAACTCGGTCAACTGCATAGCGTGGCGTTTCGCCTGCGTCCGGGGGATGGGCAGGGGGCAGACGCCTACCTGGCGCGTCAGCCGTACTTTCAACAGATGCCGCGTTTTTTGGTGCACGAAACCGCGATTCATTTCATTGACACCTTTCGCTACCTGGTGGGTGAAGTGGTGGCGGTGAACGCCAGCCTGCGGCAGGTGAACCCGGCGATATCCGGTGAAGACGCGGGTTACATTATTTTTGAGTTCGCCGGTGGGCCAACCGGTTTGTTCGACGGCAACCGCTTGAATGAACACGCCGCGGAAGACTTGCGCCGCACCATGGGTGAAATGTGGCTTGAAGGCAGCGGGGGCGTGTTGCGCCTGGATGGGGCGGGGCGGTTGTATTTCAAACCACACGGCCAGCCTGAAACTGAACACATCTACGACCGTGGCCCGGATACTTTTGCCGGCGGCGCCTGTCAGCGTTTGCAAGCCCATGTGGTTGAGCATCTGCTTGATGGTGGAGCGTTGGAAAACGCGGCGACCGACTATATGCGTAACGTGCGTATTGAAGAGGCGGTGTACGAGTCGAACCGGCTTGGGCGGCGAATTTTGCTTTAATGTTGCGACGCTATGTCAGTTGCCTCTCAATCAGCGCAAGTGGCAAATCTCACCATGTTTGGGTATGGGACACGAAACCTGATTTTGTAACCCACCCTGATGATATGGAAATCCGTGGCGATAAAACGAACCGATTAGAACCACGTCATCTCTTTGCGCCTGATCTTGTAAACCCCCTTGTTTTCTGACGCTCCAACGCATCAAGGCAAGTGCCTTGACAGTCACTACCTTCGCGCCTATGGTTTTGCGAGGTACTCGGCGAGTTCTTATCTGCAGTGCTTCGTTGAATCAGGGAGATATTCAAATGGCGCATTACCCGTTTAACCTTGGTAGCTACACCCGCCCAATCAATTCAACATCCGCAGCGGCACAACAATGGTTTGACCGCGGCCTGAACTGGATTTTCGGCTATAACCACGGGGAAGCCGGTGTTTGTTTTAATAAAGTCATTGAGCACGATCCGGACTGTGCGATGGCGTACTGGGGGTTGGCATATATTGTTGGTCCTAATTACAACAAACCCTGGGAGCTATTTGACGAAAAAGACATTGCCAACACATTGCAGGAGTCACGCAAAGCGCTCGCACTAGCGCGTGAAAAGGCGGCTGGCGCCACTGCGGTTGAGAAAGCATTAATCGGCGCGCTGGAAAAGCGCTACCAGTCCGAGAAACCGGTGCCGGATCTGTATGTCTGGAGCAGCGAGTACGCACAAGCAATGCGAAAAGTGTACGAGCAGTTTCCGACAGATCATGATGTGGTGACACTGTTTGTCGAAGCGATGATGAATCGAACTCCGTGGCAAATGTGGGACCCACGCAGCGGCGAACCTTGCGAAGGTGCCGACACTATCGAGTGCCGCACTGTGTTGGAAAAGGCGATGGCCGAAGTCGAAGCGGCTGGGCCGGCACGCCATCCGGGCCTGCTGCATTTATATATCCACCTAATGGAAATGTCTCCCACCCCGGAAGTGGCATTGCGTGCGGCGGACGATTTGCGCAACCTGGTGCCTGACGCTGGACATTTAAAACATATGGCCACGCATATCGATGTGCTTTGCGGCAACTACCAGGATGTCGTTGCCAGCAATTCTGCCGGTATTGCGGCCGACCTGAATTACTGGAAGCATGCAGGCGCGCTAAATTTTTATTCCCTGTACCGCGTGCACAACTATCACTTCAAGCTCTATGGCGCGATGTTTTTGGGCCAGTTCGGCCCTGCGATGGATGCGATCGATGGCATCAAGAAAACGATTCCCGAAGACTTGATTCGAATGGAATCACCACCAATGGTGAACTGGATCGAAGGCTATATGTCGATGAAAACGCATGCGCTGGTGCGGTTTGGCCGGTGGCAGGAGTTAATCGATGATCCGCTGCCCGAAGACCCCGCGTTTTTCTCGATGACCGCCGCGATGAACTACTACGGCAAAGGCATTGCGCATGCGGCGCTGGGCAATCACGAGGAAGCGGACAACGCGCAGCAGGCGTTTGAGAAAGTGGCGACGACAATCAGCGAAGATCGTCATATCCATGTCGTCTCGTGTCAGGAAATTCTGGGTGTCGCCCGTGAAATGCTGGCCGGTGAAATCAATTATCATCGGGGAAATTACGACGAGGCATTCACCCACCTGCGTAACGCGGTGAAAAATGAGGACGCGTTACCGTACGACGAACCCTGGGGGTGGATGATGCCTAGCCGTCATGCGTTAGGCGCCTTGCTGTTAGAACAAGGACATGTCGAAGAAGCCACCGCCGCATTCGAAGCGGATCTCGGCCTGGATGATTCAGTGATTCGTTCAAACCAGCATCCTGACAACGTGTGGGCGTTGCTGGGTTTGCACCGGTGCTACACAAAAACAGGCAAAGATCGGGATGCGCGGATGATCAAGCCACGCCTGGACTTTGCCTTATCGCGGGCGGACAAGTCGATCAACGCGTCCTGTTTTTGTAGTATGAAGGCGGCTGCGTAAGAGGCTAGCCGGCGCTGTGCTGCGCGTTGGTTCGGTCAGTCGGCTTTGCTGCTGCGAGCCGCCTGGCTTGCCTTGAACTCGCTGCGCCCACCCAGCACTAAAATAGCAAGGGTGATCAGCATCAGTATCAGTGCAATGGGATGCTCGGTTGGGCTGAAAAATGCCACGAAATTGCCATCGGTCAGTAGCAGGCCCTGGCGCAGGCTTTCTTCGAATATTGGCCCAAGCACCAGACCGATCACGATTGGCGCTGTCGGTACGCCGGACAAACGGAAGAAGTAGGCCAGTACACCGAAGATCAGGCTGACAAACACGTCGAACATGCGTCCGGATACTCCGTACGAGCCGACGATCGACAACACCATCACCATCGTGAGTAAGATGGGTTCGGGCATGCGCAGAATGCGGGTGATGATTGGAGTGAACAACGCCCCCGTGATGAACATCAGGATGTTGCAGACAATCAGCGCAATGAAGGCCGCATTCATGACATCCGGGTTGTCAGCAAACAAGCGGACACCGGGTTGTATGCCCTGAATGATCAACGCCGACATCAATACCGCGGTAACCGGATCACCCGGAATGCCCAGCGCCAGTGTCGGGACCAGTGCCCCGCCGGTGACGGCATTGTTGGATGTTTCTGAGGCGACCAGGCCTTCGGGTTCGCCGGTACCAAGCTTTTCCTTAAAGCGACCGGTGCGCTTGGCTTCCGAGTAGGCAATAAATGATGCGGTTGAGGCACCTGTGCCGGGCAAAATACCGATCAGCGTGCCAATAATTGCGCTGCGCACCAACGTTTTCCAACGCAACAACCATTCGCGCAGCGGCGCTACTTTGAAACCGGCAGATGTTGTTGGTACGGTGATGCCGCTATAGCGCTCACCGATCCGGCTGAAGACTTCGCCAAACGCAAACAAGCCGACAACGGCGGGAATCAGTTGAATACCACCCGTTAACTCGAAGCTGTCGAAGTCAAACCGTACCGAGCCGGTCATCGGGTCAGTACCGACGAGCGCAAGGAACAGACCGATTAACCCAGCCATCAAACCCTTGAGCAGACTGCCCCGCGAGACCCCGGCAATACAGGTCAGCGCCATCGCGATTAACGCAAATGTTTCGATGGCACCAAAGCGCAGCGCAAAGCGCGCCAGTTGTGGTGCCATAAAAATCAGAACTACTGCAGAGAACAAGCCACCGATCAGGGATGCCGTGGTGGCCCAGCCGATCGCCTCATCCGCTTTACCCTGCTGGGTCATTGGAAAGCCATCCAGCGTGGTGGCGGCCGATTGTGGTGTGCCCGGCGTGTTGATCAGAATGGCTGACAGCGATCCGCCATACACCGACGAACAATAGATCGCCAGCACCAGCGCAATGGATGGGACTTTGTCCATGCCAAAAGTAAATGGCAGTGCAATGGTGATTGCCAGCACCGAGCCCAGCCCGGGCATCGCGCCAACAATCATGCCAAATACGGTACCCAGCACCAGGGCCAGCAATGTGGCCGGTGTCATCAGCAATGCGCCAGCGGTGAGAAGAGACTCCATCATCAGGCGCGCATGCTCAGATTCTCGAAAACCATGGGGATACCGGTAACTGGATTTTCAGGACGAACACAAAGCAATACCAGGTGGCCAATGGAAATACCAGGGTGATCAACAGAATCGGAATGGGCCGCCGGTAGCCGAGAAACAAAATACAAAGCGGCGTAAACGCAATACTGGCCATCAAAAAACCAATCTCGGCGACTGCCCAGGCATAGCAACCGGTGAGTGCGAACACGCCCAACAGGCGGGGCCAGTTTTGCGACTCGCCGGGCAGCTGCCAGACCTTTAATGCGCGAACCGAAATGGCGAGTGCGGTTAAGATCCACAACCCAATCAGGATGCGCGGAAAGAATGCCGGGTCGAACCCGTAATCCTGCATCTTGTCGGCAAGGTACTTGGGTTTGGTGGTTTCCCACCAGAGCAGCGCGCCAACTGCCAGCATTGCGAGACCAAACAGTAGGTCTCGCGGGCCGGCATTCATCGGCGAACGGGTCACCGGCTCGGGGTTATCCGACGCCATGATTGACGCCTATTTCTTCAGCAGACCGGCGTCCTGCAGCAACTGGCGATTTTGCTCGTAGTCTTTCTGGGCAAATGCAGCGAAGTCTTTTGGGCCCAGATGACCGATGGGCACTTTCAGGTTTTCCATTGCCGAAAGAACCTTCGGATCTTTTAGCGCAGCTTGTAAAGCAGTTGAGATCTTTTCGATGATCTCCCCAGGGGTATCTTTAGGTACAAACACGCCGCTCCAGTTGGCCATGCTGTACGGAATACCTTTTTCCATCATTGTCGGAATGTTGGGGTATTCGGGAAGCCGCTCGGCTGACCACGAAGCAATTGGCTGCAGCTCGTATTTGGGGATGATTTGCGCCTGCTCGGACATTAAGTCAACTTCGCCACCCAGCATCGCCTTGATTGCATTAGCTGAACCCTTATACGGAATGTGCTTGGTTTGGATACCAGCGCCTTTGTTCAGCGCCAGAATGGCGATGTGTGGCAGCGTGCCCGCACCGGCAGACCCAAACTTGAGCTGGCCCGGGTTGTCTTTAGCGGCCTTGATGACGTCTTCGATGGTTTTGATATTTGAGCCCGGTGCGGACGACATGACGACCTGGGTAATTGCAATTCGGCCGACTGGCGCAAAGGAGTCGAGGTCGTACGGGATCTTGCGCAGATGCGGCTGGGTGGTTAACGGACCGGTTGGTGAGAACAAAATGGTGTAGCCGTCGGGCTTGGCTCGCGCGGCTTCAGCTGTGCCGATCGTGCCGGATGCACCTGCAACGTTCTTAACAATCAGGTCGGTGCCCAGTTCGCGCGCCAGGATAGGCTGCACAGCGCGAGTCACCAGGTCGGTTGCGCCGCCAGCGCCCCACGCTACGATGATTGTGATTGGTTTGTCAGGGTAGGCCGCCGCCGCTTGCTCCAGCGGCAATGCAAATACAGAAGCGGCCAGAATTCCGGTCAGCAACGACTTATTAAACAGGGCCATCGTTTGTCTCCGTCTTGTTTGTATGTGTTTGGAAAATCGAGATTATCACAAGCGCCGGTTTGTACAAGCATGGGTAATCGAAATAAATGGGTTGAAAAGGTCTATCTCGCGTGGTTTCGCGGTGTTGCTATGCCCGGTGATCCGGTAACCGGGCAATGGTGCGTCGCTCAGGGCGAAGTCGGTAATTTCGAAACTGTTCTCATTGGCGATTGCTGGATGAACCAGGTAAGCCTGGCGCCGATCAGGACGAAATACCCTAAAACAATATCGGAAAGAATCCAAAATGAAGCGGCGGCCGTCATCATGGAAGCCGCCAGGCTGTTTGCCAACTCGTCCACCGCGCGCATTTGCCGAGCCACTGACACTTTCAGAAAGTCAGTCGATTATTTCCACTCACCAGCCACCTGACCGCACGCTTTGGTTTATCTTAGCCAGCCCTTAATCCGTTCGGCGAGTGCTTCCTTGCTGATGCCATAGCGGTTGTGAAGCGTCGGCAGTGCGCCGGCGTTAAGGAAGGCATCAGGTAAGCCGGCGAGCCTGAACCGGGCAGGATGCACACCGTGTTGCAACAATATGCTGGCGACAGCTTCGCCAAGCCCCCCGACTACCGAGTGATTCTCGGCGACAACAACAAGACGTGGCTTGCTTTTCACCGCGTCGAAAATTGCCGCATCATCGAGTGGCTTAATTGTCGGGCAGTGCAGCACGGCAACCCCCAAATTGTCGGCTTGCAGCGTCTGCGCAACTTCGAGCGCGCGCATTGTCATGAAGCCGCTCGATATCACCAGTACGTCGGCACCGTCTCGTAACAATTTGGCCTTGCCCAGCTCGAACTTGTAGTCGTATTCGTCGAGCACCAGCGGCACGTTGCCGCGCAGCAGGCGCATGTATACCGGGCCTTCGTGTTGGGCAATTTCCGGCACGGCCTGTTCAATGTCGAGCGCGTCACAGGGGTCGACGATGGCGAGCCCCGGAACCCCGCGCATCATCGCGATGTCTTCGATTGCGGCGTGGCTCGGGCCGTAGCCGGTGGTCAGACCGGGTAGGGCGCAGCAGATTTTGACGTTGAGGTTTTCTTCGGCAATGACTTGATGAATGAAATCGAAAGCGCGTCGTGTGCCGAAGGCCGCGTACGTGGTCGCGAACGGGATCATCCCTTCTTTCGCCATCCCGCCGGCGGCGGCCATCAGCAACTGCTCGGCCATGCCCATCTGGTAGAAGCGCTCCGGATAGGTTTGCGCAAACAAGTGCAGGTCGGTGTACTTGGCAAGGTCTGCGGTCAGGCCGACAATTTCGGGGCGCGAGGATGCGTATTCCACGAGAGCCTTGCCAAACGGTGCGGCGATTACGCGCTGCCCCTCCGAGGCGATCGATGCGATCATCGCCGACGTTGTCAGTCGCGGCTTTTTACGTGCAATGGGGGTATTCATGCCGGGGCTCCGTTGGGCTGCAAACTGGGTTGAGACTGGGCCAGGATATCTAGTGCTTGTTGCCACTCTGGTGGGTCGACCCGGATGAAGTGATTCTTTTCACGTTGTTCAAGGAAAGGCACACCTTTACCCATTAACGTGTCGAAAAGGATGACCCGTGGCTTCGCTTCAGTCACCGCACGCGCAGCGTCAAAGGCGTCGACCACTGCCGGCAAGTCGTTGCCGTTGACACGTTGTACGTGCCAGCCGAAAGCCGCCCATTTGTCGGCCAGCGGCTCGAAGCTGAGCACTTTGCCTGACGGGCCGTCAGCCTGCTGATTGTTGATGTCTACAAGACAAATCAGGTTGGCCAGGCCATGATGGCTGGCACCCATTGCTGCCTCCCAGGTTGAGCCTTCGTCGAGCTCGCCGTCGGACATTGAGTTGTAAACGAAGGCTGGGTTCTTTTTCTGGATCAGTGCCAGCGCAATGCCAATCGCGATCGGCAGGCCCTGACCAAGCGAGCCGCCCGAGATTTCCATGCCCGGCGTGTAGGTTGCCATGCCGGACATCGGCAGCCGGCTGTCGTCGCTGCCGTAGGTCTCGAGCTCGGACTCGGGAATGACACCGGCCTCGATCAGTGCAGCGTAGTGGGCAATTGCGTAATGGCCGTGGGATAGCAGGAAGCGGTCGCGGCCTTCCCACTGCGGCTCTTTCGGGCGAATGTTCATTGCATGGCAGTAGGCTGTGGCCAGCACATCGGCCCAGCCGAGAGCCTGGCCGATATAGCCTTGTCCCTGGACTTCGCCCATGCGCAGCGCGAGGTGACGGATTCGATAGGCGCACTGCGCCAGTCTGGCAAGCGTAGTCTTGGGGGTAGTCATCGAAGGTTCTCCTTGAAAGAAGCGCCAAAACATAACGGGCAGGTCATCAGCAAAAGATGCTGATGAGAATGTTGGAAACCAGAGTCTTTAATGTAAGCGCTACCAGGAAAATTGGCAGAATTGCGCCTGCTGCTTGGGCGACTGTTTGGGCGACTTCTACGGTCGCCTGCGCCCCCGTGACAAGATCGGAGCAACCCAATGACTCATTATTCGTTTGAGTCAGAATCCGCTGGCCGCCTCACCCGGATTCGGCCTGAGCCAGTCATTCATACTCAGGTATCGCTTGTAAGTCAGGCTCCACAAACTGCGCTCGCGCCAGTTCGGAGAACAAGCGGGTTTGGCTATAGTGGGTCAGCATTATTTCTACGTTGAGCAATCTGTCGTCCGCGCTCAGGAACTGTTCGAAAGAGCTGATATTGCCCGCGCAAACCAGGAAATGTTTGACAGCTTTCAGCCAAGACTTCGTCAATGTTTCGTGGTACTTGTGCGATGGAACATTGTTTGCGGACAGAAACTTCATGATCGCACTGCGCATGCGGCCATGAGCGTCCGCGAGACTTGATTCACACAAGTAAACGTAGGCCAGCCGAAGGTGGTCCCGGTGATGAAAATCGGCGGGCATTACTCGCCCGGATTCGAAGTCGTCACGGAAGCGGATGTCATCGATTGCTGCGGATGCGTTCATAATCTGGTCAATCGCCTTATGGAGTAATTCGCACACGATAGGCGCTAGTCTTGTCGATTACGAATCTTAACGTGTGGCGGTTTGGGGCCACAAGCTTTAAGCCCCGACCCAGACACCGGCTTGACAACGTTCAGCAGGACTACCAACCTGAACTACAACCCGGATGCTCACTGGAGCAAATAGGATTGGGCCGGGGGTTAGTCTGGGCGACATTGTGCCGATTAGTGTGTTTGAAGTATTGCAGTTACGACCTTGCTTCGCAAAGTTACATCACGATTGGCAAGGACGCTAGTGTCGTGGCAAATAGAGGCTAATCCGCGACCCTCTTTAAGGGGCGGGAACCAGCATCACCGGTTCGCATCAACTGTTGTTGTTAGCGCAGCGTTGAGTTACAACAGCGTCACGACAATCAACCAGCCCCTAGAATACGTTACCAATTCTGACAGGCCGTGGCACACCGATGCGAAAAGCGGTAGCAGCAAAAATAGTGAATGAAGTCGCGAACTGGGGCCATGCCGGGCATGTTGATGCAGGGCTGCTCAAGACGCTGCAGGCACGCTACGGCTCAGACATCACCGCCCGACAGGTGCTGCTTCGCTGGCTTGGCTTTTTGGCCTTGTTCTGGCTGGGTTCTTCTGTTTTTGGTTTAATTGGTTTTCTCCTTGGCCCGCTGGCACTGTATCTGGCGCCCTTCATTCTTGGCGGGCTGGCTTTCGTAAGCTGGAAATACGGCGTCAAATTGGCCACCGACCCCAGTCAACACTTTGCGACCAGCGGGGCGGTGCTGGTCACGTTCAGCTTCCTTCTGATGTTTGGGGCGCTGGCGACAGCCTATGGAGCATCAGGCGCAGACAACTGGCGGTTTGTGATTCCGGTTGGCATGTGCCTGACAGCAGTCGGCGCAATCATTACTGCTTATCGATTCAGTCTGCGTTGGCCGTTGCTGATTGCCGTTCTCCTGATCTTCCATGCCGTGGGTAACAAACATGGTTATATGGGGGGTGGCGGCTATTTTCTGGCTATTCGGGATGAATGGCTGATGCTGGCCGCGGCTTCGGTGGCGATTGTGCTCGGCTACTTTCACGAGCGCTTCTATGAGACACGTGCAGATCACCGCCACATTGGGTTTGGGCATATCTATCTGATTATTGGCTTGCTCTATGCCAATTTATCGTTGTGGTTTCTGTCGATTCCCGGGCGCGAACTAATGCCGGTGCTGTTATTTGCCGCGGCCGGCGTTGTCCAGCTAGTCGTTGGCGCAAGGCTGCATGACAGCCGGTTTACGGGTTTTGGTATTGTCTTCCTGGCCATAAATTTGTATACGCGCATGTTCGAAGGTTTCTGGGACGACTTATCCAAGGGCATTTTCTTTCTGGTTGCCGGGGTGATCGCTCTGGTTATCGGTGCTTTGTTTGAGGCGCGCGCCAAAAAACTGCGGGCAGAATCATGAATGCGAAGCGCTTTCAAGCGGTTATGCATCGCGAGCTGGATACCCTGCGCCGGGAAGGTTTGCTCAACGCACAGCAACATAACGCGTTATCCGCCCTGTATCCAAAAACCCGGTGGGACTGGACTTCTCTGGGTCGCTGGTTTGTGTTTTTCGGGGCAATTTCAGCGGCGGCCGGGTTATATATCCTGGGTGCTGAACTTTTCGAACCTACCCTCGAAAAACTAGCCATTGTTCTTGGCCTGCTGATTCCGGCGATATTTCTTGCAGCATACAAGCTTGGCAAACGAAATTTAGTCTGGACGCAGCGATCTTTACAGTTACTTGGCGGCATTGCCATCATCGGGCTGACGTTTACCCTGGGTATTATTTACAGTAGCGGCTCGGGCAACTGGCCCGCCCTGCTGTTGATTGATTTATGTCTGCTTCTAGTGCTGGCTTATTTGCTGCGCAACGTGTTGCTGCTGGTGTTGTGCATTATTGTTTTCTTTTCCTGGTTTGGCGGTGTGACCGGCTATGTATCCGGGTGGGGGGCGTACTTCTTCGGCATGAACTATCCGGTGCGCTTTCTGTTTGCCGGGCTGTCGATGATTGTATTCAGCCTGCTGCATCGCAGTGCTGAAGCGTCGGTGCTGCGCCAGTACGACGGCTTTTTCAAAGTCTGGTTGTCGGGCGGCATGTTCTTTACCGAAATGGCATTGTGGCTGACATCACTGTTTGGCAACTACGGCAAGATATCCATATGGCATAGCGCACCCGGCACTGAACTGCTGATGTTCAACCTGCTCTGGATTGGTTTTAACCTGGCCGCACTGGTGGCCGGCAGCCGCTACGGACTGCGCATGCTGCGCGGATACGCGGTGACGTTTTTGATCATCCAGGCCTATACCTTGTACTTCCGATACGTCGCCCAGCACCTGGGTGGGGTGTTCGCGACCTTTCTTGCGGGCGCAGTCACGCTTGGTTTGGTTGTCTATCTGGAAGGCAAAAGGCGTGAGCAGCGGGGATTACCGACGCAACCGGGTTAGGCTTGCGCTGCGTGCGGCAATGAATGAGGTCGGTGTTTTTACGCTGAGCAAAATACTATAGGTTTCGCTCATGTCTGTTATATGGCTTGCCTTGATCACGGCGTTTATTCCGGTGGTGGCCGTTCATATCAGCCTGGTGCTGGCGATCAGCGCTGAGGCCATTCCTGCCTGTGTGCCGTATCTTGAAGGCTGCGCGTCTATTAGCGCTACTGGCCGAAATGCGCCGGCCAGTTATGTGTTTAAGCCTGTGCTTACCGTGCAATCAGGGTTGTTGTGTCTATATTGGTCGTTGAATGCTCGCTGGCTAAATTTGATGTCTACGGGGGAAGAAACCCAGGGACGTTCTTTCCCTGTAATTGTCTTACTCGGGTACGGCGCCGCTACTTCACTAATTATCTATGTGACATTTCTGGGAACCAACGAACCGTTCTACCAATTAATGCGACGCTTCGGTATCTACGGTTATTTTCTGGGGACTGTTCTTGCGCAAATCTGGCTGGCGCTCGCCACCCAGCGCGTCGGGAAAGCGCATGGAGTAGCCCTTTGCCAGAACATTGGTCGACTCCAGCTTGTCTGTGCCTTGTTCCCATTTCTGCTGGGCATTCTGAATCTGCTGCTCAAAGCGGTGTTGCCTGAAGCGCAAGCCGATCGATACGAGAACATAATTGAATGGGTCGCGGCTGCGATGATGCAGGTCGGGATCGGTTTGACCTACTGGAGTTGGCGCGCAACTCGGTTTCGCCTGTATGCAGCCGCAGGATAGTCGGCGGTTGGGTACAGAAATTATCGATGTTGATCAACAAGTATCTGATTACCGTCGGGGTCGGCAATCATGAAACTCGCCGGGCCGGTTGTCGACTCATCAACTTCACTGAGAAGTGGCACGCCTTTGCTCTTCAATTCGCGCTGTAGTTCGCGTATGTCGGTGAACTGGTTAAGGTTTTTCCCGTTTTGGTCCCAGCCCGGGTTGAATGTCACAATATTATTTTCAAACATCCCCTGGAAAAGGCCAATCACGTGATTGCCGTTTTTCAGAATTAACCAGCTTTTTTCGGGGTCACCACCAAACGCTTCGAACCCCAGTTGTTCGTAAAAACGCCTGGATGCTTGGAGATCTTTGACGGCTAGACTTAATGAGAACGCGCCTAAATCCATATGTGGCTCCTTTGTTTTCTGTTCGTTTTGGGTTTTGTTGCTAGTTTACTCGGCTAACTTTCCAGGCTGGCGTATTTATTGCAGACTACCCTGACGCCGTCTGTGTTTTAACTGATATGCTCAGGCAAAATCGCCAATATCTGAACTGCGCCGGCCGTACTCGCGCGAGATCTTGGGTCGAAACGGTTGTGGATGCGATTGATGATCATAGGCAGTGCTGGGGTTCGGTTCGGTGCGCAATAGAGCAGGCAGTGCAGGCCAGGCCCGCGGTGGGTGCAGTGCGATGAGTAGCCCCGATCCGTGAATAAATCAACGACCAGTCTTCGCGGGATTGTTCTAATGTCTGTTGCGATGCTGGGGATACCGATTGTCGACGGCATTGCCAAATATCTGACCTCAGGGTATTCACCGCTGTTTATCGGCTGGGCCCGATATGCCGTGGCCGCTCTGTTCGTTTTACCAGTCGCGTATTGGCGTCACGGACGTCGATTGTTTCCAGATGAGCAGCGATTAGCCCACCTTGTACGGACAGCGTTCCTGGTCGCCTCGATGACGCTCTATTTTCTGGCAATTGCAAGAATTCCCATGGTGCTTGCCGCCGGTGCCTACTTCGTGGGACCCATTATTGCCGTAGCCTTGTCGGTCATGTTTCTCAAAGAGAGCGTGTCTCTTCTCAAGCTGCTCAGCCTGGCGCTTGGATTTATCGGGTCGCTTGTTGTGTTGCAACCCGCCGGAGAGATCGAAAGCGGTGTAGTCATGGCGTTTGGGGCGGGTCTTTTCTTTGCGCTTTACCTGATTGCCACACGGCAGGCCGCCCAGCAAAGTGATCCGTTAAAAACCCTCGCATTTCAATGTGTCGCTGGCGCCGTGCTGCTTAGTCCGCAAGCGGCATTCACCTATACAGCGCCACAGATCGATGTGCTGTGGTTGTTTTTTCTAATGGGTTTTTTTTCGGCTGTTTTTCACTTGCTGACGATTAAAGCATTTGGCGTGTCGAATGCGTCAACGCTTGCGCCGCTGGTTTATCTGGAGCTTGTGGGCAGTGCCTTAATTGGATTTCTGTTTTTTTTCGAAGTGCCGGCAACAACAACCGTTATTGGTGCTGGGCTGATTGTGGCTTCCGGCCTGATTCTTGTAAAAGACCGCAATAGGCGATCCTGCAACAGGCGATACTGATCAGGCAACCCGGGCGCCGGTGCTATGCTTGCAATCAGTTGGAGACCTGAATCCAGCATAAAAGTCCCCCCAAAAAAAAGGCAGGAGGCCCCGGGTTTGGCAAACAAACGCGTAGTCGGAGTAATCGGGCTTGGCATGGCCTCTTTGCCACACGCTAAGAGCCTGCAGGCGCTGTCTGATCGTATCGACGTCAAAGGTGTATTCAGCCCAGGTGCCGAACGCCGGCAAGCTTTTGCCGAGCGGTTTGTGATGCCCGCAGTCGATAATGTTGAGGCCATTGTGGATAACCCCGACATCAGTGCAGTGCTGTTGCTGACGCCCCCGAACGCGCGGCTGAACCTGGTTGAGGCGCTGTGCGCCAGCGGTAAACATATCCTGATGGAAAAACCGGTGGAACGGACAACTGCCGGGGCGATGCGGATCGTTCAATGCTGCGCCGAGGCTGATGTTCAACTGGGTATGGTTTTTCAGCACCGTTTTCGAGAGGCGTCGCAGGCTTTGCGCACGCGGATTGAGCGCGCTGAGCTTGGCGATATACACGCGGTGCAGCTCGCCGTGCCATGGTGGCGACCGCAGACTTACTATGACGAGCCAGGTCGCGGCACTTACGAGCGCGATGGGGGTGGGGTGTTGATCAACCAGGCAATTCATAGCCTGGATCTGATGCTCAGCTTGACCGGCCCGGTTAGCGAGGTAGCGTCGATTGCCGGCACCACCGGGTTGCATCAAATGGAGAGTGAAGACTTTGTCGGTGCTGGCCTGCGTTTTGAAAGCGGTGCTATCGGGTCGTTGATGACGACAACGGCGAGCTTTCCGGGTAACACCGAAAGCCTGACCATTACCGGCAGTAAGGCAAGCGCTACCCTGGCCGGCGGCGAGCTGCGCGTTGATTTTCAGGACGGACGCAAAGAACACGTGGGTGAGACCACTGCCAGTGGTGGTGGGGCCGACCCAATGGACTTTCCTCACCACTGGCACCAGGCGCTGATTGAAGATTTCCTCGATGCGCTGGATGCCGGGCGCGAACCGAGATGTACTGGCCGACAAGCTCTGGATGTGCATCATCTGATCGATGCGCTGATGCTGTCGTCTAAAGAAAAACGCCATGTCAGCGTGCAAGGATAAACATGATTAAATTTGCTGCAATCGGGCTGGATCATCGCCATATTTACGAACAAGTCGGTCGTCTGCTTGAGTTGGGTTGCGAATGCCGGGGCTATTGGACCCAGGGTGATCCGCAACCACTTGAAGGCTTTGTCAAACGTTTTCCCGACCTTAAACGGGTTGATGACAAGCAGGCATTACTCGACGACCCGGATATCCAATTGATCGTTACGGCGGCCATCCCGAACGATCGCGCGGCAATCGCCGTCGCCGCCATGCGCGCCGGCAAAGATGTGATGAGCGATAAGCCGGGTTGCACTACGCGCGACGACTTCGACGCCATCAAGGCAACCGTCGCTGAAACCGGCAGAATCTGGTCGATCAATTTCTCCGAGCGCTTCGAGGTGCCCGCGGTGACCAAAGCCGCTGAACTGATTAACGCCGGGCGAATCGGTAGGGTAGTGCAAACCATGGGCACCGGGCCGCACCGGCTAAACAAACATCTGCGACCCGAATGGTTTTTTGAACCGGCACGGTACGGCGGTATCCTGATCGATACCGCGAGTCATCAGATTGACCAGTTTCTTTATTTCACTGGTTCCAGCGATGCCGAGGTGGTATCAGCGACAGTGGCCAATTACGCCAACCCAGATACACCGGGGCTGGAAGATTTTGGTGAAGTTGTCCTGCGAAGTGAACAAGGCCATGGTTATATCCGTGTTGACTGGTACACGCCAGACGGTCTGCCAACCTGGGGGGACGGGCGGCTAACGATACTTGGCACCGAGGGCTATATCGAACTGCGTAAATACGTCGACATCGCGGGCCGCCCGGGCACCGACCATTTGTTTATTGTTAACGGCGAGAAGCTTGAGCATATCGATTGTTCGGGTGAAGCCAGGCCTTACTATCAAAGCCTGGTTAACGATGTGCGTAACCGGACCGATACCGCGATGGGGCAGGGGCATTGCTTCAAGGTGATGGAGTTGGCGTTGACAGCGCAGGAAAAGGCCGTGCGGTTGGGCGGTGCCGGGTGATTGCGGTCTAGATCATCCGCATGTGTCGGACTGGTTTCGGTATCTGATCCCGAACGATTAACGAATGAATTGAATTGGCCGCGTTGGTTTATTCACCAACGTAAGCAATACCTTCTATTTCAACGTAGATACTTGGCGCTGCGAGTTTACTCACTTCTACCAGGCTGCATGTTGGAAAATCTCCGGAAAAAAATTCTTCGCGCGCACGCCAGACCTCGGCGTTGTTCTCTATCCGGGTTACAAAGATTGTCAGCTTAACCATTTGGTTCATGCTGGCGCCGCCGGCTTCAAGCAGATTCTTTATCTTGCCGAAGATAATTTTGGTTTGTTCATACTCGGCGTCGCCATCGATGGTTTTGCCGTCCGCCCCGCGCGAGGTTAAGCCGGCGATGTAAATCTGGTTCCCGGCGCGCAGGCAGTTCGACCAGCGTTTGGGGGCTGGTTCGGTAACTGCTGGGCTCTTGATTCGTGTAATTGGCACGGTTGTCTCCTGTGGGTGTGTTGATGGCTGACTTGATATTACCGTCGATAACGAGACTTGGCTGGCCGAACGTGGTTTCAATTTGGGTATCGACAAGGTCCTAAGCTGACTCTCGACGCTGTCGACCCCGCACTTTCGAGGCATTGTATTATTTGGCCTTAGACTTAATTCCAGGGCCTAAATGGGGTCAGATCTCGAAATACGCGATAGCGAAGCAGTCGACCTGGACGCAATTGAGTCACTGTATCGGGAGGCCTTCCCGGATGAAGATCTATTGCCACTGGTGCGAAGTCTATTGCCTGATACGGCCATCGCAACGTCGCTTGTCGCAGCCGTTGGCGATCAGGTTGTTGGGCATGTGGTCTTCACCATCTGCGGCATGGTTGAGAAAAATGCGAGGGCTGCACTGCTCGGACCACTCGGTGTCTTGCCTGCCTGGCATGGGCAAGGCATCGGTAGTGCATTGGTGCGCACAGGGTTGCTTCGGATGACCGAGACGCAGGTGCGCTATGTCTGCGTCTTGGGAGACCCTGCTTTCTATGGACGCTTGGGATTTCGACCAGAGTCTTCCATTCAGCCACCGTTTCGCTTGCCTCCCGAGTACGAGGGTGCGTGGCAGTCACAGAAATTAGGGACTTTTTCCGGGGATTATTCGGGAAAATTGTCTGTACCCAGACAGTGGGATGAAGAATCCTTGTGGGTTCCGTGAGGCGTCCGATTGTGGGGCCAGATCTTGATCGCTTGCGCAGCAGCCGCCTTGAGTGTGTTCACCGTTAATAAATATGAAGATTTGTCTGGAGTTTAAATCGTGTCAATAGAAGCCCGGTTGAGGTCGTTAGGGGTGCAATTACCTCAACCAGCAAAGCCATCGTTTAATTACGTGCCCGTCACTGTTCACGACGGGGTCGCCTATGTCAGCGGGCAACTGCCAAAAGAGGATGGCGAAGTCCGCATCAAGGGTAAGGTCGATGACGAAGTTTCAATCGAACAGGCCAAACAGGCCGCGCGCATTTGTGTATTGCAAGCCCTCGCGTGCCTCGACGATGCATTAGGGGGGTTGGAGCGCGTTTCAAAGGTTCTTAAGGTCACGGGATTTGTTGCGTCATCGGCGGGCTTTAATGATCAGCCAAAAGTGATTGATGCCGCATCCACATTGTTGGTGGAGATTTTTGGTGAGCGCGCACGCCATGCGCGCTCAGCTGTTGGTGTTTTTGAGTTGCCGCGCCAATCGCCGGTTGAAATTGAGTTGATTGTCGCGGTGGTTGATTCATGATTTGGCCTGCGTCAAAGGGTGGCGATTGGCCAGCAAATTGGCCGCGGTAACGGTGCTCGGGCTTTTCATTTTTTCCTGCGACCAAGGAAATGACTGGCCCAATCATTCTATGGCTAAGCCACAAGGCAAGCTTCCGAATTTGGCCGATGGTTGCCGACCAGGGAATATGAAACCGCGACATTCGATCCACTACTAAATCGAAAGCTGACGTCGGTAGTCTAGATACCGCACAGTAGATGCAATACGTCTATTGGCCTTGGACGCTCAACGGGTTGCCGGGGTTGACAGCCCATTCATCTAACGAATTCATGTAGACAGCGATATCGTAGAAGCCGATCCTGTGCATCGCAAACGCGTTTGCAGAGGCAGAAATGCCCCCACCGCAATACGTAATTATTCGCTTGTCACGGTCGAAGGGGTGCAATTTGGATAACGCCTCGTTGGATAAGAAACGGCCGTCATCGGAAAATACGGTTGGCACATTGATTGCTGTTGGAATGTGACCAGCTCTACCGTACATGACCATTTCCCCTCGGTAGTGCGCCGCGGGCATTGCATCGATCAGTATGACACCTTTGTCCGAAATAGCATCGAAGACTTCGTCTCGCTCTGCAATCAAATCGGGACGAAGTGAAATAGAGAGTGTCGTTTTCTCTACTTTCGCCGGCTGCTTATCTAACGGGAATCCGGCGGCAGTCCACGCATTTAAACCACCATCCAATATTGCCGCATTATCAAATCCTATCCAACGTAACATCCACCACACCCGGGCAGCCCAGGCAGAAAAATCTCTTGCGTACAGCACGACAAATTTGGTGTCTCCGACGCCCAAAGCGGCCATGGCTGCGGCAAACTTCTCGGGCGCAGGAATCGCGTAGGGATATTCACTGGTGATATCGACCAAATCACTCATCAAGTCGGCAAAGCCCGCGTTCGGTATGTGTCCGTTTTTATATTGATCGCGACCGTTACTGATGACCATCCCGCCTTTGTCATCTACGTCTATCCGGAGTTGTCGGTATTGTCGGTATTGTCGGAGTTGTCGGACCACTGTTAAGGAGGGTGTCGATGGCAAACGATACTATTTGCGATGGTTGCGGCTGGAACATGCATTCTGTAACTTGCGTATTATTATGCTGAGCATATTTTTGGATTTATCCTGATGGCAAGTCAAAGCCCGCCGGGTCGGCTTCCCGTAAACCAATCCCCCGTAAACCAAGGCCACCTGCCAACCGTCTGGCCCACGGTCGTGCACATGCTGGCCGATGCGGTGCGACGTTGCCCTGAGCGCGTTGCCGTGGTGTGTGACGCCGATTCTCTGACGTATCGAGAGTACGGTGCCTGTGTTGCCGGCTTCGCACTAGAGTTGCAGGCAATGGGTGTCGGGGAGGGTGATCGGGTAGCACTGTTGATGAACAACAGTGTTGATATTGCCATTGCCACTTTTGCCGTTCAGGCTGCGGGCGCGCAGGTTGTGCCATTAAATCCCGCTTACACGGCGTCTGAACTTGGCCCGATTCTGCGCGATGCCGCGTGCCGGGCGATTGTCTGTGATGTTGACGTCGAGGCAACGCTGGCCGTCGCCACTGCCACCACAAAAGATACCGCGGGTGTCAACGTCATTCGGGTGGGTGCTGGTGCCCGGCGGCTTACCGAGTGGCGGGCCAGCGCCGAATTGGTCGCCCGCCTGCCACTACCCTCAGCGGGAAGCCTGTCGACACTGCAGTACACCGGCGGCACCACGGGTCGATCCAAAGGGGTGAACCTGTTGCATGCGGCGGTTGCCATTAATGTGAGCCAGCGTGAGGCCTTGTTGCCAACTCTCGCCGAGCAGGAGATTGTGCTGACGGTAACACCGCTTTTTCATGTTTATGCCGTATCGATGGGGCTGTACCTGGCGGCCTGGTCGCGTAACACGCTGGTCATCCTGCCGCGTTTTCGGCCGGACTCACTGCTCGAAGCAATCGAACGTTATCGTGTGACGCTTTTTTGCGCTAGTCCGACGATACTGATTGGGCTCATGAGGCACGAGCGCTTTGAGCTGACAGACTTCGGCACGCTGCGAATTTGTTTTTCCGGGTCTGCGGCGCTTGCGGAATCGACAATGCGCGAATGGGAGTCGCGCACGGCTTGCCCGGTCTGCGAAGGTTATGGCCAGACCGAAGCCGGGCCGGTGCTCACATACAACCCATCGAACGGACTGCGCAAGATTGCTTCGGTGGGTATGGCTGTACCCGACACCCAGGTCGAGATTGTTGATCTGGAGACCGGCGCCAACAAGCTGGCGCCCGGTGAAGCGGGTGAGATCCGCGCGCAAGGGCCGCAGATTATGCGTGACTATCGAAACCTCCCAAAGGAAACGGCTGAGGCGCTGCGCGATGGCTGGTTGTACACGGGGGATATCGGCGAACTCGACGCCGACGGCTACCTCTTTATTCGCGATCGCAAAAAAGAGATGGTGATCGTCAGTGGTTACAACGTATTTCCGCGCGAAGTGGAGGAGGTGCTGCATGCACATCCGCAGGTAGCTGATGCTGGGGTCGTGGGCGTGCCGGACGACTACCGTGGCGAGCGACTCGTGGCTTGGGTTGTGCCCGCTGCTGAGGCTTTGAAGCCAGATCTGTTGTTCGAATATCTTGCGCAGCACCTGGTGGGTTACAAGATTCCACACGAGGTGCATATAGTACAAGAGCTGCCGCGTACGCCGATTGGCAAACTCGATCGTAACGGTTTGCGCGAGTTGGCTGCTTCACGCTGATTAAGGTCCAAGCGAAGGTAGTGCATTGAAATCACGGAGTAGATAATGAAGACCATGTTGATGGAGCCCTTTACCGGGGCGGCGGCCTGGAGCCGCGGTACGATGGCGCAGGACGAAAACTGGAAAACCCGCCTGACTGATGCAGAAGTAGACGAATTGAGCGTGGCCGTGGCCAATTTGAAGGCCACTGGAAAATCGCTGCAATCGATTGGTCGGTGCGATTTTCCATTGCCCTTGCTGCAGGATCGTATCGCTGCGTTACGGGTTGAGCTTGAGGATGGACGTGGGTTTTCCTTGTGGCGTGGGCTGCCTGTAAGTGACTGGAGCGATGACGAACGTCAGATCGCGTTCTGGGGGCTGGGGGTGCACGTCGGCGCCCCGGTTGTACAAAATTCGAAAGGTGAATTACTTGGCAGCGTGATCAACACAACCAGCACTGATCCGCAGGCGAACGCCAATTCGCGCTTTTATCACACCAATCGTGCGGCGCCATTTCATGTCGACGGCGCCGACGTAGTCGGGCTCATGTGTGTACGAAATTCGATGAGTGGTGGCGCCAGCTTAATCGTGAGTTCAGCAAGCATTTACAACGCGATTTTGCGCGAACGGCCTGATCTTGTTCCCTTGCTCTACCAGCCGTTATGGTTTGATCATCGTGGCGAGCGCAATGCTCGAACCGGTGAGCCGTACTGGGTGACGTCGATATCCGGATGGGCCAATGGCAAGCTTTCCATGATGTACCTGCGGGCATTTATTGAGTCAGGTCAACGTTATGAGGGTGCACCGGCGCTGACCGATCGTCATGTTGAACTGTTCGACCTTATCGACCGGCTCGCAGAATCAGAAGCACTGTGCCTGCCGATGGACTTTCAGCCGGGTGATATCCAGTGGCTGAACAACCATATGATCCTGCATTCGCGCACGGGTTTTGAGGATTGGCCAGAGCCAGAACGTCGACGCTGGTTATTGCGCCTGTGGCTCAATTTCGAACAACGCGAACGCTTCACCGATACCTACGGCTTTTATGGGATTGCGGCGGATTCTGCCGGGCAGGCGGCCTAGCCGTTATTGCTCACGTCATCATTTACATTGACGCAAGCGCCAGCGCGCAGTAATTCGCAGATTCGATCGGCTGATTTAGCGAAATCGAACTGTGGCTGCCAGCTCCAGTCGCGACGGGCGGCGCTGTCGTCAATTATGTCCGGCCCGCCGGCGATTAGCTGTTCGATTGCATCGATAGATTCGAAGCTGTAGTCGAAACCGGGAAAGCGTTGCGCGGCAGCCTCTGCCACCTCGCCTGCAGATAGGAAGTAGCCGTGCAAGTTGTATACATGGCGGGTGAGTTTATTCGCTTGCGCATTTGTGAACTGGACGATGCTATCAACCGCATCTTCCAGGAAGAGGGTGGATATCCCAACTTCGGCGGCAACCGGGAAGCAAAAAGATTCATGGTTGAAGGCCGCTTTGAATGCGTGTGACGGATAGGCCGACAACGCGCCTTGTGGCGCAAAAGGCGACACTACGAGTGGAAATCGAAGGCAGCGAAAATCGAGCCCGTGTTTTATCTTGAAGTAAACACCGAGGCGTTCCACCGCGACCTTGGTAACGCCGTAAAAGTTCTCTGGCCATTGCGGATAGTCTTCCGGCATCGAAGTTGTGTCGACTAAGCCATAGGTGCCAACCGTGCTGGCAAAGAAAAATTGGGGAATCTTGTGCTCGTTAGCTAGGCGAAGAAGATGGAACGATGCGGTTGCGTTAACCTCCCAGGCGGTTGTCAGATTGGCTTCTGAGCTGCCCGAGAGTAGTGAGGCCAGATGGTAGATGGTTTTTGGGCGGTGTTCCGTGAGGATGGTTTGCAGTGCGCCGGTATCTCGAATATCACCGCTAATGACTGTCTCATTAGCATGTGCGCTGGCGGGTTCAGTAGCGGTGGTATCGAACGTAATGACGTGTCGCCCACTGGCGAGAAGTTTGTTTGCAACCAGCCGGCCCAGGTTGCCGTTTCCGCCTGTGATTAAAACCTTTTCTGAGTCATTGCTCATGAATCAATTTACCTGCTGGGATTTGCAGTTAGTCTGAACAGAATCTTCGCGGATTTCGATTACCCCGGGAGTATCCGAGCCGGGATAAGAGATGACTGAAAGCAAAAGATGAACCTATCCACTAAATCAAAGTATTTATTGATGTGTTCTTTTGATTCAACTGCTGTCGGAACAAACGAAGATTTAAATATAAAAAAGCCTGATAGTGTTAATCGTTTCATTCCACTTTATCCGCCATCTTACTAATTAATTGTCATTCTATAAAAGGCTAAACGCGACTATAAGCTTCCAGCGGTTACTACTGTCGTGTGATTATACTAGCCGTGTCGTGATTCCTGTCACAAGGGCGTTGTCGCTGTTGCGATAGTATGCTGAAACGCCCCAGCCGAGCGCACTCCCTGCAATTAATAGAACGGATATCAACGATGCGCATTAGTTCAACATTGAAACGCCGACTTCTGTTAGTGGCATTCTTTGTAACCATTGCGGTCTGTGGTGGCGGCGGTGGCGGTGTTCAGACCGTGCAGGGCGAGGCAATGGCTGCACTAAGCGACGCCACTGTTTTATACAGCAAACTGCCACGCATTAATGAAGAGTTCTCGATTTCCATCAGGCAACAAACCAATGCGGGGAAACGTTACATATGGTCCGTTATTTCACAGCCCGCTGGCGCCAACCTGGTGCTGACACCAGTATCCCAAACCGATGGTGTGACCTTTACACCGGTTGTGGCAGGTGATTATCAGTTCCGTGTTTCATCTGAGACCGAATCAACGACAGTTAATTTCTATATCGATCCAAATTTCCCGTTTTCTACAGACAAAGTGTCTCTTCACGAAGGCTCTTTTGCAGATGATACATACGCTGGCCGGGTGACCAATCAGGTTTGGCTGTATTCGCGAACACTTAATCAGCTGATGCTCGAACAGCTCGCAGCCCAGTACCCGGCATTCCAGGTTATCGGCTTTGACTCGGTTAATGGTCTGTTGTTGCAGTTCGATGAATCCGATCTGAATAATCAGTCAGCACTGGGGAACATGAAATTGGAATCGGGTGTCGTCAGCGTAGTGCATCGCATAGTAACGGGTGATAAATTTGTTGAAGAGGCCGACCTTACACCCGATGATGGAAGTAGCTTTACTGATGGTGGAGATAACTGGCACCTGGAACGAATCGGTGCTGAGCAGGCCTGGGACATAACCACGGGTAGTGACAACATCCTGATCGGCGTTTCCGAACCAGACAAAAAGTTCTTCATCAATCATGAAGACCTTATCGGTCGCTTTGGCTTAACGATGGTAGCTGGGGCCGGGGATGAATCTCACCCTTCAACCGTAGCCGGGGTAATTGGAGCAATTACCAACAATGGCAAGGGGATGAGTGGCCTTAACTGGGTATCGAAAATGGCCACGGCCGATTCTGGCGAGGATGAGCTGAGGCGACTGGCCGGATCAGGCAGCATAAAAGTCATCAATTCCTCCTGGGGACTGTTGAATGTGCCGGCAGACGATACCGATATGGCGGATTCATCTGTCGCGTCAGCACGCGAACAACGAGCATTTGACCGGACTCGCGGTTACAGAAAACTGATGGAGAGTTTTCCAAATCACCTATTTGTTAACTCCGCCGGAAACGGTTTTGGTGGGGAAAACGGAACGGCAGTCGATGGGCGTTATCACAGCCCGGCGTTGCAGTACGCAGAAATTGGCACGCTCCGTCCTGTGACAAATTCGCTGTTTGTGGCAGCGATGGAACAGGACGGCAGGCTCAGAGAGTCTTCAAACTACGGTGAATCGGTTGAGATAGCCGCGCCATCTGGTTTTAAGTCGATAGAGGGTGAAAACGGCTATGGCACGTTTTACGGCACGTCGATGGCAGCGCCGGTTGTATCGGGGGTTGCCTCGCTAATCTATTCCGTCAACCCGAATTTTTCGGCTCATACCGTCAAGGCAATATTGCTCTCGAGCGCCACAGAATTTGTTACTGAGCGACATACCGAGCCGAGTAATGACGGTGCGACCGAGCTGCTACCGAACCCAATTCCGGTTGTTAACGCTGCCGCGGCGTTGAGAATGGCAGCAGACCTGGCTGCCGGCCTGAAGGCGGAGGTTCTTCAATCAATTGACAATCCGTTTGTAAACACCACCCATGTTCAGGTTTTATCCGCCACCGGAGAATTTGAAACCGTTTCATTCCCCTACGAGCTCAACGGCGTACCAGGCATCGCAACGGGACCCGAAGTTCGATTACCGATAGAAGGCCTTACCGGGCCACTGATCCTGAGCAGCACCGAGGTCAAGTTCCGAAACCGGGGATTGGGGTCGACAACGACTGGCACATTCGAGCAAACCCTGGAAAACCCGCGCATCGCACTAAATCTGTACAGCGCAAGCTCTAATTTGCCAGTGGGTGATGCGCAAATCACTATCGAGCCAGTGAATGTTTTCAACTCTCGCTTTGACAGCGCGACCGGGGCAGCGGGTGCGAATGGACAAACCAGTGTTTTTCTAATGTCAGGCGCCTACAGAGTGATTGTTAATGCGTCCGGGTATGAAAAGTTCAGTACTCTTATCAACATCGTTAATCAGGGTCAAAGAATTTTTGTCAATCTGCCATTGACGTCTGCGATCGATCCAGTCGATCCCATTGGGGCGGGTCAGGATTCCTGTTTGATCGGTAAGTGGGCTCTTGATATGGTGCATTTTCAAGAGCAACTGGATTTAACAGATTCGGGCTTCGTCGTTTCGGGGCAGGCAACAGCCCAAATGCCCCCGGACGGGATTGGCACCATGGATGTGCAGTTGACATTTACAGCGTCAAACGATGTCGACGGCGAACCTGCGTTCATCACCACGATTACCCAAGTCGGTGAATTTAAGTATCGATGGGGTACTGATGACAATGTCTATATGGTCGAGTAAAGGGGTTCAACAGTCATTGAACTCACTATCGTGACAATCGACGGGGTGATTATTTCTCATACGTCAGACGGCCCACCTGTTTCTGTTAATGAGCCTGGCAATAACAGCTCACCCTACACATGCCAGGGGAATGTGTGGACTGTAGAGGCGTCCGGGGAAAATACAGTCGCCACTCGATTCAACCGGTTGTAGTTCTACACGACACCATCATTGCCGCGCTCTCAGGGGCTTCAGCTACGGCTTTAATCCTGCTGCCCAGTTATTCAAAAATACCGAGTCAGCTTTCCCACACGAGTTGATAGGCCAGGTCGTGGCCGGCTTTCCTGGAATAATCCTGAATGGATTGACGGGCAAGCCTGAGCGTGACCGAGGCAGGTAACAGGCCGGTGATCCGGCCGAATAACGTGCGGGTTTCAGCAACGGGGGAAACTTTTTCATCTGGGAAGGCCACTTCAACCTGAACCTGACGTTGGCCGGCGCTGTCCAGCAAATCAGATAGTTTTTGGAACATCTGAAGCAGCGGGTCAGCCTGATGTGTTGACCAGTTTGCGCAGGGCATGAAGTCGACGAAGTGCATCAAGTGGTAGTTCAGATTGATCCAGAAGCTGTCTGCATTGATCACGAGTGGTTCATTGTCGATCACCCGATAGCAGTGCAGTTCTTTGAGCTCTCCAAGGCGATGCATGTTTTGTTCAAGCTCTTCAAGCAGGCCGTTGTTGTAAAGCAGGCGCAGGATCGAGGGGAAGGCCTCGACGTGGATCGCTTCGAACTCAGTGAGCAAGGCCTTGAGCTTTGAAATTTTGCTCGCATCCATGGCGAACGTATTTGTTGCGGTGCCAAGTATCGAATGGAGCAGGGCTACGTTCGGCGAGTGTTCAGGATAAAAGCGGGCGGCGTAGTGGTGGCAGAATACAAGGTGCTCAAGGAAGCTGCCATCGGCGTGCTCCATACTGAAGTCACATTCGTTGATCATGAAATCGATCAGCCGCTGATCGATCAGCGGCTCAGGATGAGCCGCCTGGTTCTCGGCATAGACGGCTTCAATTTCAGCCGCAGCAGCAGGGTTCCAGACCAGTTCTTTTGCCAGCTTCTCGGTCATGAACCTGCGGGCAATCCCCTTAAGACCACCGAAGATTGTCCGGCTCATGTCGAAGTTGGCCATGCGCTCGACTCGTACTCGACCGGCATGATCGAACGCACCGCCTCGTGCGATCGCAGCCTTTCGCTGCAGATTCAGTGTGACTTTTAGCGTTGCGCGATCGACACTTGTATTCGAGGACATGTCTAACATGCGTACCTGTTCCCTCTAATGGTTGCCCGCCAACTCATGTTAGCCGATCGTGCGCTCCGGTGAGTCGCTAAGCATTTGAGTTGGTAACTATCCGCCAACTGACTGGCGTCTTAATCGTCGCATGCCACTGAGCCAGCGATCGATGTTGTCACCTTTGCGGCGAACGTATTCTTCCACTTCGGGATGTGGCAGTACGTGAAAGCGTTCGTCGTCCAGGGCCTGCACAACGACGGTGGCCAATTCGTCAGCTTCGATAATGCCGTCAGTCTGACCATCACCCAGGCTCTTAGGGGCCATTGCGGTATTAACGCCCTGGGGGCACAGGACGGACACCCGAATACCGTCGTCTCCGTGGGTGATTGCCAGAAATTCCGCCATTTTCACAGCGGCCGCTTTGGTGACGGTATACGGACCAGAACCCATGGCTGCCAGTAAGCCAGCGGCCGACGCAGTATTGAGCAGGTAACCCTCACCGCGCTGAATCATCGAAGGCAATACAGCGCGCGCCGCATACAAATGTGACATCACGTGCAGATCCCACAGGCCGTTCCAGGCGTCATTGCTTGCATCGGTGAGTACACCGCTGCCGCTGCCAGCGGCGCCGGCGTTTGAGCACATCAGATCAATCCGGCCATGGCGGGAAATGCTTTGCTCGACCAACGACTTGACCTGAGCTTCATCACAAACGTCACAGACGATGCCGTCGCAGCCGATCTGCGCGGCGACTGTTTTTACTTTGTCGGGGTCGAGGTCAGCAATCACAACAGCTTTGGCGCCGGCGCTAATAAAGGCGCGTGCCATGGCCTGACCAATACCGCCTGTACCGCCGGTGATCACGGCTACTTTGTCTGTCAGTTTCATAATTGGGTTTCCATTGTTCGTGGTAAGCAGTTAATTGTCGCTGGTGATGGATCACTGCCAGTAAGTGGCACTGCCATAGGTGTTTTTTAGCAGATCAATCAACATGCGCACCCTCAGGGGTAAATGGCGTCGTTGCGGGAACACGGCGTAAATGCCACTATCAGGCGCTTCGAATTCCTGCAGTATGACTTGCAATCGACCGGCGGCAATATCGGCGCCGACTTCCCATTCTGAGCGCCACGCCAGGCCAGCCCCGGCCAATGCCCATTGGTGAAGTACGCTGCCGTCATTGGTCTGCAGCAAACCGGCCGTGCGCACCGACTGAACTTTTCCTTCGACAATAAATTGCCAACCCCGCGCCTGGTTACCGTAATTGCCAAAGGTCAGGCAGTTGTGGCCGGCCAGCTGCGCCGGGTCTGCCGGGGTGCCATGTTGTTTGAGGTAGTCCGGGCTGGCGACAACCAGGCGTCGGTTATTGGCCAGGCGCACACTCACCAGGTTAGAGTCGTCCAGGGTGCCGAGCCGAATAGCCAAATCGAAACCGTCGGTCACGATGTCGGACAAGCCATCGGACAATTCCAATGAGACGGATACGTCGGGGTTGGCGGCCAGAAATTCGGGTATCAGGTGGGCGACATGCCGTCGCCCAAAGCCGGCCGGGGCGGTCAGGCGGACATGGCCACTGGCTTTGATGCCACCGAGCGAAACTGAGGCCTCGGCATTGTGAAATTCATTCAGTATGCGCTGGCAGTCTTCGAGAAAGGCTGAGCCTTCAAACGTCAGGGTCAGCCGGCGGGTGGTGCGGACAAACAATTTGACCCCCAGTCGGGCCTCCAGCGCGTCCATCCGACGGCCGATGACTGCCGGCGCCACCCCTTCGGCCTGGGCCGCAGCCGATAAGGTGCCACGCTGGGCAACCGAAGCGAAAGTCTCGATTTGCTTGAATCGGTCCATGATTTGTGCAAAAAAAGTTAAGGTCTTTGGCTTTTAGCATACTTTACCTAAGTAAAAAGTTGCAATAGCCTAATGGCAATCCTAGCGAAAGTGAGTTTTGCAATGTCGAGTCCATTCAAAGCCGTTGTCTTCGATGCGTACGGCACCTTGTTTGATGTGCACAGTGTTGCCAGCCTTGGTGAACAGCTGTTTCCGGGCAAAGGCGATGCGTTGTCCCAGCTCTGGCGCCAGAAGCAGCTTGAGTATTCCTGGCTGCGGGCGATGTCGGGCAAATACAAGCCGTTTTGGGAAATCACCGGGGACGCCCTGCAATTCAGCGCAGCCCGGCTTGGGCTTGGAATGACGGCGGAACAAAGCAGCCAGCTGATGAATCAGTATTCCAGCCTGTCTGCATTTCCGGAAAACCTGGGGGCGCTGCGCGAGATGAAAAACGCCGGGCTTAAGCTGGGTATTCTCACTAACGGCAACATTGACATGATTGCGGTGTCGATTCGCAGCTCGGGTATGACCGGCTTGTTCGATCAAGTCTTGTCATCTGAGACGGTAGAGACCTTTAAGACAACCGATCCGATTTATTCGCTGGCACCTAAGGCTTTTGACTGCAATGCCAGTGAGATTTTATTCGTTTCTTCCAATTGCTGGGATGCAATCGGGTCGCGCTGGTTCGGCTTTACCAGTTTTTGGATTAACCGTGCCGGTGCGCCGCTGGATGTGCTTGATACTGAACCCAATTTCACCGGCACCTTGTTAACCGAAGTGCTGGAAATTGTTCGCCCAGCCTGAGCGGCAATCCGGCCTGCAAACAATCACAGGCAACCCGAATTCGAATTTTGATTATTTAGGAGACCGCAATGAGTCGTGTTGAGAAATTTGGTTTACAGGTCGAGAGCAGTTTGTTCGACATGCTGGAAAAAGAAGCTCTTCCCGGGTCGGGGGTGTCGTCGGACAAGTTCTGGAAAGGTTTTTCCGCATTGATTCACGACCTCAGCCCAAAGAACCGCGAACTTCTGGCGGTTCGTGATTCGATGCAAAGCAAAATTGATGACTGGCATACCGCACGCCGTGGCCAGTCGCATGACGCTGTTGCCTACAAAGCCTTTCTTACCGAGATTGGATACCTGGTGCCCGAAGGCCCGGATTTCTCTATCGAAACCAGTGGTGTCGACCCGGAAATTGCCAGTATCCCCGGCCCGCAGTTGGTGGTGCCGATTACCAATGCGCGCTATGCGCTGAATGCGGCCAATGCCCGCTGGGGTAGTCTGTACGACGCGTTGTATGGCACTGATGCCATGGGTGACGCTCCAACTGCAGGCGGATACGACAATGCGCGCGGTGCACGGGTTATTGCCTGGGCCAAAGACTTTCTGGATAAATACTGCCCGCTGGCTGGCATGAGCCATGCAGACGTTACCGGCTACACGGTTGTTGATGGCAAACTGGTTGCCGGCAATGATGGCAAAACGGCAGGGCTGAAAACACCGGGGCAGTTTGCAGGGCACTCTGGGAACGACGCGTCACCGGCATCTATTCTGCTAAGCAATAACAGCTTGCATATTGAACTTGTTATCGATCGCGCCCACCAGATTGGGGGTGAAGACAAAGCCGGGGTTGCCGACGTTATGCTGGAGGCCGCCGTCACTACCATTATGGATTGTGAAGACTCGGTCGCTGCGGTTGATGGCCCGGACAAGGCCCTGGCTTATCGCAACTGGCTTGGCCTGATGCAGGGAAACCTTCGCGAATCGGTGAGCAAGGGTGGTAAGAGCTTTGATCGGGTTTTGAATCCGGACAGACAATACACGGCACCCGATGGGTCGGTGAAATCGCTTAAAGGCCGGTCGATGATGCTGGTTCGAAACGTGGGTCACCTGATGACTTCACCGGCGATTCTGGACAAAGAGGGCAATGAGGTTTTTGAAGGGCTGATGGATGCGATGTGTACGGCTTTGATTGCCCGGCATGATCTTAATAAGAGTGATGGCATCCGCAATTCGGTAACCGGGTCAGTTTACGTGGTGAAGCCGAAGATGCACGGCCCGGCTGAAGTTGCTTTTACCGGCGAAATATTTGATGCCGTTGAAGCCGTACTGGGCCTGCCCGCAAATACCGTGAAAATTGGCATTATGGACGAAGAGCGGCGCACAACTGTTAACCTGAAAGAATGTATTCGTGCCGCCAGTAAGCGGGTCGCCTTTATCAACACTGGCTTCCTGGATCGCACCGGTGATGAAATTCATACCTCGATGCAGGCCGGCCCGATGATTCGCAAGGCTGACATGAAATCGCAGCCGTGGATTACCGCCTACGAAGACTGGAACGTTGATACCGGCCTGGCTTGTGGGCTGTCCGGTAAGGCGCAGATCGGCAAAGGCATGTGGGCAATGCCCGATTTGATGAACGCCATGCTCGAGCAAAAAATCGGGCATCCGAAAGCCGGAGCCAACTGCGCCTGGGTGCCCAGCCCAACCGCGGCAACCCTGCATGCAACCCATTACCACCAGGTGGATGTACCTGCGGTTCAGGCGGCAATTGCCAAGGGCGGGCGGCGGGCGTCGCTGGACGACATCCTCACCATTCCACTAGCACCGGCCGGGCAAAAATGGTCTGATGCCGATATTACTGCAGAGCTGGAAAACAATGCCCAGGGCATTCTTGGTTATGTGGTTCGCTGGGTCGATCAGGGTATTGGTTGCTCTAAAGTGCCCGATATCAACGACGTTGGCCTGATGGAAGATCGTGCGACATGCCGAATTTCGTCTCAGCATATTGCGAACTGGTTGCATCACGGTGTTGCTACCAAAGAACAAGTCACTGAAGTGATGCAGCGTATGTCGGCGGTAGTTGATGACCAGAACAAAGCAGACTCTGCGTACACGCCGATGGCGCCGGCTTTTAATTCGGTTGCTTACCAGGCCGCGTGCGATCTGGTTTTCAAAGGGGTTGAACAACCGTCCGGATATACCGAACCAGTGCTGCATGCACGCCGTCTGGAGTTGAAGGCGAATTAGTTCAAATCCGGATAAGCAGAGCTTTCCAGGCTTGACAATAAATCTATCGGTATTAAACAGGTAAGTAGCAATCGCTGTACTTACCGCCAATGCTCAGAAAGGCGCCGTTCGGCGCCTTTCTTTTTGCCCGTGGCAAAAGCAACTGAAGATTGGCAACGAATCACTCGGCCGAATGAGCCGCCGAATTGGATATGTAAGCCGTCCGTCTGTGATCTGTTCGCGATCAGACGCTGTCAGGCGACTATTACTAAGAATCCTATTCCTTCGAAAGACATATTGGCGTCAACATGACCGGACTATTTAATCTCAGAACCCGACTTGCTCTTGGCATTGCTTTGCTACTCATCGCAGCGTTAGGGTCTGTTTACTATCTCGCATCCCGTCTTTCAGATGATCTGGCAGATAGCGGCAACCGCAACGATATGAACACCATCGAAACCCGACTGCTTTCTGCCTGGGAGCGGGAAAGGGAGTTGATGGTCGGAAAACTATTCGAGGCGGCCTACGATCCGGCGAATTCTGCGCAGCTACGCTCCGGCGGTGGTGACGCGTTGTTGTTACGCCTGACCCTGACTCTCGGCGTTAATCAGGCCTGGTTAACCAGTACCTCAAACGAAATTTTGTCGCAGGCCGGGCCGGCGAATCAGTTGCCAACATCAGCCGATTCAATCCAGATCATGCAGCGTGCTTTTTCGATCGGGCGTGCCGAGGGGGTCGTAAGCAATGGCGGACAAGCTGCTATTGTGGCTGCCGTACGGATGCAGGATGTTAAGCCCAACCAGGTACTGGTAGTTGCCCAACCTATTAACCAATTACTTGCACGCCAGTTAACTGAATACACTGGTGCTCAACTGTCGTTTGTTAAGTTTGCAACCGGTGGGGTTGTACGTGAGTTGGGGGGGCTGGTCAGCCCAGCTTTAACCGATGACTTGAAATCGAATATTGAGGCCCTGGCGTCTGCTGGCGTTCAAACGTCGAAAGACTTCACCGTTGGTGATCGGCGCGCGCGATTAAGAATGCTTCACCAGTCGCGTGATGGAAATGTTTATGTGGCGATTGTACCTTCGAGCAGCCCGGTTGCTTATAAGGTAGAAGACTTCACCTATTACGTTGGTATTATTGCAGCCATTGGCCTGGCCATCGCGCTGGCTTGTGGCCTGTTGTTCGGCTCACGGTTGACTCGCAGCATATCGGATCTTACTCACGCAACCCGACAGCTTAGTAACGGTCAGTACGATGAAATTGTCCAGGTACGCAGCCGTGATGAACTCGGTCGTTTTACCGAGTCGTTTAACTTGCTGGCGCAAAGCCTCAAGCAGCGTGAAGCCAAACTGTTACAGGGGGCATACCGCGACACGGTTACAGGTCTGCCTTCCCGTCCACTGTTCGAAAATCACCTGGTTGAAACGGTAGCCAAGGCCCGCGCCAAGTCCGGCACGATGGCTTTGCTGATTGTGTCGGTGGACCGACTGCGTGAGGTAAATGACTCCCTGGGCCGCAAAGCCAGTGATTCGATGTTGTCTGAAATTGCCGATCGTATTCGTCGCGCGCTGCGGACTCAGCAACAAGGCGGTCAGGTCGACATCGGTACAGCGGATAGTTTTGTTGCCAGGCTCTCGACATACGAGTTCGGCATTATCGTGCCCGAATGTGACGAACCTCAGGCCAACGGTGTGGCGAACAAGATTGCCGAGGTTGTTTCACGTCGGGTTCAGTACGAAGGTCAGTCCGTATTGCCGGGCGGAAAAGTTGGCGTTGCCGTCTTCCCCGAACATGCGGTTGATCCGGGTGGCTTGATTTACTCTGCCGACATTGCCGCGTCGCGTGCCGGTAGTGAATTATCACGTATTGCTGTTTTCGATCCGTCATTCGAACGAGATCGTCAGAATCAGGTAGCCATGCTGAATGAATTGGGCCAGGCACTGGAACGTGATGAATTGCATATCGCTATGCAGCCCAAGATTTCACTGAACGCCAGCAAACAAGGTGTGCTGATGGCCGAAGCCTTGATGCGCTGGGAGCATCCAGAGCGTGGGCCGCAGAATCCAGGCGAATTCGTTCCCTTTGCTGAGAAGACCGGTTTTATTACCCAGTTAACCAACTGGATGATTGATGGCGCACTCGAAACTGCCGCTGCCTATATGGCCCAGGGCGTTCCGTTGGCTGTTTGTGTAAATCTGTCACCGCGTGATCTGGGTAGCCCGGAGTTCACAACTTTTGTTGTTGAGCGCCTGCGCGCCCATAAGCTGCGCGGTAGTTCACTCACGCTCGAAATAACCGAAGCCGCTGTCATGAATGCGTCACCGGTGGTTCGCCAGAACCTGGATGTTTTATGGCGGCTTGGTGTGAAAATTGCGATTGATGACTTTGGTTCTGGCTATGCGTCGCTGGATCAGTTGCGTGCGTTGCCGTTGTCATATATCAAGATTGATCGTCAGTATATTCGTGGTCTTGTGAGTGACGACGCCAGTCGAATTCTGGTGAAATCTGCTATTGACCTGGGGCATGCAATCGGGGTCGAAGTAGTGGCCGAAGGTGTTGAAACACTTGAGCAGCTTGATGCGCTCAAAGAGCTTGGTTGTGATCAGGCACAGGGTTATTTTGTTGGCAAGCCGTTACCTGCCGTTGAATTCGAAGCCTGGGTTCGCAATGAGTCTGCCGAATTTGGCATTGACGCCTCACAGATGGCATCAGGTGCGGTTCTTGCGCGCCGAAACGAGGCAATCCCCGCCGCCGCTGTTGCCAGCGCTGAAGAAGAAGTTGCTTTGGCAAGCCCGGTGGCCGAAGAATCAGCCGCCGACGACGAGGATGATGATTTGTCCTTCGAGACGGTTGCTGTTACCCCCGTGGCCGAACCGAACAATGCGTGAAACGGAAAACAGGTGATCTAGAATCAGGTGAATGAACCAACGTACTTATGGGCATTGACTAGCCTAAAGAAGAAGCCCGCTTTTAAGCGGGTTTTTTCTTTTGCGTTGAAAGATTGCTTGTCGGACTCGCCCCGACTAACGCGGCTTCGCGCGGTTTGTGAACGGCATCATGAGTTCTTGAAACTGGCGCAACACATCAAGAGAGCCTTTGCGCTCAAACGGCAGTTTTAACGGTGTATTGCCCCAGTTGGCACTACCGTTTAATGCGTAGCTCAGGTTTTCAAGGCCGGCATTCTGAAGGTTTGCAACGGTTCGCAACAGGTTCGATGTCGAAATAACAAAGTTAACTTTGACATCACTGCTTGCGTTTGCCGGTAACTGGATTGAACTGTCTTGCGCCGTGCCCTTGGCAAATGGTTTGCCAAGGAGTGCCAGGTCGAAGTTCAGATTGCTGATGGGAAGAGTAACCGCATTGGGATTGTTGGCGTCGAGAGTCAGTGCAAAACCGATATTTTCGAAACCAATCTGGGTCACGGAAAAGTTTTTAAACCCCAGTGTCGGTGGCTTAAGGTTTGGCGGGGGCAGGCTTGCACATCCAGATGCCACCGTCAGAGTGATCGCAGCAGCGCCGCCGGCAAGCCAGCGGCTTAACTGACGTCGCATGGCATGAGGGTGGTTTATATCAACTAGAGTTGCATAGCAGGGAGTTGATTTACCGATTCTTAGTTTGGCAATACTTGGTTTCACTGTTTCTCCTGGCGGTTCGACCGGTTACATGTATGCGTGCCTGATTTGCTCGGCAAAAGGCAAAATGTACAAATCGCTTAACGCGCAAGATGCCTATATGGCAGACATCGGTGTTATCGCGATGGTTTTATTTGGGTTCACCCAAGTTTTCGGGCTTGGCGGTGGATCGTGGCATTATTCACCTCTTGCCATTTTCAGTCAGATTTCTCAGTTCTATGCTTATTGTTCTTTCACCGGCTAAAACACTCGATCTGGTCACGGAACCACATACTAAGACATATACTCAGCCCGAGTTGCTGTCCGAAAGTGAAGTGTTGATAAAACAATTAAAGCGTTTCAGCCCGCCAAAGCTTTCAGAGTTGATGTCACTTTCTGAGAAACTGGCCGATCTCAATGTCAGCCGTTTTAAAGATTGGAAGCGCCCGTTTGCGCCCTCGAACGCCAAGCAGGCGGTGCTGATGTTTGACGGTGATGTCTACGACGGACTCAATGCAAAAACACTGACCCCAGCGCGCCTGGACTGGGCGCAAGACCACATCAGGATATTGTCTGGTCTATACGGGATTTTGCGGCCCCTGGACTTAATGCAACCGTACCGGCTGGAGATGGGTACCCGGCTGAAGACTGCCCGGGGTAATAATTTGTACAGTTTCTGGGGTCAACAGATTGCCGAACATATTTCGGCGGTGCTGGCCTCGTCAAAAGACCAGACCCTGGTAAATCTGGCGTCTGATGAGTACTTTAAATCAGTCACTAAGTCGGCACTGGCCCCCGGGGTGCGGATTGTCCAGCCGGTTTTTGAGGAACCCCGCCCCGGTCATGCCAAACCCTGGGGCATTGTCAGTTTTGTTGCCAAGCGCAGTCGCGGAAAGATGGCCCGGTATGCGATCGAGAAACGCCTGACCCGGGCCGAGTCGTTAAAAAAGTTTGCGGTTGATGGTTACCGTTACGCCCCTGAGGTATCAGACGATACGCGCTGGGTTTTCAGGCGCTGCGGATAAAAACCGGTTCCGGTTCGAGCCAAACACCGAACCGGGTGTTTACCTGTTCCTGAATGTGGCTGGCAAGGGCTTCGATCTGCTGCCCGGTGGCACTACCGTGGTTCACCAGGACAAGCGCATGGTGCTCATGCACCCCGGCGTCCCCGTTGCGATAGCCCTTAAGTTCGCAGGCTTCGATAAGGGCAGCGGCGGCGAGTTTTACAACGCCATTGGGGCCAGGCCATTGTGCAATGCCGGCCAGCGAGTCTTTTGACCTGGCTTTCAACACAGCCGTTTCAGCCGCTGACAAGACGGGGTTTTTGAAAAAGCTTCCCGCGTTGCCCAGCACCGCTGGGTCTGGCAGTTTACGACGTCGAATGTGGCACACGGCTTGTGCGACATCAGCCGGCGTTGGATGTTTTATTGCGTGCGCGGCCAGTTCATCACCGATATCCCCGTAATCAAGAATCACCTGAGGCTGGCGCGATAACGCCAGCTCGATTCTGGTAATCAGCCATTGCCCGGGCTGGCGCTTGAACACGCTGTCGCGGTAACCAAACTGGCAATCATCTGCTGAGAAGTTGTGGCTCGAGCCGTCGCGAAGGTTGCGGGCGTGGACGCGGTGAACCCGGTTGGATATCTCGACACCGTAGGCGCCGATATTTTGTACCGGGGCGGCGCCGCACAGGCCGGGTATCAGCGACAGATTTTCAAGCCCGTAGAGTTGCTGCGCGAGAGTCCACTGAACAAATTCGTGCCAGTTTTCGCCGGCGGCCGCGCTGACCAGTACGGGATCGGTCGGCGATGTTGCCGGATGGCTGATATTGCGCCCGCGCAACCGGACGAGCAGCACCGGGGGGGCGCTGTTGTCAACCAGCAAGACATTACTGCCACCGCCGAGTACAAACGCGCCGGGGTGCTGTCTGAACCATGCGAGTGCGTCGGGAAGTTGGTTTTCATGGTCGAGTAAAAACGCTTCGCGTGCGAGGCTTTGCACGCCAAGTGTGTTAGCGGTGGTCAGATCAACCCCGTCTTTTACGCTGGATGAGTCACGCAACATCGGTCAGGCAACATCGCTGTCCCCAGACCCTTAGCTGGGTTGGAAGGACAGCCGGACGTAAATCGGTGCGTAAGATTCTGCCTGGGTGATTTCAACCAGCGACTCGCGTGCCAGTTCAAGCAGGGCCAGAAAAGTGACCACGACGACCGGCAGGCCTTCACCGACTTCAAACAACTCGTGGAATTCGGCATAACGGCTTTCTTTGAGGCGCCGCAGCACCTTGGACATGTGTTCGCGCACCGACAAAGATTCGCGGGGCAGTTGGTGGTGTTTTGTTAACTTGGCCCGGCGCAGGATGTCTGCCCATGCAGCCCGTAAATCGATTGCGTCGACATCGGGCAGGCGTTCGGTCATGGACTGTTCGACGAAAACCTGGGCACGAACAAAGTCTCGCCCCTGGCGCGGCAACTCGTTCAGCTCCATGGCCGCAAGTTTAATTTTCTCGTACTCAACCAGACGGCGTGCCAGTTCCGCGCGAGGGTCGTCAACTTCTTCGCCGGTGTCTTCATTGCGAACCGGCAACAGCATGCGCGACTTGATATTGATCAGCAAGGCGGCCATTAGCAAATACTCGGCAGCCAGTTCAAGGTTGCCGCTGCGAATTTCTTCGATGTAAGTCAGGTACTGATGGGTGACTTCGGCAACCGGGATATCCAGAATGTCAAAATTCTGTTTGCGAATCATGTACAGAAGCAGATCGAGTGGGCCTTCGAAAGCCTCGAGAAACACTTCCATTGCATGCGGCGGTATGAACAAATCACGCGGCAAATGCAAGACCGGCTCGCCATAAAGCTTTGCATAGACTTTTAGCTCGATCTGCTCTGCGATTGCGCCATCGGTGGTAATTGCTGCGGCTGGCGCCGTTTGCGGTTCAGGCTGGTCGGTGGTGTCCGGCTGCTGTGTCATCTCGGATTGCTGCTCGCCCGTTAAGGTATGAAAGGGGTTCGAATGGCGTTCGCGAATGGCGTTCGAATTCCTGGACAAGGCCGGGGAAAAGCGACCGATGACGCCCGCGCCAGGTGTTTAGTTCTTGGTCTGATAAACGTAAGCAGACTGAGGAACCCGCGAGCCATTCTGGGTTGCTGCGGTTCCGGCGTCCTGCGGCTTGTCCCACCACAGGGCGCGGCCTTTGCGCTGCTCCACGGCAATGTCCGGGTTTTTCTGTTTCAATTCCCGCAGGAAAGTCGTGGTGTCAGATTCATACATAGGATGGCGCACCATTGGCAGGCGAAGGGTAAGAGATCACTAATTATATGATGCGGGACAACTTTTGCTGAATTTGGAAAATGACATGAGATTTTTGACCCCATTTGTGCTGATCACGGCGATCGTTTTGGGTGGATGTGACTACCTGGCGCAAAAAGAGCTGAAACCAGGTGTTTCGACGGTTGCCGAGGTGCGGGAGTACATGGGCGTGCCTGAGACGATCTGGGAGGAGCCGGACGGTACCCAGATTCACGAGTACCCGGTGGGGCTGAACACCTACATGATTTCGATCAGCCAATCCGGAATCTTCCAGGCCATGACCAACGTGTTGACCGAAGCACAATTCAAAAAAGTGGTTGCCGGCACGTCTAAAGAGACGGTTCGCCGCTTATTGGGCCGTCCTGCCGACGTGGTTTATCTCGAGCGGTTAAAAGAACTGGTCTGGACTTATGCCCACCAAGGCAAAATCGAAGAAAGGGACTTCTTTGATGTTCATTTCGACACTGCCGGTACGGTGATCAAAACCGCGATCCGGCGTGATTATGGCCCGGGAGGCAACTGAACCGATGGCATGGCGGCGAATTGGTTTGCCGTCTTGCCGTGGTTTCAGCTGATTTTCATCCCTGGCTGGGCGTCAGCATTGGGCTCGAGTAAGTAGATTTCTTTGCCGTTGCCACTGGCGGCAAGCACCATTCCCTCAGAGACGCCAAATTTCATTTTCCGCGGCGCCAGATTGGCCACCAGCACGGTGAGTCGACCGGTGAGCTCGGCGGGTTGATACATGCTGCTGATACCGGAGAATACCGTGCGCTGTTCGTTGTTTCCAATGTCCAGAGTCAGGCGGAGTAGTTTCTTAGATCCCTCTACCGCTTCGGCCTGGGTTATTCGCGCGACCCGCAGGTCTATTTTGGTGAAGTCATCGATACTGATAGGGCCTGCGTCCGGCTCAGGGCTGGCGGCGGGTGTTGCTGGCGCTACCTGGCTGGGTGGCAGTTTGTCCGATTCGAACAAGGCATCGATTTGTTTCACTTCAACGCGTTTCATCAGGTGTTTGTATGGATTGATCCGGTGACCAGGTTCAAGTGGTGCGCCAATTTCTGACCATTGGGTAAATTCAAGGTTCAGCTGGGCCAGGGCTTGTTCGCTGGTATGGGGAATGACCGGGGCGAGCAACCGGACCAGGTCGGCGTAGGCAGACAACGCAGTTGAGCAGACCTGCTGCAGTTGCGCAGAGCGGGCCGGGTCTTTGGCAATTTCCCATGGCTTTTCGGTGTCGATGTACTGATTGACCGCGTCCGCGTATTGCATGACTTCTCGGGCAGCCCGGGAAAATTCGCGCAACTCGTAACGGGTGGCTACCGAGTCGACGCCAGGCCAGGCACTGGCGAATGTTGCCCGTGCCTGCTCATCCGGTGCGCCGATGACGCCGTCAAAATTTTTCACCAGGAAACCAGAGCAACGGCTGGCGATGTTCACCAGTTTGCCAACCAGATCGCTGTTCACCCGGGCAATGAAATCTTCGGCAGTGAAATCAACATCTTCAACCCGGGCATTCATTTTGGCCGCCAGGTAGTAGCGCAGCCAGTCGGGATTCAGACCGATGTCAAGATAACGCAGCGGCGAAATACCCGTGCCCCGGCTTTTACTCATTTTGCTGCCACCAACGGTGACAAAGCCGTGGACGTTTACATTGTCGGGCACTTTGCGACCGGCAAAATGCAACATGGCCGGCCAGAACAAGACATGGAATGTGATGATGTCTTTGCCGATAAAGTGAATCTGCTCAAGATCGGGGTCATCCAGAAAGCTGTCGAAGTCCAGCCCTTGTTTGGTACACCAGGCCTTCAGCGACGCCAGGTAGCCGATCGGCGCGTCCAGCCAGACGTAAAAATATTTTCCCGGTGCGTCGGGTATTTCGATACCGAAGTAGGGCGCATCACGTGAGATGTCCCAGTCGGCAAGCCCACTTTTGCCGGTTTCGTCATTGATCGCAAGCCACTCGCTGGCCTTGGCCAGCACTTCGGGCTGCAGGCGCGGCTGACCATGACGGTCGGTGGCAGTGGTCCATTGCTGCAGGTAGTCGACGCAGCGCTGGTCAGACAGGGCAAAGAAAAAATGTTCGCTGGATTTCAGTTCCGGCTTGGCACCGCTGATGGCTGAATACGGATTACCCAGCTCAGTGGGGGAATACACGGCGCCGCAGTTCTCGCACGAGTCACCGTACTGGTCAGCAGTTTTGCAGCGCGGACAATCGCCTTTGATAAACCGATCGGCGAGGAACATGCCTTTCACCGGATCGTAAAACTGTTCAACACTGCGGGTACGGATCAGGTCGGCTGCGCGCAGCGCCCGGTATATATCCTGGGACAACTCGGTGTTCTCCGGGCTGTCGGTGTTGTGCCAGTGGTCGAACTGAATGCCAAAGCCTTCGAGTGGCCGGCTGCGTCCGGCAGCGATGCCGGCAACAAATTCGGTCGGTGAAACGCCGGCTTTCTCAGCCGCAATCATAATTGCCGCGCCATGGGCATCATCGGCGCAGACAAATGCGACCTGGGCACCATTCAGGCGCTGAAATCGCACCCAGATATCGGCCTGGATGTACTCCATGATGTGCCCGATGTGAAAATCTGCATTGGCATAGGGCAGGGCGGTAGTGACAAAAAGCTTACGCGTCATGGCGGTGAGAGGTCCGGGCAGGAAAGGAGCATTCGAAGATTGGATGATCCGAGGATGCGAAGGGTAAAGATGCGGTGGGTCTGAATTGGCCGACTGAATCGGCCTATTGACCGTGGCGAATCTGGCTTTTTCATTATATCCGGGGTGCGGGGTAATATGATGCGACGCAATATTCCGACCCAGCGAGAGATTCATGAGCATTTCAGTTGATCAAGTAAAAGAAGCCCTGACCGGTGTTGTTGACCCTAATACCGGCAAAGACCTTGTCAGCAGCAAATCGGCGCGCAATATCCGGGTCGATGGCGGGGAGGTGGCCGTTGATGTGGAGCTGGGGTATCCGGCCAGATCGCAAATTGATCCGATTCGTAAAGCCGTGGTCGCTGCGGTCCGGGGGTTGGCCGGAGTACAAAACGTCAGTGCCAACGTGTATCAGAAAATTGTTGCTCACCAGGTTCAACGCGGGGTGAAAACAATGGCCAATGTGAAGAACATCATTGCGGTTGCGTCGGGCAAAGGTGGTGTGGGCAAAAGTACTACGGCGGTTAACCTGGCACTCGCCCTGGCCGCTGAGGGTGCTCGGGTTGGGATGCTTGATGCCGATATATACGGCCCCAGCCAGCCAACGATGCTCGGTATTACCGGGCGACCGGAATCACAAGACGGCAAAACCCTTGAGCCGATGGAGGGACATGGGATACAGGCGTCGTCCATTGGCTTCATGATTGACCTTGATACACCAATGGTGTGGCGCGGCCCGATGGTCACCCAGGCCCTGGAACAGTTGCTGCGCGATACCAACTGGCGCGACCTTGACTACCTGGTGATCGACATGCCCCCAGGTACTGGTGATATTCATCTGACCCTGTCTCAAAAAGTGCCGGTAACCGGTGCCGTGATTGTGACCACCCCACAAGACATTGCCCTGCTCGATGCCCGCAAGGGTTTAAAAATGTTCGAAAAAGTGGGTATCCCGATTCTGGGCATTATCGAAAATATGGCGATTCACATTTGTTCTGACTGCGGCCACAAAGAACATATTTTTGGCTCTGGCGGCGGTGAGCGCATGGCCGCTGAATACGACGTGGACTACCTGGGCGGCCTGCCGCTGGATATTCGCATCCGGGAGCAGACCGATTCGGGCAAACCCACCGTAGTGGCTGATCCGGACGGTGATCTGAGCCAGATTTATCGAGAAGTTGCGCGCAAACTGGCGGTTAAGATTGCCGAGCAATCCAAGGACATGTCGTCGAAGTTTCCGTCGATAGTTGTTCAGAACACCTGAGCTTTATTCAAGGCTGTGCCGCTTCGCGAATCAATAATGCGTCTTTCGGGTGGCGGCGTTGTCCGCCGTCATTGCCGTGGCCGCTACGATGTACGAATTGATGGTCACCGGGTTATCTTTTCCGTTATCCGTTCCGCCTTACTGAGTCTGGCCCTGGCAACCCTGCTGCTGCCCGGAGCGGCGCTGGCCGGGGTACAAACCATTGTGGTGTTTGCTGCGTCAAGCACAAAAAATGCGCTCGACGAAGCGATACGGCAGTTCACCGAGCAGACCGGGGATAAAGCGGTTGCCTCGTATGCGGCCACATCGGTGCTGGCTCGCCAGATCGCAAGCGGTGCACCGGCCAGCCTGATTATTGCGGCTGATGCCCAATGGATGGACTATTTGCAGAGCGGTGGCTTCATCCAGGCGGATACGCGGGTTGATCTTGCCGGCAACCGGCTGGCGCTGATTCGGTCGTCCCGCTTTGTTGTGCCGGCAAACTTACTGCCGGTACGAGTCAACATGCCATTGGCGCAGGCGCTTAGCCCCGACGGCCGGCTGGCAATCGCGGACTGGCGCCATGTGCCGGCCGGACGTTACGCGCGCGCGGCACTGGAATCACTTGGCCTGTGGGCAGCGCTGGCCGACAAGTTGGCGCCGGCTGGCAATGTGCGTCATGCGCTGGCCCTGGTTGCCCGTGGCGAAAGCCCGCTGGGTATTGTGTATGCGACTGATGTGTATGCCAGCGATGCGGGTAACCGAGATGCCAATGGCAGCGAAACCCGGGCGGGTGGGTCGCCACCGGCCGTGGTGCAACTTGGCCTGATTCCGGGGCAGATGCATCCGCCGATTCGGTACCCCGCGGCATTAACCCGCACTGGCGCAACCCCGCAGGCCACTGCGTTACTCGCCTTCCTTGCCTCACCGGCAGGCCAGGCAATATTTCAACAATTTGGCTTCGCCCCGGTGGCCCGATGACGGGTGAAGAGTGGCAGGCCATAGTGCTGAGCCTGCAGGTTGCCGTGGTGGCGACGCTGGTGGCGCTGCCCGCGGGTATTGCCGTGGCTTACCTGCTGGCCCGTGTGCAATTTTCGGCCAAATGGCTGGTTGACGGTCTGGTGCACCTGCCTTTGGTGCTGCCCCCGGTGGTTGTTGGTTACGCCTTGCTGGTTGCCTTTGGCCGTAACGGCTTCATCGGGCAGTGGTTATACGAATGGACTGGCATCACGCTGGCGTTTAACTGGCTGGGAGCCGTTCTGGCCAGCGCGGTGATGGGTTTTCCGCTGATGGTTCGCGCTATTCGCCTGGCCCTCGAGTCAATTGATATCCGGCTGGAACAAGCTGCGGCAACCCTGGGCTCGACGCAATGGCGAGTCTGGCGGACCGTGACTCTGCCCCTGGCCTTGCCGGGTATTTTGGCCGGTGCCGTGCTTGGCTTTGCCCGCTCTTTGGGGGAGTTCGGGGCAACAATTACGTTCGTATCGAGCATTCCGGGCCAGACCCAGACGTTGCCGGCGGCAATTTACGCATTAATCCAGATTCCCGGCGGGGAGCAGGCAGCGTTTCGCTTAACCATGATCGCCGTGGTGCTGGCCCTCGTGGCCCTGGCTTTGTCTGAATGGCTGGCCAGTCGGATCAAGCGACAATGACAACGCCACCTCGACCACCGAGTACCGGATCTGTTTCAGCGCAGGCGAAAAACCCCGTGCTTCGCGTCGATGTGCAACTGGAGCGTGAACCATTTGTGCTGCGCACGTGTTTTGAGTCGAGCGCCGACGCAGTGGCCGTTTTTGGGCCGTCCGGGGCAGGTAAATCGACACTGTTGGCACTGATTGCCGGCCTCATTCGTCCTGATAATGGACGCATTGAAGTTAATGGACAGGTATTGGTCGATGTGGCCCGCCGTATCTGGGTGGCGCCGCATCGTCGCCGGGTTGGGGTTGTGTTTCAGGACGCCCTGCTGTTTCCGCATTTGTCGGTGGCGCAGAATCTGCGTTACGGTCAAGTCGCTTCTAAACAAGCAGTCAGTGTCGGGCAAGATGAATTTGGGCCGATGGTTGAGCTTCTGGGCATTGAACACCTGCTGGACCGTCGACCCGCTACCTTGTCGGGCGGGGAGAAGCAGCGTGTGGCCATTGGCCGGGCATTGCTGGCGCGGCCACAATTGTTGTTGCTCGACGAGCCACTGGCTTCTTTGGATTATCCGCGGCGTCAGGAAATCATGCCTTACCTGAATCGGGTCAAGCGTGAACTGGGCATACCGCTGGTGTATGTGTCCCACGGGCTGGATGAAGTGGTCCGGCTGGCTGATGACGTTGTGCTGATGCGGGCGGGCGAAGTGCAAGCCCAGGGCGCGCCGCAGGATTTACTGGTTCCCATCGGTTATGGAGACGATGACTTGTCGGTTGTGTCGGTGCTTGAGGCGGTCATCAGTCGCTATGATCCGAGCGATGCCATTACCGAGTTGGATCACCCGGCCGGAAGAATCAGCCTGCCCGGAAAAATTGGCCGGGTTGGTGACCGTCATCGGATCCTGGTTCGGGCTACCGATGTGGCGATAGCCGTGTCGCGTCCGCGGGAGATCAGCCACCGTACGCTGTTACGCGGCCGAATTACCCACTGCCACCTGAATCAGGGGCCACTGGTTCGCCTGGATATCTCACTGGTTGGCCACGGTCGCCTGGCCGCGTTAATTACCCGGCGGGCAATGAATGAGCTGGGTGTTGACCGCGGTGACGACATCTTTGCGCTGGCTAAATCCAGTGCCATTGATGAGCGGGCTTTTGGGCTCGCCCGGGCGTCGGGGCACGGCGAATAGTCGGAACAGCCCGTGCGCTAAGACGTTTCGGGTGGTGCCTTGAGTTGCCTGATGATGCCGGCAAATCGCTGTTGTACAGACTGTGCCGCATCCGCTTCGACAGTCCGGTAGGCATCAATCACTGATTCGCCAAATTCGGTTAGAGACGCTTCTGACTCACCCGGGGTTGCGGGTTCGGTGAGTGCAACCAACGGCTCAGTAAAGGCATTGTTGAGCGAGTCGATCAACAGCCACGCACGGCGGGCTGACATGTCCATACTGGTGGCTGCAGCACTGATCGAACGGGTGAGTCGAACGGCCTCGAGCAAGGCAATTTTTCCCGGGCCCAGGCGGGCCCGCTCGTGAAATCGCAGGCGCAGGCTCAGCAGTGTGTCGTGCGGGGGGGTCAGCATCTTGTTTCGGCTATTGCCGCGGATAGGCCAGGGGCAGGTGGATCGGATACGGGGTATTGTGCACTGCAACCTGTCGGCGGCCTGTGTTAACCGACTTGCGCTGTCGAATTTGATTCTGAGATACACTGCGCCGATCAGTCGGCTGATGTGGTGCTCAACCGCGGGTCGACTTGAATCAAAAATGAAAACCCTTTGAAAGAGGAGACACAATGGCCAAAGTGGAAATCACGGTGAATGGCAGGGCAACCGTTGCCGATGTCCCGGACAACATGCTACTGGTTCAGTATCTGCGCGAGCAACGCAATCTCACGGGCACACATGTCGGCTGTGATACGTCACAGTGTGGCGCATGCGTTGTCCATGTTGATGGTAAAGCGGTCAAAAGCTGCACGATGCTCGCAGCCCAGGCCTCGGGCAGTTCGGTGACCACCATCGAAGGCCTGGCTGAGGGTAACGAGTTACATCCGATGCAAAAAGCCTTCCACGAAAACCATGGATTGCAGTGCGGGTTTTGTACCCCAGGCATGATTATGAGTGCCGTTGATATGGTCAACCGCCTGGGTAACAACCTGGATGAAGCCACTATTCGCGAGCAACTGGAAGGCAACATTTGCCGTTGCACGGGTTATCACAATATTGTCCGCAGCATTGCCGATGGCGCCAGTGCCATGGGCAAAGCCAGCTAACTCAAAGGAGGCAACGAATGGGTGCTGAACAAGGGATTGGTGCGCGACTACTGCGCAAAGAAGACCGTCGGTTCATTACCGGCGCAGGACGTTATACCGATGATGTCAAAGATGTTGGCGTCACTTATGCGGCTTTTGTCCGCTCACCGCATGCACATGCAAAAATCACCAGTATCGACACGTCGGCTGCGAAAGCGATGCCCGGAGTCATTGAGATTCTGGATGGCAAGCAGCTCACCGGTGACGGCATTGGCAACCTGATTTGTGGCTGGGCTGTCAGCTCAAAAGACGGGACCCCGATGAAGATGGGGGCGTGGTCGGCACTGGCTACGGAAACAGTGCGTTACGTTGGTGATGCCGTTGCCGTGGTGGTTGCCGAGACCCAGGTCCAGGCGCGCAACGCGGCTGAAGCCGTAGTTGTAAATTACAAAGAATTGCCAGCGGCTATCTCAATTGCCGATGCGGTTGCTGCCGGTGCGCCGCAGATTCACCCGGAAGCTCCGGGCAACGAGATTTACGACTGGGAAATTGGTGATCGTGCGGCTACCGACGCAGCCCTGGCTGGTGCTGCCCGGGTTGTAGAAATGGACATCACCAACAACCGCTTGTCACCGGTGGCGATGGAGCCCCGTTCGGCGATGTCAGCGTATAACGCGGCAGAAGATCACTACACCTTGTACACCACCAGTCAGAACCCGCACGTGGCCCGTCTGGTGTTGTCGGCTTTTTATCAAGTTGCCCCCGAGCATAAGTTGCGCGTGATCGCGCCGGACGTTGGTGGTGGCTTTGGCTCGAAGATTTACGTCTATCCGGAAGAAATCGTCTGCCTGTGGGCTTCGATGAAAACCCGGGGAACCGTGAAGTGGACGTCGGAGCGTGGTGAAGCCTTCCTGACGGATGCCCATGGTCGCGACCATGTCACCAAGGCGAAGATGGGTTTTGATGCGAACAACAAAATTGTTGGCTTCAAGGTCAGCACGCAGGCTAATCTGGGTGCGTACATGTCGTTGTTTTCGTCTTCGGTGCCCACGTATTTGTACGCGACGCTGTTGTCAGGACAGTACGACATTGCCAACATTTATTGTGAAGTGCAGGCGATATACACCAACACGACGCCGGTTGACGCCTACCGCGGTGCCGGCCGCCCCGAAGCGGCCTATGTTGTTGAACGTATGATGGAGACGGCGGGTCGCGAGCTTGGGGTAGATGCGGCAGAGTTACGCCGGATCAATTTCATTCGCACCTTTCCGCACCAGACGCCGGTAATTATGGCTTACGACGTTGGAGATTTTGAAGCCCACCTTGATGCGGCCATGAAAACCGCTGACTGGGGCGGCATTGCCAGCCGTAAAGCAGAAGCGGCCAAACGCGGCAAGCTGCGCGGTATTGGCATGGCGTGTTACATCGAAGCCTGCGGTATTGCGCCGTCAGCCGCGGTGGGCTCGCTGGGTGCCGGAGTTGGTTTGTGGGAGTCTGCCGAAGTACGGGTTAACCCGGTTGGCACAATCGAAGTGTTAACCGGCTCACACAGCCACGGGCAAAGTCACGAAACCACTTTTGCCCAGGTTGTCGCTGAACGCCTTGGTGTGTCAACCGACAATATCCAGATCGTTCACGGCGATACGGACAAAGTTCAGTTTGGTATGGGTACCTACGGTTCGCGCTCTGGTGCGGTTGGTATGTCAGCCATTGTGAAGGCCCTGGATAAGGTGGAAGCCAAGGCCAAGAAAATTGGTGCCCATCTGCTTGAAGCCGACGAAAGCGACATCGTTATTGAAGGTGGTGAGGTCAAGGTTGCCGGTACCGACAAAAAACTTGGTTGGCATGAAGTCTGCCTGGCTGCCTATACGGCCCACAACATGCCGGAAGGCATGGAGCCGGGTCTAAAAGAAGGGGCGTTTTACGACCCGGTTAACTTTACCTTCCCGGCCGGCACGTATATCTGCGAAGTAGAGGTCGACCCGGACACAGGTAAAACCGAAATCGTGAACTTTGTTGCGGCTGATGACTTCGGCACGATTATTAATCCGATGGTTGTTGAAGGCCAGGTACACGGCGGGCTTGTCCAGGGAATCGGGCAGGCGATGCTTGAAGAAGTGGTCTACGACAAGAGCGGGCAATTGCTCAGCGGTTCGTTTATGGACTACTGCATGCCGCGCGCTGATGACGTACCCAGCTTTAAAATTTCGCATCATTCAACGCCGTGCCCGAACAACCCACTGGGTATCAAGGGCTGCGGCGAGGCTGGGGCGATTGGTTCACCGGGTGCAGTGATCAACGCCATTACTGATGCCATCGGTACTAACAACCTCAGCATGCCGGCGACTCCGCAGAAAGTGTGGGCCGCCATCCAGGCAAACAAAAAGGCTTAGGGGAAAATATTATGTATGAGACTAAATACCATCGCCCAACTTCACTCCAGGAAGCGGCTTCATTGCTTAGTGGCGCGACCGACGCCAAGCTGATCTCCGGCGGGCAAACCCTGGTGCCAACAATGAAAATGCGCCTGGCATCACCGTCTGATCTGATCGACCTACGGCATATCGGCGACTTAAAAGGCGTTACAGTGAAAGGGGGTCAAGTCACCATTGGTGCAGCCACCACCCATGCTGATGTTGCCGGGTCGTCCGAGTTACGGGCGACTTGTGCGGGCATCTGCAATCTGGCTGGCATGATTGGTGACAGCCATGTTCGCCATATGGGCACAATTGGCGGCTCGATTGCCAATAACGACCCGGCGGCTGACTACCCGGCGGCCATGATGGCACTGAATGCGACCATCAACACCAATAAGCGCAGTGTTTCGGCTGACGAGTTTTTTACCGGACTGTTCGAAACGGCGCTGGGCGCTGACGAGATTATTGTATCTGTGAGCTTTAGCGCGCCGGCAAAATGTGCGTATGCCAAGTTTCCGAATCCGGCATCCCGTTATGCCATGGCAGGAGTTTTTGTCAGCGCAGACAGCAGTGGGACGGCCCGGGTTGGGGTCACCGGAGCAGGTTCAAGCGGCGTGTTTCGGCACAATGCTATGGAAGCAGCCCTGACCGCCAACTGGGGTGAGGCTGCAATTGACGGGTGCTCGGTGGACGAAGCGGGCTTGTTGTCGGATATTCATGCCGATGCCGCGTATCGGGCGAATCTGGTCAAGGTGATGGCTAAGCGCGCAGTGGCTGCTGCCTGACTTCGGCAGCACTACAACGCGAAAAAAAGCCCGCATTGCGCGGGCTTTTTTTTGCAGTTTTTCTCGAGCTAACGGCTTTAGCTTTCGGTCAGTTGCTTTTCAAATTCGGTGAAAAACTCTTCTGAAATCTTGGCCGCTGCCGAATCCACCAGCCGTGAACCCACTTGCGCAATTTTGCCGCCGACATTGGCATTGGCTTCGTACTTCAGCAAGGTGGCGTTGTCGCCATGGGCTTCGAGTACAACGTCGGCTGAGCCTTTGCCAAAACCGGCAATACCACCCTGGCCTTCGAAGCGAATGGTGTAAGACTTTTGCGGTACAACGTTTTCGAGAAACAGTTTCGCCTTGAATTTGGCGTTAACAGGGCCGATGCGGATTTTGAGCGCTGCCGTGAATTCGTCTTCACTGGTCTGCTCCAGGGTTTCGCAACCCTTAATGCATGCCTTGAGGGTTTCCGGGCTGTTCAGCGCCGTCCAGGTTTTGTCGATATTGGCCGGTATCACGCGTTCGCCGGTTAATTGCATAGTTGTTCCTTTCAGGGTCGTTTTTTAAGTTGCTCACCCAAGTCTGCCAGTGAGTTGACATTGTGCACGGGCAGAAAATGGTCGGTCAGCGGTAATAAGGTTTTGATCCCCGCTGCTTTCGGTTCGAAGCCATCGTACCGTAGAAGTGGGTTCAGCCAGATAATCTGGCGGGCAAAGCGGCGCAGCAGACCGGCTTCGCGGGCGAGGGTTGGGCCGTCGTCCCGGTCCAGACCATCGGTCACCAGGATCAAAGTGGCATTGCCGCCCAGCAGGCGCCGGGCCCACAAGTGGTTGAAGTCTTTCAGGCTTGTTCCTATCCGGGTGCCGCCGTGCCAGTCTTGCACCTGGCGCGAAGCGCTGCGCAAAGCCACATCAACATCGCGGTCTCGCAGGCAACGGCTGATGTTTGTTAAGCGCGTGCCAAAGACCAGAGCATCGACCCGCTGATAGCGCCGCACCAGCCCGTGAGTGAAGTGCAGGAACATGCGCGCATAACGTTCCATGGATCCGGATATATCCAGCAGCACAACGATTGGCGGATCCTGGCGTATCCGCTGTCGGTAGGCAGGGCGCAAGGTGTCCGGGGTCCGAACCATGCGCTGGGCCGTGCGGCGCAAATCGATATGGCCACGAACCGCATTGCGTGAGCGGCGGGTCTGGATGGTTTGCAGCGGTAGGTTCAGTTGGCGCACCAGGCGACTGGCCAGGCGGAATTCCTCCTGGGTCATGCTGGCAAAATCTTGCTCGCGCAAGCGTTCACGCTCAGAGAATGTTGCTGCCGCGTCGGCTTGTTCCTGCTCATCATCCTGCGGCCCAACCGGGGCCTGGAACTGCTGGGCCAGGCGGGCATGGGTCACTTGTTCGGCCTGATTCTGATCCGCCTGCGCGTCCTGCGCCAGTTGGGCAACGGTTGGCTTGAATTCGCCAGCCCGGTCCCAGAACATTTCAAATGCGCCGTCGAAGATCGGCTGGTTTTCGTGGCGGTCCACCAGGACGGAGGCCAGCGCACTATGCATGTCGTTTCGATTCTTAACCCCGACCAGGGCCAGGACTTTCATCGCGTTGGTGATTCGATCCGGGCCGACGGGTAAACCTGCGTTGCGCAGGAAACGCCCGAAGTGAACAACGTTTTCGCCAATAAGCGCCGGCGACCTGCTTTCTGTCGGGTCGTTGGTTTTACTTGCTGGTGTTTGCTCTGGCCCTGGCATCACGGCGGCGGCAACCGGCCTTCCATCATGGCTTTAATATCGGAACGGCGAACGCGCTCGATATCGTCCTGGTATTTGAGCAGAACCCCGAGTGTTTCGTCGATCCGCTCACTGTCCAGAGAAGTGGTGTTCATGGCTTGTAAGGCCTGGGCCCAGTCGATTGTTTCGGCAACCCCAGGGGGTTTGAACAAGTCGACCGCGCGACTGGATTGCACAAAGCGAACCACTTCTTTAGCCAGTTGCTCGCTGACCCCGGGTGCCTTGCGGCGCACGATATCGAGTTCGGTGGCGGCATCAGGGTAGTCGACCCACGTATACAGACAACGCCGCTTGAGCGCGTCGTGAATTTCGCGGGTGCGGTTTGAGGTAATCAGCACAATCGGTGGTTGCTCCGCGCGAATCGGGCCAAGCTCAGGGATTGTCATCTGGTATTCGGACAGCAGTTCGAGCAAAAAGGCTTCGAATGGTTCGTCGGCGCGGTCGAGCTCGTCGATAAGCAGTACCGGACGTCGTTTGCTGGTCAGGGCTGACAACAGCGGGCGTTCAATTAATAGTTCGCGCCGGTACAAATCATGGGCGATATCTGCGGCAGACGTCGGCGAGGACTGTCCGGCACCAGCAACCTCAGCCAGCCGAATTTCAAGCATCTGGCGGGCAACATTCCATTCGTAGGCCGCCTGCGAAATATCCAGGCCCTCGTAACACTGCAGTCGAATTAACGGCGCGTTAAAAGCCGTGGCAAGTACTTTGGCCAATTCTGTCTTGCCCACGCCGGCTTCGCCTTCGAGCAGCAGCGGGCGCTGCAGGGCGAGCGCCAGAAACACCGGGGTGGCCAGCGCCCGGCCGGCAAGATAATCGTGACGGGCGAGCAGCGAGATAGTCTGGTCGACATCTGCCGGGATTGCGGTCAAGCCTTCCCTCCGGCTGCAGCTACCGCACGACGCGCCATCACACCAACCATTGCGGCCCGGTATTGCGCAGAGCCGTGGATATCTGAATTAAGGCCGTCAGCGCTGATTTCTTTGCCGGAAAGGGCAGAAACTGCAAAATTGCCATTCAGGGCTTGCTCAAAATCGGTGATTCGGAATGCGTGATCGCTGGCCCCGGTGGCCGCTACCCGAACCCCATCAGCATGTTCGGCAACCATCACCCCAACCAGGGCAAATCGCGAGGCGGGTTGTTTGAATTTAACGTACGCCGCCCGTTTTGGAATTGCAAACGTTACCGCGGTAATTAATTCGCCAGCATCCAGAGAGGTTTCAAACAAGCCGGTGAAAAATCCGTCAGCCGGCAAATCTCGTTTGTGAGTATGAATGGTTGCTGCCAGTGCCAAAGCCGCAGCCGGGTAACAAGCGGCCGGGTCGGAGTTGGCGATTGAACCACCGAGTGTGCCCATGTTGCGAACCATTTGGTCACCAATGCCCGAGGCAAGTTGCGCAAGCGCGGGTATTGATTTGATGACATCCGCAGAACGCGCAACCGCGTTGTGGGTTGTCATCGCGCCGATACGCACACCATCAGCACTAACCGTAATACCCGACAGGCTGTCAATCGCTGATAAATCAATCAGGTTCTCAGCAGAAGCCAGGCGCAGTTTCATTGACTGAATCAGGCTTTGGCCGCCGGCAAGGTAACGACTGTCTTCGGTGGCCAGTTTGACTGCGGCATCCGCTGACCCGGGGTGTTCGTAATTGAATTCGTACATAAGTGTCTCGCTCAGTTTCCGGATTCGGATGCAACTAACTGCACCGCTTTAACAATATTTTCGTAGCCGGTACAGCGGCAGATGTTGCCCTCAAGCGCTTCGCGAATTTCCTGCTCGCTGGGTTTTGGGTTGTCATCAAGAATTTGCAGTGCCGACATCACCATGCCCGGTGTGCAGAATCCGCACTGCAGGCCGTGGGTTGTCTTGAAGGCTTGTTGCATCGGGTGCAGCTGGTCCCCGGTGGCCAGACCTTCGATGGTGGTGACCTCGCTGCCATTGGCTTGTAGTGCCAGCATCGAGCAGGCTTTAACCGCCCGGCCGTTCAGGTGAACCGTACAGGCCCCACATTGCGCGGTGTCACAGCCGACATGGGTGCCGGTCAGGGACAGGTTGTCGCGGATAAACTGAACAAGCAAAGTGCGCGGATCGATGTCGGCAGACACCGACTTGCCGTTGACGGTCATACTGACCGCGGCTTGGGTCACAGTTTGGGGCATGGTTTCTCCTGAGAGCGGTCACTTAAGATGAGCGGTATTGTAACCGCCTGCTAGAATTCGCCAATGAGTACACAGGCAGAACGATGAGTATTAAAGCAGACCGGTGGATCCGGGAAATGGCAGCCGCGCACGGCATGATCGAACCGTTTGAACCCGGTCAGGTTCGTGCGGTGGACGGCCGGCGAATCGTGTCCTACGGCACCTCCAGTTACGGTTACGACGTGCGCTGCGCCAACGAATTTAAAATCTTCACCAACATTAACTCGAGCATTGTTGACCCGAAAGCCTTTGATGACGGATCTTTTGTCGATGTGAAGGGTGATGTCTGCATTATTCCGCCCAACTCTTTTGCCCTGGCCCGCACGGTTGAGTACTTCCGAATCCCACGTTCGGTGCTAACCATCTGCCTGGGCAAGTCGACGTATGCGCGCTGCGGGGTAATTGTCAACGTGACTCCGCTTGAACCCGAGTGGGAAGGCCATGTAACCCTCGAATTCTCTAACACAACCCCGTTGCCCGCTCGCATTTACGCCGGCGAAGGCTGCGCCCAGATGCTGTTTCTGGAGTCTGATGAAGTCTGCGAAACCAGTTATAAAGATCGCGGCGGCAAGTACCAGGGCCAGACTGGGGTCACCCTGCCCAAAACCTGACCCTGGCAGGGCCCTGACCCGGGCAGGTTATACCGGGTTCGGTTGGTTCGTTGCTTAGGCGGCTGGCGCCAGTTCCGGCTTTTTCTGGGTCAGCGGTACACCGTTACGCACGGCAACCATCTCGGCAATAATTGAGACCGCAATTTCCGCCGGTGTCCGGCTGCCAATATCGAGGCCGATCGGGCCGTGCAGGCGTTCAATTTGTTCCGGCGTGACATCAAACATCGCGAGTCGTTCTTTGCGCTGAGCGGTGTTGCCTCGTGACCCTAGGGCGCCGACGTAAAAAGCCTCGGACTGTAAGGCATCGATAATTGCCAGGTCATCAAGCTTCGGATCGTGGGTGACCGCAACCACAGCACTATGGGCATCCAGTTTTAGTTCCTGGATTAAATCATCGGGCATCTCTTTAGAGAACGTGGTGTCGGGTACGTCCCAGGTTAAGTGGTATTCCTCACGCGGGTCGCAGCAAATTACCTCGAAGTCCAGAGCCTGGGCCATGATGGCAAAGACGCGTGACAACTGACCGGCGCCAATGACCAGTACCCGCCAGCGCGGCCCAAATACCGAGCGCATCGTCTGACCGTCAAAACTGAAGCTCTCCCCGCGGCTACCCTGGGCAACCACTGACGCACCGGTTTCCAGGTTCAGCGTACGGGTGACCAGCTGGTGGGAGGCAGTCTGCTCAAGTACCTGGCGAGCCCAGGCAGGATCGGTCAGAGGCTCCTGAATCAGCCGCAAGGTGCCGCCGCACGGCAGGCCAAAGCGGGCGGCTTCTTCGCGGCTGACCCCGTAGCGGATGATTGACGGTTTGCCAACTCGTTCACCGTGGCGGACACGGTCGATTAAGTCGTCCTCAACACAGCCGCCGGAAACCGAGCCAACCACCACTCCGTCGTCGCGCATGGCCAGCAGGGCACCGGGCGGGCGGGGGGCAGAGCCCCAGGTTTCAACCACCGTGACCAGCCAGACGGCCCGGCCTTCTTCATGCCAGGAGACGGCTTGTTGCAGAACCTGCCGGTCTAAATTGTCCATAGCGCTAATGACTTGAAATTGAGATGAACCCCACTATAAGACGACTGACCGATGCTGTGTGAAAAATACCCGCCCAAAAGCTCGGCTTCCGGGGGGTTTCCCGCGCGCTGTGTCTGTGATATGGTTCAGTCATGGATCGGAACGCACTCGCACCAAACACGCTACTACTACTTATTCGCTTTCAAGGGCGAAGACCGTAGCGCGCGTCACTCCAGTCTTTAGAAACGGCCCGAATGCAACTGCAGCGGGCCGTTTTTTTTTTTAGATTTTTTTATACGCCGCACAGGTTTTTATTAACTGCCAACCCAGGAAGCACTGACATGTTGCAAGATCCCGCTAAAAAATACCGTGCCTTTAAGCCCGTCGGTTTGACCGACCGTACCTGGCCCGATGCCGTCATTACCAAGGCGCCAATCTGGGCCAGTGTTGATCTGCGTGATGGTAATCAGGCACTGATCGAGCCGATGGATCCGGCGCGCAAACTGCTGATGTTCCAGGCCCTGGTTGATATTGGGTTCAAAGAAATAGAAGTCGGGTTTCCGTCAGCCTCTCAGACTGACTTTGACTTTGTTCGCAAACTGATCGAAGAGGATTTGATTCCTGCTGATGTACACATTCAGGTACTGACCCAGGCCAGGGACCACCTGATTGAACGCACGTTTGAGTCAGTGATTGGTGCGCGCAACGTTATCATGCACTTGTATAACGCAACGGCGCCGGTAATGCGCCGGGTTGTGCTGGGCACCGATGAAGACGGCATTGTTGAACTGGCAACAACCCATGCACGCATGGTTGGCGAACTGGCCAAAAAACAACCGGAAACCAACTGGGTGTTTGAATATTCCCCCGAGATGTTCTCTGGCACTGAGCTTGAATTTTCCAAGCGGGTCGTGGATGCGGTAACCGATGTCTGGCAGCCCACCGCGGCAAAAAAATGCATTATCAATCTGCCGTCAACGGTTGAACATTCAACCCCGAATATTTTTGCTGACATGATGGAGTGGATGCACCGCAATCTGGCCCGGCGCGACGCTATTATCCTGTCTGTCCATCCGCACAACGACCGTGGCACGGGAACCGCCGCCGGCGAGTTTGCGATTATGGCTGGCGCTGACCGTGTAGAGGGTTGTTTGTTTGGCAACGGCGAACGCACGGGTAATGTTGACGTGGTAAATATCGCGTTGAACATGTATTCGCAGGGGGTGTCGCCTGGGCTGGATTTTGCCAATATTGATGCCATCCGGCGCACGGTTGAGCATTGCAATCAGTTGCCGGTTCATCCGCGTCACCCCTATGTTGGTGATCTGGTTTACACCTCTTTTTCTGGTTCTCACCAGGATGCGATCAAGAAGGCATTTCATGCCCGCAGTGAAGACGACATCTGGGATATGCCGTATCTTCCAATTGATCCGAAAGATGTCGGCCGTTCTTATGAGGCCGTTATCCGGGTTAACAGTCAATCGGGCAAAGGCGGTATTTCGTATCTGCTCGAAAGCGAATACGGTCTTGAATTACCGCGACGCATGCAGATTGAATTCAGCCATGTTGTGCAAAAAGGAATGGATGAAAGTGGGAAAGAATTCGCAGCCTCCGATCTGTGGGACTTGATTCAATCCGAATACGGCCTGAATGCGACGGCACCCGACTACGTTATCAACACGGCGTCGGACACAAAGCAGGTCAGCGTTGCCGGTACGATTGATCTGGATGGTGAGCAGGTTGAAATTTCCGGGGTTGGCAGTGGACCAATCGACGCATTCGTCTCTGGGATCAATCAGGTGTTGGATGGCACGGTTCGGGTGCTGGGCTACAACGAACATTCCATCGGTTCGGGTGCTGACGCCCGTGCGGTTGCCTACCTGGAATTACAAGTGAATGATGGCCCGACCCTGTATGGCGCCGGACTGGACGAGAATATTGTCACTGCTTCCTTACGGGCTATTGTTTCCGGGGTTAGCCGCGCCCGCCGACAAGGCATGGGCCTGGCATCCGTCGGCAGCCAGTCGCAGGCGGCATAACCTGGTTTACTGGGTTGGTTCGGTTTAGCTTGGCTTAAACAGGTTGGTTTTACCGTCGTTGCTAACCTGACCCGGGCATCCCAGGTAGTCGCTTTGCTGCATTTGTTGCAGCAAAGCGGGGTCAGACGGCGTATTGGCAATGAAACGGCTGTTGTCCGTGAGCCGTCCAATAACAATGGCAAATTGTGGGCCCTGCCGGTCGTTAATTACTGTCCAGGTTTCCACCGTCGCCGGGCCGCTGGCCAGCTCGGTCACGACGGGATGGGCAGTTGCGTCCAGTGCCTGTTGCACCTGTTGGGTCTTGACGGCGTTTTGCTGAAGGTTTTGGTGATCGACGGGTTCGGTGCTGTAAATGCCGGCGGAGTGTTTTGTCAGGTAGTTGCCGTTGGCGGTGACCAGGCCAAACGTGCCGCGCTTTGCGCGCAGGTTCAGCATCATTTGAGCAATTGAATGGGTCACGTAGTTATTACCCGGGCCGCCAAAATAGGGCAGGCCGCCGGTAATGGTCAGACCACGCGGATCGTCTTCGCTCAGCCCCAGTGTGTCACAGGCCACTTCAACGGCTGACGGAAAACAGCTGTAAATATCGATTGCGTCCATATCGTGAATAGTTTTACCGGCCATTGCAAAGGTTTCGCGAAAAACATGGGCCATTGCCGGTGACGAATAAAAATCGCGTCGGTCAGTGATGTACCAGTGATCGTGGGCATCAGCACAGCCGTGTAAATAAACAAATTGCTCCGGGTTGATTCCCAGGGCCTTCGCTTTGCCGACACTGGTCAAAATGACCGCGGCGCTTTGATCAATGAACGCGTTCGCATTCATCAGCCGGGTATACGGAAAACCAATCATCGGATTAGTATCAGAAACGGTGGCAATTGTTGCTGCGTCGTATCCTGCCCGGCGATCGGCTAATGGGTTGTTGGCGGCAACCTGGGCAAAACCAGCCAGCAGTCGGGCCATCGCCTGCTGATGGGCATCCAGGCTCAGATTTCGATGGCCGCGGATCGCGTTTTCGAACAAGGGGTAAGCATATATTGCGCCGCGCATGCCGTGCCTGTCCTCAAGGTCGGACCAGCCTCGCCGGCTGATGCCCCACGATTGCGGGGTAGAGCCGGGGTCTTCGTTCCAGTCCAGGGTCCGGCCAAGGCGTTGGGCCGCTTTCTGAGTTGCCAGTGACTCACCGCCGGCAATCATGGCCGCCTCAACTTTGCCGCTGGCAATCTGCCGGGCCAGTTCGTTAACCGACCATTGCGGCATATTGCCGCCTGCCTCGGTGTAGATCAATTGGCGCAGGTTGTCGGCACCGATGCGGTTCGCCACGGATTTTGGTGGATTGGCAAAG
>JBAUID010000001.1:0-7089 GCA_049680625.1 Burkholderiaceae bacterium | reverse complement strand
ATCTTCTATCCCCGGAATACTTTTGAGCCAAGTCGTCGAGAACCTACAGCGCTGGGCATTTCGTTTACCAATCGTTTTTATGATCGCGTTTTTTGCGCTTCCACTGGCGCTGACCGTGGTGTGGAGCGTCTTTGAGCGAACTCAGTTCTGGATGGAACCCGGCTTCACTTTGTTTTCCTACCATAACTTCTTCACCTCAGCTCGCCTGTGGAACTTCCTCGCCTCTATGGGGCATTCACTGATTTCCGTGGCCATCTGCCTGGTACTTGGGTTTCCGATTGCCGTTTTTGTCCGGCGACGAATCCCCCAGGTTGCGCAGCATCGCGTTGTACTTCTCTTTATCCTTCCTTTTGTCGTCTCCGAAATTATTCGCGTCTTTGCGTTACGGCCAGTATTACAACGAAACGGCCTGGTCAATTACGTGTTGATGAAACTGGGGGTCATAACTGAACCCATTACGGCTATTCTCTACACCCCAATGGGTGTCATTATCGGAGAAGTCCTGTCATTTCTGCCGTTTATAGTTTTCTCGGGGTTTCTGGCCATGGAAGCTGTCCCAAAATACATTTTTGAAATTTGCGAAGATCTGGGTGCCAGCCGATTCCGAACTTTTCGCGATGTTATTCTTCCACTGGCTGCACCCGGCATATTTGCAGGCAGCGTTTTTATTTTCGTTAACGGCATTGGTGTCGCGCTGCTACCCAACATACTGGGCGGCCCCGGAGCCGTGAATGCCGGTCTCATCGCAACCCAGGCCATATCAGCGCTGGACTTTCCGTTAGCGATGGCGGTGAGCGCCATTATGATGGGAACGCTACTACTCTTATTGTATGTTGGTCATCGCCTGTTTAACCTCACCCACATCCTTGAGCCGATAAGCTAACGATGGCACAACGTGATGATTTCAGCAGCGTCTGGGGTTACCGACTCAGTTGGTTATACCTGTTATTAGTTGTTATAACGCTGCTTAGCCCGGTTTTCTACGTGATGTACATCTCGTTCAATGAATACGGTTTTGGTGCCCGTCGTTACGTATTTACCTTCGATTGGTACAAAGTCATTTTCACTGACAATCTGATGCTGGGGGCGCTGTGGTGGACAGCAAAACTGGCTATTTGCACCACGCTCATTACCATTCCGATGGCGCTGCTATCAGCAAAATTGTACAAAACAACAACCAGGAAACTCGGCATTGTTTTTCTGATGTTGTCTCCATTATTTGTCGCATCGGACATCCTGGGTTCTGCATTGCTTGTGTTCTTTAAGAATCTAAACAACAGCCTGGAAACACTAAGCGACTGGCTTGGACACGACTGGTTCTATGGCTGGTTCGAACTAGGCTTCATGACCGCTTTGATCGGACTGATTATTTACACTATTCCGTATGCCTTCATTGTTATCCTGATTACCATGGGGCGCTATCGCATCGAGCAGACAGAAGCGGCGCGAGCTTGTGGTGCATCGGGTTGGCGGGCATTCTGGGACATCGAGTTTCCCCAGATCCGGGCCGGGGTTTTCAGTGCCTGCGCGTTTACGCTCATCTTGTGTTTTAACGAGTACACGAGAACCAGCCTGCTTAAAGGCGGGTTTGATACCTTCACGACAGTCCTGGTATCACAAATGCTTAACGAAGGAATGTCTGAACAGACCTACGCGATGAGTAGTTTTGTCAGTTTCATTGCCATCGCAATTATTGGCAGCATTATCTTGTTTACCTTGTGGCATAGCGAGAAACTGTCTCGCGAAGCAATGGCTAAAGCGCAACCGGCAACCAGTTAACCATGACTTCAGTCAAATGAAACCCGCAACAGACGCTGTGCGATCGCCTGCAGTTAAAATAGTTGATCTATCTAAACACTACGGCCCCGTAGTTGCGCTTGATAAGGTCAGTCTGAGCATCGAAGCGGGTGAGTACTTTGTCCTGCTGGGCCCGAGCGGTGGTGGCAAAACCACTCTGCTCCGAACGATTGGCGGATTTCACCGACCAACCAGTGGGCAGGTGTTTCTACATGGTAAAGAAGTTACCGGCCTGCCACCGGACAAACGGCCGACATCGATGGTCTTTCAGAGTTATGCACTGTTTCCGCATATGAACGTCGAAAAAAACGTAGGCTACGGATTATCACTGGCCGGCCGGTCCAAAAACGACATTCGCGACAAGACGCACGCGATGCTCGACATGGTTGGCCTGAGCGGCTATGCAGAGCGAAAACCCCATGAGTTGTCCGGTGGTCAGCAACAACGGGTACAACTGGCGCGCTCACTGGTACTGGATCGCGATATTTTGCTTCTTGATGAACCCCTGGCGGCCCTGGACGCACAACTTCGCAAAGACATGTGCCTGGAACTGAAACACCTGCAGGAAAAAGTAGGCATCACCTTTGTCCATGTGACGCATAACCAGGAAGAAGCCATGACTGTTGCTGACCGAATTGCGCTGGTAGCCGACGGACACCTGATTGAACACGGCAATGCCCAACAAATTTACGAATCCCCGATACACCGATTTACCGCCAGCTTTGTCGGTGAAAATAATTTGTTCGACGGAACAGTAGCTGCGGTTGACGGCGAGTCGGTAATCGTCGACACCGCAAACGGCCAACTACACGTGCTTAAGCGAAACCTTAACCCGCAGGTTGGTCAGTCGGTCACGGTTTCGTTACGCTCTGAACTCATCAGGCTGACTAATGTAGCCAACGCAACCAGTGCAACCGATGGCGCCGGACAATTTCATGCGGGTTGTATGTTGCCGGCTATCTGGCGCGAATCGGTTTATCTTGGCTTAACCACATCTCACAGGCTTAATCTGCCCGATGGCCAGGAGGCAGTCTGCCGTATGATTTCCGACGGCACTCACTTTGTCGCGCCAGCACCCGGCGAAACTGTATGCTTACACTGGCAAGCTGAAGATGCCCGTCTACACGTGCGCTAGTTCGACCCGGTAGTTTATTACTGACTCTCAATTAATAACTCTGAATTAATTACTCTACGGGATATTCATGGAATCCAACCCCCGCGTTCCGTTTACGCTATCCAGTGACCGCCGTTCGTTAAGCCCGCTCAACGGTAAGCCAATCATGGTGCATATCGCCATGAACATCGAATACTGGCCATTCGAGCGCCCAATGCCCCGCGGCATTATTCCGGCCCCGCACGGCGCACAGGCAAAACCACCCGATGTGCCTAACTTCAGTTGGGTTGAATACGGTTTGCGCAGTGGCATGCCCCGGATAATGTCCATGCTGGCCGACCGTAACATTCGCGCATCCGCGCTGATCAACGCACAGGTTGCTGATGTCTACCCAAGCCTGATGCAGGCGGTGATTGCGGCAAACTGGGAATTAGTGGGACATGGCTGGTTCCAACAGTCTCTGAAACAAGTGGATGATGAGGCCGAAACCATCACACGAAGCCTGGACCGGCTGGAACAAGTCAGTGGTCAGCGTCCACGGGCATGGCTGGGGCCAGGCTTGGGAGAAACTGACGATACGGTTGATATCCTGAAAGAAAACGGTGTCGAATTTCTACACGACTGGGTGGTTGATGACCTGCCCTTCTGGATGAAAACCCGGCACGGTCCCATGGTTGGTCTGCCCTATACATTCGACTTGAATGATGTCCCAATTTACGCAGTGCAGAATCAATCAAGTGACGAATATCTGAAACGGGTCAGGGCAACACTGGCCGTATTCGAAAAAGAGGCCAACCGACAGCCTCGGGTGATGACTCTGGCACTACACCCTCATATCATCGGGGTACCAAGCAATGCGCATTATTTTGAGCATGCACTGGATCTGCTGTTACAACGTGATGACACCGTGTTCGTGACTTCCAGTGTTCTTGGCGACTGGTTCATCTCTGAAGATGGCAGCAATGGCAGCGAGCTTACAACCGATAGTTAAACACTGCAAAAAAGGACAAACGTAGATGACTACTCCCACAAAATCCACTGCGTTGAGCCACTTACGGGTTCTTGATCTGACCCGGGTGCGAGCGGGGCCAACCTGCTGTCGAATTCTTGCGGACTTCGGCGCAGACGTACTCAAGGTTGAGGCGCCGCCGGGGGTTGATCCAAACGAAAGCATGAGTGGTGCCCGCCATGGCTACGACATGCTTAATCTGCATCGCAACAAGCGCTCACTGACTTTGAACCTGAAAAAACCAGACGGGCTGGGCATTTTTCTCGAAATGGTGAAAACGGCCGATATCGTGGTGGAAAATTTTCGTCCCGACGTCAAAACCCGGCTCGGCATCGACTATGAGGCGCTGAGCAAAATAAACCCGAAAATCATTCTGGCCTCGATATCGGGTTTTGGACAAGACGGGCCGTATGCAACCCGCGCTGGTTTTGATCAGATCGCCCAGGGCATGGGTGGGTTAATGTCAGTCACCGGAGAACCCGGCCGGGGCCCGATGCGGGCCGGTACCGCAGTTGCTGACTCCAGCGCCGGCATCTACGCAGCGACCGGCATACTGGTTGCGCTCGCAGAACGCGACAAATCGGGCAAAGGTCAATGGGTTCATACGTCCCTGCTGGAAGCACAGATTGCGCTAATGGACTTTCAGGCAGCTCGTTACCTGGTTGACGGTGAAGCACCTGGACAGGCTGGCAATGATCATCCGTTCTCGACCCCGATGGGTGTCGTTCGGACAAGCGACGGCTATATCAATATCGGTGTCGGTGGCGACGGTCAATGGCGCGGGCTTTGTGCGGCCCTTGAACAGCCGGACTGGGCCGCGGATCCGCGTTTTGCAACCATGCAAAAACGGTTTGAGAATCGGCCTCAGGTGTGGGCAGTCGTTCGACCAATATTTGAGAAAGAATCGAACACATTTTGGCTCGCAAAACTCGAAGAACACGGCGTGCCGGCCGGGCCAATCTACGGGGTTGATGAAGTCTTCTCTGACCCGCAGGTGAAACACCTGGGTATTGCCCAAAGTGTCGATCATCACACCCGTGGCGAAGTTCAATTGGTCGGCCAACCGGTTCACTTGTCGCGAACACCGGCAACGCTGGTCTGCGCATCACCTGATGCCGGTGAGCACAGCGAAGAGATCCTGCAGTCATTCGGCATCAGCCCAGAGAAGATTGCCGAGCTGAAAAAGCAAGGGATAGTCTGACCGTATTCGCCCACCAAACTTAACCAGGTGAAAGGCAGAATCGATGCCATCTTCTACAAATCTTAGCGGCAGGCTTGCAGTGGTCACCGGAGCACAACAAGGCATTGGTAAAGCCGTGGCGCTTGCACTGGCCAGTGCAGGCGCAACCATTCTTGCCAACTGCCTGGATGAATCGCTGGCCGACAAGTTGATTCAGGAACTGGGCCAACTGGACACCACATGTGATTCGCCGCATATGAAACACATCGCAGATTTATCCGACCCAAAGCAGTTGCAGACGCTTTTCACGCTGGCCAGCAAGCTCGGCGGTACAGATATTCTGGTTAACAATGCGGCGATATTTCCACGAGAAGACTTTCTCGATGTATCGATGGCGATGTTATCCGAAGTGCTGGCCGTTAATTTGATTGCACCATTTGTCAGTACTCAGGAAGCGGCGAAACAAATGGTTTCACATGGTCGCGGCGGCAGCATTATCAACCTAACCTCTGGGGCCGCCTATCGCGGATCCCCCCGCGCATCTCATTACGTCACCAGCAAAGCGGGGCTTGTTGGTCTGACCCGCGCCTCAGCCCAGGAGTTAGCGCAATATGCGATTCGGGTCAATGCCATTGCTCCGGGCCTGACGGATACCGCGCAACCCCGGATCGCGATGAGCGATGATGAACTGTATGCCGCCGGCGCAATGAACCCGATCGGCAAAATCGCAACCCCCGGCGAAATCGCAAACGTTGTGAAATTTCTTGCCAGTGCTGAATCAAGTCACGTAACAGGGCAAGTGTGGCATGTTAACGGTGGTCAGTATCTGGGTTGAAGACGCACTTCAGATGAATAATCGGCATTTCGTTAGCGCGGCAAATCATCGTTTTTTGCGAATCCTATCGGGCAACCCATTGGGCAACCCATTGGGCAACCTTTACTTTGCTCCAATATAATTATAAATTATAACTAAAATGTTATAATTCCTTCATCGTAAAAAGTTAGCCCGCTGGCAAACTCAACAGCACGGCCCGAAAATTGCCTATCTCATGGGACAATAAGCATTCATGCTAGAACCCGTTCTGAAAATTGAAATTGAAGACCGTATTGCGGTACTGACAATGAACCGGCCGGACAAACGCAATGCGATGAGTGATGCGCTGCTCAATGCAATTGATGAGTTCTTCAGTGCGCCACCGGATTATGTCAAAGTTGCGATTCTGACTGGAACGGCCGGACACTTTTGTGCGGGCCTTGACCTAAGCGAGCATATAAATCGCACCGCGGAAGAAAACCTGATGCACTCTCGCAACTGGCATGCCGTCATGGACCGGATCGAGTTTGGCAATATTCCGGTTCTCTGTGCGATGTACGGCGCAGTGATGGGCGGCGGTCTTGAGCTGGCAACGTCAACCCATGTTCGAATCGCCGAATCATCCACTATCTTTCAACTGCCTGAAGGACGGCGCGGCATTTATGTCGGCGGCGGTGCGTCGGTTCGAGTCGCACGTATCATCGGCGCAGGTCGCATGCGCGAAATGATGCTCACCGGTCGAAAAATTGATGCCGACGAAGGTTTGGCCCTAGGGTTAAATCATTATGCGGTTGGCGAGGGGCAGGCATTGGCCAAAGCGAAGGAACTGGCAGCGCATATAGCCGACAACGCGCCGATGTCCAATTATTTCATGATTCACACCATCGGACGGCTCGAAGACATGTCCCGGGCTGATGGCCTGTACGCTGAAGCGTTGAGTGCCGCCGTTGTGCAAACAACACCGGATGCAAAAGAAGGTCTCGCCGCCTTCCTGGAAAAACGCCCCCCAAAATTTCGTTGATATGGTGCGATCTATCCAATTCCAGCATCGGTCTCTTTCAACACCACCTGCCAAACTGGTTGATCAGGCGTTACGGCAATTTGTCGGCTATCACCTCAAACGCACCTACAACGTGGTGCGTGCCGACTTGTCCAGACAACTCGAGCCGCTTGGC